>NZ_JAPEMB010000001.1:3167500-3788304 GCF_026343125.1 Streptomyces sp. NBC_00094 | reverse complement strand
GGGCCGCTCGCCGCGGTGCTCCTTGTAGAGCGCGAGCGCGGCGGCGGCGGTCTCGGTGGAGATCAGCGGGTCGATGACGATGATCCCGCGCTCGCCCTCGACGATCGTCATGTTCGACAGGTCGAGGCCCCGCACCTGGTAGATGCCCCCGGTGACCTCGTACAGGCCCTGACGGGCGCAGAGCTGGGCCTGGCGCCAGAGGCTGGGGTGCGCGGTGTCGGGGCAGTCCGCCTTCAGGAAGTCGTAGACGTCCCCGTCCCAGATCGTGCGGCCGTCGGCGGCCGTGACCGAGCCGGGGACGAGGGCGCCGATGAAGCCCCGGTCCGCGTTGTCGAAGTCGGTGGTGTCGTCGAAGGAGGGCAGAGTGTCGCTCATGTGCCAGGTGCTCCGTTCCGCGCAGCGCTGATCGGCGTTCGAGTCCATCTGAACACCGGGGCACTACGACCGCACTTCGGAGCCGGGAGACGGCGGGAGCGGCACTCCGTACCTACTCTGGAGGTACGGAGGTGACCCATGAGGCGACGCCACCACTTCCACATCGACCATCTCGGGCACTCGATCTCCGTGACCGTCCAGACCGGTCACACCCCTGTGGTCGAGGTTCTCGTCGACGGCAAGGAGACGGGGTACGCCACGACGAAGGACGACCGGCCGGTCACGGTCCCGGTCGAGCTGCCGACCGACCCGCCGACGGCCGTGTCCGTACGGGCGACCCCGGGGCCCGGCGTACCGCGCTGCCTGCTGCTCGCGACGGCGGACGGGGAGCCGCATGTGATGCCGCCGAGACTGTACTGAGCCTCCGAGGCCGCCGCACGGCCCGCCCGCCCCGGCTCAGGAGAGCAAGGCCATGCCGATGACCAGGAAGACGACGAAGGCGATGGCCCCGGCGACGGCCGCCGTCTTACGGGGACGGCGCCGCGACAACTCGGCGAGACCGCCGCCGGTGGAGGCGGCGGCCGGACGCTCACGCCGCCGGGAGACGGGCGCGGGCGCAGGCTGGTGCGGGGCGTGACGCTGGGGCTGATGGGCCGGCTGAGGCTGCTGGAGCTGATGGGGCTGCTGAGGCCGGTGACCCTGCTGCATCTGCTGCGCCTGCTGGGGCCGGTGACCCTGCTGAATCTGCTGGTTCTGGTGGCTCTGCTGATTCGGGTGGTTCTGCTGGGGCGGCTGGGGGTAGCCGCGCCAGGCGCCGGAGGAGAACCAGTCCGCGATCGCCTGCGCCGAGGGCCGCTGCTCCGGCTGCTTGGCCAGCAGGCTCAGCAGGTACGTCTCGAAGGCGGGCGGCAGCATCACGCCCAGCCGGCCGGGCGGCACCGGCGCGGTGTCGATGTGCTGGTACAGCAGGGCCGTGGCCGTGTCCGCGCGGAACGGCGGGTTTCCGGTGAGGAGTTGGTAGAGCACACACCCCAGCGAGTACACGTCGGAGGCCGACGAGGCGGACTGGCCGAGGGCCCGCTCGGGCGCGAGGTACAGCCCCGTACCGACGATCTGGCCCGTCGTCGTGAGCGCACCGGAAGGGTCGTCGACGAACCGCGCGATACCGAAGTCGGCCAGCTTCACCGTGCCCTCGGCGTCGACCAGCAGGTTCCCCGGCTTGATGTCGCGGTGCACGACACCCTGCCGGTGGGCGGCCGCGAGCCCGGCGGCGGCGTGGGCGGCGACCACGGCCACCCGCTCGGCCGGCAGGACCATCGGATCGGCCGGGCTGCCCGCGAGGCTGTCGCCCTCGACCAACTCCATGACGAGGAACAGCTTTCCGTCCCACGTACCGAAGTCGAAGACGCCCACCACGTGCGGGTGGCTCAGCCGCGCGGCGGTCTGCGCCTCCAGCCGGAAGCGGTCGGCCGCGGACGGGTCGGAACCGTGGCCCAGCATCAGCTTCACGGCCACGGGCCGGCCCAGGACCTCGTCGGTGGCCTGCCACACCTCGCCCATGCCGCCCCGGCCGATACACACATGAAGCCGATATCGGTCCGCGACCAGCACCTGGAGACCACCCTTTCGACGATCGATCAACTTGACGGAAGGGAACCAGCGTAGAGCCGCACGAAGACACTCTTCGCCGCGCGTCCCCTCCGGACCGCCTCCCACCACTCCCCGCCCCCTCCTGGGCATGATGGCGGGATGCTGATCGAACACGAAGGCCACGCTCCGACCGTCCACCCCACCGCGTACGTCGCCCCGACGGCGACACTCTCCGGTGACGTACGCGTCGGCGCGGGCTGCCGGATCCTCTTCGGAGCCGTACTGACCGCCGAGGGTGGTCCGGTCGAGCTCGGCGAGGGCTGCATCGTCATGGAGAACGCGGTCCTGCGCGGCACCCGCCGCGACCCCCTGACCCTGGGACGGCACGTCCTGGTCGGACCCACCTCCTACCTCACCGGCTGTGCGGTGGAGGACGAGGTGTTCCTCGCCACCGGCAGCCGGGTGTTCAACGGGGCGAGGATCGGGGCGCGTTCGGAGGTCCGTATCAACGGCGTCGTGCACCTGCGGACCGTGCTCCCCGCCGACGCCACGGTCCCGATCGGCTGGGTCGCGGTCGGGAACCCGGCGCGGATCCTCCCGTCGAACGACCACGGCGAGATCTGGGAGACACAGAAGGAGCTGGACTTCCCCGGCTACGTCTTCGGTCTGGACCGGCCGGCGGAGGGGGAGAGCATCATGCCGTCCGTCTCCGAGCGCTTCGGCCGCGCGCTGGGCCGCCACCGCGACGACCGCACGCTCTGACGCCTCCCCGGGGTGGACGACATCCGTGATGCGGGTGAACGGAAGGTGTCTCCCGACCGTTAGCATCACGGCCCGGAGTGCGTCCGGGGCGAGTGTTGTCGGTGAGCGTGGGACGGAGTGGGTCGTGACACGACCGCGTACGGGTGTGGCGGTACTGACGATGGGCTCGCGCCCCGACGAGCTGCGGGCCCTGCTCGACGCCGTGGCGCGGCAGGACGAGCCGGCCGCCCGGATCGTCGTCGTCGGCAACGGCGCGGGATCGCTCCCGGAGCTCCCCGAGGGCGTCACCGGTGTCGAACTCCCCGAGAACAGGGGAGTGTCGGGCGGCCGGAACGTCGCCATCGAGACGCTGCGCGCGTTCGGTGACGTCGACGTGGTGGTGGACCTCGACGACGACGGCCTGCTCGTCGACACGGACGTCCTCCGCCGCCTCGCCGACCTGTACGAGGCCGACCCCGCACTCGGGATCGTCTCGTTCCGCATCGCCGACGAGACCGGCGAGACGCAGCGCCGGCACGTCCCCCGCCTCGGGGCGAAGGACCCGCTGCTCGGCGGCGAGGTCACGACGTTCCTCGGTGGCGGCCACGGTCTTTCGATGCCGATGCTCGACCGGATCGGCGGCTGGCCGGAGGACTTCTTCTTCACCCACGAGGAGACCGACCTCGCCTGGCGGGCCCTCGACGCGGACTGGAAGGTCCTCTACGCGCCGGAACTCCTGCTCCAGCACCCCAAGACCAGCCCGGCCCGGCACGCCGTCTACTACCGGATGACCGCCCGCAACCGCGTCTGGCTGGCCAAGCGCAACCTGCCCGTCCTGCTGGTCCCCGTCTACCTCGGCGTCTGGACCCTCCTGACCCTGGCCCGGACCCGCTCCCTGCCGGGCCTCGCGGCCTGGTTCGGCGGCTTCGCGGAGGGCGTCCGCCGCCCCTGCGGCCCGCGCCGCCCCATGCGCTGGTCCACGGTGGGCCGCATGACCCGGCTGGGCCGCCCGCCGATCATCTAGCGGGTGCCGTACGGAGCGACGTCGGCCGACCCCACGAGCCGGCCGACGCCCCTCTCTCGTGCTTTCGTGCACATGCGAAGCGTTCTGGCGAATGCTGCAATGGATGGAGAGCTCCGTCCGACCATGCCCGGCGGGATACGGCGGGATGAGGCCGGGCGCGGCCAAGTCCTGCGAGCGGCGTGTACGGAGTGGCCATGAGCGACGTAATCGAAGACATGGGACCGGTCGACTTCCTGGTCATCGAGTTCCCGGGTAACCGCATGACGGGTGAGGGCTTCCCCCTGTTGCTCGACCTGGTGGACCGCGGCGTCATCCGCGTTCTCGACCTCCTGTTCGTACGGAAGGACGACGACGGGAGTGTCGTCGCTCTGGAGCTGGCGGATCTGGACGGTGACGGCCGGCTCGACCTGTCCGTGTTCGAGGGTGCTTCGTCCGGGCTTCTGGGCCAGAGCGACCTCGACGAGGCAGGGATGGCGCTGGAACCCGGCAACGCGGCCGGAATCCTGGTGTACGAGAACCTTTGGGCCGCGCCCCTCGCGCGAGCCCTGCGGCGCGGCGGTGCACAACTCGTCGCGGGCGGACGCATCCCCGTACAAGCCCTCCTGGCCTCGCTCGAAGCCGCGGAGGCGGCAGAGGGTGACAGGCCCGCTGCCTGACGCCCCCGATGTCCGAGCGGGCGGACTCACTCGGCAGAAACAAGGAGGACCGACATGCCAGGACTTCTTCGAGGGGTGGCACGCACCGCCGTGGTGGCCGGGACGGCGACCGCGGTCTCCAACCGGGTCTCACGGCGCCAGGCGGGACGCTGGGCCCAGCAGGAACCGGCACCCGAACAGCGTGCACCGGCACCCCCGGCGCCGGCGCCCGCCGCACCGGTCGACGACATGAGCAACAAGCTCGAGCAGCTCAAGGAACTCGGACAGCTGAAGGAACAAGGCGTACTGACCGAGGAGGAGTTCGCGACTCAGAAGAGCCGGATCCTCGCCTCGTGACCACCGCCCTCCGGAAACCACTCAGGGGCCTGACCCGCTTTCGCGGATCAGGCCCCTGACCTGGTCTTACGGCTGTCGGGGTGGCGGGATTTGAACCCACGACCTCTTCGTCCCGAACGAAGCGCGCTGCCAAGCTGCGCTACACCCCGATGTCGCTGCTCTGTTCTTCACGTCGCGGCGACATCGCTTACTTTAGCCCACGCGCGCTCTGAGGAGAAATCCGGTTTTCGGAGAGCCGCACCGCAGGTCGGACACGATCGAGAGCGACGATCGCCAGGCCCAGGACGTAGAAGCCCGCGCCCAGCACGACGGCGTTGGTGAGGACGCCGTCGTAGCCGTGGGCGGTGACGTCGAGGAACGGGTACGTGTAGCGGGTCGGGGCGTCCGGGGAGATCAGCTCGCCGCGGACCAGGGCGAAGGCGAAGTAGAGGCCGGGGGCCGCGAGCCACTGGGCGGCGTGGCGCCAGCGGAGGGCGCCGGGGAGGGTGAGGAGGAGGAAGTCGAGCACCGCGCCGATCGGGGTGACCGTGTGCAGGAGCTGGTTGGCGACGGCCTTCGCGCCGGTCAGGCGGGCGATCTCGGCGGCCTGGTTGAACTCGCTCGCCTCGTTGTCGAGGACCAGGTGGAAGACGAGGCCGACGACCGTGATGCAGAGCAGGGCGCCGCCGGTCCACAGGGCGGGGAGTGGCGGGCGGCGGTTCCAGGCGCGGAGGGCACCCCAGCCGAACACCACGGCGACCAGGATGTTCGACCAGATCGTGAAGAAGCTCAGGACGACGAACACGTTCCCGTGGACGCACTCGATGACGAGGCCCGTCGCCGCGCACAGCGCGATCAGGCCCCGGAACGCCGCTGCGTAGGGGCGGCGCAGGGCGGGGGGTATGACGGCGGAGGCCGGCACGGACGAGGAGTCGGCGGAGTGAGGCGTGAGCATTCCCCCACCGTAGGTGGTCAGGCGCGGGCCGTCAGCGTGAGCAGGGTGACCTCCGGCGGGCAGGCGAAGCGGACCGGGGTGAACCGGTTCGTGCCGCAGCCGGCCGAGACGTGCAGGTAGGAGTTCCGGTCGCCGACCGTGTGGGTCGACAGCCCCTTCACCCGGTCGGTGTCCAGGTCGCAGTTGGTGACGAGCGCCCCGTAGAAGGGGATGCACAGCTGTCCGCCGTGGGTGTGTCCGGCGAGGATCAGCTCGTAGCCGTCCGCCGTGAAGGCGTCGAGGGAGCGCAGGTACGGGGCGTGGACGACGCCCATCGTGAAGTCGGCCGCGGTGTCGGGGCCGCCGGCCACGCGCTCGTACCGGTCGCGCTTGATGTGCGGGTCGTCGAGGCCGGTGAAGGCCAGCTGGGCCTCGGGCAGTTTGAGCGTGCCGCGCGTGTTGGTGAGGTTCACCCAGCCGGCCGCGTCGAAGGCGTCCCGCATGCCCTCCCACGGGTTGTGGACGGCGCCGACGACGGGCTTGTTGCCGTTGAGGCCGTGACGGCCCTGGGCCTTCTCCCTCAGGTACCGGGCGGGGTTGCGCAGCCGGGGTCCGTAGTAGTCGTTGGAGCCGAAGACGTACACGCCCGGGAACTCCATCAGCGGGCCGAGCGCGTCCAGGACCTCCGGCACGGCGTCGGGGTCGGAGAGGTTGTCGCCGGTGTTGACGACGAAGTCCGGGCGGAGGCCGGCGAGCGACTGGAGCCAGGCCCGCTTCTTGCCCTGGCCGCTGACCATGTGGATGTCGGAGACCTGAAGGACCCGCAGGTCGCGCATGCCGCGCGGGAGGACGGGCACGGTCACGCGGCGGAGCCGGAAGGAGCGGGCCTCGAAGCCGGCCGCGTAGACGAGTCCGGCCGCAGCCGTCGCCGTGAGGCCTGCCGTGATCTTCAGGGGGATCCCGTACCGTGCGCGCATCGCACCATCGTCGCAGACCCGACGGGCGGAAATGTGCGGGCGGGTGGGGTGGGGCACCTGCCACACTTGACCCCATGACCACGCTCAAGGAGAAGCTCAAGGCCGACCTCGACGCCGCGATCAGGGGGCGCGACGAACTGCGTTCCTCGACCCTGCGGCTGACCATCACCGCGATCACCATGGAGGAGGTCGCGGGCAAGTCCAAGCGCGAACTTTCCGACGACGAGGTGCTGAAGGTGATCGCCAAGGAGGCGAAGAAGCGCCGCGAGGCCGCGGACGCCTTCGCCCAGGGCGGCCGCACCGAGTCCGCCGAGCGGGAGCGGGCGGAGGGCGTCCTCCTCGACGCGTACCTGCCGAAGCAGCTCAGCGACGAGGAGCTCGACGGGATCGTCGCGGCGGCCGTCGAGGAGGCGAAGGCGGCGGGTGCCGAGGGGCCGCGTGCCATGGGCGCCGTCATGAAGATCGTGAACCCGAAGGTGGCCGGGCAGGCCGAGGGCGGCCGCGTCGCCGCCTCCGTGAAGAAGCTGCTCGCGGGCTGATCCGTCCGCCGAGTACGTACGAGGAAGGGCGCCCCACCGGAGTGGGGCGCCCTTCCTCGTATCAGCGCTTCAGTGTTTCAGCGGATCGCGCGGTTCAGCGGTTTCCGCGGCCGCGGCCGCCGTCACCGCCGCCGATCAGGTCCGGCGGGAGCGTGATCCCGGGGAAGGGGTCGGTCGGCGGCTTCGTGTCGCCCGGCTTGGCGTCGCCCGGCTTCTTCGGCTTGTCGCCTTCCTTCTTCTCCTCCTTGGGCTTGGCCCGCGGTACGGCGATGGGGGTGAAGCCCGGCGTCTCGGAGGCGTTCAGGGCGCCGGTCATCGCGATCCGCCAGATCGGGCCGGGGAGGCAGCCACCACAGACCTTGTCGTAGAACTCGCCGCCGATGGTGATGTCGTACATCGACTTCTTCTCGCCGACGTCGTCACCGACCCAGACGGCGGTGGAGAGGTTCGGGGTGTAGCCGACGAACCAGGCGTCCTTGCGGTCGTTGGTCGTACCGGTCTTGCCCGCGTTGTCGCGGTCGCTGAGGCCTGCCTTCTGGCCCGTACCGTCCTCGACGACGCCCTTGAGCATCTGGTTGATCATGTCGGCGGTGCGGTCGCTCATGGCCCGCGTGCACTTGGTCTGCGGCACGTTCAGCTTGTCGCCGTTGGCGGCCCTGACCGACTCGATGGCGACCGGGGTGCAGTAGATGCCCCGGTTGGCGAAGGTCGCGTAGGCGCTCGCCATGTCGAGCGGGGTGCTCTCCTGGGCGCCGAGGGTGACGGACGGCAGCTGCTGGAGCTTCTTGCCGAGCTCGCGCTCGTACCCGACCTTCTTCGCCATCGTGATCGTCTCGCAGAGGCCCGCCATCTGCTCGAGCTTCGCGAAGTAGGTGTTGATGGACTTGCCGAGGGCACTCGTCATGTCGTACATGCCCTTTTCCGACTCGAGCTCGTTTCCGATCTCCCAGTCGGCGTACCCGGCAGGCTTCCCGTCGCAGCGGGTGTAGTCGCTCTCCGGGATGTGGATCTTCCACGGGGTGTCGAAGGTCTGCGCCGGGCTCAGGCCCTTCTCCAGCGCCGCCGCGGCCGTGATCGGCTTGAAGGTCGAGCCGACCTGGAAGCCGTACGTGGTGCCGCCCATCTTGCTGCCGACGGCGAGGTTGAGCGTGGTCTGGTGCTGCTTCTGGTCCAGGCCGTACGGGCGGGACTGGCCCATCGACAGGATCCGGCCGGTGCGGGGCTGGACCTGCACCACCGAGGCGGCGACCGGGTCGTCCTTGTTGATCTTCGCGACGGCGGCCTCGTTGGCGGCGGCCTGCGCGCGCGGGTCGAGCGTGGTCTTGACGGTGAGACCGCCGAGGTTCCACAGCTTCTGCCGCTCCTCGGCCGTCTTCCCGAAGGTCGGGTCGCTGAGGATCGTCTTGCGGACGTAGTCGCAGAAGAAGCCGGCGCCGTCGACGGCGGTGATGCAGCCGTTCTTCGGCGTCTTGACCTTCAGCTTGAGCGGAGCGGCCTTCGCCTTGTCCGCCTCCGCCTGGCTGATGTCCTTCACGTCGGCCATCCGCTGGAGGACCACGTTGCGGCGCTTCGTGGCTTCCTGGATGTCGTTGATCGGGTCGTAGCGGCTCGGCGACTGGACGAGACCGGCCATCATCGCCGCCTCGCCCAGGGTCAGGTCGGCGGCGCGCTTGGAGAAGTACCGCTGGGAGGCGGCCTCGATGCCGTAGGCCTGCTGCCCGAAGAACGTGATGTTGAGGTAGTTCTCCAGGATCTTCTTCTTGCCCAGCTCCTCCTCGACCTGGATCGCGAACTTCAGCTCGCGGACCTTGCGGCCGATGGTCTGCTGGGTGGCCTGCGCGACCTTCTCGGGGTCGTCACCCGCCTCCTCGACGAAGACGTTCTTCACGTACTGCTGGGTGAGGGTGGACGCGCCCTGCGCGACACCGCCCGACTGCGCGTTGCGGTTGATCGCGCGCAGCACACCCTTGAGGTCGATCGCCCCGTGCTCGTAGAAGCGTCCGTCCTCGATCGCGACGATCGCCTTCTGCATGTACGGGGAGATCTTGTCCAGCGGGACGACCTTCCGGTCCCGCGAGTACACCGTGGCGATGAGACCGCCTTCGGCGTCGAGGATGGTGGTGCGCTGACTCAGCGGCGGGGTCTTCAGGTTGGAGGGGATCTCGTCGAACCCCTCGACCGTGCCCTTCGCGGCGAGTCCGAGTGCTCCGGCCGCGGGCAGGGCGATGCCCGCCAGCACGGCTCCTGCGAGCACACTGACACCGAGGAACTTGGCGGCCTGCTGGGTCCCGGTCAGACCACCGCCCGAGCGCTTCTTTGCCATGGGGGCAGCCTACGTTCTCATTCGCCGGACACGCGTATATGCCTTGGCCTAAGCTGCTCACAACTGTCACAGCAGTGTGGTCTCGCATCAAGACCCGTGCGTGACTTCGGCGTGAATTCCCGTGACCCCGAAACGCGGGAAGCTCGTGTCCGTTTCCGGCTCATGCGTCACTCGGTGCCCGAAGTGGCTCCGGCAAGTAAGGGCATATTCGCTGGATATGTCCCCTATCACACGCATGTCCTTCGATCACTCCCCTGGGTGATCTGACGCGTACGCATAGTCCGTTCGGGCCATTCAAGATTGGGCCCGAAGGGGGTGTTGCGCTGTGCCTACCTTCCGTAACGTCCCAACTGGCAGCGGTGAATATGCCGCTGCCGCCGTGGGGGAGCCTCGATTCGGGAGAGGACGGCGCCGGTATGGGCTGGGTAGCTGACTGGAGTGCGCAGGCGGCCTGCCGCACTACCGATCCGGATGAACTTTTCGTGCAGGGAGCGGCACAGAACAGGGCAAAGGCGGTGTGCACCGGATGTCCGGTGCGGACCGAGTGCCTCGCCGACGCCCTCGACAACCGCGTGGAGTTCGGCGTGTGGGGTGGCATGACGGAGCGAGAGCGCCGCGCCCTGCTGCGCCGACGGCCGACCGTCACCTCGTGGCGCCGGCTCCTGGAGACCGCGCGGACGGAGTACGAGCGCGGTGCGGGCCTGCTGCCCGTGGCGATCGAGGACGACGCGACGTACGAGGCGTACGCCGCGGTCGGATAGACCCCGACGCGTACGGGGACAGGGGCTCAGGTCGAGGGCGTATGCCCGGTCGTGAGCCGGTCACCGATGGCCCGCAGCCCGGCGAGGTCGTGCACATCGCCGGGCAGGGCGGCCACTTCGACCACCGCCACCTCGGGGTGGAGGGCGGTGAAGCGGTTCCGCGTGCGCTGCTCACGCGCGAGCACCCGCATGCGCTCGGCATGCAGGCGTAGGAGTCCCGCGGTGAGATGTCGTACGTCCGTGTCTGTGTCCGCCTCTGTGACGGTGTCTGCGGCTGTGCGCTGTGCGGCCGGTTCGGCTGTGGGGGCAGCCGGGGATACGGAAGAAGATGCGGCGGCGGTGGCGAGGTCTGACAGCTCGGGCGACGTGGCCGGGGAGCCACTCCGTGCAGTCTTCCCGCCCGCCTGATCCGTCATGCGCCCCTCGTCAAGATTTTCCGCGGCGGCCCGCGCCCGCTCGGCCGAGAGGCCGGCGGCACCGCTGCCGTGGACACGGTTGAGGACGAGACCGGCCAGTGGCATCGCCTCGGCGGCCAGCCGCTCCACGAAGTACGCGGCTTCGCGCAGCGCGTCCCGCTCCGGCGTGGCGACGACGAGGAACGCCGTGCCCGGGGCCTGGAGCAGTCGGTACGTGGCGTCGGCGCGGGTCCGGAAACCGCCGAACATCGTGTCCATCGCCGCCACGAAGGTCTGCACGTCCTTGAGGAACTGACCCCCGAGCAGCTTCCCGAGCGTCCCCGTCATCATCGACATGCCGACGTTCAGGAACTTCATGCCGGCCCGGCCGCCCACCTTCGCCGGGGCCATGAGCAGCTTGATGAACTTCCCGTCGAGGAAGGACCCGAGCCGCTTCGGCGCGTCCAGGAAGTCCAGGGCGGAGCGGGACGGCGGCGTGTCGACCACGATCAGGTCCCACTCGTCGCGCGCCCGGAGCTGGCCCAGCTTCTCCATCGCCATGTACTCCTGCGTACCGGCGAATCCGGCCGACAAGGACTGGTAGAAGGGGTTCTCCAGGATCGCCCGGGCCCGCCCGGGGTCCGCGTGCGCCTCGACGATCTCGTCGAAGGTCCGCTTCATGTCGAGCATCATGGCGTGCAGTTCGCCGCCATCGGAGGCCTTGATGCCCTCGACCTTGCGGGGCGTGTTGTCGAGGGAGTCGATGCCCATCGACTGCGCGAGCCGGCGCGCCGGGTCGATGGTGAGGACGACGACCCGCCGGCCGCGCTCGGCCGCCCGTACGCCGAGGGCGGCCGCCGTGGTCGTCTTGCCGACCCCGCCGGCGCCGCAGCAGACGATGATGCGGGTGCCCAGGTCGTCGATGAGCGGGTCGATCTCCAGGACGGGGACCGCGTCGAGGCCGCTCTCGGCGGCCGGCTTCTCCGTCACGCGCCCACCCCTTGCTTACGCAGTTCCTTCGCCAGTCGGTAGAGCCCCGCGATGTCCCCGCCGTCCCCCAGGAAGGGGAGTTCGTACGAGGGCACGCCGATGCCGTCCAGGACCGCGCGCTGCTCGCGCTCCAGCTCCACCCGCCGGGCGTGCTCGGCCGCCTGGTCGAGGAGCGGCTCGACCAGGCGCGTGCCGCCCGTGACGCCGACGGAGGCCAGGCTCCGCGCGATCGCGTCCCGGTGGTCGCCGGAGGCGGCCCGTACCGCCGCCCCGTCGAGGACGTGCGGGCGGACCATGTTCACCACGACCCGCCCCACCGGCAGTTCGGCCGCGCGGAGCTCCGCGATGCCGTCGGCCGTCTCCTGGACCGGCATCTCCTCCAGGAGGGTCACCAGATGGACCGCCGTCTCGGGCGACTTGAGGACCCGCATGACGGCCTGCGCCTGGTTGTGTATCGGGCCGATCCTCGCCAGGCCCGCCACCTCGTCGTTGACGTTGAGGAAGCGGGTGATGCGGCCGGTGGGCGGCGCGTCCATGACCACGTGGTCGTAGGTGTGGCCGCCGTGCTTCTCGCGCCGCCGGACCGCCTCGCACGCCTTGCCGGTCAGCAGGACGTCCCGTACCCCCGGGGCTATCGTCGTCGCGAAGTCGATCGCGCCGAGCTTCTTCAGGGCCCGCCCCGCGCTGCCCAGTTTGTAGAACATCTGGAGGTAGTCGAGGAGCGCGCGCTCGGCGTCGATCGCCAGCGCGTACACCTCGCCGCCGCCCGGGGCGACGGCGATCTTGCGTTCCTCGTACGGAAGCGACTCCGTCTCGAAGAGCTGTGCGATGCCCTGTCTGCCTTCGACCTCGACGAGGAGGGTACGTTTCCCCTCCGTCGCGAGGGCGAGCGCGAGGGCGGCGGCGACCGTCGTCTTACCGGTACCGCCCTTGCCGCTGACGACCTGGAGCCTGCTCACGCTGTCGAGCCTAACCACTGGCGGCGGCGCCCAATCAAGAGGCCGCCCCGCGGCAGCGGATACAGTCGGCTCCATGACCAAGTGGGAGTACGTCACCGTGCCGCTTCTGGTGCACGCGACGAAGCAGATTCTGGACACCTGGGGCGAGGACGGCTGGGAGCTCGTCCAGGTCGTGCCCGGGCCGAACAACCCCGAGCAGCTCGTGGCCTACCTGAAGCGGGCCAAGTCGTGAGCGGGGCCGTCGAGGCGAGGCTCGCCGAGCTCGGACTGACCCTGCCGGAGGTCGTGCCGCCGCTGGCCGCCTACCAGCCGGCCGTGCAGTCGGGCGTGTACGTCTACACCTCGGGCCAGCTTCCGATGGTCGCGGGCAAGCTCTCGGTGACCGGCAAGGTCGGCGACGAGGTCACCGCCGAGGAGGCCAAGCAGCTCGCGGCCACCTGCGCGCTGAACGCGCTCGCGGCCGTGAAGTCGGTCGCGGGTGACCTGGACCGGATCAAGCGGGTCGTGAAGGTCGTCGGCTTCGTCGCCTCCGCCTCCGACTTCACCGGGCAGCCGGGTGTCATCAACGGCGCCAGCGAGCTGCTCGGCGCGGTCCTCGGGGACAAGGGCGTGCACGCGCGCAGCGCCGTCGGCGTGGCCGTGCTGCCGCTCGACGCGCCGGTCGAGGTCGAGGTCCAGGTGGAGCTCGTCGAGGCCTGACCTCCCGTCATTCCGTGAAGAGCCGGTCCCCTCAGGGCGAGGGGGCCGGCTCTCGTGCGTCGGCCGCTGCCGTGGCGTGGGGGCGCTGTGCTCGCTGTCGTGGCGTCGGGCTGTCGCGGTCGCCGTCATGGCGTCGGGCCCGTCGCGTCGGCCGCTGTCGCGTCGGCCGCTGTGGCGCCGTGCCGTCGCGCCCGTCGTCGTGCCGTCGCGCCGACCGGCCCTCGTGCATTTCGGTGCTTGCGCATAGCATCCGCCCATGTCGAATGCTCAGCCGAACGGTCAGTGGTACCCGCCGGAATGGCCCGACCGCATCCGGGCCCTCGCCGCGGGCGAGCTCACCCCGGTGAGCCCCCGCCGCGCCGCCACCGTCCTCCTCCTGCGGGACGGGGCCGCGGGCCCCGACGTCCACATGCTGCGCCGTCGCGCCTCGATGGCCTTCGCGGGCGGCGCGTACGCCTACCCCGGTGGTGGGGTCGACCCGCGTGACGAGCAGCCGGTGCGCTGGGCCGGGCCCTCCCTCGCCGTGTGGGCCGCGCGCCTCGGGTTCGACGAGGGTGACGCCGCCCAGGCCCAGGCCGTCGTCTGCGCCGCCGTACGCGAGACGTACGAGGAGGCGGGCGTCCTGCTCGCCGGGGAGACCGCGGAGACCGTGGTCGGCGACACCACGGGCGAGGACTGGGAGCGGGACCGGGAGGCGCTCGTCGCCCGGGAGCTGTCCTTCGCCGACTTCCTCGACCGGCGCGGGCTCGTCCTGCGCTCGGACCTGCTCGGCGCGTGGGCGCGCTGGATCACCCCGGAGTTCGAGCAGCGGCGGTACGACACGTGGTTCTTCGTGGCCGCCCTCCCGGCCGGGCAGCGCACCCGGAACGCCTCCACGGAGGCGGACCGTACGGTCTGGATCCGCCCGGCGGATGCCGCGGCCGGGTACGACCGGGGCGAGCTGACGATGATGCCGCCGACGATCTCGACCCTGCGGGCCCTGGAGCCGTACGGCACGGCCGCCGAGGCGCTGGAGGCGGCCGGGGCCCAGGACATGACCCCCGTGCTCGCGCAGGCGCGCCTGGAGGGTGACGAGCTGGTCCTGAGCTGGCCGGGGCACGAGGAGTTCACCAAGATCATCCCGGCCGGGGGCGCGTGATGAGCGACGCCGCCGCCCTGCCCGGGCAGCCGCGCGGGCTCGTGGTCTCCGGCCCGGCGACCGCCCGCGCCGTGAACGTCCTGGCCCCGAACGCGTCCGCGATGACCCTCGACGGCACCAACACCTGGCTCCTGTCCGAGCCCGGCTCCGACCTCGCCGTCGTCGTCGACCCGGGCCCGCTCGACGAGGGCCATCTGCGCCATGTCGTCGAGACCGCCGAGAAGCTCGGCAAGCGGGTCGCGCTCACCCTGCTGACCCACGGCCACCCGGACCACGCGGAGGGCGCAGGCCGGTTCGCCGAGCTGACCCGGACCGCCGTCCGGTCCCTCGACCCGGCGCTGCGGCTCGGCGACGAGGGGCTCGGCGCGGGGGAGGTGGTGTCGGTCGGCGGCCTGGAGCTGCGGGTCGTCCCGACGCCCGGGCACACCTCGGACTCGCTCTCCTTCCATCTGCCCGCCGACCGGGCGGTGCTGACGGGCGACACGATCCTGGGCCGCGGGACGACGATGGTCGCGCATCCGGACGGGCGGCTCGGCGACTACCTGGACTCGCTGCGGCGGCTGCGCTCGCTCACCGTCGACGACGGCGTGCACACGGTCCTGCCGGGGCACGGGCCGGTCCTGGAGGACGCTCAGGGGGCCGTGGAGTTCTATCTGGCACACCGGGCGAACAGGCTCGCCCAGGTGGAGTCGGCGGTCGAGAGCGGCCACCGGACGGCGGCGGAGGTCGTCGCGCACGTGTACGCGGACGTGGACCGCTCGCTGTGGCCGGCGGCCGAGCTGTCCGTACGGGCGCAGCTCGAGTACCTGCGGGAGCGCGGCCTGGCGTAGGCGGGGCGGTCTGGGCGGCCTGGCGTAGACGGCTCGGGACAGGCGGGGCAGGCGGGGCAGGCGGGGCAGGGCGGGGCAGTACGGGGCGGAGCTGGTTCCGGGGACGTCACGATCCTGTCCCGAGGCCGACCCCGACCCTTCGATGTCCTTGACCCGTGCTTTACGCTCCGCTTACTTCTGGCCGTAGCTTTCGGGGGGATCGCCCGTGTTCGTCATCGCCATTCTGCTGCTCATCGCCGCAGTGGTGCTCTTCTTCGTCGCCCGCTCGCAGGACTCGACGGGGCTGAAGCTCGGCGCCGTCGGCGCGGTGGTCGCCGGCCTCTTCTCGCTGGCCGTCAGCATGACCTACGTGATCAGCGCGTACGAGGTCGGTGTTCCGGTCGCCTTCGGCAAGGTCGGCTCGCCCATGACCTCGGGCATGCACGTGAAGTCGCCGTTCACCGACGTCACGACCTTCTCCACCCGCCCCGTCGACCTCAACCTCTCCGACAAGGACGTGGTCGAGGTCCGCTCCTCGCAGGGCGGCGTGATGTACGCCGAGGTGACGGTGAAGTGGGCCGTCGTCCCGTCCAAGTCCGTCGAGCTGTACAAGCTCGCGGGCAGCGAGGACGCCATCCAGCAGCGGCTCGTCTACCCGGACAGCCGGGAGATCGTCCGCAACGTCTTCGCCCGCTACACGAGCGAGCAGGGGTACGCCTCCGACCGCGAGAAGATCAACGCCGAGATCGGCTCCCTGATCAAGGAGCGCCTTGTCCCGCGAGGCATCGACGTGACCACGGTGAACCTGCGCAACGTGAAGCCCTCGGACTCGCTCCAGGGCCAGATCGACCGCAAGATCCAGCAGCAGCAGGCCACCGAGCGCGCCCTTGAGGCCGCCCGTACCGCCCAGGCCGAGTCCGACCGGCGCCGGATCGAGGCGGAGGGCATCGCCCGCGCCAACAAGATCCTCAACAACTCGCTGACGGACAAGGTCCTCATGAACCAGTGCATCGACGCGTTCAAGGAGGCCGCGGCCAAGAACGCGATCTACACCGTGCCCTGCGGGAACGGTGGCTCGGCCCCGGTGATCGTGGACGGCTCGAAGCGCTGACCGCACCCTGACGTACGGAAAGGCCGCCCCGGTCCGACGACCGGGGCGGCCTTTCGCGTACGAGGGTGCTTACCGCGAGCGCTTCGCGAGGCGCTCCACGTCCAGCAGGATCACGGCGCGGGCCTCCAGGCGCAGCCAGCCGCGCTGGGCGAAGTCGGCGAGCGCCTTGTTGACCGTCTCGCGGGAGGCGCCGACCAGCTGGGCCAGCTCCTCCTGGGTGAGGTCGTGGACGACGTGGATGCCCTCCTCCGACTGCACGCCGAAGCGGCGCGACAGGTCGAGGAGCGCACGGGCGACACGGCCCGGCACGTCGGAGAAGACCAGGTCGGACATCTGGTCGTTGGTCTTGCGCAGCCGGCGGGCGACCGCGCGGAGCAGCGCGGTGGCCACCTCGGGGCGGGCGTTCAGCCAGGGCTGGAGGTCGCCGTGGCCCAGACCGAGCAGCTTGACCTCGGTCAGCGCCGTCGCGGTCGCGGTGCGCGGGCCCGGGTCGAAGAGGGACAGCTCACCGATGAGCTCGCCGGGGCCGAGGACCGCCAGCATGTTCTCGCGGCCGTCGGGGGAGGTGCGGTGCAGCTTCACCTTGCCCTCGGTGACCACGTACAGGCGGTCACCGGGATCGCCCTCGTGGAACAGCGCGTCGCCACGGGCGAGCGTCGCCTCACTCATCGAGGCGCGCAGCTCGGCGGCCTGCTCGTCATCGAGCGCCGCGAAGAGCGGGGCGCGCCGCAGAACGTCGTCCACGAGTTCTCTCCATACTGTCGACCTGCTCAAAGGACCTGGGTCCCATGATGCCGGACGCACAAAACAGTGCGATCAATCACAACAAGTTTGACGCACTTGGCTACCGGTCCGTACGGCAGGGGCCCGATTGGGGTCCGATCGGCCATGCCCAAGGCGGATGTCAGCAGTGGCCCCTAGGCTGGCCGGGTGTCCAACTCGCCGGTGAGAGCGCAGGCCAAGGGGGCTGGAAGAGTGTCAGCCGAAGGTAATTCCGCCGTGGGCGAACACGGCGTGTCGAAGCGGGCAAAAGCCCCAATTCGGAAGATTGCGGGGGTCGTGGAGCCGGTCAAAACCGCCAAGACGGGCAGGGTCGACGGCGAGGCGGCCGCTCCGGCGAAGGCTGTGAAGCCGGCGAAGGCCGCGAAGGCCGCGCCGCCCGCGAAGGCCGTGAAATCGGCGAAGTCGATGGCGCCCGCGAAGGTCGCGAAGTCGGCCGCCTCCGTGACGGTGGTGAAGGCCGCCAAGCCCGAGTCGCGGCTCGCCATGATCCGGCGGGCGCGGAAGATCAACCGCGAGCTGGCCGAGGTCTTCCCGTACGCCCATCCGGAGCTCGACTTCCGGAACCCCTTCGAGCTGCTCGTCGCCACGGTCCTCTCCGCGCAGACCACCGACCTGCGGGTCAACCAGACCACCCCCGCCCTCTTCGCGAAGTACCCCACGCCCGAGGACCTCGCCGCCGCCGTACCGGAGGAGGTCGAGGAGCTGATCCGCCCGACCGGCTTCTTCCGGGCCAAGACCAAGTCGATCATGGGCCTCGCCGCCTCCCTCAGGGACGACTTCGGCGGCGAGGTCCCCGGCCGCCTGGAGGACCTGGTCAAGCTCCCCGGCGTCGGCCGCAAGACCGCGTTCGTCGTCCTCGGCAACGCCTTCGGGGTCCCCGGCATCACCGTCGACACCCACTTCATGCGCCTGGTCCGGCGCTGGAAGTGGACCGAGCAGGAGGACCCGGTCAAGATCGAGGCGGAGATCGCCGAGATCTTCCCGAAGAGCGAGTGGACCATGCTCTCGCACCGGGTGATCTTCCACGGCCGCCGGATCTGCCACGCCCGCAAGCCCGCCTGCGGCGCCTGCCCGATCACCCACCTCTGCCCCTCGTACGGCGAGGGCGAGACGGACCCGGAGAAGGCGCGGAAGCTGCTGAAGTACGAGATGGGCGGATTCCCCGGCCAGCGGCTCGACCCGCCGCCCGGCTACCCGGGCCGCCCCGCGCCCCCGCTGGGCGCGAGCGGCGGAGCCCGAGCCTGAGCCCGAGCCCGAGTCCGAGTCCGAGCCCGAGCCCGAGCCCGAGCTTCCGGACCGAGCTGCGGGGAACGAACCCGTCCATCGATCGCGTTGTGAAACACGGGGTGCCTATGACGCGCACTGACGAAGACATCCACGATGCCGGCCACGGTCGCAGCCCTGGCCACGGCCGTAGCCCCGGCTCCGGCACCGGCCGTAACCCCGGCCACGGCCCCGGTACCGGTGGTCTGCTCGACCGGGCCGGGCTGCCGTCCTGGCTCGAACCCGTCGACCGGGCCGCCCGCACGGTCGCGCCCGAGCAGCTGAGCCGGTTCCTGCCGCCCGCGAGCGGGGCCGGCCGTCAGTCCGCCGTCCTCGTCCTCTTCGGCGAGGGCGACCGCGGACCCGAGCTGCTGCTCATGGAGCGCGCCGGCAGCCTCCGGTCGCACGCCGGGCAGCCCTCCTTCCCGGGCGGTGCCCTCGACCCGGAGGACGGCGCTCCGGAGGACGGCGGTCTGGTGCGCGCCGCCCTGCGAGAGGCCCAGGAGGAGACCGGGCTCGACCCGGCGGGCGTCCAGGTGTTCGGCGTACTGCCGCAGCTCTACATCCCCGTCAGCGGCTTCGTCGTCACCCCGGTCCTCGGCTGGTGGCGGGCCCCGAGCCCCGTGGGAGCCGTCGACCCCGGCGAGACCGCCCGCGTCTTCACGGTTCCCGTGGCGGATCTCACGGATCCCGCCAACCGCGCGACGACCGTCCACCCGAGCGGCCACCAGGGCCCCGCGTTCCTGGTCCAGTCCGCGCTGGTCTGGGGTTTTACCGCCGGAGTGATCGACCGGCTACTGCATTACGCCGGCTGGGAGCGCCCCTGGGACCGGGCCAAGCAGGTCCCACTCGACTGGCGCTCATGACAGGCTGACCTCGGCGACCGAAACGAATTTGCGAGGCTATCGACGGTGAACGTGCTGGACATCTTGTTGCTGCTCGCCGCCGTGTGGTTCGCCGTCATCGGTTATCGCCAGGGATTCGTGGTCGGCATCCTGTCGGTGGTCGGGTTCCTCGGCGGCGGTCTCGTCGCCGTTCTGCTGCTCCCGATCCTCTGGGACCAGCTGACCGACAACAGCGAGGTCTCGACCACGGCGACGATCGTCTTCGTGATGGTGGTCATCGTCTGCGCCTCCGTGGGCCAGGCGTTCACCACCCACCTCGGCAACAAGCTGCGCCGGCACATCACGTGGTCACCGGTGCGCGCCCTGGACGCCACCGGCGGCGCGCTGGTCAACGTCGTCGCGATGCTGCTCGTGGCCTGGCTCATCGGCTCCGCGCTCGCCCGTACCTCGCTGCCCACGCTGGGCAAGGAGGTGCGCAACTCCAAGGTCCTGCTCGGGGTGGAGCAGGTGATGCCCGATCAGGCGTCCCGCTGGTTCGACGACTTCAGCTCCACGCTGGCCCGCAGCGGCTTCCCGCCGGTCTTCAGCCCCTTCACCAACGAGCCGATCACCCAGGTCACACCGCCCGATCCGGCGCTCGCCGACAGCCCCGTCGCCGCCCGCGCCCAGCGCTCCATCGTGAAGGTCGTCGGCACCGCGCAGAGCTGCGGCAAGGTCCTCGAAGGCACCGGCTTCGTCTTCGACGACCGCCGGATCATGACCAACGCCCATGTCGTCGGAGGGGTCGACGAACCGACCGTCCAGATAGGCGGCGAGGGCAAGCTCTACGACGCCAAGGTCGTCCTCTACGACTGGCAGCGCGACATCGCCGTCCTGGACGTGCCGGGCCTCAAGGCCGCGCCCCTGAACTTCACCGACGAGGACGCCCACAGCGGGGACGGCGCGATCATCGCCGGATTCCCGGAGAACGGCTCGTACGACGTGCGGTCGGCGCGCGTCAGGGGCCGTATCAGCGCCAAGGGCCCCGACATCTACCAGCGCGACGAGGTGCGCAGGGACGTGTACTCGCTGTACGCGACGGTCCGCCAGGGCAACTCCGGCGGCCCGCTCCTCACCGAGGACGGCGAGGTGTCCGGCGTGATCTTCGCCCGCTCCCTCGACGACGTGAACACCGGCTACGCGCTGACGGTCGACGAGATCCGCGAGGACATCGAGCGCGGCAGGACCGCCACCCAGCAGGTCGACACCCAGGCCTGCGCGCTGTAGCCGGCCGGCCGCTCACAGCAGTCCTGTGCTCTGCTGCCCTGCGCTCCGATGTCCCGTGCTCCGCTGTCCTGTGCCCCGCTAGGGGGTGTCGCGTGGATGCCTGAGCCGGGCCGAGACCCAGCGGGCCCGGCGGCGCAGGATGCGCGAGATCCCCACCCCTTGCACGGCGTGCGCGCGGCCCTGGTCCTGCGGGCCGCCCCTCTCCCGGGAGCCCGGCCCAGCGGCCGAGCGGCGGTTGCGTGCTGTGTCACTGTAGTCGTGCGTCCAGCCCATACCTCGACGTCTGCCCGTGGCCCAAGGTCGGTAACCGCCCGGGGGCCCGCCAATTGGAGTATGCGCCGGGCACATGGCCGTTCGATGGATGTCTGTACGTCAGAAGCCTGACCGGGCGCCTGTTCCGATGGCACGTCAGGCGTCACGTCAGCGGTCGGGCTCGGGGTCCTTCAGCCAGTTGACGAGCTCCGTGGAGAAGGCCACCGGGTCCTCCTCGTGCGGGAAGTGACCGAGGCCGTCGAAGAGCCGCCAGCGGTACGGCGCCTCCACGTACTCGCCCGAACCGGCCGCGCTGCGGGTCCGCATCACCGGGTCCATGGAGCCGTGCAGGTGCAGCGTCGGCACCCGTACGGGCCGCTTCATGCGCCGGTTGAACTGGATGCCGTCCGGGCGGGCCAGGGACCGCACCATCCAGCGGTACGGCTCGATCGAGCAGTGCGCCGTCGACGGGACCAGCATCGCCCGCCGGTACACCTCGACGGCCTCCTCGTCGGCGGGGCGCGGCCCCGACCACTCCTGGATCAGCTCTCCCACGAGCGCCGCGTCGTCCGCGACGAGCCGGCGCTCCGGCAGCCACGGCTGCTGGAAGCCCCAGATGTGCGACCCGGCCCGCGACTGGGCGAAGTCGGAGAGCATCGCCGAGCGCCAGCGGCGCGGGTGCGGCATCGAGGAGACGGCGAGGCGGCGCACCAGCTTGGGCCGCATCACGGCCGCCGTCCAGGCGAGGTAGCCGCCCAGGTCGTGGCCGACGAGCGCCGCGTCGGGCTCGCCGAGGGAGCGGATGACCCCGGTGATGTCGAGGGCCAGGTTGGCGGGGTCGTAACCCCGGGGCGTGCGGTCGCTGCCGCCCACCCCGCGCAGGTCCATCGCGACGGCCCGGAACCCCGCGTCGGCGAGGGCCGGCAGCTGGTGGCGCCAGGTCCACCAGAACTGCGGGAAGCCGTGCAGGAGCAGCACCAGCGGGCCGTCACCCATCTCGGCGATGTGGAATCGGGCGCCGTTGGCGGCCACGTCGCGATGGGTCCACGGCCCGTCGAGCCGCACGGGCCCGCCGTTGCCGTTGCTGCTCTCGGGGAGGGTCATACGGACGAGCGTGCCACAGCGGAGGCCTTGTCCAGCGCCGTGACCGGCTCCGGGCGGGGGTGCGGCTTCACCGTGGAGAGCACGGCGGCCGTCTGCTTGGCGGAGGCGATGGACTTCTCCGGCGGCTTCACCTTGCGGAACTTGGCGTACGCGATCACGCCGAGGAGCACCGCCAGCAGCACGTTCGCGGCGAACGAGAGCAGGAAGCACCAGACGAGGTTCCAGCCGCCCTCGCCGTTGTGCCCGCCCGTCCAGGTGTTGATGGCGTACGCGAGCGCGAAGCTCAGCATCGGCAGGGAGAACAACAGCACGACCGCGGCGGCGATGCCGGCGGCGCCGCCGATCGCGCCCCGCTTGGCGTCCTCCCGGATCTCGGCCTTGGCCAGGGCGATCTCGTCGTGCACGAGTGCGGACATCTCGGCGGTCGCCGAGGCGACCAACTGGCCGAGACTGCGCTCGGCTCCGTCGAACGGGTCGCTCATCGCTGCTCCCTTTTCTCTTCTACGGTCCGAGTCAGATCATGCCGGACGGTCGGCCTCGTCGCGCGATGCCCCCGCCACTTGGGCGCGGTCGCGGTGCTCGGCGGCCTTCTTCTCGTAGATCTCCGCCATCCGCAGGTGGTACGCCGGGTTGTCCTGCTCGTAGATGTCGGGGATGCCGTCGTGGTCGTCGTCGCGCTCCTCGTCGGCGATGAGCTCCTGGTACCTGCGGACCCGCAGCTTCAGCAGGACGGAGGCGAGGACGGCCGCGATGAGGGAGCCGATGAGGACGGCGGCCTTCACCTCGTCGGTGAGGACGGCGTCGCCGGCGAAGGCGAGTTCGCCGATGAGCAGCGAGACGGTGAAGCCGATGCCGGCGAGGGAGGCGACGGCGAAGACGTCCGGCCAGGTCAGGTCGGGGTTGAGCTCCGCCTTGGTGAAACGGGCGGCGAGCCAGGTGCCGCCGAAGATGCCGACGGCCTTGCCGACGACGAGACCGAGGACGACGCCGAGGGTGACCGGCTGGGTGAAGACGTCGCGGATCGCCCCGCCGGAGACGCTGACGCCGGCGGAGAAGAGCGCGAACAGGGGGACGGCGAGGCCGGCCGAGAGCGGTCGTACGAGGTGCTCGATGTGCTCGCCGGGGGAGTGCTTCTCACCCTCGTGGGTGGTGCAGCGCAGCATCAGGCCCATGGCGACGCCGGCGATGGTGGCGTGGACGCCGCTGTTGTACATCAGGGCCCAGATGACGAGGGCCAGCGGGACGTACACGTACCAGCCGCGAACGTTCTTGCGGAGGAGCAGCCAGAAGACGACGAGTCCGGCGACCGCGCCGCCGAGCGCGGCGAAGTTCAGGTCGCTGGTGAAGAAGACCGCGATGATCAGGATCGCGAAGAGGTCGTCGACGACGGCGAGGGTGAGCAGGAAGGCGCGCAGCGCGGACGGCAGCGAGGTGCCGATGACGGCGAGGACGGCGAGCGCGAAGGCGATGTCGGTCGCCGTGGGCACGGCCCAGCCGTCCATCGAGCCGTTGCCGAGGACGTTGACCAGGGCGTAGACGAGGGCGGGCGCGGCCATGCCGCAGATCGCGGCGATGACGGGGAGCGCGGCGGCCTTGGGGTCGCGCAGTTCGCCCGCGACGAGCTCGCGCTTGAGCTCGATGCCTGCGACGAAGAAGAAGATCGCGAGGAGCCCGTCGGCGGCCCAGTGCTGGATCGACAGGTCGAGACCGAGGGCGGCGGGGCCTATGTGGAAGTTCTGTACGGACTTGTAGCTGTCGGCCGCGGGGGTGTTGGCCCAGATGAGGGCGGCGACGGCGGCGAGGAGTAGCAGGACGCCGCCGACGGTCTCCGTACGCAGGGCGTCGGTGAGGTATCGCCGCTCGGGCAGGGAGAGCCGGCCGAGGAACTTGCGGTCGTCACGGTCGGTCGGTGCGGGCGCGGCCACGAGGAAACCTCCGGTCGGTGGGCAGGACGAAGCACATGCCGACCAGACTTCCCGGCGCACCTAGGTTTTCTTGTCGCGTCACTGACGCGATCCTTACTTTACCTAACGAGACGGGGTTGTGTCCGGCGAGAATCACTTTAAGGAGATTTGCGCCTTTCGTCCCGACGGAGGGGGCCTGCGGGGCGAGACGCGCGGAAGCCCGCCCCGAGCGGCTCGGGGCGGGCTTCCGCGTCGTACGACCGGGACTCAGTCCTCGCTGGACGTCGTCGGCAGCTGGGTCTGGATGAGCGACATGACCGAGGAGTCGGTCAGCGTCGTGACGTCTCCCAGCTCCCGGTTCTCCGCCACGTCACGCAGCAGGCGACGCATGATCTTGCCCGAGCGGGTCTTCGGCAGCTCCGCCACCGGCAGGATCCGCTTCGGCTTGGCGATCGGGCCGAGCGTCGCGCCGACGTGGTTGCGCAGGTCGGAGACGAGGTTCTCCACCGCGTCAGCGGATGATGCCACCGTCTCGCTCGCCGTGCCGCGCAGGATGACGAAGGCGACGATGGCCTGGCCGGTCGTCTCGTCCGCGGCGCCGACGACGGCCGCCTCGGCCACGGACGGGTGGGAGACGAGCGCCGACTCGACCTCGGTGGTCGAGATGTTGTGGCCCGAGACGAGCATGACGTCGTCGACCCGGCCGAGCAGCCAGATGTCGCCGTCCTCGTCCTTCTTGGCGCCGTCACCGGCGAAGTACTTGCCCTCGAAGCGGGACCAGTACGTGTCGATGTAGCGCTGGTCGTCGCCCCAGATCGTGCGGAGCATCGACGGCCACGGCTCGGTGAGGACCAGGTAGCCACCGCCGCCGTCCGGCACCTCGTTCGCCTCGTCGTCGACGACGGTCGCGGAGATGCCCGGCAGCGCGCGCTGGGCGGAGCCCGGCTTGGTCTCGGTGACGCCCGGCAGCGGCGAGATCATCATCGCGCCGGTCTCGGTCTGCCACCAGGTGTCCACGATCGGGCACTTGTTGGCGCCGATGTGCTCGCGGTACCAGACCCAGGCCTCGGGGTTGATCGGCTCGCCGACCGAGCCCAGCACGCGGAGGCTGGAGAGGTCGAACTTCGCGGGGATGTCGTCGCCCCACTTCATGAACGTACGGATCAGCGTCGGCGCCGTGTAGAGGATCGTGACGCCGTACTTCTGCACGATCTCGAAGACCCGGCCCTGGTGCGGGGTGTCCGGGGTGCCCTCGTACATGACCTGCGTCGCGCCGTTGGCCAGCGGGCCGTAGACGATGTACGAGTGGCCGGTGACCCAGCCGATGTCGGCGGTACACCAGTAGACGTCGCTCTCCGGCTTCAGGTCGAAGACGGCGTGGTGCGTGTACGCGGCCTGGGTGAGGTAGCCGCCGGAGGTGTGCAGGATGCCCTTCGGCTTACCCGTCGTACCGGAGGTGTAGAGGATGAAGAGCGGGTGCTCCGCCTCGAAGGCCTCCGGGGTGTGCTCGGCGGACTGGCGGGCGACGATGTCGTCCCACCACACGTCGCGGCCCTCGGTGAAGGCCGTGTCCTGGCCCGTGCGGCGGACCACGAGGACGTGCTCGACCTGCGGGCACTTGGCGACGGCCTCGTCGATGGCCGGCTTGAGGGCGCTCGGCTTGCCGCGGCGGTAGCCGCCGTCGGCGGTGACGACCAGCTTGGCGTCGGCGTCCTGGATGCGGGAGGCCACGGCGTCGGCCGAGAAGCCGCCGAAGACCACCGAGTGGGCGGCGCCGACGCGGGCGCAGGCCAGCATCGTGACGGCCGCCTCGGGGATCATCGGCAGGTAGACGGCGACCCGGTCACCCTTGCGGACGCCCAGCTCGGTCAGGGCGTTGGCGGCCCGCGAGACCTCGTCCTTGAGCTCGGCGTAGGTGATGGCGCGGCTGTCGCCCGGCTCGCCCTCGAAGTGGATGGCGACCCGGTCGCCGTGGCCCGCCTCGACGTGACGGTCGACGCAGTTGTACGCCACGTTCAGCTCGCCGTCCGCGAACCACTTGGCGAACGGCGGGTTCGACCAGTCGAGCGTCTCGGTCGGCTCGGTGGCCCAGGTCAGGCGCTTGGCCTGCTCGGCCCAGAAGCCCAGCCTGTCCGCCTTGGCCTGCTCGTACGCCTCCGCCGTCACATTGGCGTCCGCGGCCAGCTCGGCGGGCGGCGCGAACCGCCGCTCTTCCTTGAGCAGGTTGGCCAAGGATTCGTTGCTCACGACATCTCCCTTTCCCAGGGCGTCCTCTGTGCGTATGTGTCCCGCGTCATAGCTCATCAGTCCGAGGCCCGGGTGACAAGAGTCTCCAGGGAATTGGTTTAGACCTGTGAGTTGTATGACGTGCGGTGGCCCCTTCTTCCCGAGCGGTGGGAGAAGGGGCCACACAGTCTCACGGACGGCCGGAGCGGATGGTTCAGGACGCGCGGGGCGATTCGGTCCGGCGACCTCAGGAGGCCTCGGGCCGAGCCGGTCCGGCGACCTCAGGAGGCGCGGGCCGGGCCGGTCCGGCGACCTCAGGACGCGCGGGCCGTCGTCAGGTGATCCGACTCCAGGTGGTCGCTCGGCATGACCTGCGTGAAGACGTCGTCGTAGCTGTGGACCTCGTCCGTGCCCGACAACAGGTACGCCTGCGCCTCGCCCACATGGAAGTACATGCCGTGCAGGGTGAGGCTGCCCTCGGCCAGTCGGCGCGCCACCGACTCGTACGCCCTCAGGTGCTCCAGCTGCTGGACCACGTTGGTCAGGCAGAGCTGCTCGACCGCGTCGGCCGGCAGCCGTCCGGAGATCCGGGCCCAGGCGTGTCTACGGCTCGCCATCCGGTCCAGGCTCGGCCGGCCGTGCCGCAGCCAGCGCCGCAGCGGGGTCGGCGGTGTCGCCGGATCGTCCGGGCCGCTGCCGAGCAGGGCCTGCATCGCACCGCAGCCGGAGTGGCCGCACACGGTGATCGACTCGACCCGGAGCACGTCCACCGCGTACTCGATCGCCGCCGCGACCGAGTCGTCCCCGCTCTCCTCGCCGGGGAGCGGGACGAGGTTGCCGACGTTCCGCACGGTGAAGAGGTCGCCGGGGCCGCTGGAGGTGATCATGCTGGTGACCAGGCGGGAGTCGGCGCAGGTCAGGAAGAGCTGGGAGGGGCGCTGGCCCTCGCGGGCGAGGCGGGCGAGCTCGTCCCGTACGAGCGGGGCGGTGTTCCGCTGGAACTTGCCGATGCCGCTGGCCAGGTGCAGCCCCGACGTCCGGCGGGTCTCGGCGGGCGCGGCGGCCTCTTCGGGGCCGTCGGCCCCGTCGGCCTCCCGCTCACCGCATGGGTGGTTGTGCCACGGCGTCCAGGGGCGGCAGCAGGTGTGGGAGGCGGTGTCGGCCGCCGCGTCGGGGGAGGCGTGGGGTTCGGCGATCCGGACGCCGGAGGGGCCGGTCGTCTCGACCGTGCCGCCGTGGGCGAGGTGCCCGGACGTCCACTCGCTCAGCGTCTCGAAGGCGGCGTGGTCCATGAAGGACCCGTCCAGTTCGACCACGACGTGGGAGCCCCGGGGCAGCTGGTGCAGGGCCCGGCTCAGTCGGGGGACGGCGAGGAAGGTCAGCTGGCCCCGGACGTGCAGCAGTTCGTGTCCGTCCCGCTCCTCGCGGGTGATGCGGGTGCGGGCCAGCCGGTGCAGCGCGACGGCGATGGCCACGGCGATCCCGAGGGCCACGCCCTCCAGGATGCCGACGAGGGTGACACCGGCCAGCGTCACTGCGTAGACGACGACCTCGCGGTGGCGGGTGACCGTGCGGATGTGGGTGATGCTGACCATCTGGATGCCGACCACCATGACGAGCGCGGCGAGCGCGGCCAGCGGGATCAGGTCGAGCACGGGGACGAGCAGCAGGGCCGCGAGCACGATCCATAGGCCGTGGAGCATGGTGGAGGCGCGGCTGACCGCGCCCGCCGACACGTTGGCGACGCTGCGGACCGCGACTCCGGCGACCGGCAGGCCACCGAGCGCCCCGGAGACCACGTTGGCCGCGCCCTGTCCGGCGAGCTCGCGGTCGAGGCCGGAGCGCGGGACGGTCCGGCCGAGGTCCGGGCGGGCGGCGACCAGCTTGTCGACCGCGACGGCGGAGAGCAGCGACTGCACGCTCGTGACCAGGGTGATCGTGAGCACGCCGGCCGCGATCCCGAGGACCGGCCCCTCGGGCAGCCCTGGCAGTGCGTGGCTGCTCCAGGAGGGCAGGTCGACGCGGGGCACCGCCAGTCCGGTGAGTGCGGCCAGCGCCGTCGCCCCGGCCACCGCGACGAGCGCGGCGGGGGCCTTCCGTACGAGTCGACCGGCCCTTCCCGGCAGCTTCGGCCAGCACAGCAGCACGGTCACGGTGAGGGCGCTGATGGCGAGCGCGGACGGGTGGACGTTCGCCAACTGGGCGGGCAGGCCCAGGACGTTGGCCACGGAAGAGCTCTGCGGCGTGCCGCCGAGCACGATGTGGAGTTGGGCGAGGGCGATGGTGACGCCGATGCCGGCCAGCATGCCGTGCACGATCGCGGGCGAGACGGCGAGTGCGGAGCGGGCCACCCGCAGGGCGGACAGGCCGAGTTGGGCGAGGCCCGCGAGGACCGTGATGGCGCAGGTGGTGCGCCAGCCGTACCGCTGGATGAGCTCGGCGGTCACGACGGTGAGGCCGGCGGCGGGCCCGCTCACCTGCAGGGGGGAGCCGCCGAACCGGCCGGCGACGATGCCGCCGACGGCGGCGGCGACCAGGCCGGACTGGAGCGGGGCTCCGGTGGCGAGCGCGATGCCGAGCGAGAGTGGCAGGGCGATCAGGAAGACGGCGACCGAGGCGGACAGGTCCGCGCCGGCGATGCGGAAGCGGCGGGGCCCGTCCGGCGGGCTGTGGGGCCGCTGGCTTCGGGGTCGGTTGGTCGTGCGGGCGGGGGTGCAGAGGGTCATGTTCCCGTCTCCTCCGGGGCAGCGCGGTCGCGGCTCGTGCGGGACGAACGTGGGGGTCGCGGCCATGGGTCACGGCGTGCAGCGGCGGGATTCCGGCGGGATCCCCGGGATGGGGAGGATCAACGCTCGGTAAATGGATCGTAATGGAGAGTAAAGTCTGCGGCATTATTTTCGGGGCAAACAGGGCAATGATTCACCGGTTCCGGTGACAGGTGGACGGGATTCCGCTTGTCGTTTCATCTCTCCGGCGGCTCCGGTGCGACGTTGGCGCCGCTCGTACGGAACGTGTGATCTGAGGAGAGGTGGGCGGATGCCAGCCGCCGGGAGAAGGACCGCAGTCCACAAGAAGGCGCTTGCCGCCGGTGCCCTCGCCGTCGCCCTGATCACCGGCCTCGCCGGCTGCTCGGGCTCCGACGGCTCCGACGGCGCCGCCACGAAGGCCGTGCCGGGCGGGACGGGCCCCAAGAAGGGTCCGGCCGCGGCTCCGGAGAACACGGTCCGCATGATCGGCGACGGCTCCACGGCCTTCACCGGAGCCCAGCCCCACCAGCCGGTCTGGCAGCGCCTCAAGCCGGGGGAGACCCCGCCGCAGTTCGTGGTCTTCTCGTGGGACGGCGCGGGCGAGGACAGCCAGAAGCTGTTCTCCCACTTCCGCTCGGTCGGCCGGAAGTACGACGCGACCATGACGTACTTCCTCAGCGGCGTGTACCTGCTGCCCGAAGAGAAGCGGAAGCTCTACGACCCGCCGCAGCACAGCGCGGGGCGCTCCGACATCGGCTTCAACGACGTCGACGGCATCCGTGACACCGTCCGCGAACTGCGTGCCGCGTGGCAGGAGGGCAACGAGATCGGCACCCACTTCAACGGGCACTTCTGCGGGAAGGACGGGGGTGTCGGCACCTGGTCGGTCGATGAGTGGAAGAGCGAGATCAACCAGGCCAAGTCCTTCGTCAAGAACTGGAAGACGAACGCCGGCCTGCGCGCGGAGCAGCCGCTTCCCTTCGACTACGACAAGGAGCTCGTCGGCGCCCGCACCCCCTGCCTCGAAGGCCGGAAGAACTTCGTCCAGGCAGCCGCGCAGATGGGCTTCCGCTACGACACGAGCGGCGTCAACGACCAGATCTGGCCCAAGAAGGACCTGGGCCTGTGGGATCTGTCGATGCAGCTCGTGCCGGTCCCGGGCCGCGCCTTCCAGACGCTCGCCATGGACTACAACTTCCTGGTCAACCAGTCGGGTACGACCCAGGGCGACCCCTCGCAGCACGCGTTCTGGGGCAACCAGATGCGGGACGGCCTGGTGCAGGCCTTCGAGCGCTCCTACCAGGGCAACCGCGCGCCGCTGATCATCGGAAACCACTTCGAGTCCTGGAACGGCGGCACGTACATGCGTGCCATCGAGGAGACCATCGCGACGGTCTGCGTGCAGAAGGACGTCGAGTGCGTGTCCTTCCGTCAGCTCGCCGACTGGCTCGACGCCCAGGACCCCGAGGTCATCGCCAAGATGCGCACCCTGAAGGTCGGCGAGGCCCCGCAGGGCGGCTGGCAGACCTTCCTGGCCGCCCAGCCGCCCGCCCCGGCGGGTGCCCCGGCGGCTAAGCAGGCTGCACGGCACTGAGCCCTTCGGACAGTACGAAACCGGGGTCGACCTGCGCCGCCAGGTCGGCCCCGGTCTTGGCGTTGCCCCAGCTCTCCGCGTTGCGGAGGTGGAAGTGGACCATCTGGCGCGTGTAGCGCTCCCAGTCGCGGAGGGCGTACGAGTCGTCGGCCGCGTCCTGGAGGGCCTGGAGCGACATGCGGTTCTCCGCCTCCAGGAGCTCGAAGCGCGGCGGGTGGCCCTTCTCCATCGCGCGGACCCAGTCCGAGTGGCCCACCGTCACGAGCAGGTCCTCGCCGACCTCCGCGCGCAGGAAGTCGAGGTCGTCCTGGCCCTGCACCTTGTTTCCGACGACCTTGAGCGCGACGCCGAAGTCCCGTGCGTACTCCTTGTACTGGCGGTAGACCGAGACGCCCTTGCGGGTCGGCTCGGCGACCAGGAAGGTCATGTCGAAGCGGGTGAAGAGGCCGGAGGCGAAGGAGTCCGAGCCCGCCGTCATGTCGACGACCACGTACTCGTCGGCCCCGTCGACCAGGTGGTTGAGGCAGAGCTCCACCGCCCCGACCTTCGAGTGGTAGCAGGACACCCCGAGGTCCGACTCCGTGAAGGGGCCCGTCGCCATCAGCCGGATGTCGCCGTCGTCGAGCCGGACCGTGCGCGCGCAGGTCTCGTAGACCGGGTTGTCCTCGCGGACCCGAAGGAGCCGCGAACCCTCCCCGGGCGGCGTCGTCTTGATCATCGTGTCGGCGGAGACGATCCGCGGGTTGGAGCCCCGCAGGTACTCCTTGATGAGCGGCAGGTGCGCGCCCATCGCGGGCATCGCCGCGGCCTCCTGCTCGGGCAGTCCGAGCGCGGCGCCCAGGTGCTGGTTGATGTCGGCGTCGACGGCGACGACCGGGGACTCGGTGGCGGTGAGGTGGCGGATGAAGAGAGAGGACAGCGTGGTCTTGCCGCTGCCGCCCTTCCCCACGAAAGCGATCTTCATGTTCACCTAGCGTAGTGGCATGAGTGCGTGGCGTGGTCAAGGTGCGTGAAGAAGACCACTCCATCGTGGGGCGGGCCGCCCGGGCGCGTAGCCTCCCTACTTATGAGTACGCACGACTCTGACCCCCTGGCCGCCCTCGGCTCCCTGCCGGGCGTCGCCGACGCGGTGGACTCCGTACGCAAGGCCGTCGACCGGGTCTACGGCCACCGTGTGATGCGGCGCCGCAGCAACGAGATCTCGTCCGAGGCGGCGCTCCGCGGGGCGCGCGGCTCGGCCGCCCTGTCCGGCGCCGACTGGGCCCTGGAAGAGGTCCGCCGACGCACCGACTTCAGCGCCGACGCCGAGGCCCGCACGGTCGGCGCCGCCCTGCGCCTGGGTGCGGAAGCCGGGCAGCTGCTCTCCATCTGGCGCCAGTCGCCGATGCGGGTGCTCGCCCGCCTCCACCTGGTCGCCGCGGGCGACACGGGGGCCTCGGGCGACACGGGTTTCGCGGTCGGTTCGGGCGGTTCCGACAGCTCGGCCGACTCGGTCGGGCGGCCCCGGCTGGACGGCGAATCGGTCGACGAGCCGCTGATCGAGGCCCCGCTGCCGACGCCCTCCGAGGTCGCCGGCCGGCTGGACGGACTTGCCGGGCTGATCGTCGCGGGCGGCGAGGCCCCGGCGCTCGTGACGGCCGCGGTGGTGCACGGCGAACTGCTCGCGCTGCGCCCCTTCACCTCGTACAACGGTCTGGTCGCGCGGGCGGCGGAGCGGATCGTGCTGGTCGGCAGCGGTCTCGACCCCAAGGCGATCTGCCCTGCCGAGGTCGGCCACGCCGAGCAGGGGCGCGCGGCGTACCTCGCCGCGTTCGAGGGGTACCTGACGGGCACCCCGGAGGGTGTGGGTGCCTGGATCGCGCACTGCGGGCGCTCGGTCGAGCTGGGGGTCCGGGAGTCGACGGCCGTCTGCGAGGCGCTTCAGCGCGGCGCGGCCTGACGCGGATCCGTTTCCGGCACCGGCTCCAGTTGCGATCCAGAGCCGGGCCGGAAACGGGTTGCGGCGGCACCAGATCTGGTACCGCCGCTGGCACGTCTACCCAGTTACCATGCGTCCTCGATAAGTGCCCATCAGGCCGGGACTTTGCCCGTGGCCTGGTGTGGCTGGCCCGTAATCGACGGGTCGACGTCGCGTGGGTGCTCGGTTTCTGTGCTAGGTCCGTGGGGCCTTCATGCTCAACAGGTGATCCTCTCGGATGTCCTCGGTCTCGCGGGCCTGATTCCTTTCTACTCCTGTCGGAGTGGAAGCGAAAGTGCTGGCTCCGCTTCTTTGCTCATTGCTCAAATTCGGGCAAAGCCATCGGCGAGCCGATGGGCGAGCGCGGCCTGACGGCGCCGCGAGGCGTACCAGACGAGTCCGGCCGCCGCCGCCGCGCCCAGGGCCGCCGCGGCGACGAGTGCGGGACGGGGCGGCATCCGGAATTCGGGCAGCCGCTGCTTCAGGCGCACCGGCTTGTCGAAAGAGAGCACTGGCCATTCCCGGGCGACGGCCTCGCGCCGCAGTGTCCGGTCGGGATTGACCGCGTACGCGTGGCCGACGGCCTCCAGCATGGGGATGTCGGTCGCCGAGTCGCTGTAGGCGTAGCAGCGGGAGAGGTCGTACCCCTCCGACTCCGCGAGCTCCCGGACGGCCTCGGCCTTCGTCGGTCCGTAGGCGTAGTACTCCACCTCACCGGTGAAGCAGCCGTCCTCGCCGACCACCATCCGGGTGGCGACGACACGGTCGGCTCCGAGCATCTCGCCGATCGGCTCGACGACCTCGGCACCGGACGTCGAGACGATCACGACGTCGCGGCCGGCGGCGTGGTGTTCCTCGATGAGGGAAGCGGCCTCGTCGTAGATGATCGGGTCGATCAGATCGTGCAGGGTCTCGGCGACGAGCTCCTTGACCTGGGCGACGTTCCAGCCTTTGCAGAGCGCGGAAAGATATTCACGCATCCGCTCCATCTGGTCGTGATCGGCTCCGCCCACCAGGAACACGAACTGGATGTAGGCCGTCCGCAGGGCGGCGCGGCGGCTGATCAGTCCGCCCCGGTAGAAGGACTTGCTGAAGGTCAGCGTCGAGGACTTCGCAATGACCGTCTTGTCCAGGTCAAAGAAGGCGGCTGTGCGCGGCAAGGAGTGGTTTTCCACAAGCCTGAGCATAGGTGCCCGCCATTCGGCGTACGCTGGGGCGCATGGGTTTGCCTGAGAAGGCTCTCGGGTACACCATGGAAGTCACGGATCGTTCGCGACCGTGCTAACCCGGTCCGGCTCCTCCCCCCCCGAGTCGGCCGGAAAGACGACCCCCGCTCTCCCCCCCGGCGGGGGTCGTCGCATGTCCGGAGCCGTTTTGGTCCTCCGTGTCATCGCTCGATCCTCTCTCCGTTCACCTCGGCCGCGATCCGGCCGGTCTGTCGTCGAGCACTCGATTCCTCACTCAGAGTAACCGGCAGGCTGCGTTCCGGGGAGTCTCCGGAGGGATGGCGGAGATATTCACAGGGCCTTGGTTATCCACAGTTTTTCGGCAAGATCCGCATGATTTCCGGTGCGGCCCCACGGTGATTCCTGTCGCGAAGTTCGCGGACGGCAGGATTCACGAGAGGGGCGTGCGGCGTGGAGACAACAAGGACTTCCGGGGCCAGGAGTGCGGCGAGGACATCGGTCAGGGCGTCGGCGAGGGCCTCGTCCCGGGTGACGGACCCGGATGGGGCTGCCGGACCGCGCCGTGCCGGGCCGCTGATCGTCACCGAGGACCTCGCGCTCCTGGACGACCTGCTCCGGCTGTGCGCGGCGGCCGGAGTCGAGCCCGAGGTGCACCACCGGGTGCCGGAGCGCCGGGCCGCCTGGACCGATCCGCCGCTCGTCCTGGTCGGCGACGACGCGGCGGCCCGCTGCACGGCGGGGGTACGCCGGCCCGGGATCGTCCTCGTCGGCCGTGAGCAGGACGATCCGGGGGTCTGGCGGCTGGCCGTCGAGGTCGGCGCGGAGTGCGTGCTGAGGCTGCCGGAGGCAGAGAGCCTGCTGGTCGACCGCATCGCCGACGCGACCGAGGGCGTGGGGCGGCAGGCCCTGACCGTCGGGGTCGTCGGCGGTCGGGGCGGCGCGGGCGCCTCCACCTTGGCCTGCGGCCTCGCGCTGGCCGCCGCGCGGACCGGGCGGCGCACCCTGCTCGTCGACGGCGACCCGCTGGGCGGAGGGCTCGACGTACTGCTCGGCGGTGAGCGCGAGGACGGCAGGCGCTGGCCCGACTTCGCGGCCTCGAAGGGACGGCTGGCCGGCGGCGCCCTGGAGGAGTCCCTTCCCTCGGTGCGCGGCGTGCGGGTGCTCAGCTGGGGCAGGGAGCCCGCGGCGCCGATGCCGCCCGAGGCCGTGCGGTCCGTGCTCGCCGCCGCGCGCCGCCGTGGCGGGGTCGTCGTGGTCGACCTGCCGCGTGGGACCGATGAAGCGGCCACCGAGGCCCTGGCCCAGCTCGACCTGGGGCTGCTCGTCGTTCCGGGGGAGCTGCGGGCCGTCGCGGCCGCCCATCGGGTGGCCTCGACCCTCGGCATGATCGTGCGCGACCTGCGGGCCGTCGTTCGCGGGCCGTACGCGGCGGGGCTCGACGAGCGCTGGGTCGCCGACGCGCTGCGGCTGCCGTTGGCCGGTGAACTCCCCTACGACCCGGGGATCGTCGACGACCAGGACGCGGGCGTACCGCCGGGAGCGGAGCCCCGTGGGGCGCTCGGCCGGTTCTGCACGACCTTCTGGGAGCGTGCGCTCGTCCCCGGCGGCGCGGCATGACCGGGGCCCTCGTCGCGGGCGGCGGGCTCGGGGCCGGTGGAGCGGGACTGCTCGACGCCGTGCGGCAGCGGCTCGCGGCGAGCGGCGCCGATCCCACCCCGGCGCGGGTGGCCGCGGCGCTGCGGGCCCAGGGGCGGCTCCTGGGCGACGCGGAAGTGCTCGGCGCGGCCGAGGAGCTGAGGTGCGAGCTCATCGGCACGGGCCCGCTGGAGCCGCTGCTCGCCGATCCGGCGGTCACCGACGTCCTGGTCTCGGCGCCCGACCGGGTGTGGGTGGACCGGGGCACCGGTCTCGAACGGGCCCCGGTGTCCTTCCCCGACGCCACTGCCGTCCGCAGGCTCGCGCAGCGGCTCGCGGCGGTCGCGGGGCGCCGGCTCGACGACGCGCGGCCGTGGGTGGACGCGCGGCTCCCCGACGGCACCCGGATGCACGCGGTGCTGCCGCCGGTGGCCGTCGGCTCGACCTGTCTGTCGCTGCGGGTCGTGCGCCCGCGTGCCTTCTCCCTGGAGGAGCTGGCCGAGGCGGGCACCGTCCCGCCGGGCGGAGCCCGGGTCCTGCGGGCGCTGATCGAGGCCCGCGTGTCGTACGTCGTCAGCGGCGGTACGGGGACGGGGAAGACGACCCTGCTCGCCTCCCTGCTGGGGCTCGTGGGGGAGCGGGAGCGGATCGTGCTCGCCGAGGACTCGGCGGAGCTGCGGCCCGACCACCCGCACGTGGTGCGCCTCGAAGCGCGGCCCGCGAACCAGGAGGGCGCCGGTCTCGTGACCCTGCGGGACCTGGTCCGCCAGGCGCTGCGGATGCGGCCCGACCGGCTCGTGGTCGGCGAGGTCAGAGGCGGCGAGGCCGTGGACCTGCTCGCCGCCCTCAACACGGGCCACGAAGGCGGGTGCGGGACGGTCCACGCCAATACGGCGGCGGACGTACCGGCTCGTCTGGAGGCGCTCGGTACGGCGGGAGGGCTCGACAGGGCGGCCCTGCACAGCCAGCTGGGCGCCGGGCTTTCGGTGGTGGTCCACCTCGTGCGGGCCCGGGACGGGCGGCGGCGGATCGCCGAGATCCACGTCCTGGAGCGGGACCGGGACGGGCTCGTACGGACCGTTCCCGCGCTGCGGTGGGGCGTGGCGGGCTTCGAGCGGGAGCGGGGCTGGGAGCGGTTGCGGTCGCTGATCGGGGGCGAGGCGTGGTGACGTCGGATCTGGTGTCGGTGCGGGCCGTGGGGGAGGGGGCGGCGCTCTTCTGCGCGGGGCTCGTCCTGTGGTGGCTGGTCGAGTGGTGGCGAGGGAGGGGCCGGGCACGGGTGGTGCTCGCGGGGGGGCGTTCCGGAGGGACGTGACGAGCGGGAGGGGCGGCGGGCGTGGTGGGCGGCGGCCGCCCGCCGATGGGCCCTGGTGCGGAAGCGGCGCGCCTGGTTGTGCCTGCCGGTGGCGGGGGTGGTCGCGCTGTGGGGCGGATCGCCGTTGCCGCTGCTGGCCGGGGCGGTCGCGGTGCCGCTGGTGGCGCGGCGGCTGCGGGCGGCCGAGCGGCGGAAGGAGCAGGAGGCGCGGGCCGAGCGGGTGGTGGCCCTGTGCGGGGCTGTCTCCGGGGAGTTGAGGGCCGGATGGCAGCCCGCGCAGGCGTTGTCCTTCGCGGCCCGCCAGACGGGCGCGCTCGGCGACGAGGAGGCGGTGGTGCTCGCGGCGGCCCGGTTCGGCGGGGACGTGCCGGAGGCGCTGCGGCGGGCCGCTCACCAGGGTGGTGCCGACGGCCTCGCGGGTCTTGCGGCGTGCTGGCAGGTGGCCGTGGACGGGGGTGCGGGTCTTGCGGCGGGGCTCGACCGGCTGGAGGCGGCTCTGCGGGAGCACCGGGAACAGCGGGAGCGGCTGCGGGCCGAACTGGCCGGGGCCTGGGCGACGGTGACGGTCCTCGCGGTGCTTCCGGCCGCGGGACTCGCCATGGGGGCGGCGCTGGGCGCCGACCCGCTGAGGGTGCTGCTGCACACGCCGGCGGGCCTGGGGTGCCTGGCGGTGGGCGGGGCGCTGGAGGCGGCCGGGCTGTGGTGGGCCGCGCGGATCGTCCGGGGAGGTGAGCGGGGGTGACGGGGGCCGTTCAGGTCGCGGCGCTGGTGGTGCCGGCGATGGCTCTGTGTGTGCAGGCCGGCAGGGAAGTGGTGCACGAGCGGCGGGCGCGTGGGATGCGGCGACGGGTGGGGAGCCTGCTGGCGGCGCCAGGGGCCCCGGCCCGCAAGCCTCTGCCCGGGAGGCATCTCCCTGGGAGACCTCTGGGCCGGAAGGCCGGCGTCGAGTGGTCGCCGTGGGTGGGGCGGTGGGCGGTGCCGTTCGCGGCGGCGCTCGTCGGCTGGGTGCTGCTCGGTGGGCTCGGCGGCCTGTGCTCGGGGGTCCTGGCGGCCTGCGGGACACGGTGGAGGCGGATGCGCGGGCGCCCCTCCGCTTCGGTCGACGTCGAGGTGGCGGCACGTCACCTTCCGCTCGCGGCCGATCTGTTGGCGGCGTGCGCCTCCGCCGGGGCGGGGCCCGGGGAGGCGGTGGAGGCGGTGGGGCGGTCGCTGGGAGGCCCGCTGGGCGAGCGCCTCACCCGCACGGCGGCCGAGCTGCGGCTCGGCGGTGAACCGGCCGAGGTGTGGCGGAGGTTCGGCGCGATACCGGGTGCGGAGGGGCTGGCCCGCTGCTTGGAGAGGGCCGGTTCCTCGGGGGCGCCCGCCGCGGAGGCCGTCGCCCGGCACGCGGCCGGCCTGCGGGCTGCCAGGGCCCGCACGGCGGCGGCCCGGGCGCGCAGGGCACAGGTCCTGATCAGCGCGCCCGTGGGGCTCTGCTTCCTGCCCGCGTTCCTGGCGGTGGGAGTGGCGCCCGTGGTGATCGGGCTGGCGGCTGGACTGCTGGACAGATGAACGCAACGACAAGGCGAGACAAGGAGATCGACATGGCGGGCAAGGCGACGGTGAACGGTTCGGTGAGCGAGGGAGCGGGCTGTGGCGTGAGGTGCCGGCTGAGCGGGTGGTGGCGGGCTCGGCGGCGGGCAGCGCGGTCCGACGAGGGGATGACGACGTCCGAGTACGCGGTGGGGACGATCGCCGCGGCGGCCTTCGCCGCGGTGCTCTACAAGATCGTGACGAGTGGCACCGTCTCCGGAACTTTGGAGTCGGTGATCGGGAGGGCCCTCGATGCGCCGTTCTGACCGGGGGTTCGTGACCGTGGAGGCAGCGCTGGTGCTGCCCGTGCTCGCACTGTTCACGGTGACCCTGCTCTGGGCGCTGGCCACGGCCGCCGCGCAGATCCGGTGCGTGGACGCGGCACGGGCGGGGGCTCGGGCGGCGGCCCGCTCCGAGCCGGTCGCCGCCGCGGAGGCGGCGACCAGGGCCGCCGCGCCCGAGGGTGCCCGGGTGTCGGTGACGCGGTCGGGGGAGCTGTGGCGGGTGACGGTGGAGGTGGCGGCCCCGGGTCCCCGGGGCATGGGGGTGACCCTGCGGGCGGGCGCGGCGGCCCTCGCGGAGGACACGGTGGGCGAGGCCCCGGCGTTCGGGGGCACGGCGTTCGAGGGTCCGTCGTGACGGCGGGCCGGACCGGTCGCGCGGGCCGGGGCGGGAGGGGGGATCGGGGGGTGGCGACCGTGTGGACGGCGCTTGCGGCCTGTGTGGTGTGTGTGGTGTTCGGGGTGGTTCTCGCGCTCGGGCAGGCGGTGGTGGCCCGGCACCGGGCCGGTGGGGCCGCCGATCTGGCGGCTCTCGCCGCCGCCGACCGGGCCTTGTGGGGCGAGGAGGAGGCGTGCGGCGCCGCCGCCCGGGTGGCCGCCGCGCAGGGTGCCGAACTGCTGCGGTGTGCCGTGCGCGGCGAACTCGCCGATGTGACCGCCCGGGTGGCACGCGGGCGGTACCGGCCGGAGGTCAGGTCGCGGGCCGGGCCGCCGGTGACGCTTCCTCAGGAGGTGTCGCCTCAGGGGGCGTCGGCTCCGGGGCTTCCCGCAGCAGTTCCGTGAGGAGGCGTACCGCGCCCCGCTTGTGCAGCGGATCGTTGCCGTTGCCGCACTTCGGGGACTGGACGCAGGAGGGGCAGCCCGCCTCGCACTCGCAGGAGGCGATGGCTTCGCGGGTCGCGGTCAGCCAGGCCCTGGCCGTGTGGAAGGCGCGCTCGGCGAAGCCCGCGCCGCCCGGGTGGCCGTCGTACACGAAGACGGTGGGCAGCAGCGTGTCGGGGTGGAGCGGTACGGAGACGCCGCCGATGTCCCAGCGGTCGCAGGTGGCGAAGAGCGGCAGCATGCCGATGGAGGCGTGTTCGGCGGCGTGCAGGGCGCCCCCGAGGATCTCCGGGGTGACCCGGGCGGCGTCGAGCTGGTCCTCGGTGACCGTCCACCACACGGCCCGGGTGCGCAGGGTGCGGGGCGGCAGGTCGAGCTTGGTCTCGCCCAGTACCTCGCCGGTGATCAGCCGGCGGCGGAGGAAGGAGACGACCTGGTTGGTGACCTCGACGGAGCCGTAGCAGAGGCGGCCGGCTCCCCAGGGGATCTCGGTGTCGGTTTCGAGGACGGAGACGGAGGTGGTGTCGCGGGCGGTGGTGGAGTAGGGCGGGACGGCCTCCTCCACGAGGGCCACGGAGTCCTTGAGGTCGAGCTCCCGCACCAGATACGTACGGCCCTGGTGGAGGTGGACGGCGCCCTCGTGGACGGCGGCGTGGGAGGCGGCCTCGTCGACCGTGCCGAGCAGGCGGCCGGTGCCGGCCTCCACGATCTGGACAGGTCTGCCTCCGCCGCCCCGGATGTCGGTCAGGTCGGCCGCCCGCTCGCGGCGGGTCCAGTACCAGCCGGTGGACCGGCGGCGCAGCAGCCCGGCGTTCTCCAGCTGGGGCATCAGACCGGGCGCGGCGGGGCCGAAGAGCGTCAGGTCCGCCTCGGTCAGCGGAAGTTCCGCGGCGGCGGCGCAGAGATGGGGGGCGAGGACGTAGGGGTTGTCGGGGTCCAGGACGGTCGACTCGACCGGCTGTTCGAAGATCGCCTCGGGGTGGTGGACCAGGAAGGTGTCCAGCGGGTCGTCCCGGGCGACGAGGATCGCGAGGGCGCCCTCGCCCGAGCGGCCGGCACGGCCCGCCTGCTGCCACAGGGAGGCACGGGTGCCCGGGTAGCCGGCGATCACGACGGCGTCCAGGCCGGAGACGTCGACGCCCAGCTCCAGGGCTGTCGTGGCGGCCAGGCCGAGGAGCTCGCCCGAGTGCAGGGCGCGCTCCAGGGCCCGGCGTTCCTCGGGCAGGTAGCCGCCCCGGTAGGCCGCGACCCGGCGGGCCAGGGCACGGTCGGTCTCGGCGAGCCGTTCCTGGGCGATCACCGCGATCAGTTCGGCCCCGCGCCGGGAGCGGACGAAGGCGACCGAGCGCACGCCCTGGCGGGTGAGGTCGGTCAGCAGGTCGGCGGTCTCGGCGGTGGCCGTGCGGCGCACGGGCGCGCCGCGCTCGCCGTGCAGCTCGGTGAGCGGCGGCTCCCACAGGGCGAAGACCAGTTCGCCGCGCGGGGAGGCGTCGTCGGAGATCTCGGTGACCGGCAGTCCGGTGAGGCGGCCGGCGGCGAGGGCGGGTTCGGCGGAGGTGGCCGAGGCGAGGAGGAACACGGGATCGGAGCCGTACCGGGCACAGATCCGGCGCAGGCGGCGCAGTACCTGGGCGACGTGGGAGCCGAAGACGCCCCGGTAGGTGTGGCACTCGTCGATCACGACGTAGCGCAGGGCGCGCAGGAAGGAGGACCACCTGGGGTGGGAGGGGAGTATGCCCCGGTGCAGCATGTCGGGGTTGGTCAGCACGTAGTTCGCGTACTGGCGGACCCACTCGCGCTCCTCGACCGGCGTGTCGCCGTCGTAGACGGCGGGGCGGATCCGGGTGCCGAGCGGGCCGGCCAGCTCCCGCACGGCGCGCCGCTGGTCGGCGGCGAGGGCCTTGGTGGGCGAGAGGTAGAGGGCGGTGGCCCCGCGTCCGTTGGGGGCCTCCGCGCCGTCCAGGAGGGTCGTGAGGACCGGGGCGAGGTAGGCGAGCGACTTGCCCGAGGCGGTGCCTGTGGCGATCACCACGGAATCGCCGTTCAGGGCGTGCTCGGCGGCCTCCGCCTGGTGCGCCCAGGGGTGCTCGATCCCGGCCGTCTGGATCGCGCCGATCACCTCCGGGCGGATCAGGTGCGGCCAGACGGCATGACGGCCCTCCCGAGCGGGAATGTGCTCCGTATGGGTGACGCGCGCGGCCCGACTCTCGGAGGCGGAGAGCCGGTCGAGGACCACGCCGGGGGAGGGGCGACTGCCCGTGTCCCCGGCCGGACGACTGGGGCGGTGATTCTTGGCCATCGGCACCGAGTGTGTCACTGCCAGGACGGACAATGCTTCCAAGGCGTCGTGCACGACAGCCGGTAAGTGATTGAATGCCATTGCGGCTGGCGATCAGTTCCCTGGCTCCGCCCGGGAGGCCCGAGGGGGCGATCGCCCGATAGCAAGGTGCTGGAGGATCCGTGGACCTGTCCCTGTCGACTCGCAATGTGTCCGGCGCTGGTGGCGACCGTACGGTCGTCGAGGTCGGTGGCGAGATTGATGTGTATACCGCGCCCAAGCTGCGCGAGCAGTTGGTCGAGTTGGTGAACGACGGCAGCTACCACCTGGTTGTCGACATGGAGGGCGTGGACTTCCTCGACTCCACCGGCCTCGGTGTGCTCGTCGGCGGCCTGAAGCGCGTTCGCGCGCACGAGGGCTCGCTGCGTCTGGTGTGCAACCAGGAGCGCATTCTGAAGATCTTCCGGATCACGGGACTCACCAAGGTGTTCCCGATCCACCAGTCGGTCGAAGAGGCCGTCAACGCGGTCGACTGCCCCAGGGGGATCGCATGGCCACCGTTGAACTCCGATTCAGCGCTCAGCCCGAGCACGTCCGTACGGCCCGCCTGGTGGCGGCCGCGGTCGCCCGCCGGGCCGGAGTGGACGAGGCGGTCCTCGACGAGGTGCGTCTCGCCGTCGGCGAGGCCTGTTCCCGTGCGGTCGGGCTGCATCGCAGCAACGGCGTCACGACCCCCATCAGGGTCGTGCTGACCGAGGAGGAGAAGACGTTCTCCATCGAGGTCGGCGACGAGGTGCCGGGCGCGGGTGTGGCGGCGGCTGATGCCGCCGGTGTGCCCGGTGCGCGGTCCTCGGCCCCGGCCGACGACTTCGACGACGCCGACGGCGAGGACGAGATGGGGCTCGCGGTGATCCGCGGGCTCGTCGACGATGTCGAGGTGAGCGCCGGAGAGCACGGCGGCACCATCCGCATGAGCTGGCCGACCAGCCCGGCGGACGTCCTGTCCTGACACCGCCCGACCGGTACACGCGCGACGAGAAGAGGCCCTGCCCTGTGCAGGGCCTCTTCTCGCGTTCCAGGACCGCCACCGTCCTGGCATCGCCCCAGGTCCTGGCCTCGCCGGCCAGACCCGGCGCAGCCCAGCCCGGCTCTGCCCTCGTCGGCCCGGCCCGGCCCGGCCAGCCCTGGCCTCGCCCGCCAGCCCAGCCCTGGCCTCGCCCAGCCCAGGCGCTCACCCGGCCAGCCCCGCTCCGCCCCGTCTCGCGCCGCGCGCCACGCCCGGGCCGGTGGGGCAGTCCGGATCGGTTCGGCCGTCCGGATCGGTGCGGCCGACCGGATTGGTGCATCCGCGCTGAGGGCTCCGCAGGGTCCCCGTTTGTTCCGGTTCGCCTCCCTATGATCCGTCCCCATGGACCCCACTTCGCTCGCCGCGGCGGTGCTCACGAGCGGGAACCGGACGATCGTGGTCGTCGTCGCGGCCGTCGCCCTCGGTGCGCTGGTCGTCGCGCAGCTCCTCGTCCGCCAGGTGCTCGCGGCCGGCGAGGGCACCGAGAAGATGCGGGAGATCGCCGCCGCCGTGCAGGAGGGGGCCAACGCCTACCTCGCGCGCCAGCTGCGTACCCTCGCCGTCTTCGCCGTCGCCGTGTTCTTCCTGCTGTTCCTGCTGCCCGCCGACGACTGGTCGCAGCGCGCGGGCCGGTCCCTGTTCTTCCTGGTCGGGGCGCTCTTCTCGGCGGTCACCGGATACCTCGGCATGCGGCTCGCCGTACGGGCCAACGTGCGGGTCGCCGCTGCGGCCAGGGAGGCCACCCCGGCGCCGGGCGAGCCGGAGAAGGACCGCACCGAGGTCGCGCACCGGGCCATGCGGATCGCCTTCCGCACGGGCGGGGTCGTCGGCATGTTCACCGTCGGCCTCGGCCTGCTCGGCGCCGCCTGCGTCGTCCTCGTCTACGCCGCCGACGCGCCGAAGGTCCTGGAGGGATTCGGGCTCGGCGCCGCGCTCATCGCGATGTTCATGAGGGTGGGTGGCGGCATCTTCACCAAGGCCGCCGACGTCGGCGCCGACCTGGTGGGCAAGGTCGAGCAGGGCATCCCGGAGGACGACCCGCGCAACGCCGCCACCATCGCCGACAACGTGGGCGACAACGTCGGCGACTGCGCGGGCATGGCGGCCGACCTCTTCGAGTCGTACGCGGTGACGCTCGTCGCCGCGCTCATCCTCGGCATGGCCGCCTTCGGCGACCACGGCCTCGCGTTCCCCCTGATGGTGCCGGCGATCGGCGTGGTCACCGCGGTGATCGGCATCTTCGCGGTCACCCCGCGGCCCGCCGACCGCAGCGGGATGAGCGCGATCAACCGCGGCTTCTTCCTCTCGGCGACCATCTCGCTCGTCCTGGTCGCCGTCGCCGCCTTCGCGTACCTGCCGTCCTCGTACGCCGAGCTGGCGGGCGTCACCGAGCCCGGCATCCACGACCACGCCGGCGATCCGCGGGTCCTCGCCCTGGTCGCGGTCGCGATCGGCATCGTCCTCGCCGCGCTCATCCAGCAGCTCACCGGCTACTTCACCGAGCCCGGCCGGCGTCCGGTCCGGGACATCGGCAAGTCCTCGCTCACCGGACCCGCCACCGTCGTCCTCGCCGGGGTCGCCCTCGGCCTGGAGTCCGCCGTCTACACGGCCCTGCTGATCGGGCTCGCCGTGTACGGGGCGTTCCTGCTCGGCGGTGCCTCGATCATGCTGGCGCTGTTCGCGGTCGCCCTCGCCGGGACGGGCCTGCTCACCACGGTCGGCGTGATCGTCGCCATGGACACCTTCGGGCCGGTCGCCGACAACGCGCAGGGCATCGCGGAGATGTCCGGGGACGTCCGGGGCGCGGGCGCGCAGGTCCTCACCGACCTCGACGCCGTCGGCAACACGACGAAGGCCATCACCAAGGGCATCGCCATCGCCACCGCCGTCCTGGCGGCGGCGGCGCTCTTCGGCTCGTACCGGGACGCCATCGCGACCGCGGTCGCCGAGGCCGGTGAGATCGGCGGGGCGGCGGACGTGCTGACGCTCTCGATGGACATCTCGCAGCCCAACAACCTCTTCGGGCTGATCCTCGGTGCGTCGGTCGTCTTCCTGTTCTCCGGGCTCGCCATCAGCGCGGTGTCCCGGTCGGCCGGTTCGGTGGTGTACGAGGTGCGGCGGCAGTTCCGCGAGCACCCCGGGATCATGACGTACGCCGAGAAGCCGGAGTACGGGCGGGTCGTCGACATCTGCACCAAGGACGCGCTGCGCGAACTCGCCACGCCCGGGCTGCTCGCCGTGACGGCCCCGATCGCGGTCGGCTTCGCGCTCGGTGTCGGCCCGCTCGGTTCGTACCTGGCCGGGGCGATCGGCGCGGGCGCCCTGATGGCGGTCTTCCTCGCCAACTCCGGCGGCGCCTGGGACAACGCGAAGAAGCTGGTCGAGGACGGCAACCACGGCGGCAAGGGCAGTGAGGCGCACGCCGCGACCGTCATCGGCGACACGGTCGGCGACCCCTTCAAGGACACGGCGGGCCCGTCGATCAACCCGCTCCTGAAGGTGATGAACCTGGTCGCGCTGCTGATCGCCCCGGCGGTCGTGAAGTTCGGTTACGGGGACGACGCCAGCGCCTGGCTGCGGGCGGGGGTCGCGGGGCTCGCGGTCCTCGTCATCGTGGTCGCGGTCCTGGTCTCCAAGCGGCGTTCGGTGGCGGTCTCCTGACGTGTCGTCCGTCTCATTCCTCGGCGTCGAGGGCGCGTGAAGTAGTCTCTCCCTTGGTTCAAACGGCTGCAATAGGGGACGAATCCGTCGCACGAAAGGTGGAAGTAGCCCGTTCGGCGTGTATGTTCCGGGGCCGAGAGCCTTGGAAGGGACCGATCCGGTGAACAAGAAGCTTGCGGCCGCACTGTCCGGCGGTGCGGTACTGGTGCTCGTGCTGTCCGGTTGCAGCGATGACGAGGGCGACAAGGTGGGGGACTGGGCGAAGACGTTCTGCGACCAGGCGAAGCCTCAGATCCAGAAGCGGGCCAACGCCCACCAGATCATCATCTCGACGGCCGCCGACAGTAAGCCGGCCGAGATCCAGGCCGCCGACTCGAAGGCGTTCCAGGACATCGCCGACGCCGACCGCGCCCTCGCCAAGGCCGTGGAGGCCGCGGGGGCCCCGCCCGTCGAGAACGGCGAGAAGGTCCAGCAGGACGCGATCAAGGAGCTCAACGCCACCGCGGTGGCCTACGAGGGGCTCAAGAAGCAGGTCGACGCGCTGGACCCGGCGAACCAGCAGAAGTTCGCGGACGGCCTCCAGAACGTCGCCGACGGGCTGACGAAGATCGAGAAGATGGACCAGGCCGCGCTGTCCAAGCTGGAGGAGGGCGAGCTGGGCCAGGCCATGGCCAAGCAGCCCGGCTGCCAGAAGCCCACGGCCTCCGTCCCCCCGAAGGTCTCCGGCTCGGCCTCGCCCCAGGCGGGCTCGACCTCCTCGGACAAGGGCTCGGACTCCACCGAGCCGACCAGGAAGGCCTCCGCCAAGCCCACCAGGAAGTCCTCGGAGTAGCCGAAGCGGTCGGAGCGGGCCGCCGGTGACGCCTTTCCGCGTCCGGCGGTCCCTCGACTGTGCCCCGACACCTCCGGACGCCCCCCGGAAGCGGTGATCCGGCTGCTGTCGTCGGGTCGGCCGTCCCGATGCCGGTGGTGGCCGTCACAATGGGACCGTGAGTACGACCAGCCTGCCTCCCCGCCTCCCGGTGCCCGCGCACGCCGCCCGTCTGCGCGAGGCACTGCTCGCCGCCGACTACACCGCCGACGGACTGCTCGACCTGCTCGGCGCCCCCGCCTACGCGGCGCTCGCCCGCAGCGAGACCGTGCCCGCCCTGCGCGCCACCCGCGGTGACTCGCCGCTGGAGACCCTCGTCCGGCTCTTCCTGCTCCAGCGGGCCGTCGACCACGACCGGGCCGCCGCCGCGCTCCCGCTCGAAGAGGCCCTCGCCGACGGCTGGGTGGTCCGCGAGGACGACACCGTGCTCGCGACCGTCGACATCCGGCCCTACGGCGGCCCGGACGGCGCGGGCGGCGAGGACGGCGGGAACTGGTTCATCGTCTCCGACCTCGGCTGCGCCGTCGGCGGTGCCGGAGGCATCGGGAAGAAGGCCGAGGGAGTCGTCCTCGGCGTCGGCGGCGCCTCCACCACGCTCGCCGGCATCACCATCCGCACGCCGGTGTCCTCCGCGCTCGACCTCGGCACCGGCTCCGGCATCCAGGCGCTGCACGCCGCCCAGCACGCCACCCTGGTCACCGCCACCGATCTCAACCCGCGCGCCCTGGACTTCACCCGGCTCACGCTCTCGCTCTCCGGAGCCCGGGAGGCCGAGCTGCTCGAAGGCTCGCTGTTCGAGCCGGTCGACGGCGACACGTACGACCTGATCGTCTCCAACCCGCCGTTCGTCATCTCCCCCGGCGCCGCGCTCACCTACCGGGACGGCGGGATGGCCGGCGACGACCTGTGCCGCACGCTCGTGCAGGAGGCGGGCGAGCGGCTCAACGACGGCGGTTACGCCCAGTTCCTCGCCAACTGGCAGCACGTGGAGGGCGAGGAGTGGCAGGAGCGGCTGCGGTCCTGGGTACCGCGCGGCTGCGACGCCTGGATCGTGCAGCGCGAGGTCCAGGACATCACGCAGTACACGGAGCTCTGGCTGCGGGACAGCGGTGACCACCGCGGCGACCCGGACGAATACCGCCTGGCGTACGGGCGCTGGCTCGACGAGTTCGAGGCCCGCAAGACCAAGGCGATCGGCTTCGGCTGGATCACGATCCGGCGGAACGCGGCGGTGGCGTCCGGCGAAGCCGATCCGTCGATCCTGATCGAGGAGTGGCCGCACCCGGTCGAGCAGCCCCTCGGTGACACCATCCGCGCCCACTTCGAGCGCCAGGACTACCTGCGGAGCCGCGACGACGCCGCGCTCCTCGCCGACCGCTTCACGCTCGCGCCCGAGGTGACGCAGGAGCAGGTCGGGCTGCCGGGCGCCGAGGACCCGGAGCACGTCGTGCTCCGGCAGAACCGGGGCATGCGCCGTGCCACCAAGGTCGACCACGTCGGCGCCGGCTTCGCGGGCGTGTGCGACGGCACCCTCAGCGCGGGCCGGATCCTCGACGCGATCGGGCAGCTGATGGGGGAGGACCCGGTCATGCTGCGGGACCGTACCCCGCAGGCGATCCGGCTGCTCGTCGAGGAGGGCTTCCTGCTGCCCGTCGGCACCGAGGACGGCGTGGGCATCGGCGAGGAGAGCGGCGCTTGATACGGATCGAGCTGGACGAGGTCTCGCTCGGGGCGACCCGGATCGCGATCAGCCCGCTGCGGGACGCGTTCTGCTCGATGCACCTCGCGCTGCCGCACCGGCGCCCCTCCTGGCCGTACCAGGAGTGGGTCGGACAGGCGCGCGAGGTGTGGCGGGAGGACGACAGACTCCGCCCGCTGTGGGACCTGTTCGTCGAGGGGCGGGGCGAGGTCTCCGACTTCCTGCTGCCCCGGCCGTTCGGCACGGTCAACGTCCACGAGGAGCTGGCCGCGCTGCGGGCCACCGACCCGGAGTTCGTCCGCGAGCAGGTGGCCGTCTGCTATCCCGGCATGGCCGACGAGCCCTTCGTGCAGCCCTATCTGAAGGACCCGGAGGCGGCCTGCGCGGCGCTCGCCGACGCGTACGCGGCCTACTGGGAGGGCGCGATCGAGCCGTACTGGCCGACGATGCGCCGGCTCGTCGAGGACGAAGTGCTCGTCCGGGCCAGGACGTTCGCGACCGAGGGCGTCGACGCGCTGTTCGCGGGCCTGGAGACGCGGGGGCGGTGGCAGCCCCCCGTACTCGAGCTGACCAAGCACATCGACGCGGAGTACGCGCCCGGAGAGCGGCGTCTCGTGCTCGTGCCGCTGGTCTTCGCCGAGGGCTGCCGGCTGTACTCGACGGACGACCCCGAGGTGTTCGCGCTCAGCTTCCAGGCCCGGGGCGCCGGCGCCCTGCGCGAACCGCCCGAGCCCGTCGCCGAGGACCGGCTCGGCCTGATGCTCGGCCGGGGCCGGGCGGCGGTCCTGCGCGAGCTGGGCGGGCCGCTCACCACGGCCGGACTCGCCGACCGGCTCGGACTCGCGCCCAGCACCGTCTCCGAGCACCTGTCGGTGCTCGCGGAGTCCGGAGTGGTCACCCGCCACCGCGTCGGGCGCTCGGTGTACTACCAGCTCACGGACACCGGCCGTTCGCTGCTCGCGCTGCTCGCCGGGGAGGGCGTGCTGCACGCGGTCGCCTGAGCCGCCGTCGCCGCGGAGGCGGGGCGGGCCCCGGGGGCGACGATTCGGGGGCTCCCGAATCGATGGCTTCGCCCCTCCGCGGGCTTCTACCGTCCGGCGCATGCTCGCAATCGAGGCGGACGCGCTGCGCCGCACCTACACCAGCAGGACCGGGTGGCTGAAGCCCCGGCGGACCGAGACCGATGCCGTGCGCGGGGTCACCTTCGAGGTGGCGCCGGGGGAGCTGTTCGGACTGCTCGGCCCCAACGGCGCCGGGAAGACCACCACCATCAAGATGCTCAACACCCTGCTCCTGCCGACCTCCGGGACGGCCCGGGTGTTCGGCCACGACGTGGCGCGCGACCCCGTCGCCGTACGCCGCAGGATCGGGTACGTCTTCGGTGGCGACCGCGGCCTGTACGAGCGCCTCTCCGCGCTCGACAACCTCCGCTACTTCGCCGAGCTGTACGGCGTCGAGGCCCGCGACCAGAAGCGGCGCATCGCCGAACTCCTCGACCTGGTCGGCCTCGTGGGCCGGGAGAAGGAGCGCGTCGAGGGGTACTCGCGCGGTATGCGGCAGCGCCTCCACATCGCCCGCGGCCTGCTCCACCGCCCCGACGTCCTCTTCCTCGACGAGCCGTCCATCGGCGTCGACCCCGTCGCCGCGCGCGATCTGCGCCGTACGGTCGCCGACCTGGCCGCGGCCGGCACCACCGTCCTGCTCACCACGCACTACATGGCCGAGGCCGACGAACTCTGCGGCCGGATCGCCGTGATCGCGGGCGGCCGGATCCGCGCCCTCGGCACTCCCGAGAGCCTCAAGTCCCGTGTACGGGGCCGGGACGTGCTGGAGATCGAGGCGTACGGCGTCGACGAGGAGCGGCTCGGCCGGGTGCGGCGCCTCGCCGGGGTGCGGGGCGCGTCGGTCGAGGACCGGGGAACGCTGCAGGTCGTCACCGTGCAGACGGGCCGGGGCGCCGGTGAGCTGCACGGACCGGTGCTGGCCGCGCTGGACGGCGTACGGATCGGCCGGGTCACGAGCCGCGAACCGTCCCTGGAGGACGCCTACATCGCGATCGTGGAGGAGGCCTCGGGCGTCCCGGCCGGAGCCCCGCAGGACGTCACGGACGGATCCGTGGCCGGAGCCCCGGAGGACGTCGCCGAGGAGCTGTCCGTATGAGGCGCGTCCCGCGGCTGATCCTCGTCGGCGTGCGCACCCATGTCTCGTACATGTCGCGCTCCCCGATCGAGATCACCTTCGCCGTCCTCGTCCCGCTCGTCTACGCGACCCTCGCCGTCTACCTGTTCCGCGCCGCAGGCGACCCCGACCGGCTGCTCACCGCCTCCGTCGGCGCCGGACTGATGGGCATCTGGGGCTCGGTGCTCTTCGGCTCCGGCGGCGCCGTGCAGAACCAGCGCTGGCTCGGCACCCTGGAGACCCTGGTCGTGGCGCCGGCCCCGCTCGCGCTCGTCCTGCTCCCGATCACCCTCGCGACCGCCGTCATCGGCACGTACGCGATGGGCGCGACGGTCCTGTGGGGCGTGCTCCTCTTCGACGTCCCGCTCGACTTCGCGCACCCGCTGCTCTTCCTGGTCGCCGTGCCCGTGTGCGTCCTCGCCCTCGGCATGATGGGGCTCCTGCTCGCCGCCACCTTCGTCCTGCTGCGCAACGCCAACGCCCTGGCCAACCCGCTGGACACGCCCGTCTGGCTGCTGTCCGGGCTCCTCGTGCCCGTCACCGTGCTGCCCGCCTGGACGCACCCGCTGTCCTGGGCGCTGCCCACCACCTGGGGCGCGCGGGCCGTGCACGCGGCGACCTCCGGCGGGGACGTGCTCACGCCACTGCTCGCCGCCGTCGCGCTCGGGGCCGGATACGCCCTGGCCGCCGTCCTCGTCCTCGGCCGCGTGGAGCGCCGGGCGCGTGCCGCCGCCACCCTCGCCCTCACCTGAAAGGCCAGTCAGAGATGTTCCGTTTCCCCGGCACCGCCCGGCTCGTCGTCGTCGGCGGGGCGATCTCCTACCGCGCGCTGTTCAACTGGACGACCCCGCCGATGTTCATCGGAACGCTGCTGGTCGGGCCGCTCCTCCAGGTTTTCTTCTTCGTCTTCCTCGGGAGGGAACTGGGCGTCGCCGACGACCGTTTCCATCTTGTAGGAAACGCCGTCCTCGCAGCTTCCGCCTCCTGCGTGTACGGCGGGACGATGGCCGTCGCCAACGAGCGCCGGTACGGCACGCTGGGCGCCGTCCTGCTGTCGCCCCGGCACCGGGTCCCGCTCTGGATCGGACGAGCCCTCCCGTACGTCCTCAACGGGCTGTTCGTCAGCGCCTTCGTGCTCACCGCCGCCGCGCTCGTGCTCGGGCTGCCCGTGCCCGTCGGGGCGCTGCCCGGGCTCGGTCTGGTGCTGCTCGCCGCCGCCGGTGCCTGTTCGGCCTTCGGGCTCGCGCTGGGGGCGCTCGGACTCCGCTTCCGCGACGTGTTCCTGGTGTCGAACGTGGCGACGTCGGGGCTGCTCCTCCTGACGGGCGCCGCCGTGCCCCGGGAGTCGCTGCCGGAGTGGATGCGGGTCGCGGGCGAGCTGCTGCCGCTCACGCACGCGGCGGACGCGGCGCGGCGGCTGACCGCGGGCGAGGGCCTGGACGGAGCCCTGCTCGGGACCGAGTTCGCGGTCGGCGCGGGGTGGGGGCTGCTCGCCGTCGCCCTGCTGGCCCTCTTCGAGCGCGGCAGCCGACGCCGGGCCACGCTCGACGTGATGTGACGGGCGATGCGACGGGCGATGTGACGGGAGCCCTGACGCGAGGCTGCAGGGCGTGATGTGACGGGAGAGGGAGTGAGGAGTGGGTCACTACCGGCCATCTTCGTGAAACCGCCGCGGACGGTCCGCGTCGTTCACCCGGAATTCGCACCCACGATGCCCAGAGGTGCCAGCCTCGGCCTCGGGAGACGAACACCGCACGTGGACGGAACGGGGTACGGGCATGGAAAGCGGGCCGGCGATCTTCGCGGGGGCGGCGTTCACGCTGTTCGGGGGCGCGCTGCTGCTGTGGACGAGCGTGCGGGTACTGCACCGCGAGCCCGTGGCGTACGGGGTCGCGCCGCGTACCGCCGCCGCGCTCACGGGCCTCTTCGGCGCCGCTTTCCTCACCCTCGGTCTCTGGTGCTTCGGCCGGCTCTGAGAGGCCTCCGGTTCCGCTCCTGATCGTGTTCTGATCTCTCCGGTGCGTCCGCCCGCCCCGCCCGACCGGGAGTCCGGGCGGCAGGAATGCCAGGACTCGGGTTACCGTTCGAGTGGCCGTTGCGGGCTTTCGCCGTTTGACACGGGGGCGGGTTGTACCGTCACACTCCGCAGCGACGGGAGCGTCACCGTCCGTGCCGCTGCCGTGCGTGCCAGCGCCGTACGTGCCAGAGAGTGTCGATCCGGAGAGAAGAGCGAAGTTGTCCCCGACCAGCGAGACCGCACACGGCGGCCGCCGACTCGTCATCGTCGAGTCGCCTGCCAAGGCGAAGACGATCAAGGGCTACCTCGGCCCTGGCTACGTCGTCGAGGCGAGCGTCGGGCACATCCGCGACCTCCCCAGCGGTGCCGCCGAGGTGCCGGAGAAGTACACCGGCGAGGTGCGCCGCCTCGGTGTCGACGTCGAGCATGACTTCCAGCCCATCTATGTCGTCAACGCCGACAAGAAGGCCCAGGTCAGGAAGCTCAAGGAGCTGCTCGCCGAATCCGACGAGCTCTTCCTCGCCACCGATGAGGACCGCGAGGGCGAAGCCATCGCGTGGCACCTCCAGGAAGTCCTGAAGCCCAAGGTCCCGGTCCACCGGATGGTCTTCCACGAGATCACCAAGGACGCGATCCGCGAGGCCGTCGCCAACCCCCGCGAGCTGAACCAGCGGATGGTCGACGCCCAGGAGACCCGCCGTATCCTCGACCGGCTCTACGGCTACGAGGTCTCGCCGGTCCTGTGGAAGAAGGTCATGCCGAAGCTGTCGGCGGGCCGTGTGCAGTCCGTCGCCACCCGGCTCGTCGTCGAGCGGGAGCGCGAGCGCATCGCCTTCCGCTCCGCCGAGTACTGGGACCTCACCGGCACCTTCGGAACCGGCCGCTCCGGCGACGCCTCCGACCCGTCCACGCTGGTCGCACGCCTCGCGGCGGTCGACGGCAAGCGTGTCGCGCAGGGCCGTGACTTCGGCGCCGACGGCCGGCTGAAGTCCGACGCCGTGCTCCACCTGGACGAGGAGAAGGCACGGGCGCTCGCCGCCGCGCTCGCCGACACCGCGTTCGCCGTGCGGTCGGTCGAGTCGAAGCCGTACCGCCGTTCGCCGTACGCCCCCTTCCGCACCACGACCCTCCAGCAGGAGGCGAGCCGCAAGCTGGGCTTCGGTGCGAAGGCGACCATGCAGGTGGCGCAGAAGCTGTACGAGAACGGCTTCATCACCTACATGCGTACGGACTCCACGACCCTGTCCGACACCGCCGTCGTGGCGGCCCGGGCGCAGGTCACGCAGTTGTACGGCGCCGACTACCTGCCGGAGAAGCCGCGCGTCTACGCGGGCAAGGTCAAGAACGCGCAGGAGGCGCACGAGGCGATTCGCCCTTCGGGTGATCGTTTCCGCACCCCGGCGGAGACCGGCCTGAGCGGCGACCAGTTCCGGCTCTACGAGCTGATCTGGAAGCGGACCGTCGCCTCCCAGATGAAGGACGCCACCGGCAACTCGGTCACCGTGAAGATCGGTGGCCGCGCGGCCGACGGCCGCGACGCCGAGTTCAGCGCGTCCGGCAAGACGATCACCTTCCACGGCTTCATGAAGGCCTACGTCGAAGGCGCCGACGACCCGAACGCGGAGCTCGACGACCGCGAGCGGCGCCTGCCGCAGGTCGCCCAGGGCGACGCGCTCACCGTGGGGGTCCCCCCGGCGCAGCCAGGGGGAGAGATCACGGTGGACGGCCACGCGACCAAGCCGCCGGCCCGCTACACCGAGGCCTCGCTGGTCAAGGAGCTCGAAGAGCGCGAGATCGGCCGCCCGTCGACGTACGCGTCGATCATCGGCACGATCCTCGACCGCGGCTACGTCTTCAAGAAGGGCACGGCCCTCGTGCCGTCCTTCCTGAGCTTCGCCGTCGTCAACCTCCTGGAGACGCACTTCGGGCGCCTCGTCGACTACGACTTCACCGCCCGGATGGAGGACGACCTCGACCGCATCGCGCGGGGCGAGGCCAAGTCCGTGCCGTGGCTGAAGCGCTTCTACTTCGGTGAGGGCGACGGCACGGGCCAGGGCGGCGCGGCGGACGCCGGGAACGGCGACGGCGACCACCTCGGCGGCCTCAAGGAGCTCGTCACCGACCTCGGTGCGATCGACGCGCGGGAGATCTCCTCCTTCCCCGTCGGCAACGGCATCGTGCTGCGCGTCGGCCGCTACGGCCCGTACGTCGAGCGCGGCGAGAAGGACGCGGAGGGCCACCAGCGGGCCGACGTCCCCGAGGACCTCGCGCCCGACGAGCTGACCGTCGAGCACGCCGAGGAGCTGCTCGCCAAGCCGAGCGGCGACTTCGAGCTGGGCGCCGACCCGGTCAGCGGCAACCAGATCGTCGCGAAGGACGGCCGCTACGGCCCGTACGTCACGGAGATCCTGCCCGAGGGCACCCCGAAGACCGGCAAGAACGCGGTGAAGCCGCGGACGGCCTCCCTCTTCAAGTCGATGGCGCTCGACACCGTCACTCTGGAGGACGCGCTCCGGCTGATGTCCCTGCCGCGAGTCGTCGGCGCGGACGCCGAGGGCGTCGAGATCACCGCGCAGAACGGCCGCTACGGCCCGTACCTGAAGAAGGGCACGGACTCGCGGTCGCTCACCGACGAGGAGCAGCTCTTCTCGATCACGCTCGAAGAGGCGCTCGCGATCTACGCGCAGCCGAAGCAGCGCGGCCGGGCTGCGGCCAAGCCGCCGCTGAAGGAGCTGGGCACCGACCCGGTCAGCGAGAAGCCGGTCGTCGTCAAGGACGGGCGCTTCGGCCCGTACGTGACGGACGGCGAGACCAACGCCACCCTGCGCACCGACGACAGCGTGGAGACGATCACGCCGGAGCGCGGTTACGAGCTCCTCGCGGAGAAGCGGGCCAAGGGACCGGCGAAGAAGACCGCCAAGAAGGCGCCGGCGAAGAAGACCACGACGGCGAAGAAGACGGCCACGAAGACGGCGGCGAAGAAGACCACCGCCGCCAAGACCACGGCCGCCAAGACGACGGCCGCGAAGAAGACCGCCGCGAAGAAGACCACGGCGGCGAAGAAGACGACCGCGGCCGCGAAGACCGCGTCGGCGCAGCCGGAGTAGTCGCCGCCGCCTCAGGGCGCGGAAAAGCGAGCGGGAGGGGCGGGGGCCGAGGGCCTCCGCCCCTCCCGTGTCCGCCTCCCGTCCGGGCCGTGTCGGCCTCGCGTCCGGCCCGCGTCCGTCCTGTCACAGGCTCGTCCGGATGTTCGGTCGGAGGCCGCGGGGAGCAAGGCCGTCCGGATAGGGTGGACGGATGACGCGAGCAGAGCAGCCAGACCGCCTCGGCGATTCCGACGCCGCACTCGTCGCGGATTCCCAGGAGCGTGCCGTACGGGCCCTCCTGCACCATCAGCCGCTGCGCAGGCTGTGGAGCGCCCACGTGGCCGGGAGCGTCGCCGACGCCCTCGCCCTCCTCGCCCTCGTCCTCCTGGGCCTCCAGGCGGCCGTGTCCGAGGGTGCGCTCGGGGGCGGTTACCGGGGCGCCGCGTTCGCCGTGGCCGCCGTCGTCGGTACGCGCCTGCTGGCCTCGGTCCTCTTCGGGGCCGTCCTCCTCGGGCCGCTCACCGCGCTCACCGGGCCCGACGGCCCGCTCGACCGCCGCTGGACGATGATCGGCGCCGACGGACTGCGCATCGCCCTGCTCGTCATCGCCCCCCTGTGGATCGACTGGATCCCCGACAGCGCGCTCTGGTACCTGCTCGGCACCGTCTTCGTCACCGGCGCCGCCGAGCGGCTCTGGACGATCTGCCGCGAGGGCGCCGCGCCCGCGCTGCTGCCCGCCCCGCCGCTGGAGGGCGCCGCCGTACGGCCGCTGCCCGACCACCTCGGAGCGCTGCGCCGGCTCTCCCGGCGCACCGCCTTCCTCGCGGTGCCCGCCGCGGCCGCCGTCCTGCTCGTCGCCACGCTCGCCGGAAAGCTCCTCGGCATCGGACTCGACTGGTTCTCGCTGCACCAGGCCGCCCTCGGCTCGTACGTCGCGGCCGGACTGTTCGCGGCCTCCGTCACCGGCCTGTACGCGATGGCCCTGCCCGGCGGTCGGACGCCGAGGCCCCGCTCGCCCCTGGAGGGCCTGCGCCGTCCCACGACCGGGAAGGGCGCCGACGAGGGCGCCGACGAGGGGAAGAGCCGTACCGCCGACAAGGGCCGCACCGGCGCCCTGCCGCTGCTCGTCCTGACCTGCGCCACCGTCGCCGGGGCGATCGCCGCGGCCGCGTCCCTCGCCGTCCTCCACGCGTACGACCTGGGCGGCGGCCCCGTCACGTACGCGCTCCTGGTCCTCGCGCTCAGCGGCGCGACCGCCGTCGGCATCCGCACCGCGCGCTTCGTCCTGCCCGTCCTGTCCCGGCGCCGGCTGCTCGCCCTCGCGACCGCCGTCACCGGCATCGCGCTGATCGCCGTGGGCCTGGTGCCGGACACGGCGACCGTGCTGTTCCTCGCCGTCCTCGCCGGGTACGCGGCCGGTGTCGCCGCGAACACCGGTCACACTCTGGTCGACCAGGAGGCCGAGGAGCCGCGCCGGGCCCGGACCACCGAGTACCTCCAGGCCAACGCCCTGGTCGCGATGGCCGTCGGAGCGCTCGCCGCCCCGCTGCTCGCCGCCGCCATCGGGCCGCACCGGTTCGGCTCCGGGAGCTCCGTCCTCGACCACGGCGGCGCGGCCTTCACGCTCGCCCTGGTCGGCGCCCTGCTGCTGCCCGTCGCCGCGCTCGTCCTCGCCAAGACCGACGACCGCGCCGGCGTCCCGCTCCGCCGCGACCTGCGCGACGCGCTGCGCGGCTCCGACCCGGCCCAGGCGCCGTCCCCGACCGGCTTCTTCATCGCCCTGGAGGGCGGCGACGGCGCCGGGAAGTCGACTCAGGTCCAGGCGCTCGCCGAGTGGATCCGCGCCAAGGGCCACGAGGTCGTCGTCACCCGCGAGCCCGGCGCCACCCCGATCGGCAAGCGGCTCCGCTCGATCCTCCTCGACGTGTCGTCGGCGGGGCTCTCGAACCGGGCCGAGGCCCTGCTGTACGCGGCCGACCGCGCCGAGCACGTCGACTCCCTGGTCCGGCCGGCCCTGGAGCGGGGCGCGATCGTCCTCTCCGACCGGTACATCGACTCGTCCGTGGCCTACCAGGGCGCGGGCCGTGACCTGTCCCCGACCGAGATCGCCCGCATCTCGCGCTGGGCGACGGACGGGCTCGTCCCGCACCTGACCGTCGTCCTCGATGTCTCCCCGGAGACGGCCAGGGAGCGCTTCACCGAGGCGCCCGACCGTCTGGAGTCCGAGCCGCCGGAGTTCCACGCGCGCGTGCGGGCCGGTTTCCTCGCCCTCGCGGCCGCCGACCCGAGCCGCTACCTCGTCGTCGACGCCGGTCAGGAGCCGGCGGACGTCACCACCGTCGTACGCCACCGGCTCGACCGGATGCTGCCGCTCTCCGAGGCCGAGGTGAAGGCCGCGGAGGAGGCCCGCCGGAAGGCCGAGGAAGAGGTCCGGCGCCAGGCGGAGGAAGAGGCCGCCCGCAAGGCCGAGGAGGAGCGGCTGGAGCGCGAGCGGCAGGAGCAGCTCGCCAAGCTCCGCGCCGAGGAGGAGGAGCGCAAGCGGCGCGAGGAGGAAGAGGCGCGCCGCCTTGAGGCCGAACGGCAGGCGGAGGAGGCCCGGCGCGTGGCCGAGGAGGCCCGGATCGCCGCCGAGCTCGCCGCCGAGGAGGAGCGGAAGCGGCTCGCGGCGGAGGAGAAGGCCCGCCGGGAGGAGCAGGAGCGGCTCCGTCTGGAGGCCGAGGAGGAGGCCCGGCTCCGGGCCGAGGCGGAGGAACTCCGCCTGGAGAAGCAGCGCAGGGCCGAAGAGGCCCTGCTCCGGGCCGAGGAGGCCCGCCGGATGGCCGAGGCCGCTGCCGTCGCGAAGGCGGCGGAGGAAGCCGCGGTGAAGGCCGCGGCGGAGAAGGTCGCCGCCGAGGCGGCCGCGAAGGCGGCTTCCGAGAAGGCGGTGGCCGAGCGCGCCGCCGCGGAGAAGGCCGCGGCCGAGAGGGCTGCCGCCGCCGAGAAGGCCGCCGCGGAGAGGGCCGCCGCCGAGAAGAAGGCCGCTGCCGAGCGGGCCGCCCGGGCCGCGCGGACCGCCGAGGTGTCGGCGAACGAGGTCACCGTGCCGACGCCGGTCGTGAAGCCGGATGCCGGGCCGAAGGCGCCGACCGTCTCGCCCGACGAGGTCACCGTGGCCACACCGATCGTGAAGCCGGAGGCCGAGACGGCCGTCCTGCCGCAGATCCGTGACCCGCGGGCCGTCGACGAGACCGCCGTCCTGCCTCCCGTACGGGACCCCAGGGCGTCCGACCCCGTCGACCGGGTGCCCCAGAGCATCTTCCGCGAGGAGCAGCCGCAGGCGCGGTCCCCGCAGCAGTCGCAGGCGGAGGCGCACGGCGCGAACGACCGGACCCGTGAACTGCCCCAGCTCGACGAGCAGGGCCGGCCGCGCCGCCGCTCGGACTGGGCCGAGGAGACCCCGCTCGACGACCTGCCGACCCTGGCGGACGAGCTGTTCGGCCGGCACGACGACGAGGACGACGGCCGCCGTCGCCGCTGACGTCTTCCCTCCGGTGGCCTCCGATGGCTTCCGCCGGCTTCCTGGTTGAGGGTGTAGCTGGCTCCACCCTCAACCAGGAAGCCAGCTCCATACCCCTGTGACCTGCGCTTTCGTAGCGTTGTCGGCATGATGACGACAGCAGTGACGGAGAGCGGCGCCGCACTCGCCCTGAACGGGGTGAGCCGGACCTACGAAGGGTCGCGCGGGTCCCGTGGGGCCCGGGGATCTCGTGGCGGAGTGCCCGCGCTCGACGGGGTGGACCTCGTCGTGCCGCGCGGTCGTCTCGTGGCGGTGATGGGCCGGTCGGGTTCCGGCAAGTCCACGCTGCTGCGGTGCGCGGCCGGGCTCGAACGGCCGACCGCCGGCACGGTACGGATCGGGGGCACCGACCTCGCCACGCTGAAGGCGGCCGGGCTCACCCGGCTGCGGCGGGACCGTATCGGCTTCGTCTTCCAGTCGCTGAACCTCGTCTCCGCCCTGAACGTGCGGGAGAACGTCACCCTGCCGCTGCTGCTCGCCGGTGCCCATCCCGGCCGGGACCTGGACGCCCGCGCGCTGGACGGTCTCGCGGCCGTCGGACTGGCCGACCGGGCCGAGGACGCGCCGGAGAAGCTCTCCGGTGGCCAGCGCCAGCGGGTGGCGATCGCCCGGGCCCTCGTCAACGAACCCGAGGTCGTCTTCGCCGACGAGCCGACCGCCGCGCTCGACCCGGCCACCGCGGCCGGGGTCCTCGCCCTGCTGCGGCGCGCGGTGGACGAGCGCGGCCGGACCGTCGTCCTCGTCACCCACGACCCGGTGGCGGCGGCCTGGACGGACGAGGCCGTGTTCCTGGACCGGGGCCGGCTGGTCGGCCGCCTCGACCGGCCGGACGAGGCCGGTGTACGGGAGGCGCTGGGCGGGCCGACGGCGGACGCCGGGCGTCGCGCGGCGGTGGCCCGGTGAACGCGGCGGTGAGGCTTCTCTCCGTACGGTCGCTGCGGACGCACCGGAAGGCGTGGACGGCCGTGTTCGCGGCCGTCGCCGTGATCTCCGCGCTGCTCGGAGCCCTGGCCCTCGCCATCGGCTCGGTCGGGATCGGGCACGCGCGCGTGGAGCGGTACGCGGCGGCGCCCGTCGTCGTCGCAGGCGACCAGGAGATCAGCTGGACGACCGATCCGTGGGGGAGCGAGCCGACGACCGTCTCGGCGGGCCTGACCGAGCGGGTACGGATCCCGAGCGGGGCCGTCGACGTCCTGCGCGAGGTCCAGGGCGTCCGCGCCGCCGTCGCGGACGACACCTTCGTCGTACGGGAGCCGGGAACGGGCGCTGGGGCGAGCTCGGGCACGGCGGGCACGGCGGGCACGGCGGGCACGGCGGGCACGGCGAGCACGGCGAGCTCGGGCACGGCGACTTCGGGCACGGGCTCCGGCGCCGAGGCGTACGCCGGGCGGCCCTGGGAGGCGGCCGCCCTCGCCCCGTACGAGCTGCTCGACGGGCGGGAGCCCCGGCAGGCCGGCGAGGTGGTCGCAGGGGCCGGTATCGGCGCCGCGGCCCGGGTCGGGGAGACCCTGGCCGGGCGGAAGGTCGTCGGCGTCGCCGAGGGCCCGGCCGCGCTGTACGTCACGGCGCAGGAGGCACGGCAGCTCGCCGGACGCCCGGGCACGGTCGCCGCCGTCGGGGTCATCGCCGAACCCGGGGTCCCCGTGGACACCCTGCACGCGCGCGTGCGGGCGGCGTTGGACGGCGCGGGACTCAAGGACGTCGCCGCCGGGCAGCCCCTCCGGGCGCTCACCGGCGACGGGAGGGGCGGCGCCGAACACCTCGCCGCGCCGCCCGCGCGCACCGAGCTCCTCCGCATCCTCGCGGCCGTCTCCGGCACGGTCCTCCTCATCGCGGGCCTCGTCCTGTCCTCGCTCGTCGCGCAGGCCCTGCACCAGCGCGGCGACGAGCGGGAGCTGCTGCTCGCCGTCGGCGCGACACCCCGTCAGGTACGGGCTGCCGCCGGGCGGGAGGTGACCCGGGTGGCGGGCGCGGCGGCGCTGATCGGCGCACTGGCGGCCGTACCGGTGTTCCTGGCGGCGTGGTCGATGCTGCGGGCCCGCCCCGGAGTCGTACCGGAGGGGCTCGTCCTGCCCACCCCGCCCTGGCTGTTCGCCGCCTCGCTCGTCGTCGCGGCCGTCGTGGTCGGCCTGGCCCGGCTCGTCGTCCTCTTCTCGACCCGCCGGGCGGGCGGCCCGGGCCGGGGCGTCGCGCGCCGCGTCAGCGGGCTCGTCCTGATCGCCCTGGGCGCCGCCGCGTCCGCCGCGGCCACGACACAGGGCGGCGAGGCGGCCGGCGCCGCGGCCGGAGCCGCCACGGTGACGCTCGTCTCCGGGTGCGCGCTGCTCGGGCCGTGGATCGCGCGGGGCGCGATGCGGATCCTGGACGCGCCGTTCCGCCGGCTCGGCGGGGCGCCCGGGCGGCTCACGGCGGCCGGCGCGGCCGCGCACTCGCGGCGGCTCGGGGCGGCGCTCACCCCGGTCGTCCTCGTCACCGCCTTCGCGCTGGTGCAGCTCGCGGCGGGCGCGACCATGGGCCGGGCGGCCGAGGAGCAGGCGAGGGACGCGACCATCGCGGACCTCGCAATCCACGGCACGACGGCGGAACAGGTGCGGAGGCTGCCGGGCGTGACCGCGGCGACGGACGTGCTGCGGTCGACGGTCGTCCTGGCCCGTACGGAGGCCGGTTCGCCGCGCCTCGACCGGCTCCCGGTCCTCGGTGTGGACGCCGGCGGTCTGCGGGGCACGCTCGACCCGGGAGTGGTCGCGGGCGACCTGGCCGGACTCGCCGGGCGCGGGACGGTCGCGGTCGGCGCGGACATGGCCGATTCGCTGGAGGTGCGGCCCGGTTCGACGGTGGTCCTGCGTCTGGGCGACGGGACGGAGCAGCGGCTGCGGGTGGTGGCGGTGTACGCCCGCTCGCTCGCCCTCGGCGAGTTCCTGCTGCCGAAGGGCGAACTGGCCCCGCACATGACCGACCCGTACCCCGCGCGCGTGCTGGTGGCGACGGAGGCCGGCGCCACCGGTTCCGAGGTCGTACCGGAGCAGGTGACGACGGCCGGGGCCGAGCTGAACGGGCTCGTCTCGGCGACGGTCGTCGCCGCGATCGGCGCGCTCACCGTCCTCTCCGTCCTGAGCACCCTCGCGCTGATCGGCGCCGGGCGGCGTGGCGAGCTGGCGCTGCTGCGCCAGGTGGGCGCCTCGGCGGGTCAGGTACGCCGGACGCTCGGCCTGGAGGCCGGGTTCCTGACGGCCACCGGGCTGCTCCTGGGGGCCGTGGTGGCCGCGCTGCCGCTGACCGCCTTCGCCTGGGCGCTGACGGGCGGCCTGCCGTACCTGCCGCCCGCGCAGGCCGGGCTGCTCGCGGGGACGGTGGTGGTCACGGTGGTGGCCGGCGTGTTCCTGCCGGTCGCGGGACGCCGGCTCAGGAGCTGAGGGGGCGCCGGGCGATGCCGGGCGGACGCTGAACGAGGCCGGGCGACGCGCGGGCCAGGCCGGGCGACGCCGGGCGGCGCGGGTTCCTCGGGTGGCTCAGGCGGCCTTGAGATACGCGAGCACGGCGAGGACCCGGCGGTGGCCGCCGCTGTCGCCGGCCGGCAGGCCGAGCTTCGCGAAGACGTTGCCGACGTGTTTGTGCACGGCCCGCTCGGTCACCACCATCGAGCGGGCGATCGTGCCGTTGTCGTGCCCCTGGGCCATCAGCCCGAGGACCTCGCGTTCGCGCGGGGTGAGGGAGTCCAGCGGGTCGTCGCGGCGGCGGGCGAGCAGCTCGGTGACGACCTCCGGGTCCAGGGCCGTACCGCCGGACGCGACCCGTTCCAGGGCGTCCAGGAACTCGTCGACCCGTCCGACCCGGTCCTTCAGCAGGTAGCCGACGCCCTGGGCGCCGCCGCCGAGGAGCTCGGCCGCGTACGTCTCCTCCACGTACTGGGAGAGGACGAGGACCGGTAGTCCCGGCAGCTGCTCGCGCGCCGCGAGTGCCGCCCTCAGCCCCTCGTCGCGGAAGCCGGGCGGCAGCCGTACGTCGAGGACGGCCACGTCCGGACGGTGCTCCAGGAGCAGCGGCAGGATCTCGGGTCCGGTGGCCGCGACCCCGGCGACCTCGTGGCCGGAGGAGGACAGCAGCAGGACCAGGCCCTCTCTCAGGAGGGCGTTGTCCTCGGCGATCACCACACGCACGGAAGCTCCACTTCGATCACGGTCGGGCCCCCCACGGGGCTGGTCAGTCGTACGGTGCCGTCGAGCGCGGCGACCCTGCGGCGCATCCCCGTCAGACCGGAGCCGCCCCGCTCGCCCGCCTCCGCCCCGCCGCGGCCCTCGTCCCGGACGAGGACGCGCAGACCGGCGGGGTCGCGGGCGAGGGCGACGGAGGCGTGGGCGGCGCCGCTGTGCTTGGCCGCGTTGGTGAGTGCCTCGGCGACGACGAAGTACGCGGCGGCCTCCAGGGCGGCGGGGGCGCGGACGCCGCCGGTGCGGGAGGCGCGGGTCTCCGCGCCGTCCTCCAGACCGTCCACGGACACCTCCACCTCCAGGCCGCTGCTCGCGGCGAGGGCGTGGACCGCCCCGGTCAGGCCGCGGTCGGTGAGGATCGGGGGGTGGATGCCGCGGACGACGTGCCGCAGCTCGGCCAGCGCCTCCTCGGCCTGCTCCTGGGCGTCGTCGAGGAGCCTCCGCGCGGTCGCGGGATCGGAGTCGTACGCCCGTCTGGCCAGCCCGATCCGCATGGACAGCGCGACCAGCCGGGCCTGCGCGCCGTCGTGCAGGTCGCGTTCGATCCGGCGGAGCTCGGCGCCGTGCGCGGCGACCGCGCCCGCCCGGGTGGCGGTCAGCTGCTCGACACGGGCGGCGAGCGCCGCGTCCCGGGCGGCGGACGGGGCCGGGGTGAGCAGGGTGCGCGACCAGTCCGTCTCCAGGTCGGCGAGCCGGACGATCAGCGGAAGCACCAGCGGCCGGCGGCCCACGAGCCCCGCCCACACCCCGTCGACCGGCAGCGCGCACACCCACACCACGAGCGAGGCGCACCACAGGGCGATGCCGTAGAGGGCGTGGGAGGCGGCCCAGATCAGGTCCCGGTGTGTACCGGGGTCGGTGACGGCCGTCCGCACGCGCGCGGGGAGAGGGCCTTCGATCGGAAGGTACGCCTCCGGGACGGGCGTACCGGACCGGGAGGCGGTACGGCGCCGTTCGTGGCCCGCGAGCACGCGCAGCAGCAGCACGCTCTCGGGGAGGACCCCCGCGCCGATGACGGTGAGGGTGAGGAAGGCGGTGAAGAGCGCGACGGCGGCCATCAGCTGACAGAGGACCGCGAGCGCGGCCCCCCTCGCGAGGTGGATCCAGGCCCGGGCCGCTTCCTTGATCGCCTCGCGCATCCCGCCAGCGTAGGCGGCGCCCGGAGGAGGGCGGCGGAGCGGGTCGCACCACCGGTTCGGGGCGGGCCACGTTCCCGTGGCGTGGCCCCGGGGGGTCTTGCCGACCAGACCCCGCTCCCTGATCCGGCCTGACCGACAAGACACCCCCCGGGCCCGGTCGGCGGAGGTTGTCAGAGCGCTGCCCCACAATGGAGGACGTACCTGAGGAGGGGCAGACATGGCCGTATGGGACGACCTGGTCGGACAGGCGCGGGTCGAGGAGCAGCTCGCTGCCGCCGCGCGCGACGCCGACGCGCTCGTGACCGCCCATGCCGCCGGAGCACCTGCCCCCGAGGCGTCGAAGATGACCCACGCCTGGCTGTTCACCGGCCCGCCGGGGTCCGGGCGGGCGACGGCGGCGCGGGCGTTCGCCGCCGCGCTGCAGTGCGTGAGCCCCGACCGGGCGACGGGCGGGATCCCGGGCTGCGGGTTCTGCGACGGCTGCCACACGAGCCTCGTCGGCACCCACGCGGACGTGGAGATCGTCCGTACGGACCTGCTGTCCATCGGCGTGAAGGACACCCGCGAGCTCGTCCGGCGCGCCCAGCTGTCGCCGGCGGGCGGCCGCTGGCAGGTCATCGTCCTGGAGGACGCCGACCGCCTCACCGAGGGCGCGGGGAACGTCCTGCTGAAGGCCATCGAGGAGCCGGCGCCCCGGACGGTCTGGATGCTCTGCGCGCCCTCCCTGGAGGACGTGCTGCCGACGATCCGCTCCCGCTGCCGCCACCTGACCCTGCGCACGCCGCCCGTGGAGGCGGTGGCCGACGTGCTCGTGCGGCGTGACGGCATCGAGCCGGCGGCGGCGCACGCGGCCGCCCGTGCGACCCAGGGGCACATCGACCGGGCACGGCGGCTCGCCACGGACGAGCGGGCCCGCGCGCGCCGGTCCGTCGTCCTCAAGCTGCCGCTGCGGGTGGGGGACGTCGGAGGCTGCCTCAAGGCGGCCCAGGAGCTGGTCGACGCGGCGGCCGAGGACGCGAAGCAGGTCGCGGAGGAGGTCGACGTCAAGGAGACCGAGGACATGAAGGCGGCGCTCGGCGGGGGGCAGGGCGGGCGGATGCCACGCGGCACGGCCGGTGCGATGAAGGAGCTGGAGGAGCGGCAGAAGCGGCGCAGGACGCGTACCCAGCGCGACAGCCTGGACCTGGCGCTCACCGACCTGACCGGCTTCTACCGCGACGTCCTTGCGCTCCAGCTCCGCTCGCGTTCGGAGATCGCCAACGTGGACGTGCGGGACGCGCTGGAGCGGGTCGCCGGCGACACGACGCCGGAGCGGACCCTGCGCCGCATCGAGGCCGTCCTGGCCTGCCGCGAGGCCCTCGACCGGAACGTGGCACCGCTGCTGGCGGTGGAGGCGATGACGATGGCGCTGCGCGAGTAGCCCCGCACACGATTGGACACGCTCCGTACTCGTCCGGATACGCTCCGGGAATGGACTCCAGGCGTTTGCTCCGTACGTCCGCCACGGCTCTCGCGGCCGCCGGACTGATCCTGTCCGGCTGCACGGGCGGAAGCGACGCCGCCGCGTCCCGTACGACCGCGTCGGCCTCCGTGGCCGGCGCCCGCGCCTCCGTCCCGCCCGGGGCCGAGACCGGGGCGCTGAAGAGGTACTACACGCAGAAGCCGTCCTGGCGCGCGTGCGGTGTGGAGGGGTTCCAGTGCGCGACCCTGCTGGCGCCGCTCGACTACGCGAAGCCGGACGGCGGGGACATCAAGCTCGCGGTCTCGCGGGTCCGGGCCACGGGCCCGGGGAAGCGGATCGGTTCGCTCCTGGTCAACCCGGGCGGGCCCGGCGGCTCGGCCGTCGGCTACCTCCAGGGGTACGCGGGCATCGGCTACCCCGCACCCGTCCGCGCCCGCTACGACATGGTGGCCGTCGACCCGCGCGGAGTGGCCCGCAGCGAGCCGGTCGAGTGCCTGACGGGCCCGCGGATGGACGCGTACACGCAGGTGGACCAGACCCCCGACGACACGGCGGAGACCCGCGCGCTGAGCGCGGCCTTCAAGGAGTTCGCGGCGGCCTGCGAGAAGCGGTCGGGGAAGATCCTTCCGCATGTCTCCACGGTCGAGACGGCCCGGGACATGGACGTCCTGCGGGCGGTCCTCGGCGACGAGAAGCTCACGTACGTGGGGGCCTCGTACGGCACCTTCCTCGGCGCCACCTACGCCGAGCTGTTCCCCGGCAGGGTCGGCCGCCTGGTCCTCGACGGGGCGATGGACCCCTCGCTCTCGGCGCTCGACCTCAACCGCGACCAGACCGCCGGTTTCGAGACCTCGTTTGGTGCCTTCGCCGCCGACTGCATCCGCCGGCCGGACTGCCCGCTGGGCACCGAGTCGGTCGCGGCGGCCGGCGAGGCGCTGCGGTCGTTCTTCCGTGCCGTGGACGCCGAGCCCCTGCCCACGGGCGAGAGCCGCGAGCTCGGCGAGTCCCTCGCCACCACGGGCGTGATCGCGGCGATGTACGACGAGGGCGCCTGGCCCCAGCTGCGGGAGGCCCTCACCCGGGCGATCGGTGGCGAGGGCTCGGGCCTGCTCGCCCTGGCCGACGCCTACTACGAGCGGGAGGCGGACGGCACGTACGCCAACCTGATGTACGCGAACGCCGCCGTGAACTGCCTCGACCTGCCGGCCGCCTACTCCGGCCCCGCCGACGCCGAGAAGGCGGTCCCGTCCTTCGAGAAGGCCTCCCCGGTCTTCGGTGAGGGCCTCGCCTGGGCGGCCCTCAACTGCACCTACTGGCCCACCCCGCCCACCGGCCACTCCCACCGCATCACCGCGGACGGAGCACCCCCGATCCTCGTCGTCGGCACCACCCGCGACCCGGCCACCCCCTACAAGTGGGCGCAGTCCCTGGCGGCCCAGCTCTCCTCCGGCACGCTCCTGACCTATGAGGGCGACGGCCACACCGCGTACGGGCGGGGCAGCGACTGCATCGACACGGCGATCAACACCTACCTCCTGGAAGGCACGCCTCCACAGGAGGGAAAGCGCTGCTCATAGGCGTGATCCGGGGGTGGTCGGAGCACCCCCGGAAACTGTGTAGACTTGGCGGCGCTGCTGCACCCAACATGGGTCTGCACGGCAAGCCGCCTTAGCTCAGCTGGCCAGAGCAACGCACTCGTAATGCGTAGGTCTCGGGTTCGAATCCCGAAGGCGGCTCGGAATTACCCCAGGACTCACTCGCCGTGACCTGGGGTTTTTTCATTACCGGATACGGCGACGGAGCCGAGCGCGGGCCGTCCGACTGTTCGTGGTCTCAGTTGTGGTCTCAGTGGCAGGTGCGGGCGGAGCGGCCCGCTGGAGCTGGGGCAGGAACGTGTCGCCCATCCGGCGCATGGCCTCGCGGGACAGCTCGGAGCGACCCTTCACGTAGCGCTTGGTCTGACTCACCTGGGTGTGTCGGAGGATCTCCATGATGGTCACCATGTCCACGCCCAGCTCGTTCAGGATCGTGCCGGCCGTGTGGCGACTCCCGTCGTACAGGCGCCGATCGCTGATCCCCGCCTCTTCGAGCAGCTCCTTGAACTCCTCCCAGTCCTGACGCGGGTCCAGCGGCCGACCGTCCGGGCGGGTGAACACGGCGTCGTGTTCCTCCCAGAGGTCCTCAGCAGCGGACCGCTCCGCCTCCTGCTGGGCCCTGTGTTCAAGGAGGTAGGGCAGGAACGGCTGGGGGATCGGGACGGGGTTCCGGCTCTTCTTCGTCTTCGGGCGGGTGAAGGCGAGGCCGCCGCCCTGACGCTCAGGGCAGGTGCTGGCGTGCTTCGAGCACGTCTTCGCGCAGGGCTTCGGGCACCCGCGCGTGTACCCCTTGTGGGTGGCGCAGCTCGGCGGGCACGGCTCGAAGCGGTGCAGCCGCTCCCCGCACGCGTGCGGATCGGTGCAGCCGTGCTTCCAGGTCAGCCGCTGGAGCTGCCAACGCGGGTGGAAGAGCTCCGCCTCCAGGTCGACGTACCGCCAGCGCAGACCGAGCGTCTCGCCCTGCCGGAAGCCCAACCCGACCCCGACCACCCAACGCATGAACGTGGGTCGCTTCGCGGCGGCTTCCAGGAACGCGTGCGCCTGCTCCTTCGAGAAGGGGTTCGCCTCGGTCTCGTCCACGGTGGGCGGGTCGACCAGCGTCGCGACGTTCTCCACGATCATCCGGCGGCGGTGGGCGATCTTCAGGGCGCGCGACAGGATCCGGTGGACCTTGAGCACGTGGGAGGGGGCGTGCCCCTCCCGCAGCATGGCCGCGTACATGGTCTCCAGGTGCTCCGGCTCCAGCTTGTTCAGCCGGTGTTGCCCCACGCCGGGGACGATGTCGTTGCGGGTCTTGGACCAGTAGTCGTCGAGCGACCGCGGCTTGAGCGTCAGGCTCGCGATCGTGGTCAGGTAGGTCTCCATCCACTGCTGGACGGTCGGGACCCGACCGGCCTTCGGCGCGCGCTGCTCGTCGCGGAGCTTCTCCAGCTCCTTGACCTTGCGCTTGATCTCGGGCTCTGTCTTGGCCCGACGGTGGCGACGATCGGGACTGCCATCGGACTTGACGCCCATGGTGACGCGGCCGTGCCACCAGCCGTCGCTCCCGAAGTAGACGGACGACTCCATGTTGAGCTTGCGGGGGGTCATTGCTTCCTCTCGCGGGTGAGGCGGCCCCGATGGATCCAGGACCGCCTCGATGTGTTCAGGGTCAGTTGGCGTGTGGCTTCAACTGGGCGACAAACGCGTCCAGTTCGGTCAGTCGGATTCGGCGGGAGCGGCCCACCTTCACGTAGGGAAGGTCCCCGGCGGCCATCAGCTCATAGACGGTCGAGCGTCCGAGGGAGAGGTACGCCGCGGCGTCTTCGGCGGTGAACATGGCCCGGTTGACGGTCGGCTGCATGGCGGTGGTCACTGCGTATGCCTCCTGTGCGGATGCCGGGGCCTCCTCGGCCCCTTCCTGTCAGGTCCGCTACTTCCGCTACCTCCGCTACCGCCCTGGTCAGGGGCATGATCGGAGGTAGCGGATGGGGTGGCGGTAGCGGATGGATCCGCTACCGGCCCCGGCTTTCGGGGTGTGGGGCCGGTAGCGGGGTAGCGCTTAGGTAGCGGACGGGAAGAGCCCTTCCGCTACCGTTTCCGGGCCGCTGACCTGCGGGGTAGCGGAGGTAGCGGAAGTAGCGGCCCTCAGGAGGGGTGGGGGGCAGTAGCGGTCCCAGGCGTCGTGGAGGTCTGCCGCGTAGTAGCCCTTGAGGACGGACCCGGCGCTCTTGATGTTGCGGGCCTTGACCGGGGTGTTGTCGCTGGTCATGTACTCGCCCAGCATCTTCGCGAGGCCCCGGGAGTCGAGCGGCCGGCCGCTCATGTCGGCCCATGGCGCTTCGTCGAGCGAGCAGAGCCGGTCGAGGACGGCGACGGTGGGCAGGCGGTCGATGCCGACCATGACGTGGTCACGCAGGTCGGTGAGCAGGCGGATACCGATCGATCCCTTGTCGTCGGCGCGGGCCGCGTTGACCAGCTCCACGCACGCGGCGCGGGCGCGCTCGGGCCAGTCGCCTCCGGCCGCGTCCGCGACGGAGAGAAGGGGCTCCCACACGTCGGCGGGGCGGTCGGTGACCCCTTCGGGCATGTCAGGCCAGCGTCCGGCGACGTCCTCGCGGATCTGGTCGGCCCATTCGGCGAGGCGGTCGCGGAGCTTGTTGCCCTCGGCTTCGTGCTGGCGGGCGCGGAAGGGCTCGACCTTCTCGTTCCAGGCGCGGCGGCGCATGCGGATGATGACGGAGCGGGTGGTGATGGTGTCGGGCAGTCCGCCGAGTCCGGCGACGGCGACAGCGGTGTAGGAGGGGAACTCCACCACCGTCTGGTTCCCGCCGTCTCCAACACATCGGTAGGTGACGCCGGAGCGGCGGTGGCCGGCGTTGAGGAAGCCGCGGAGTTCCTCGTTGTCTCCGGCCTTCGGTCCGAAGACGGTGTCGATCTCGTCGAAGAGGATCGTGGGCCGCCCGGCCGGGTCGGAGACGGACCGGAACAGGGCGGCGGCCCGCGCGTTCACCGCGAGCATCGGCCGTGGCACCAGGGTTTCCACCACCTCCAGGGCGCGGGACTTGCCGGAGCCGGGCTCCGGGGAGAGGAACGCGAGGCGGGGGGTGGAGTCGAAGGCGTCGAGGACGTGCGCGTGGGCGTCCCACAGGGCGACGGCGACGTAGGCCGCTTCCCGGGGGAAGACGTTGAACCTGCGGTGGAAGGCCTCGACTTCGGCGAGCAGGGCGGCGCCGTCGATGGGCTGCTGGGTCATGCGGCTTCCCCTTCGGTCAGGAGCGGGCAGAGGGCCCGGTGTGCGGTGTGGTCGGCGACGAGGGCGAGTACCTGGTGGTGTCCGACGGCGAACATGTCGCGTCCGCATTCGCAGCGGGACGTGGCGGTGGGGATGGTGCTGCGGTCGGGCAGGGTGATGTGGAGCATCCCGACGACCCGGGGACCGGTGGCCGGGTGCGGGTCAGGGCGAACAGCAGAAGGGACGCCTTCGGCGACGACCTTTGAGGCGCCCACGGCCGGCCGTGTGATCGGCTGCTCGGCGGAGCCGGGCTGGGCCGGGGTCCAGGTGAGGCTCTTCAAGAGGGGAGGGATCGGGTGGGTCATGCCGCCCGCCGCTGCGGGTTGTGGGCGATGGACCAGTTCAGACCGCTGCGGATCGTTGCCGCACAGCCCTTCGGCGCCAGGCCGGCCGACTCCCCCGCCTGCTGAAGAGCCTCCTCGACCACGACCCTGGGGAGATCGCCCCACGCGATGAACCGCCCCAGGGCTCGCGCCGCCGACAGCAGCGTGGAGTTGCGCTCTCCCTGCACCGCCCGGGCGACGCTGGTCGTCTCGGCCTCCAGACCGCGCAGCGCGTACCGCTGGGCACGACCCGCTCGACCGGCCAGAGCCGCACGCGACGGCGACGCCGAGCGGGGCGGGGTGAGCAGGCTGTGCACCCATCCCGGGAGGGGCACCGGGGTACGGTCGTCGAGGACCGAATACGGACCGGCGGGGGTGATGCTGCCGGGTGCGACGACGTACCCGCCCCACGCTCGCGTATCGATCAATGCCCCGAGCTTTCCCGCCGAGTTCGGCATACGGACGCCGGGCGGGGCAGTGAAGTACAGGTGCAGCCCACCGCTCGCGGTCCGCGTCCGATAGGTGGCGGGGACGGGCTGCCCGGCGCGCTCGCAGAGCGCCGTAAAGGTCGTCACGCCGCAAGGCGTGTCCTGACTGCTGTTGGGCTTGGGCATGTCGAGGTCGACCACGAGGAGCCGGGAGGGGCCGGTGGCGATGCCGACGTTGAACGGGCGGTCCGCCCACGCTCGCCGGATCCGGTCCGGGTCGGTAGTGGCGCGGTCCTCCCACTTGCGGTGCCCGCCGGCGCAGTCCCGGATCTGCGGGCACTGCTCCTCACCGTGGAGCGCGGGCCGCTTCGTTCCGGGGCGGAGCGGGAACACGTACCAGCCGCGCTCCGCAGCGCTCAGAGCGGCATTCAGTGGGGACGGGTGCTCGCCGTCTCGCCGGATCGGGGTGGCATGGGTCATGCTGGAGACCTCCAGGTCAGCTAGATCAGGAGTGAGGGCGGCCCCGGACTTTGGCGAGACGGGGGCCGCCCTTCCGCGTGTCAGTGGTGGTTGATGGTTCCGTTGGCGCGGCCGAAGAGGCCGGTCGCGGTGATGTTCTGGGTGATGTGGGTCGTCGATCCCGTCCCGCTGCTGCTGCCGGTTGCCCGGCGGGCGGTGCGGATGAGGACGGGGACGGCGATGACGGCGGCGACGATGAGGGCGGCGGCGGACCAGAGGGCGTGGCTCATGGCGATGAGTCCCGGTGCGGCGTAGGAGAGTCCGATGCCGGCGGCGGAGATCCCGCCGCCGACGGTGGGGGCGAGCAGGGCCGTGGTCTTGGCCCATGCCGGTACGGGCCGTGTGGCCGGTGCCGGGTGGGGTGAGGCGGGGGTGAGGGTGTAGCCGGTGACGATGCGGCCGTCGGGGAGTTGGACGCTCTGGACGGCCGGGAGTCCGGCGGCCGGGATGGCGAGCGGGGCGCCGGCGGCCGGGTGGTGGAGGGGGATGGGGTAGTGGACGACGGGGGCGGGCGGCTGCTCGGGGTGGGCCATGGGTGCGTCCTCGCAGGTACGGCACGGGCCCGCGACGGGTGGGTGTCACGGGCCCGTGGGCGCGGGTGTCAGGGGTGTCACGCGGTGGTGTCAGGGGCGCGTGACACCCCTGTCTGCCTGAGGGTTTGGGTGTCAGGGGCCCGTGACGGTGTCAGGCGTCACGCGGGTGTCAGGCGGCGGCGAGGACGGGGACGATCCGCCACCGGCCGGTCTGCTCGGTGGGTGCGAGGCGTCCGTCGAGGGCGGCGTCCTTGAGGCGGGCGGAGACCCAGGGGCGGCTGTAGCCGTGGGTGTCGCACCAGTCGGTGAAGTCGCGCGGGCCGACGATCATCCGGCCCTCGTCCTCGAAGTCTTCGAGGGCCTGGGCGAGGAGGAGGCGGGCCTCGTCGGGGGTGGGCTTGCGGCCGGTGTCCGTACCGAACAGCGGCTCGTCGTCGCCCGCTTCGTCGTCGGGGAGGTCGGCCTCGGGGTCGATGTCGATGTCCTCGGGGTCGGTGAACGGGCCCTTGGTCATGTCCTCGTCTTCCTCCACGACGGCCGGGCCGGTGGGCCCGGTCTGGGCGGCGGGGTTGTCGGGGGTGTGGCGGCGGCGCTTGGTGTAGGCGTTGCCGACCGTGCCTTCTGCGGCCCGGATGGTCACCGCGTCCATCGCGGGCCCGTGTTCGGCGGCCCAGTCCGCGAGGAGTTCCATCACGTCCATGGAAGCGGAGGTGAACCGGCGGGTGCGGCCGGGGGCGGGGTAGCGGTCCTCGGGGACGCCCGGGGAGACGACGTAGCAGTAGCCGGGGCGGCGGTTGCCCCATGCCCCGGGGTGGGCGCCGGAGTCGATGACCGTCTCGGGGAGCGCGAAGCCCTCGTCACGCGCGTCGCAGCCGAACGCGATCACGGACGGCAGAGACGCGCGGGTGCTGGTGCTCATCTGGTCGTAGCTGGGGCGCTGGAGCGAGACGATCAGCGAGACGCCGGCCGCGCGGGCCTCCTGGGCGATGCCGGTGAACGCGTCGTCCCCCAGGTTCCGCAGGGTGTTCGCGGCCTCCTCGAACCAGCCGACCAGGTACGGCATCCCGGGGCAGCCGCACGCGGTGCCGTCACTCCGGCAGGAGTGCGCCGGGTCGGTCTGCTGCTGGGCGGTCTCGGGGAGCCACTGGCGGTAGCGGTGGGCGCCGAGCCAGCGGGTCCGGGCGGGGATCGCCGCCTGGAGAGCGGCAACCATCGCCTCCGTACCCGCTCCGCCCTCCTCCGCCCAGTCGAACGCAGGCAGGAGAGGGCGGAAGTCCTGGAAGGACTTCGGGTCGGACAGCCAGACGTTGACGTCGGTGCGGGAGACGATCTCCGTGAGGACGTTCAGCGCGCCGTCGCCCTTGCCGGAGCCGGTGCCACCCGCGATCAGCACGTGCGTGGCGTTGCGGCCCACCTCCGGGTCACCCGGCAGCCACAGCATCAGCGGGGAGCCGTCGTCGTACCGGCCGATCACCAGCGGGTCCGCGATCGAGCCGCCCAGCTGGGACGGTCCGTCGTACTCGACGACCTCGGCGAGCATGTCCTCGGGGACGATGACCAGCTCACCCCGCCGCGCGGATCCGGCGTCCGGCATGTACCGCAGCGCCGTGGTGGGCAGGTCCAGCGCCGAGGCGAGGCGCGGCAGGATCTTGGTGACGTCGTCGTTGGTCTGCTCGCCAGGCTCCAGCGCGAGCGAAGCGGTCACCCGGTTCGGCTCGATCTTCGCCGCCCCGATCGCCGCCCGGGCCAGCCCCACCTTCTCCAGCAGCCCCTTATCCCCGCTCGGGGCGGCGCCGTCGGTGCGGCGCATGACCATACGGACGTTCCACGTCAGGGCGATGACGGGGCCGCCCATCAGGAACAGGTCGTCCAGCGGCCCGGCGGCCGGCCCGGCCAGGCACGCGCCCGTCAGCCACGCCGACCCCGCCGCCACGGTGATGGCGGAGTGGAGCCTGCGCTGCTGAGAGGTGTTCTTCCCGATCCACCAGGTAGCGCCGGTCAGCGCCACCGACGCGACGGTCAGCCCCACGCCGGCGGCGGAGCTGTCGGCCCACCGCAGGTGCCCCAGCGCTCCGGCGAGGCCGGTGCCCGCGACACCGAGCCACGGCGGCAGGTGCGGCTTGGCCCGGTGCAGCAGATAGCGGCCGACGCTCCCGCCGTCGGACCCGCGCAGGTCGTCGTCCAGTACCTCGATGTTCTTGCGTCCCATGGCCGTTCTCCCTTCCTACTGCTGGGCCCAGTCCATGCGCGTCGCCTGCCGGGGCCGGGCGCGGTGGCGGACACGGTTGATCTCCTCCTGGTACTCCTGCTGGAACGTCGCGTACGCGGCGGCGGCGAGTTTGGCCGCGTTGCGCAGCTCGTCGGCGGACTTCTGGAGCTTGCGTGCGACCTTCGCGGCCCGGATACGCGAGCCACCGATCCGGCCCTCCGGATCCGGGACGGCCGCGAGCACGCTCTTGAGGATCTCCGCGCCCATCGCGACCTCGATCGACAAGGTGACGGCGGCGGCCCGCAGCGTGTTGCAGTAGTTCCGCACCTGCGCCGGAGAGCTGAAGTCCGGCTCGGGCATCAGGGCCTGAGCGTGCGGACGGCCGCCACCTCCGGAGCCCCGGGAGCCGTTGTTGGTGCGGTTGACCGTGACGTTGACCGGCGGGACGAACGAGCCGCCGAACGCACCGGCGAAGCCACCAGCGGCGGCCCCGAAGTTGGCGAACTTGTCCGACTTGTTGCCGTTCGAGCGGGGGGTGTTGGGCCGGGGCTGCGAGGCGCGCCGGCCGTTGGGGATCTGTGCCATGACGGGAACTCCTCAGGTTCAGTGGGAGCGGCGGACGACGAGCCAGAAGACCTGCGCGGTGGCGGTGAGCAGCAGCCACACCCAGGCCAGCGGGACGGTGAGCGGGCCGAAGTGCACGGTGCCGGCGGCCCAGCCCAGCGCCGCCGTGGCCAGAGCGGCGAGGGCGGCGAGGCGGGCGGGGCGCTGGGCGAAGACCTCGGGGTACTTGCGGCGGCACCACCACAGCCCGGCGGCGGGCGTGAGCGTGGTGGCGGCGAGGACCCAGACCATCCACGGGGCGATCACGTGCACGGCGGCCACGGCGGCGAAGACACCGACGGCGATACCGGACGGCGCCCACACCGTGCGGTGACGCCACAGCCAGCGCCCCACAGCCCACGCGGCCCGGGAGGTGAGCGAGGGACGCTCCTCGGGGACAAGGACGACGACCGGGGCAGCGTGCGGCCGTAAGCCGCGCTGCCTCGGGATACGCACGGTCGTGGCACCCGCAGGCACCTTCACCGTGCGGGAACGGGAACGACGGGACACAGCAAACCTCCAGGTCAAGGCGCGAGTTGAGGAGTGTCCGCGCACGGGACGCACATGCCGAGGGAGGGCGGGATCCGGTAGCCGGCGTCCCGCCCGCACTCCGGGCAGATCCGCCGGGCCGCGTTCGCCCGCTCCAGGGCCGCCCGCTTCGCAGGGGTCATGGGGCGGACCGGCACTGCGAGGTCGACGCGGTAGAGGAACGCGACCAACGGGCCACGCCGGCGGCGGGGGCGTTCGAGCTGGGCCACGACCGGCTGACCGCCTGGGCGGAGGCCCCGTGCCCGGAGCTGCCGGAGCGTCGCCAGCCCCTCAGGGGCCAACCGCCAGCGGTAGATCGGGACCGTACTCACTGCGCGGCTCCTTCAAGGGCGCGGGCAGCGGGGGCGTTGTCGCGGAGTTCCTGGTAGCGGGTGGAGACCCAGCCGATCGACCAGCCGCACAGCTCGGCGGTCTGCCGGACCGGGACCCCCGCCGCGTAGGCGGTGGCCACGGTCTTGCGTGCCTGCTCCTCGGACTGCTTCCCCGACGCGGGGCCGGCGGCGAGGAGTTCAGCGCGTTCACGCTCGGCGCGCTCGGCCTGCTCGCGCCGTTCATGGCGGGCCCGCTCCTCGCGCTCCCGACGCTCCTTCTCCATACGCGCGGTGGCCTCGCGTTCACGGCGTTCACGCTCGATGCACTGCTGTTCACGCTCACGCTCAGCGCGTTCAAGCTCGGCCCGCTCCGCCCTCTCGACGGCCTCGGCCCGCTCGCGCTCCTCACGCCGTGCGCGCTCTTCCCGATCGGACTGTTCACGGGCCAGGGAGGCTTCGTGCTCGCGCTGTTCACGCGCCATCCGGGCCTCGAACTCCCGCGCCTCACGGACTCGCTTCTCGGCAGCGTCGGCACGCTCGACAGCGGCCTTCTCGCGCTCGGCCCGCTCGGCGCGTTCACGCTCCTGGATGGCCGTGAGCGCGTTCGTGATCGCCGTGCGGTAGGCGAGACCGGTCTCGGCTGTGACGATCAGCAGCAGCGGCGCCACCGCGTGGACCGCGACGCCGACCAGGTCTTTCCTCAGGGCGGAGTCCGCGACGTTCAGTGCCAGGGTCATGCCGCCGGTCATCCACCGCAGTACGACCGGCCACCTGCCGCCGTGCCCGCCGAGACGGGCCAGGACGGAGTCGAGGCGGACGACGATGACGACTGCCGCGTCCACCACGAGCGGCAGGATCGGCGCCGTCCAGTCCCACTCATCAGCGGTGTGGGCCCGCATGAGCGGGGTGACCGTGAGGACCGAGTAGAGCATCGCGCCGGACACGATCAGCCACGTGCCCACCGACAGGGCGCGCTCCGCTGAACGGATCTGAACACCGTTCACGACGGCGCCCCCGACCCCGCCAGGACCGGCTCGGCGGCCGGGACCTTCGCGTAGCCGATCAGCTCCAGCTCGGCCCCGGCGAACGTCGCGTAAACGCGCAGGACACCGGTCTGACCACCGACCTGAACACGGTGAACGACGCCCTCGGGGGCGATGCTCAGGGCCTCGCGCCACGCCTCGAAGGCGGCGAAGTCGCCGTGGAACGTCAGCTCCAGCCGCCCGGGGTAGATCGGCGAGACCTCCACGGTCGGCGCCGGCAGGTGCCCGAACTCGGCGCCGAGGAGCCGCAGCGCGAGCAGGGGGGCGGACAGGTCCGCCAGCGTCTGGGCCCTCACGCGGCACCGTCCGTCAGCGTCAGGCCGGTGCGGTTCGTGAGGTCCCGGCGGGCCGCCACGACCCGGTTGCGGGCCCGGCGGATCCGCCGCTCGTCCAGCTTCGCGACCGGACGGTCCAGCGTCTTGATCACCGCGTCGAGCAGCTCGACGTCCGCCAGGATCAGCGGCATCTCGGTCTCGATCGCGTCCAGCTCCGCGTCCGACGGATCACCATCGAACGGGGTGGCCGTAACAACGGCCTGAAGTGCAGCGATGGACAACATTGGGTCGTGCTCCCTTCCATGCGGGAACGGCCCGAACCGAGCCCCCGGAGTTGCACCTCCGGGGGCTCTCGCCGTTAGAACCAGAAATCCGGCTCCCTGCCACTCCGCCCGTACGACACCCGTGCGGGGTCCGGACGGGCGGAGGAGGCAGCCGGCCGCAGCCCGTCAGGCTGCGAAGAGGTTGGATGCGCGGATCTTGGCCGCGCTGGCCACCACAGGTGAGGTGGTGGCCGTGTTTCCTTTAAGGCACTCTGTTCAGTTTTCAATCAACGAGCGCGCGGGGCCCACCTCCAGCAAGGAGCTTGGCTATCCCGAACCGATAGGCATGGCTGGGTACTTGAAACCGGGTGCCGCTTGTCATGAATCGACTGGCGGGCACGTCCCTAAGGTTCCCTAGGGTTCCCTGCGGTGTCAAGCGGTAAGCTAGGGAACCTAAGGGAAGTGTCGACAGGGAGCGGGCAACATGGCAGGCCAGACCGACAATCGGGCGCCTTACGCGAGAATCGCCGCCCACTACACGGAGCTGATCGCGTCCGGTCAGCTGCAGCCGGGAACCCTCTTGCCGAGCATCAAGAACCTCTCGGAAGAGTGGAAGGTGAGCACCGCGACAGCCGAGAAGGCCTTGCGCAAGCTGCGCAACGACGGCCTTGTCCGAGGCATCCACGGCATCGGGACTGAAGTCTTGGACCAGCCGTCTCCGATGTCTTCGGGATCCCAGCGGCAGGACCGGAGTCGTCGTACCGGGTCGAGCTGGGGGGATGGCGAAAGGTCCGACTCCCATCGGGCGGCCGTAGTGCCTGCACCCGCTGAAGTGGCGGAAGCGCTGGATATCCAGCCTGACTCCGCCGTGGTCCGCCGTAGCCGTGTGTACAGGGACCGGCATGGGATCGTCGCTCACAGCACGTCGTGGATTCCCGCTCGGTACGGCAAGCTGATTCCTCAGCTAGCTGAGAGTGAGCGCCTGGCGGGGGGAACCTCGCTCCAGCTCATTGCCGAGGCAACGGGCCACCCGATCAGTCACCGCATCGACACCGCATCGGCTTCCCTGCTGACTCCGGAATACGCGCGGCTCTTGGAGCTTGACCTCGACAACCTGCCGGCGGAGCCAGTGGTCGTGATGACAGCGAAGTTTGTCGACAGCGAAGGCAACGTCGTGGAGTACGGCGTCGACCTTGGGGGCCCTGGCCGTTCATGCCGCACGGAGTCGGAAGTCTCCACGTGACGTTCATGGATGACACGCTCGCGAGCGTGCTCGAAAACCGTCTCGGGGTACTGCTAGCAGCCCACCGAGCTGGCACAATCGCGCCCGAAGCCGAAGCGGAGGTGGCTGCCATCTCCCAGACCCTGACGAGACCAATGCCTCCGTACCCGCCGTTCTGTGTCCTGATGGCCGGCCTCCCCGGCTCTGGCAAGACCACGCTTTCCCGCGCGCTCACCGCTCGCGGGTTCGTACGGCTGTGCCCGGACGAAGAGATGTTCCGCCGGCATGGTGTCTACGGGGTGGACTTCCCCCGGGGCGTCTTCCCCACCCTTGAGCGGCCGGTACTGGAAGACGTGGCGGCCGATCTTAGGGAGCAGCTCAAGGCAGGGCACGATGTCGTCGTTGACCACGGCTTCTGGACCCCGGAGGACCGAGCAAAGTGGATAGCGATCTCCATCGACGCCGACGCGACCCCTGTACTCGTCTACCTCGCAGCCAGCCATGACGAGCTGTGGGCGCGGATCAGTACGCGAAACGAGTTCCACGCGAATGATCCGAACTCTATCTACTTCTCCGAGAGTGACCTGCAGCGATACCGCACCCGGTTCATCCCCCCTCAGGCCGATGAACCGCACCTGTTGTACAACGGTGACCCTGAGACCGTAATCGCAGCCCTGGACGCCACTCGCCCCTGAGGCTCTAGGGGGCACAGGCGCCCAGGCCAGCGGGGCGGTACCCGTCGGGTGAGCCTGGATGAGCCGCTGTATCAGCGCGAACCCACCGTCGGTCTTGGAACCCAAGAACGACTAGACCGCTGGCGCCGGATATGGCGGCGCATCGTCCGGCTCAAGACCCTCGATTTTGGCTACAAGGTCCGGGCGCTGGAGGTCGAACGATCGATTGCACCACACGAGCATGCGCTCCCGAAGTTCCTCCAATTCGGCCGTGAGCTGGTCGAGATGCTGCATACTCAGGGGTTTGATTCGAAAGCCGCCAGGAACCTTCGTGAATCCCTTGCTGTTCATCGCCACGAGAGCGCCATCTATCGTGCCCCAGGACCCGTGAACGTATGCGTTTCGGTTGTCCATGCCAACTTTCACATCAGCAAGGATCGACTCCAGGGCCGCCAGCATGGTGGCGTCGAGATGGCTTGCCCTCTCCGCGTATCTCAGAGTCAGTTTCGCCAATGGCCCGATGGTATTACCCATCAGCGCCTCAGTCTCGGCCTCGCCGACAGCCATGAGGCTGCCTGTGACTTCAACGACCATCTCGACCGTGGCCGCCATGTAGACCATGCGACCTAGCGCTGCTTCGAGAGAGGTACGGTCAGCTTCAGTCGCCTCGTTGTCATCCATGAGGGGGAGTCTGTCGCACTCTCGACTGCAGGTGTCGGCCGCAAGACAAGAAGCGATTGGTCACTGCGGCCACAGCCCGAGGAGATCGATCCCTTGCTTCAGGTTGTGGCGGTAGAGCAAGGAAACCCCCAGCACGCCGACGCTCGCGATGAGGACTGCCGTCACCGGGTCCGAAAGCGCGAGAAGTCCCGCGCCTACCGCCCCAAGCCCAATGACCACGGCGAGCAACGCAAGGCGCAACGCCTCCCAGTCCCGCCCGGGCGGGTAGTCCTTGAGCATCTCCGCATCGAGGAGCGCTCCGAGCCGGCCGTCGGCGTAACGGTCGGCGACCTGGTCCAAGAGCACGACGAGTGCGGGGAGAGCCGAGTCCCCGTCCACGTCGACTCGTGCCTCAGCCGCGTCCAGGCATTTCACGACGCTCCGCACGTGGGCCCGCACCACGTTCACTCGGCCACCGCGGCGGGGCAGGCTCCCTCGGACCCGGTGCGCACGGCGGAGTTCCCTCCTGACGACCTTCATGGACACGGCGAGCCACCAAAGCTCCGTGGTCCGCTGCAGGCCAGCTGTGCCGTACACGGCCCCGCAAGCCCTGACCGCACGCACCGCCGCCACGACGGGGCGGAACGCGCGCCCCTCCCGTAGGAGCGCGAAGGAGACGAGCCTCACCGCGAACAGCCAGACCAGGTACACCATCCCCAGTGCGAAGAGTGTGGCCGTGGCCGCACCGGCGATTTGGAGCGGCACGTATAGTGCCGGCGCCTCCGCGATGCTGGTAGTGAACCGCTCGACCAGCCGCTGCACATGCCCCGGCAGCATCGGTACAGCAGCCCGCACTACATTCGCTATGAGCACGAAGCTCGCCGCAACCGCGTACAGCGCCGCCATGCGTTTGAACGGGCTGGGAACCCGCCGCGCTCGGTAGAACGCCCGAACAAACTCCCGCACCCCCACAGATATGGGCCGTGCGACACCCAATCTCTCCCGCACCGCTGTGACGCCGACCGTGTCTTTGTGGATCCCCTTGGCGGCATCCCTCACCCGCTTGAGTGCCGGACGGCGCCACCGTGTTGCAACCCGGGCCCGTGTGCTGTCTGCTCCACTTCGCGCCCGAGCCGCCAACCCGGGCGGAGACTCCGAAGCCTCGTGTGCACTCTCCACTGTTGCCATGCCGTCCATCGTGCGGCCGCCAGCCCAGGGACGGTTCGGGATTCGGGAAACGAGAGAGCATCAGAGCCGCCTTGCCGTTGCCCAGAGCCCTCGCATGGGGGGGGGTGGTCACCAGGATTCGACCCGGCGGCGTCGCTAGTCTGCTGCCTTTGCCACGTGTTTCAGCCGTGGGCGTTGGCGATGAGCATTAGCGTGATCTCATGGCGGACTACTTGGACAACCCCGCAGGACGACTGCGCGACCTCCTCCTTGCTCTGCACGCGGCTACCTCCGGAGAGCAACAGCAGAAGCAGACGTTGGCTTGGGACGCAATCGTTGATCTAGTGGACCCGGGAGCTAGCTGGGCGCGGCAGATGTCCATCGTCGGTCTCGTTGTCGATCTTCCAGTCCGGGTTCGGGAGGAGGTGCGACTCCTCTCTGTCGATGATGATCACAAGGAGACTCTGCAGCAGCACCTGGATGAGATTGAGAACGGCATGGCTCAGGTTGCCTCTAGGCAGTCCTTGCACGCCATGTTCACAGCCTTCGCTCCCGGTGCCGACGTGCCTCGGTCTGGTGCCATCACCGGTCTTGGGTACTGCTCGTACGAGCTGCACCGGGCTGTACCGGAAGTTGTCATCTCGGATGACGATTTGGCCAGGATCGCGGGGTTGATCAATGAGTTGATGGAAGGCATCGCAGAGGCGCAACTTCCAGCGCCCGTGAAGCGCGCGATGCTGGCGCACCTCACGACGCTGTTGCAGGCGGTGCACGATGTTCGGTTCGCTGGCACGGAGCCCCTCGGGGACGCGCTCTTCGCGCTCCTTGGATCCGCCCACGGGATGGGGGCGGAAGAGAACCTGAAGCAGGGACTCTGGAGCAAGCTCATGACCGTTGCGAGGGACCTCGGGGGCTTGCTGTCGAGTGGGCAGAGCGCCGCCCAGCTCGGTCAGGGTATTGCCGGGATGTTGGGGGGAGGCGGCTGACTGGTGGTCTCAGTTATGGTCTCAGAGAGCCCCTATTCCGTGGACGTCCACCCCTGTGCGGGGAGGTCCTTGAGGCCGCTGACCTGCGATGAAATCTCTCTCGCGTACGTCTACGGACGCCCCCGGAACGAGATCGGACAACTCGTAATGCGTAGGTCTCGGGTTCGAATCCCGAAGGCGGCTCGGAATTACCCCAGGACTCACTCGCCGTGACCTGGGGTTTTTTCATGCCCGGAGTGTGCGCCGGGTGAGGGGAACGCCGTCGGGGAGTGCCCGCGTCCCTTCACCAGTTGGGGTCGAGGACCAGTGGGGCATCCTCGGACGCCATCCAGGCGTCGAACTCCTCCGGTGTCAGGAAGACGGGACGGCCGGCCTCCGCAGCCGTCAGTGTCGCCAGCCCGGACAGCGCGGCAGCCGGATCCGTGCCCGCGAGTCGTTCCCGTACGTCCTTCAGGCCGGGCAGCACGACGGCCGACGCGTGCGTCGTCGGGCCCAGGGCGGCCGGGGCCGTCTGCGAGCCGCCTTCGGCCCACTCCGTGACCACGGCCCGGACCGATGCGCCGGCCCGGATCGCGTTCTGGTTGAAGGAGAGCGCGTGCTGGACCTCGAAGAGGTGTCCGGCACGCTGGGCGTTGCCGATGTCGACGTACCGGCGCGCCAGCCGCTCCACCGTCTCCCGGGTGCGCAGCGTCTCGACGGTGCCTCGGCCAGCCGGCGGGTGGCGGCGTCCGCGACCGTCCAGGCGGCCTGGTCGGAGGCGCCGGGCAGGACCGTACGGCTCATGCGGCGGAGGCCAGTCCGGCAAGGTGGGCGCGGGCGTCCGCGACGACGCGGCCGGACAGTTCGCCGACCCGGCCGTCCTCTCCGGCCGGTGGGGCCGCCATCACCGTGACCGTCGTGCAGGCGAGATCGAAGATCTCCTTGACCTGGGCTCGCTGCCGCGCGTCGTACACGCCGTGGTCGTCATGGTCGGCGACCAGTGCCGTGAAGGCCGGAAGCCGCTCTTCCATGGCCGCGCAGAGGTCCTTGAGTACGAGGCGGATCTCCCGGCTGCGCTGGAACACCTCGGACAGGGTCCGGCGGGACTCGGTCAGTTCGGACTCCGCCGCGTCCAGTTCCTCGGCGACCTTCTCCTGGTCCTCGCGGGCCGAGCGGCCCTGCCATTCGAGGAGGACGCCGCCCACGACGAGCGCCGGGACGGCGACAGCCGCGGCCAGGACCATCGTCCCGGCGGCCATTCCGCCGCCGCCCGCCGCCAGTGAACCGCCGCCCAGCCAGGCCAGGGTGGCGCTGCTCGCGGCGGCCCCGGAAAGCCCGGAGATGGCGGTGCCGGTGGACGCGGTGGCGAAGGCGCCGACGGCCAGGTAGGTGGCCGTGCCGATGCCCGCTCCGGCGGCTCCGGCCCCGATGAGCGACCCGACCGCGGACACCGCGAGCCGCTGTATCTCCTGCAGTTCGACCTCGGCCGTGGAGTGCCCAGCCGGGTCCACCGGGGTCAGGTCGGCCAGATCCACCCGCTTGAGCCGCGCGAAGGCGTCCCGGAAGGGGACGAGGGCCTGGTCGTACGTGGCCTGCCGCTGCTGCTCCTGCGCCGCGCTCTCCTGGACGATGTGCCGGTCGAGCTTCTTGCGGCGGACACCCAGCTTCTCGTTGCGCTGCGCGTTCTTTCGCCTGAGCAGGACGGCTCGGTACATGGCTACGGCCATGCCGTATTCCCTCCCCTGGGCAGTCGAACTGACCGGGCGTCAGGCTACCGCCGATCGGGTGCCCTGAAGGGCAAGTCCGCTGCGGAGGCCCTCGGACGGTTCGCCGGGCAGGGGGAAGCCCCCGGACAGCGGCGCGGTGTCGCGGGCGTTCCGACTGGTGGGCGTGGGTGGCGGGGGCGGGGCGGGAGCCCGTACAACACCACGAGCAGTCGTTACGTGGAACGAGGGGGCACCATGAGCACCACCGCAGAAGGCGTCGGGGATCCGGGCGAGGAGCTGGTCGTCACCGAGCGGACGCGGCTGCGGCGGATGCGGGAGAAGGGGAGCCATCGGCGTGCCGACCTGGACGCCGTGCTCGCCGCGGGCTTCCTCTGTCACCTCGGCGTTCCCGTCGACGGGACCACGATGGTGGTGCCCACCGCGTACGGAGTCGACGGCGACCGGCTCTACCTGCACGGCTCGGTGGCCGGCCGCAGCCTCGTCCAGGCGCCCGACACCACCGTCTGCGTCACGGTCACCCATGTCGACGGGCTCGTCCTCGCCCGGTCCGTCTTCGAACACGGCGTCAACTACCGCTGCGCGATGGTCTACGGCGTACCCCGGCTCGTGACCGACCCCGAGGAGAAGCTGCGCGCGCTGCGGGCGCTCACCGAGCAGAGCTCGCCCGGTCAGTGGGAGTACGTACGGCAGCCCAGCCGCAAGGAGCTCGCCGCGACCGCCGTCCTCGCGCTCGACCTCACCGAGGCCTCGGTGAAGACCCGCAGCGGGCCGCCGGACGACGGTGACTCCGAGGACGCGGCGCTCGGGCTGTGGGCGGGGGTCCTGCCGGTGGTCACCACCTTCGGCGAGCCGGTCACCGATCCGGTCCTCCCCGAGGGCTTCGCCCCGCCCGCGCATGTCGCCTCGCGCGCGGGGCGTCCGGTCGGGGAGTGACGGGTCCCGGCTGTTTCAGGCGGGGGTGTTCTCCGTGCGGAGGCGGACGTCCAGGCGGTTGAGGTGGTCCTCGTCCGCCAGGGCGTCGACCGAGGTGATCAGGGAGTCCAGGACGGTGAAGGCGAAGACCGTGTGAGGTCGGTCCTCCCGTGTCAGGACCAGGCCCGCCGCCCCGTCCAGCAGGGCCTGCCGGGCCTCCCGGGTCGGCCCGGCGAGGGCTCGCGCCACCGGACGCGCCCCGTGCGCGGCCGTCACCCCGGTCCGTACGGCGGTGGTGTCGGCCCGTAGCGCCACGTCCGGGTCGAGGAGCGGGAGCAGCGCCTCGGGGTCGCCGTCCCGCGAGGCCGCCAGGAAGGCCGCGACGACCTCTTCCTGGCGCGCCGGGTCGGGTTCGGGCATCTCGTCGGTGCCCCGCACCCGGTGTCGGGCCCGGGTGGCCAGCTGCCGGGCGGCGACCGGGGTGCGTTCCAGGACCGGGGCGATCTCCTCGTACGGGATGTCGAAGAGGTCGTGGAGGACGAAGGCGAGCCGTTCGGAGGGCGTGAGGGCGTCCAGGGCCGTCAGGAGGGCCGGGCTCGGCGCGTCGGCGAGCAGGGCCCGCTGCTCGGGGTCGGTGACCTGTTCGGGACGGTGCGGTTCACCGGGCGCGCCGGCGGTCCAGGGGTCCCACGGGTCCCAGGGCGCCGACCGGTGGGTCTCGCGGGTGCGGAGCCGCTCCAGGCAGATCCGGGCCAGGGTGTCGGTCAGCCGTCCGGGCGGTGCGGTGGCGGGGCCGCTGTCGGCCAGGCGCCGGGCCGTCTCCCGTACGGCCTCCTCGGCCTCGGTGAACGAGCCGAGCAGCCGGTACGCGACGGCCCGCAGGCGCGGCCCGTCCTCCCGGTCCTTGAAGGGAGCGGCCTCGTCCGTGAGGGGAGCGGCGAGGACGTCGTCGTCATCCACGGGTCGTGACCTCCGTGAGGCGAGGCAGGGTCAGGCCGTCGCCGGGGCGTCCTCCGGGACACCCCGGCGCGACCACCAGGGGGAAGTGCGCTTCGGCATCAGTCGCCGTGGCCGGTTCCTCCGCTGCCGAAGCCGCCGCTGGAGATGCCGCCCCACTTGCGCTTCTCCTCGCTCGGCGGGTCCGGTGAGGTCTCGGTGCCCGACGTGCCGGAACCCTTGAGCTGGTACGGCATGAGGCGGTGCTCGCCGTCGGTCTGCGGCATCACCGCCGGCCTGCGGTACTCGGTCATCTCGCCGGGCAGCTGGTCGGTCTCCGGCCGGTGCGGCTGCTCTTCCGGTTTCGGTGTGTCGGACTCGCGGTCGCGGACCCGGAAGCCGAGCCAGACGGCCCCGATCAGTACGGCGACGATGACGAGCCCGCCGAGAACCTGTCCCAGGCCTGACTGCCATACCCCAGCGGCCAGGACCTCTGCTGCGCTGAGAGTGTTCATACTTCAGGATTACCCGATTCCGCTTCTTCGGACTCGTTGGGCGGGGATCCCGTCGAGATTTCCTGAAACATTTCCGCGCCCCCGTCGCGTCAATGAGGTGTACGGCGACCACACCACGTGACCGCGAGGGAAAGGAGGGGCATGAGAAAGTCCCGCGCGGACGAGTTCCTGGAGTTCGCCTCCGCACGCACAGGGCATCTTTTCCGCTCCGCATGCCTGCTGACCAGCGGCGACACCCATCTCGCCGAGGACCTCACGCAGGAGACGCTCGGCCGGATGTACGCCCTGTGGGGCCGCATCGCACGGATCGGCAACCCCGCCGCGTACGCCCAGACCGTGCTCGTCCGCACGTTCCTCAGCCACCAGAGGCGCCGCTCGGCCACCGAGCGCCCCCTCGGCGAGCTCCCCGACCGCGCCCCCGAGAACGGCGAGGACCCGGCGCTCCGGATCGCGCTGCTCGACGCGCTGGCCGGACTCGCGCCCAAGGACCGGGCGGTCGTGGTGCTGCGGTACTGGGAGGACCGCAGCGTCGAGGAGACCGCCGACGCCCTGCACGTCAGCTCGGCGGCGGTCCGCACCCGCTCCGTACGGGCACTGACCAAGCTGCGCGAACGGCTCGGCGGCAACATCGCGGAGTTCGCCACCCGCTGACCCGGAGCCCCGCAGGGCTCTCATCCATCAGACTTCTCACGACCCACGGACCGGAGACGGTGATTTCGGCATGCCTCAGAACGAAGGTTCCCTGCACGACGGCGCCCCGCACGAGGGCTTCGAGGAAGAGCTCGGCGCGGTCCTGCGCAGCACCGGCGAAGGCTTCGCTGTCGACGACCGGCGCGAGCTCGTCGCGGGCGGACTCACCCGAGGCCGGCGCCGCCTGGTGCGCCGCCGCCTCGCGGTGACCGGCGGCGCCCTCGCGCTCGCCGCCGTCGGCATCGGCGGTGTGTACGGCGGGTCGCTGCTCGGCCCCAGCGGCAAGGCGACGGCCGCCGGTGTGGCCGCGGCTCCCAAGCCGACCAGCGCTACCACCGAGCCGAGCCAGGCGGAGAAGCGGCGCCAGGCGCAGATGCCCCAGGCGCAGATCCCGGTCAAGGACATCGCGGCCGTGATCAAGGCCAACACCCCGGATGGGGAGTGGCAGTTCGAGAACCTCGACAGCAAGGGTCACGCGGCCCTCGGGGTCTATGACGACGGTGGCGGCAAGGCGGCCGTCTCCGTCGGCCTCTACCGCGCCGCCGGCGGCGACGGCGAGGCCGGCTCGGGCCAGGTCGAGTGCCCGAGCAGGGTCCACGTCCCCTTCGACAAGTGCACCAGCGGCACGCTGCCGGGCGGTGACCGGCTGATGGTCATCCAGGGGTACGTGTACCCCGACAAGCGCGAGGAGACCAAGAACTGGCGGGCGGTCCTGCTCACCAAGGACGGCTTCCTGGTCGACGCGAGCGAGTACAACGCCGCGGGCGAGAAGGGCGCGGCGATCAGCCGCGAGAACCCGCCCTTCACCGCCACCCAGCTGAAGGCCCTCGTCACGTCCGAAGGCTGGCGCCCTCTGCTCCGCCAGCTGCCCACGCCCGAGCCGTTGAAGGCCTCCCCGGGCAAGGCCCAGCGGCCCGTCGGGCCGGAGGGCGACGCGGTCCAGGCCACCCTGCGCTCCTTGCTGCCCAAGGGGCTGAAGGTCACGGACAAGGGCGGCGAGGGAGAGTACGGCTTCGTGGTCGTCGACGACGGCAAGGGCAAGAGCTTCGTCCAGATCAACGTCCAGCCGAACATGAAGGGCGCGGCCGACGCCATCTTCGGCAGCGGGGACGTCACCACCCTGCCCGACGGCCGCAAGGTCAAGCTCACCAAGGTGCCCGGCGAGAAGGGCGGCTCCGGTGTCGTCATGTGGACCGCCGACACCATCACGCCCAAGGACTTCCGGGTCGTCGTCTCCGGCTTCAACACCGGTGCGCAGCACGAGCCCGCCACCCGCGCCGAGCCCGCGCTGACGATAGAGCAGCTGAAGGCCATCGCGCTGAGCCCGAAGTGGCAGAAGCTCCCCATGAAGTGACTCCCGAGTCGACGGGGGAGCAGGGGAGGGGTGGCGGGCTCGGCCCACCACCCCTCCCCGCACGTCTACTTGGCGTCCGCGTACCGCTCGACCGTGGCCGTCGTGAACGGGAACCGCACCGGCGTCTCCCCGAACGCGATCCGCCCCGCCTCGTCCCCGGCCGTCCGGATCGCCTCCGTGACCGCCTCCGCCTCCTCCGCCGGGCAGTGCACGATCACCTCGTCGTGCTGGAAGAAGACCAGCTCCGCCCGCATCCCCGCGAGGTCGCGCCGCAGGGCCGCCAGCATCAGCAGCGCCCAGTCGGCGGCGCTTCCCTGGACGACGAAGTTACGGGTGAAGCGGCCGCGCGCCCGCGCGTTCCCCGAGGCGTACCCCGGGACGAAGCCGTCCTCCGCCGCTACCGGTTCGCCGCTCTCCTGGGGCAGTCCGGCCTCGTCGTCGTCGCCCGCGCCGACTGCCTTCGGGCTGGTTCTGCCGAGCCAGGTCCGGACGAGCCGGCCCTCCTCGCCGGCCTTCGCCGCGTCGTCGACGTAGGCCACCGCCAGGGGGAAGCGGCGCCGCAGCGCCGCCAGGTTCTTCAGGCCGTCGCCGCTGGTCTGCCCGTAGATCGCGCCGAGCAGCGCGATCTTGGCGTGGTCGCGGTCGCCGGAGAAGGCCCGGTCCGACAGGCGCGTGTACAGGTCGTCGGGGTGACCCGCGACCTCCATCAGGCCCGGGTCCCGGGAGATCGCGGCGAGGACGCGCGGCTCCATCTGGTCGGCGTCCGCGACCACGAGCCGCCAGCCCTCGTCGGCGACCACCGCCCGCCGGATCACCTTCGGGATCTGCAGGGCCCCGCCGCCGTTGGTCGTCCAGCGCCCGCTGACCGTGCCACCCGGCAGGTACTCGGGCCGGAAACGGCCGTCGCGGACCCAGTCGGCCAGCCACGACCAGCCGTGCGCCGTCCAGATCCGGTAGAGCTTCTTGTACGCGATCAGCGGTTTCACCGCCGGGTGGTCGAGCTCCTCCAGCTCCCAGCGGCGGGTGGACTTCAGCCGGATGCCGGCCTGCTGGAACGCCTTCACCACGTCGGCGGGCAGGTCCGGCCGGACCCGGCGCCCGAACGCCGCCGACACCTCGTCCGCGAGCTCGGCCAGGCGGCGCGGCTCGCCCCCGCCCGCGTACCGCTCGCCGAGCAGCTCGTGCAGCAGATCCCGGTGCACGTCCGCCCGCCACGGCAGCCCCGCCTTGTGCATCTCGGCGGCGACCAGCATCCCCGCCGACTCGGCGGCCGTGAGGAGCCGCATCCGGCCCGGGTGCTCGGCCCGGTCGTGGCGGCGCAGCTGCTCCGCGTACACCGCGAGGAACCCCTCGAAGGGTACGGAGACGACGGGCCGCGGCTCGAAGAGCGAGTCCTGCGAACCGGGTTCGGCGCTGCGCTGCGGCGGATCGGGCGGTACGGGGGCGTTCCGCAGGCGCGCCCAGGCCGCCGCCGCGGAGCGCGGCTCCCCGAGCCGCCCCTCGTGCCCGAGGAGGAGCTGCTCGGCGTCCTCCACGTCGTAGCACCGCTCGACCCGCACCCCGGCGGCCAGCAGCCGCGGGTACACCTCGGCCGTCGACCGCCACACCCAGCGGGCCACGTCGGGCCGGGCCCGCACGGCCGCCACCAGGTCCGGCTCGCGCCGCACCTCCCCGGCGGGCAGCCCGTCGGGGCCGAGGGGCACGAGCAGCGCCCCGTCCCCCTCCGCCTCGGCGGCCAGCGCCCACCTCTCGCTCATGGGTGCGAGTCTGGCACCTACCACTGACAGCGCCGGGTCACGACATCAGCGGACCGCTACGCCGCCGCGTGGAACAGCGCGGCGGCCTCGCCGCGTGAGTCGACGCCCAGCTTGTTCAGGATGTTCGCGACGTGGAACTTCACCGTCGACTCGCTGATGTGCAGCTCCTCCGCGATCCGCCGGTTGCGGTGCCCGAGGGCCAGGTGGCGCAGCACCTCCACCTCCCGCTCGCCGAGCCCGGTCAGCGGGTGCGCCGCCTCGACCGGCGCCTCCGGGGTGGCCAGCGGGATCACCGCCGTGATCGTCGTCCCCCAGCCCGGCACCGCGTCCATGTCGAGCCGCCCGCCGAGCACCTCAAGACGGTCCCGGATACTGCCCGCGCCCAGGTCGCACGGGGCCAGGGCGCCCGCCCCGTCGTCCCGTACCGAGGCCTTCAGCTCGTGCTCGGTCAGCTGCCAGCCGACGTGGACCCGGCGCACCGTGTCCTGCTCCAGGACCACCAGGAGCAGCGCCCGGACGATCGCCCGCGCGCTGTGCGCCACGTCCGCCGCGAGCGAGCGGTCCGTGTCCGGCGCGCCCAGGTCGAGCCGGACCGCGCTGTGCCGCAGCATCGGCCGCAGCTCGCCGGCGAGCCGCTCGAAGGCGTCCCCCGCCGGCTCCTCCGCGAGCGCCCGGTCCCGCCGCTGCTCCGCCCGCATCTCGATCAGCGCCGAGGCGGCCAGGTCGGTCGCGGTCGTCCGGGCCGTCGTGTCGTCCAGGGCCCGGCTGCGCAGCACCCCGAGGACCCCGGAGAGCGCCGCCGTGTGCGCGGTGGTCAGCTCCGCGATGACCCGGGCCCGGGTGTCGGCCGCCGCCCGCGAACGGGCCAGCGCCCCCGGCATGGCCTCCGTCGCGAACCGGTCGAAGTGGCTGGTCACCAGGTCCCACAGGGCCTGCGCCACGGCGAGTTCGGCCGCACCGGCCGGGGCGGCGCCGTCCTCCCGTACGAGCACGAGGACCGCCCCGCGCCGGGTGGCTTCGCTCTTCACGGCGACGACCTCGCGCTCCCGGCCGGCGATCGTCGCGACGCCCTGCCAGGGGCTCCCGGGGACGCCCGCCAGGAGCAGCGGCGCCAGTTCGGAGGCGGTCGGCGACTCCGGACCGCCGAGCGTCTTGAAGGGGGAGTGGGCGCAGTGGGTGGAGAGTTCGGCGGCGCCCACGTGCGGGATCAGGGGAGTGAGGGCGGCCGAGACCGTCGGAAGGATCTCGCCGAGCGGGCGGCGGAGGATCTCGTACGCGGAGGTCAGGGTGAGCGCGTCCATGCGGTTCAGCGTAGTGGGGCGAGGGGCGGAACCGGCCGGTCTTTCGGACAGGTGGGACTGGCCGTTGGGAGGGCGGGGAGAGGAGGGGGCGGGGCGCAGGCTGGAGCACGTCGAGAACGAGATGTGTGAACGAGCAGCGCTGGAGGCTGAGATGGAAGCGATCGTGTACGAGGAGTTCGGTGGCCCCGAGGTGTTGCGCCACGCGACCGGCGTCGCCGTACCGGAGCCCGGCCTCGGCGAGGTCCGGGTCAAGGTGGCGGCGGTGGGCGTCAACCCGCTGGACTGGAAGCGCCGTTACGGCTGGGTCGAGGCGTTCTACCCGACGACCTTCCCCGCCGTCCCCGGCCTGGAGTTCGCCGGCACGGTCGACGCGCTCGGCGAGGGCGTCACGGGCCTGGCCGTCGGCGACGAGGTCCTCGGCTGGACGAAGACCGGCGCCTACGCCGAGTACGCCCTCGCCGGCATCGTCGCCCCCAAGCCCGCCGGGCTCTCCTGGGAGGCCGCCGCGAGCCTCCCCATAGCCGGCGAGACGGCCCGGCGGGTCCTCGACCTGATCGGGGTACGGGAGGGCGAGACGCTCTTCCTGCACGGGGCGGCGGGCGTCGTCGGCTCGGTGGCCGTCCAGCTCGCGGTCGCCGCCGGGATCACGGTCGTCGGCAGCGCCTCCGAGTCCAACCACGCGTACCTGCGGGGACTCGGCGCGATCCCGGTGGCGTACGGGGACGGGCTGGCCGACCGGGTCCGGGCCGCCGCGCCGGACGGCGTCGACGCGGTCTTCGACGCGGCCGGGCACGGGGTGCTGCCGGTCGCGATCGAGCTCCTGGGCGGGGAGGGGACGGCGCGGAAGGAACGGATCGTGACGATCGCGGCGACGGACGCGGCGGAGTACGGGATCACCTTCTCGGGCGGCTCCGGTGACCCCGACGCCGTGCGCGCCGGGCTCACGGCACAGGCCCGCCAGGCGGCGGAGGGCACCCTCGCGGTCCGGATCGCCGACACGCTCCCCCTGAAGGAGGCGGCCAGGGCGCAGGAGCTGAGCGAATCGGGGCACGTGCGGGGCAAGTTGGTCCTGCTCCCGTAAGGGGTGTCTGAGAGGATCCCTCCGCCGAAGGGGCCGGCCCCGACCGTGGAAGTGGAAGGCGACGACGACGATGTACGCGATCCCCCTGGGAGACGACGGCGCGGAACTGCGCCCGCTCGAACCGTGGCAGGCCGACGAGTTCCTGGCGCACATGGACCGGGGGCGGGAGTTCATCGGCGCGCGCAACGGGCTCCCCGAAGTGGTGACGGACCTGGAGTCGAGCCGGGCCTTCCTCCGGGCGTACGCGGAGAAGGCGGCGGCCGACTCGGGCCGCATCCACGGCATCTGGTCGTCGGACGGGACGCTCGTCGGCGCCGTGATCCTCCGGAAGCTGGACCCGGCGGCCGGCACCGCCGAGGCGGGCTGCTGGCTGGAGCCGGCGGCCGTGGGCAAGGGCCTGGTGACCCGGGCCGCGCGGGCGCTCATCGACTGGGCGATCGAGGTGCGGGGGATCCGCCGGGTGGAGTGGGTGGTCGCCTCCGACAACGAGCCGAGCATCGCCGTGGCCCGACGCCTCGGTATGACGCGCGACAGCGTGCTGCGCCAGAGCTACGCCTACCGGGGCGAGCACCACGACGAGGAGATCTGGTCGGTCCTCGCGCCGGAATGGCGGGCGGGGAGGACGGCGACGGGGGCGGTGGAGTCCGCGTCATAGGGGTTCCGGGTGCCCCGCATGTCCTGACCGGCGTACGGCTCCACGCGCGCGTGGAGGGGCGGTGACCCGGCTCCGACCCTTGTCACCGCCCCGTGTTCCACCATCGCCGCTCAGCGGCTGAGGCGCCACGCGGGGAGGGCCGACGCGGCGACCGCGACCGTCGCGCACACCGCCGCCGCCGCGCCGACCGTGGCCCAGGGGAGGGCCAGGGCCACCGGGGCCGAGAGCGAGGCCAGGCCCGCGCCCAGGGTGCCGAGGACCACCGCCGTCACCGCCAGGCCGAGCAACGTGCCGATCGCCGTGGCGAGCGCCGCCTCGCCCGTCACCACCCGCAGGATCTGGGCCCGGGTCGCACCGGCCAGCCGGAGGGAGGCCAGTTCCCCGCCGCGTACGGAGGTCGCCATGAGGAGCGTGTTGGCGAGGCCGATCACCGAGTACACGAGGGCGATGCCGAGGACGAGGATCAGGCCGAGCCGGGTCTGCGGGCTGCTCGCCGGGTGGTCGGCCGCCGCCCACGCGTCGGCGGTCCTGACGGTCCCGCCGCTCGCCTCCAGGGCCCGCGCCGTCGCCGCGCCGCCGCCGCGCGCCTCGATCCGGTCGAGGAGCGCTCCGGGTGCGTTCGCCCGGGTGACGTACGGCCCGTTGTCGCCGGTCCCGAGGGCGAGGACGGCCACGACCCGGAGCCGTACAGGACCGCTCCCGTCCGCGCGCCAGACCTCGACGGTCTCGCCGACCCGGTGCCGCTCGAACTCCTCGTTGACGACGATCGACCGGTCGTCGAGGTCCCGCAGGTCCCCGGCGACCAGGGGCAGCCGGGCGAGTTCCGCGAAGGCCGCCGGGTCGGCGACCGCACGCGCCCCGTACTTCACGACGGCCTCGGCCCCGTCCCGTACGAAGAGGGAGGTCGACGCGGTGGGGGAGAGGACGGCTCCGGCGGGAACGCCGGCCGTCACCGGCCTCAAGTCCTCCCCGCTCGCCACGTACTGAGCGGCCGTCTGCTCCCGCGCCTCGACGGCCCGCGTCCGTGTGACGCTCGCCGCCGAGCCGAAGAGCGTCCCGGCGAGCGCCACGGTCACGAGGACGGGCGCGGCGACGGCGGCGGTACGGCGTACGGAGGCCGCGCTGTTCTCCCGTACGAGCGTCCCGACGGCCCCGCGCAGTCGCAGCAGTCGCGCGACGGGCCGCACCAGGAGCGGGGAAAGCAGGGCGACGCCGCCGATCAGGAGCATCGGGAGGGTCGTGTACGTCTTCCGCTTGAGCAGCTCCGACGGTTCGGTGACGCCCGTCCAGGCGAGCAGCCCGAGCCCGGTGAGGAGCAGCCCCGTGCCGAGCAGGGCCCGGCCGAGGGGCAGGACGTCGGTGTCGACGTCCGCCTCGCGCAGGGCCGCCGTCGGGCCGACCTTCCCGGCCCGGCGGGACGCGGCGACGGCGCCGGCGAGGGCGACGGTCAGGCCCGTCCAGAAGGCCAGGTGGAAGGGCCAGACGGCGCCGCCGACCGTGAACCACTCGGGTGCGAGGCCGCCGTCGACGAGCGTCCGGGCGAGCAGGGGAGCGCCGAGGGCGCCGAGCGCGCATCCGGTGGCGGAGGCGAGGACGCCGAGCGCCGTCGCCTCGGCGAGGAGCATCCGGCGGACCTGCCCGGGGGTGGCTCCTGCGGTGCGGAGCAGGCCGAACTCGCGGCGCCGCAGGGCGACGGCGAAGGCGAAGGTCGAGGCGACGACGAAGACGGAGACGAAGGCGGTGACGCCACCGGTGGTGCCGAGGAGGGCGTTGAGGGCGACGAGGGCCTGGGCGTCCCGCTCGGGGTCGGGGTCGGCGCGCCGCCGTTCGTCGCCGGTGAGGACCTGGGCGCGGTCGCCGGCCAGGGCCCGGACCTCGGCGGCGGGGGCGTCGACGCCGACGGCGTCGGGGCCGCCGGCGGTGGTGACGGTCCAGCGGGCACGGAGCTCGCGCAGCAATTCTTTATCCACAGGCTGTGGACGGTCGAGCCGCTGCGACACGGGAACGGTGTCGGGCCCGCGCCGCACGTCGAGTGTCAGCCGGTCCTGGCCCTGGACGACGACGGGGGAGGAGGCGAACCGCTGGGGAGAACGCTCGGGCGCGTGAAAGGTGGCGGAGAGGCCGAGGCCCATGGTGGTGAGCAGTCCGACGCCGAGGGCGAGGGCGAGGAAGCCGCCGAGGAAGGAGGCCCAGCGGGCGCGCAGCCCGGAGAGGACGACGGTGATCACGCGAGGCTCCTCACGGGGGCGTTCGTGCCAGTGCCAGTGCCAGTGCCAGTGCCAGTGCCAGTGCCAGTGCCTGCGCCTGTGCCTGTGCCTGCACTTGTGCCTGCGCCCGTGGCCGTGGCCGTGGCCGTGCTCGGGGTGGCGGCGGGCAGGCTCTCCAGGCCCGCCATCCGGGCCGCGACCGACTCCACCGTCGGCGCCGCCAGTTCGCCCGCCAGGCGGCCGTCGACCAGGAACACCACCCGGTCCGCGCGTGCCGCCGCCACCGGGTCGTGGGTGACCATGACGATCGTCTGGCCCTCCTCGTCGACGAGCCCGCGCAGCATCGCCAGGACCTCGCGGCTCGTCGTCGAGTCCAGGGCGCCCGTCGGCTCGTCGCCGAACAGGACGGCGGGTCGCGTGATCAACGCCCGGGCGATCGCGACCCGCTGCTGCTGGCCGCCGGAGAGTTCGCCGGGCCGGTGTCTCTCCCGCCCGGCGAGCCCGACGCGCGCGAGTGCCTCCCTCACCTCCGTACGGGAGGGGCGGCGGCCGGCGAGACGGAGCGGCAGGGCGACGTTCTGCGCGGCGGTCAGGCTGGGCAGCAGGTTGAACGACTGGAAGACGAAGCCGATCCGGTCGCGCCGCAGCAGGGTCAGGCGCCGCTCGCTCAGCCCCTCCAGGGCCGTGCCGCCGACCTCCACGCTCCCGGAGGTGGGCCGGTCGAGTCCGGCGGCGCACTGGAGCAGCGTGGACTTGCCGGAGCCCGAGGGGCCCATGACGGCGGTGAAGGTGCCGGAGGCGAAGTCGAGGTCGACGCCGTCGAGGGCGCGGACGTCGCGGTGGTGGCGGGTGAGGTCCCGGAGCCGTACGGCGGCAGCGGTGGTCGTGGTCTTCGTCATGGCTCAAGCGAACCGTCTCCGCCGCCGCCGATCACGACCACTGCCGGGCGTCCGGGGGGTAGGCCTGGCCCTACCCCGGCACCTCGTCTCCCTCCCGGGTCGGGACGGCTGAGACCATCGGGGGAGGGCGGGAAGACCGAGGAAGTGGACATGTCGATGCCGGAAGGGCACACGGCGGAATGGGACGCGAGGACGGCGTGAGCGGCACCAGCACCATCGGGAGGGCCTTCGAGGCCCTGTACGCGAACGACGACGGCTCGCTCGACACGGCGGCGTCGCTGCTCGCCGCCGACCAGGGCGCGGACGAGGAACTGGCACGGCGGGGCGAGGAGTTCGTACGGACGCTGTGGGGGAGGGGCTGGCAGCCGGCCGACGTGGTCCGCATGGTCCGCCGCGAGCTCTCCGACGAGCACGTCCGCCTTGTCTCCGCCCTGATCAGGACGGAGACGGCGGGATACGCGCGGCTGCCCCATCGCTGGCAGGCGCAGCTCGACGACCTGGAATCCGGCGCGGGTGGCCGGCCGACGGACCGTTTCTCGTACGCGACGACCGTCCTGGAGCTGTACCGGATCCTGGTCCGGCTGCCGCGGCTGGACGCGGTCGGCCCGGTCCCGGGCGAGGCGCTGCCGCCGGCGACCGCGGGGGAGCCGCGGATGCTCGGCCGGATCAGGGCGCTGCTCGCGAAGGCGGAGGCGACGGGGTATCCGGAGGAGGCGGAGGCGCTCACGGCGAAGGCCCAGGAGCTGATGGCCCGGCACAGCCTGGACGAGGCGACGCTCGCGGCGGGCGCGCCGTCACCGGAGACGCCGGGTGCGATCCGGATCGGGGTGGAGCCGCCGTACGAGCAGGCGAAGGCGATCCTGCTGGACGCGGTGGCGACGGCGAACCACTGCCGGGCGGTGTGGAACGAGTCGTACGGCTTCTCCACGGTGGTCGGCTTCGAGGCGGACCTGGATCCGGTGGAGCTGCTGTACACGTCGCTGCTCGTGCAGGGGACGGCGGCGATGACGCGGGCGGAGGCGGAGCAGCGGGCGGGCGGCCGGAAGCGTACGAAGGCGTTCCGTCAGTCCTTCCTCCTCGCGTACGCCAACCGCCTCGGCAGCCGTCTGTCGGCGACGTCCCGGCGGGTCGCCGCCGAGGCCCCGACGCTCCTCCCGGCGCTCGCCTCCCGCGACCTCGCGGTCACGAGCCGCACGGACGAACTGTTCCCGGAGACGCGGGCGACGCGGGTCCGCGCGGCCTGGGACGAAGAGGGCTGGAACCACGGCGCCACGGCAGCGGATCGAGCGGGCCTCCACCCGGGCCGCCGACACCTTCCGTAGGAGCTTGCGGGGTGCCGGGCGCGGGGGAGTGAAGGGCGCGGCCCGGGTGCCCGCCGCGGCGGTGCGCGTCGCCCCCGGTGCTCGCCCTCGCGGTGCTCGCCCTCGCGGTGCTCTCCCTCGCGGTGCTCTCCCTCGCGGTGCTCGCCCTCACGGTGCTGCGCGCCGCCCCGGTGCTCGCCGGGGCGGCGCACAAGAGGTGAAATGCCCTGTATAACCCGCTTCGCGGATACGCTCAGGGCCATGAGTTGGCTCCGGGCCCTGAAGGAGACCGCCCGCTCGGGGTTCTCCGTCGAGCGGCGGCGGCTCGAACCCGCCATCGCCGCCCGCGGCGCCCTCGGACTCGCCCTCGTCGTCGGCGTCTCGCTCGCCCTCTTCGGCCCCGCCGTCGCCGCCGCCTCAGCGTTCGGCGCCTTCCAGGCCGCCATCGCCACCTTCCAGCGCTCCTGGCGCCCGCGCCCCACCCTCGCCCTCGCCTCCGGCGCCAGCCTCGCCGTGTCGACCTTCCTCGGTTACCTCACCGGCGCGGGCGCCCACCCCGTCCTCTTCCTCGCCCTGCTGCTCCTCTGGACGTTCCTCTCGGGACTCGCCTGGGCCGCCGGCCCCACCGCGGGCATCATCGCCTCCTCCAACGTGGCGATCATGCTGGTGACGGTCACCCTCCCCACCTCCGTCGCCGGCGCCGCCGGCCACGCGGTCATGATCTTCATCGGCGGCGTCGTCCAGGCCGCCCTCGTCGTCCTCCTCCCCGTCCGCCGCTGGGGCGCCCAGCGCGACGCCCTCGCGGACGCCCTCGCCGCCGAGGCGGACTACGCCCGCCGCCTCCGCCAGGACCCGGTCGCCGCCTTCGACCCCGTACCGCTCATGACGGCTCGCAACGCCGCCGCCGTGACCCCCCGCCAGGCCCGCAGCCGCCCGGCGGAACTGCACGGCGCGCGGGGGCTCGCCGAGCGGATCCGCCCGGTCCTCGCCTCGCTCGCGGACCCGGCGGTCGGCGTACCCGAGGAAGGGGCGCAACGGGACCGCGTGCGCGAACTGCTGGCCGCGGCCGGTGCCGTCCTCGACGCCGCCGCGCACGCGATCCGGCACGGCGAGCCGGTCACCCTCCCCCCGGCGGCCGTCGCCGCCCTCCGTACCCCCGACACCGGCGCGATCCTCTCCGGCCCGTCCCGCCGCGCGGCCGTCCGGCTCGCCGCGCTCCTCGGCGACGTCGTCGAGACGGCGGAGCCCCGTACCGAGACGAGCACGGAGGAGGCCCGCACCCGCCCCACGATGGTCCGGCTCGCGCCGATCGTCCTCGCGAAGATGCGCGCCGAGCTCCGCCCCGACTCCCCGATCCTGCGCCACGCCGTCCGCGTCTCGGCGGTCACGGCCGTCGGCTACCTCCTCGGTACGGCGCTCCCCTTCGGCCACGGCTACTGGGCGCCGATGGCCTCGGTGATGGTGATGCGCCCGGACTTCTCGCAGACGTACGCCCGTTCCGTGGCCCGCTTCGGCGGCACGCTCGTCGGGGTGGCGCTCGCGACGGCGGTCGTCCGGACGGCGCACCCGGGCATGTACCTGTCCGCCGCGCTCGCGGTGCTCTGCGCCTTCGGGATGTACCTGCTGATGCGCACGGGGTACGCCGTCAGCCAGGTCTGCGTCGCCGCGTACGTCGTCTTCCTGCTCGGCATGGACGGCGCCGGCCTGACCCAGACGGTCCGGGAACGTGTCCTGCTGACCCTCCTCGGCGGGCTGCTCGCCATGCTCGGGTACGCCGTCTACCCCGCCTGGGAGACGCCCCGGCTGCGCGGCCGCCTCGCGGACTGGCTGGCGGCGGACGGCCGGTACGCCGCGGCCGTCGCCGCCCGGTACGCCGAACCCGCCGGCCACTCCTGCCCCGACGTCCGGGAGGCGCTCCTCGCCACCCGGGCCGCCCGGGTGGCCTGGCAGGAGGCCGTGGCCCGGGCGACCCACGAGCCGGTGCGCCACCGGGGGCTCTCGCACGCGACGGCGGAGGAGGCCGGGCACGCCCTGGCGGAGTTCGGCCGGGCGGCCATGCTCCTGGAGGCGCACCTGCCGGAGCGCGGCACCGCGCCGATGCCCGCCGCCGCGGCCCTCGCGGAGGCCCTGCGCCGGGCGACGGAGCGGGGCGCCAAGGACGTACGGGAACGCAGGGAACCGCGCTGGGACGACCTCCGGGAGACCGTCGCCGCCTGGTCGGCCGATCCGCCGGACCACTTCCTCCTCGACAAGGGCGCCCGGCTGCTCCTCGACGCCCTGGACGAGCTCACGGCGGCACTGTCGGACGCCACCCGGTAGGACGGGGTCCGGATCCTGGCGGCCCGGTCCCGACGGGCCCGGTCCGTCAGGACCAGCCCCCTCCGCCCCTCACCACGACGCCTTCCGCACCCCCGGCAGGAACCCCGCGTGCGCCTGCTGCCGCATCCGGATCCGGGACATCCCGAACTTCCGCAGATGGCCCCGGGGCCTGCCGTCCACCGCGTCCCGGTTCCGTAGCCGGGTCGCGCTCGCGTCCCGGGGCTGGCGGGCGAGTTCGCTTACCGCCGCCTCGCGGTCGGCGGCCGGGGTGGCGGGGCGGCGGACGATCTCCTTCAGCTCGGCCCGCCGCTCGGCGTACCGCGCCACGACCGTCCTCCGTCGCTCGTCGCGTGCGATCTTGCTGCGCTTGGCCATCAGACCTTCCCCCCGCGCGCCCGGATGCGGGCCACGGCCGCCTCGACGCCGATGGTGTCGACGGTCTTGATCGCGCGGGCGCTGAGCGTGAGCCGGACGAACCGGCCCTCACCGGCGAGCCAGTACCGCTTGCGCTGGATGTTGGGGTCGAAGCGGCGCGAGGTGCGCCGGTGGGAGTGCGAGATCCGGTTGCCGAATCCGGGGCGTGCGCCGGTCAGCTGGCAGTGGGCGGACAAGGGTGACCTACCTCTCCGTGGAGTCATTGGAAATGGGAACCATTTTCATTTACTCTACACACCATGGCCCGCAACGAACTCCGCCCCGTCGTCAAGCTCCGGTCCACCGCCGGCACCGGATTCACCTACGTCACCCGCAAGAACCGCCGCAACGACCCCGACCGCCTCACCCTGCGCAAGTTCGACCCGGTCGTCCGCGCGCACGTCGACTTCCGAGAGGAGCGCTGAGCCACCCATGAAGCCCGGCATCCACCCCCCGTACGAACCCGTCGTCTTCCGTGACAAGGCGGGCGGCTTCGCCTTCCTCACCCGCTCCACGCTCACCAGCGACAAGAGCGTGGAGTGGGAGGACGGGCGCACCTACCCCGTCGTCGACGTCGAGATCTCCTCGGCGAGCCACCCCTTCTACACCGGCACCGCACGCGTCCTCGACACCGCGGGCCGCGTCGAGCGCTTCGAGAAGCGGTACGGACGGCGCGAGGCCCCCTGATGCTCACCGTCGCCCTCGTCGGAGGCCTCCACTCCGACGCCCGCCGCGCTGCCGTGGACCGGCTCCTGGCCGACGTCCCCGGCAGCGTGGCGCTCCACCACGACCTCGCGACGGCCCCGGAGACCGGGACCGTCGCCCGTACCGTCCGGGACGCCACCGGCGTCCTGTCCACCGGCGAGACGCCGCTCGTCAACGACTGCGCCTGCTGCGCCCTGCGCGCGGACCTCGTCCCCGAACTGGAGCGCTTCCGCGACTCCGGACTCACCCGGCTCGCGGTCGTCGAGCTCTGGGACTCCGTCGAGCCCAAGGCGATGGCCGAGGTCGTCGCCTCCGCCGGCTTCCGGATCGGCGCCGTCGTCACCGCCGTCGACCCGGCGCTCCTCCTGCCGTACCTCGGCAACGGAGACGACCTGGCCGACGTCGGTCTCGCCGCGGCCGCGACCGACCGCCGTACCGTCGCCGACACCTGGGCGCGCCAGCTGGAGTACGCGCCCGTCCTCGCCGTCACCGAGAACCCCGAGGCCGACTCCGAGGACCGGGCCCTGCTCGACCAGCTCCACCCCACCGCCCGGCGGATCCCCGTCGAGGGCGGCGGGCTCGCCGCGGTGGTCTTCGCCGGCTTCGACGTGGAGGCCGCGGCCGCCGCCCAGCACCCGGCCTGCGCGCTGCTGCCGCAGGAGGCGGACGACCACGGCGTCGCCACGTACGTCTGGCGTCATCACCGGCCCTTCCACCCGGAGCGGCTCTACGCCGCGCTGGAGGACCTGACCTGCGCCGCCGCCCGCAGCCGTGGCCGCTTCTACCTGGCCGACCGGCCCGACACCCTCCTCGCCTGGGACGCGGCGGGCGGCGCGCTGTGCGTGGAGAGCGCCGGCCCCTGGCTGGCCTCGCTGCCCGACGCGGCCTGGGAGCTGGTCCCGCCGGTACGGAGGGCCGCCGCGGCCCTCGACTGGCACCCGGAGCACGGCGACCGCTGTCAGCACCTGGTCTTCACCTCGCCCGGCCTCGACCGCGACGGCCTGGCCGAGGTCCTCGGCTCCTGCCTGCTCACGGACGCCGAGTACGCGGCGGGGCGCGAGTCCTGGAAGGGGCTCGCCTCCGCCTTCGACACCCTCCTGGAGGTCTGAACCCCATGCCCACGAAGTCCCCGCGCAAGCCGGTGCGGACGCGGCCCAACCCTCTGGACCGTGACGGCGTCACTTACGTCGACTACAAGGACACGGCCCTGCTGCGGGCGTTCGTCTCCGATCGGGGGAAGATCAGGAGTCGTAGGGTGACCCGGGTGAGCGCGCAGCAGCAGCGGCAGATCGCGCGGGCCGTGAAGAACGCCCGTGAGATGGCACTTCTGCCGTACTCCTCGGTAGCACGCTGAGTGGCGTAGCCGCTACGCCACCCCTCGTGCACGTGCATCTGCTCATGCATCGACATATGAACACAGCTATGATCCGAGGAAGTTGACACCTGCACCAAGCAACTCGGGGAGCTACCAGTGCATCATGCGCATCACGCGTACAACGGCATGGCGGCCACGGAGCTGCGAGGCGTCGTGTGGCAGAAGAGCAGGCACAGCAACTCCCAGGGATCCTGCGTGGAGTTCGCGAAACTTCCGGGGGGAAACGTTGCCGTGCGCAATTCTCGTCACCCCGACGGGCCCGCACTCGTCTACACGCCGGCGGAGATAGAGGCGCTCCTGCTCGGCGTGAAGGACGGGGAGTTCGATCACCTGGTGTGAATCCGGTGTCACGACGGACATGCGGGAAGGGCCCCGGCGGATACCGCCGGGGCCCTTCTCTCGTACAGGAACCGCCTACTGCTCGGGCCCGACCCGGAACAGCGCCCACACGACCTTGCCCTGGAGCGTCCCGGCGAGCGGGTGCCAGCCCCAGCTGTCGCTGAACGACTCCACCAGGAACAGCCCGCGTCCCGACTCGGCGGCGAAGTCCTCCTCGCCGCCGCGTGCCTCCGGGCTCTCCTGGCTGGGGTCGCGCACGGCGCACACGAGGCGGGAGGCCCAGCGCATGAGGTGCAGTCTCACCGGCGGGTTCTGGCCGTCCTCCTGGTGCGCGTCGGCGGGCACCGCGTGACGCAGTGCGTTGGTGACGAGCTCGGAGACGACCAGGGCCACGTCGTCGAAGCGGTCGGCCATGTCCCACCGGTCGAGCGTGGCGCTGGTGAACTTCCTGGCCCCGCGCACGGCTTCGTACCGAGCCGGAAGGGCGCAGGAGGCGGAGGTGGAGACGGCGCCGGGATCGATCGGCGGAAGGCCCTGCCGTAACGGCTCGAGCACGGTCGATCCATTCGTCCCCATGCGAGGCACTCCCGGGAATCGCGACTGTGGTGCGACAACACGACAACACGAACGAGTACGCGGCTGCGCGGGGTCCATGGTTCCGAATGCGACCACTGGATGCAAGGGCAGATGCACGTGCACGCGCCGGACCTGTCCGTCCCTGTGGTGAATCTGTGCATATCTTCTGCGGGTTGATGGGTGAATCGGCGCGCTCCGGCCCCCGGTCAACCCCCTCTCGGTCGATCACCTGCCCGGAACTCGCCCCCTTTCCGTAATCGAATGTGTACGCGCTGAAGCATTTGGTGGCAGAATCCGGGGCTCGACGGGGGCTCGACACCGTAATGGGGAGGCTGAGAGCCGTGACCGCAGGCGAATCCGGCGGAGCGAGCGGGAGTGTGGTCCGGCGGATCCTGCTGGGCTCCCAGTTGCGGAGGCTGCGCGAGTCGCGCGGCATCACCCGCGAGGCGGCCGGCTACTCGATCCGCGCCTCCGAATCCAAGATCAGCCGTATGGAGTTGGGACGGGTGAGCTTCAAGGCCAGGGACATCGAGGATCTGCTCACGCTCTACGGAGTCGGCGACGAGACCGAGCGCGGCGCGCTCCTCGGGCTCGCCCGCGAGGCGAACGTCACCGGCTGGTGGCACAGCTTCGGCGACGTCCTGCCGGGCTGGTTCCCGACGTACATCGGTCTCGAAGGCGCCGCCTCCCTCATCCGCGTCTACGAAGTCCAGTTCGTCCACGGCCTGTTGCAGACCGAGGCGTACGCCCAGGCCGTCGTCACCCGGGGGATGCCCGAGGCCTCGCCCGCCGAGATCGACCGCCGCGTCGCCCTGCGCCTCGAACGGCAGAAGGTCCTCGTCTCCGAGCGCGCGCCGCAGTTCCACGCCGTCCTCGACGAGGCCGCGCTGCGCCGCCCCTACGGCGACCGCTCCGTCATGCGGGGGCAGTTGAGGCATCTCATCGAGATCTCCGAGCACCCCGGCGTCACGCTCCAGGTCATGCCCTTCAGCTTCGGCGGGCACGCCGGCGAGAGCGGCGCCTTCACGATGCTGAGCTTCCCCGAGTCCGACCTCTCCGACATCGTCTACCTGGAGCAGCTCACCAGCGCCCTCTACGTCGACAAGCGCGAGGAGGTCGCCCAGTACCAGCGCGTGATGGAGCGCCTCCAGAAGGACAGTCCGGATCCGGCCGAAAGCCGGGACCTTCTCCGTGGACTCCTCCAACTCTCCTGACACATCAGTACGATGACGTGACATCAGTTCGCGGGTAGAGGGGTCTCGATCCATGTCGCACTTCACCGACCTGGCTCACCAGTACATCGACGGCGAGTGGAAGCCCGGCAGCGGCTCGTGGGACATCATCGACTTCAACCCGTACACCGGGGAGAAGCTCGCGTCGATCACCGTCGCCACCAAGGGCGAGGTCGACCGCGCCTACCGCGCGGCCGAGCGCGCCCAGGTCGCGTGGGCCGAGACGAACCCGTACACGCGCCGGCTCGTCTTCGAGCGCGCGCTGCGGATCATCGAGGACCGCGAGGCGGAGATCGCCGAGACGATCATCGCCGAGCTCGGTGGCACCCGCCTCAAGGCCGCCTTCGAACTGCACCTCGCCAAGGAGTTCCTGCGCGAGGCGATCCAGCTCGCGCTGCGCCCCGAAGGCCGCATCCTGCCCTCCCCGGTCGACGGCAAGGAGAACCGCGTCTACCGCCTCCCGGTCGGTGTCGTCGGCGTCATCTCCCCCTTCAACTTCCCCTTCCTCCTCTCGATCAAGTCGGTCGCCCCGGCGCTCGCCCTCGGCAACGCGGTCGTCCTCAAGCCCCACCAGAACACCCCGATCTGCGGCGGCACCCTCGTCGCCAAGGTCCTGGAGGAGGCCGGACTCCCGGCCGGTCTGCTGAACGTCGTCGTCACCGACATCGCCGAGATCGGCGACGCGCTGCTGACCCACCCCGTCCCGAAGGTCATCTCCTTCACCGGCTCCGACAAGGTCGGCCGCCACGTCGCCACGGTCTGCGCGCAGAACTTCAAGCACGCCGTCCTCGAACTCGGCGGCAACAGCGCGCTGATCGTCCTCGACGACGCCGACGTCGACTACGCGGTGGACGCGGCCGTCTTCAGCCGCTTCGTGCACCAGGGCCAGGTCTGCATGGCCGCCAACCGCATCCTGGTGGACCGCCGCCTGGAGGCGGAGTTCACCGAGAAGTTCGTGGCGAAGGTGAAGACCCTGCGCGTCGGCGACCCGGCCGACCCCGCCACCCACATCGGCCCGCTCATCAACTCCCAGCAGGCGGAGGCCGTCTCCTCGCTCGTCGACCAGACGGTGGCGGCCGGCGCGACGGCGCTGCTCCACGGTTCGGTGGAGGGCAACGTGGTCTCCCCGTCCGTCCTGACCGGCATCGCGGCCGACTCGCCCGTGCTGACCCAGGAGATCTTCGGCCCGGTCGCGCTCATCGTCCCCTTCGACGGCGAGGACGAGGCCGTACGGATCGCCAACGACACCCCGTACGGGCTGAGCGGCGCCGTCCACACCGGAGACGTCGAGCGCGGTGTACGGATCGCCCAGCGCATCCACACCGGCATGATCCACATCAACGACGGCACCGTGCACGACGAGCCGATCGTGCCCTTCGGCGGCGAGAAGCACTCGGGCATCGGGCGGCTCAACGGCGACGCGATGATCGACGTGTTCACCACCCAGAAGTGGATCTCCATCCAGCACGGCCGGAGCCGGTTCCCCTTCTGATCGGTGCCGAGGGCTGATCGGGGTTGAGGACAGATCGGGGTTGAGGGCGGATCGGCGTTGAGGACAGAAGCTGTCCTCAAGGGTTCGTAGTGTCGTCGGTGTCGGGAAGGTTCAACCCGATCACGTCACTACGGAAGGCGGACATCATGGTCGCTCTCGTTCCCACCGAGGCCCACGGCGACGAGCGCGGTGCGCTCCTCAACTTCATCGAGGCCCAGCGCGCCGCGGTCCGCCGCTCGCTCCTCAACCTCACCGAGGAGCAGGCGGCGAGCCGCCCCAGCGCCAGCGAGCTGACCCTGTCCGGCCTGCTCAAGCACGTCGCCGAGGTGGAGCTGAACTGGCTCCGCCTCGCCCAGCAGCGGCCGAACGAGAAGCAGCGCACCCAGGAGACCTGGGGTGAGGGCTTCACGCTCGTCGGGGACGAGACGGTCCCGCAGATCGTCGCGTTCTGGGCGGGCGTGGCGAAGGAGACCGAGGACTTCGCCCGCTCCGTGCCGAGCCTGGACGACACCTTCCCGCTGCCGGAGGCGCCCTGGTTCCCGAAGGACGGCCGGGTGTCGATCCGCTGGATGCTGCTCCACCTGGTCCAGGAGACGGGCCGGCACGCGGGGCACGCGGACGTCATCCGCGAGTCCCTGGACGGCAAGACCTCCTTCGCGCTGATCGCGGAGGAGGGCGGGCACTGACCCCCGCGCGTACCCTGGTCAAAATTGACTAAGGAGGTGTGGGCCATGTCGGCGATCCGGCTGCTCGTCCTGGGCGCGGTGAAGCAGCACGGCCGCGCCCACGGCTACCAGGTGCGCAACGACCTGGAGTACTGGGGCGCGCACGAGTGGTCCCACGCCAAGCCCGGCTCGATCTACCACGCGCTCAAACAGATGGCGAAGCAGGGACTGCTGCACGCCCACGAGATCGCGCCGAGCGCGGTCGGCGGGCCGCCGCGCGTCGAGTACGAGCTGACGGAGCAGGGCCTGGAGGAGTACTTCACGCTCCTGCGTGAGGCCCTGACCACGTACGACCAGAAGATGGACGTCCTGTCGGCGGGCATCGGCTTCATCGTGGACCTCCCCCGGGAGGAGGCGGCGGAGCTGCTGCGCCGGCGGGTGCGGGCGCTCGACGAGTGGCGGGCGGCGGTCACCGGGTACTACACGCCCGAGGGCGGCCCGGGGCAGCTCGGGCACATCGGCGAGATCATGCACCTCTGGGTCCACTCGGCGGACGCGGGCAAGGAGTGGACGCTCGGCCTGATCGACCGGATCGAGGGCGGGGCGTACGTGTTCGCGGGCGAGGGTGATCCCTTCGTGGGCGTGCTCGCCGAGGGCGAGGAGAACCCGTTCGCGACGGGACCCACCGAGTAATCAAGTTTGACTAGAAGCCCGCGAGGGCATAACTTCCTCCGTCGGCGACAAGTGGTCAAATTTGACTAAGGCGTTTTCGGAGGAATCGGAATGGACAAGGACGCGATCCTCGTGGAGGGCGCACGGAAGCGGTACGGGGAGAAGGACGCCCTGGCCGGGCTCGACCTGGCCGTGGGCCGCGGCACCGTCCACGGCCTGCTGGGCCCCAACGGCGCGGGAAAGACCACGACGGTACGGATCCTGGCCACCCTGCTGCGCCACGACGAGGGCCTGGTGCGGGTCGCGGGTCACGACGTACGGACCGAGGCGCGGGAGGTGCGGCGGCGGATCGGGCTGCTCGGACAGCACGCCGCCCTCGACGAGGAGCTGGGCGGCCGGCAGAACCTGGAGATGTTCGGCAGGCTCCACCACCTGGGCGCGCGGGGCGCGGGGGTGCGGGCCGACGAGCTCCTGGAGCGCTTCGGCCTCGCCGACACCGGCCGCAAGCCCGTCGGGCAGTACAGCGGCGGGATGCGGCGGCGGCTCGACCTGGCCGCCTCGCTGATCACCGAGCCCGAGGTGCTCTTCCTCGACGAGCCGACGACCGGGCTCGACCCGCGCGGCCGGGGCGAGGTCTGGGACTCGGTGCGCTCCCTGGTCGACGGCGGTACGACGGTCCTGCTCACCACCCAGTACCTGGAGGAGGCCGATCAGCTCGCCGACCGGATCTCGGTCGTGGACCGGGGGCGGGTCGTCGCCGACGGCACGGCCGACGAGCTCAAGGCACGGGTCGGGGCGGACCGCATCGACGTGGTCGTACGGGACGCGGCACGGCTCGGCGAGGCGGCCGGGCTGCTGCGGGCGGCGGCGCGGACGGGCGTGGGCGCGGGTGCGGGCGCGCGTGCGGACGTGGAAGTGGATGTGGATGTGGACGCCGACCGGCGGCTGCTCAGCGCGCCGGTGGCGGACCGGATGGCCTCGCTCACCGAGACCGTCCGGGCCCTCGGGGAGGCCGGGATCGAGGCGGAGGACATAGCCCTGCGGCGGCCGACGCTGGACGAGGCGTTCCTGCGGCTGACGGACCGGGATGCCGGTCGGGAGAAGGAGGTGGCGGTATGAGCGCCGCGTACGTGGTGAGCGACTGCTGGACGATGACCCGCCGCGAACTGGCCCACTGGGCGCGGCAGCCCGTGCAGGTCCTGGTCGGGCTCGTGTTCCCGGTGATGATGCTGCTGATGTTCGGCTACCTCGTCGGCGGCGGACGGGCCGTCGACGGCGACTACGTCGACTACCTGGTGCCGGGGATGCTCACGCTGACCATGGTCTTCGGGCTCGAAGGCACCATGACGGCGGTGACGCAGGACCTGAACAAGGGTGTCATCGACCGGTTCCGGTCGATGCCGATGGTCGACGGCGCGGTGCTGGTGGGGCGGGCGACCGCCGACATGCTCCAGTCGGCGGCCGGACTGCTCGTGATGGTGGGCGTGGGGTACGCGATCGGCTGGCGGGCGCACGGCGGGCTCGGGAGCACCCTGGGGGCACTGGGGCTGCTGCTCCTGCTGCGCTTCGCGATGCTGTGGATCGGGATCTTCCTCGCGCTGGTCGCGGGGCGGGCGGAGCTGGTCCAGGCGGTGCAGATCCTGGTCTGGCCCGTCGGCTTCCTCTCCAACGCCTTCGCCTCGCCGGAGTCGATGCCGGGCTGGCTCGGCACGGTCGTGGAGTGGAACCCGATGTCGGCGACCGCGACGGCGGTCCGCGAGCTCTTCGGCAATCCGGGCGGTGAGCCGGGACACGTCATGGCGGCGGTGGTGTGGCCGCTGGTGCTGCTGGCGGTCTTCTTCCCGCTGGCGGTACGGAAGTTCGGGCGGCTCGGAAGATAGCCGCGCGGAGGTGGGAACCCGAGGGCGGCGAGCGGTGTATCGAAGGCAGTGGTTCACCGCGAACCGCCCGAGGGGCAAGGGGGATCGTGCGATGCGCAGGCTCATGGGAGCGGCCGGCGCCGTCGTGGCGCTGGTGTGGGTGGTGCTGACGGGTTGTACGGGTGCGGGCGGGGCTACGGGGCCGGGCGGGGCCACGGGTCCGGGTACGGGCGGGAATGCGGGTTCTCAGGGGACCGCGGGAGCTTCGGTGTCCTCAGGGTCCCCAGGGTCCCCAGGGTCGGGGTCCTCAGGGGCCTCGGTGTCGGTCTCCCCGCGGCCCGCGGGGGTGTTCGGGGCACCGCCCCGGCTGCCCTCCTCGCCGGGGCTGCCCGGTTGGGCGCACAGCCTGGGCTTCGCGCGGGACGGCAGCGGGTTCGCGCTGCTCGCCGACTGCGTGAGCGAGCCCGCCGCGCCGGAGAGCGGATTCTGCCGGCAGCACGTGGCCGTGCGGGACGCCGGGGCGAAGGAGTGGGTGCTGCGGCGGTCGCCGCTGCCCGAGACGCGGGGCACGGAGGGGATATCGGCGAACCTGCTGGCGCTCGGCCCGGGCCGGGCGCTGGTCGAGGACGGCGGCGGCGAGCCGGGGGCCAGGACCTGGTTCACGCGGGACGGCGGCCGGAGTTGGCGCGTGGGTGACCGGCGGACGGTCGGCACGATCCCGGAGATACCGGCGGGGGCGGTGCTCACCACCGACTGCGCCGAGCCCGCCGGGGCCGGGCCCGACCTGTGCGACCGGCAGCGGCTCGTCGTGGTCTCGCCGCAGGACGGACGGCGCAGGGCGCTGGCCCGGGTGCCGCTCCTCGGGGCGCACCCGCGGCCCGCGGAGCAGCCGGAGCCCGACGGGTCCTGGTGGGTGTCGGGGACGGACCCGCTCTCCGGGCGGGCGGCGGTCGCCGTCTCCCGGGACGCGGGCCGGAGCTGGACGGTGAGCCGGCTGCCGAGCCCCGCCGCCGGGCCCGGACGGCACACGGCGGTGGCGGTCGGCCGGGACGCGGTGTACGCGGCGGAGCTGGGGGAGTTGACGGGCGGCGAGCCCGTGAAGAACCCGATGCGGGCGCTGCACCGCTCCGTGGACGGCGGCCGGACGTGGCAGCGGATGTGGACCACGGGGCGGGAGCGGGAGCCCCGCACCCTGCTCGGTCTGCCGGTGCCGGGCCCCGGTGGCCGGGTGGAGATCGGCGGGGAGCTCTCCGGGTACGGGAGCGTGGACGGCGGACGGACCTTCGTCCGGCTCGGCGACGGCGGGCACTTCATCCGCCGCACCCCGCTGGGCCTGCTGCGGGAGCAGGCCCCCTGTCAGTACGCGCTGACCGTGGACGGGGTGCGGTGGTCGGAGTTCCGGCTGGCCTGCGGGGACGAGGTCTTCTGAGGCCCGGCCGGTCCTGGCTCAGTGGTGGAAGGAGGTCGCGGCGTCCTTGTCGTGGGTGAACGGGTGGGGCTGGCGCCGGAGTTCGGGCAGGAGCCGGCTCAGGTCCTCGATGAACAGCCCGGCGAGGTCGGCGGAGAAGCCGTTGCGGCAGACGACGCGCAGGACGGACAGGTCCTCGCGGTCGGCCGGGAAGGTGTAGGCGGGGACCAGCCAGCCCTTTTCGCGCAGGCGCCGGGAGACGTCGAAGACGTCGAAGGACGTGACGTCGGGCGCGGTGGTGAAGGCGAAGACGGGCAGCTGGTCGCCCCGGGTGAGGAGCTGGAAGTCGCCCATGGCCTCGATGCGTTCGGCGAGGCCCCGGGCCACGTCCCGGGAGGTCTGCTGCACCGCGCGGTAGCCCTCCCGGCCGAGCCTCAGGAAGGTGTAGTACTGCGCGACGACCTGGGCGCCCGGCCGGGAGAAGTTGAGGGCGAAGGTGGGCATGTCGCCGCCCAGGTAGTTGACCCGGAAGACGAGGTCCTCGGGGAGTTCGGCGGGCGAGCGCCACAGCGCCCAGCCGACGCCCGGGTAGACCAGGCCGTACTTGTGGCCGGAGGTGTTGATCGAGGAGACGCGGGGGAGCCGGAAGTCCCACACGAGGTCCTCGTCGAGGAAGGGGGCGATCATGGCGCCGGAGGCACCGTCGACGTGGACGGGGATGTCGAGGCCGGTGCGTTGCTGGAGGGCGTCCAGGGTGGCGCAGATCTCGGCGACGGGTTCGTAGGAGCCGTCGAAGGTGGAGCCGAGGACGGCGACGACACCGATGGTGTTCTCGTCGCAGAGCGCGGCGGCGGACTCGGCGTCGAGGTGGAAGCGGTCGCCCTCCATGGGGACGAGCCGGGCCTCGACCTCCCAGAAGTTGCAGAACTTCTCCCAGCAGACCTGGACGTTGACGCCCATCACCAGGTTGGGGCGGGCGCCGCTCGCGTACCGGTCGGCGTTCCTCTTGGCCCAGCGGCGCTTGAGGGCCATGCCGGCGAGCATGCAGGCCTCGCTGGAGCCGGTGGTGGAGCAGCCGACGGCGGTGGCCGGGTCCGGGGCGTTCCACAGGTCGGCGAGCATGGCGACGCAGCGGCGCTCCAGTTCGGCGGTGCGCGGGTACTCGTCCTTGTCGATCATGTTCTTGTCGCGGCACTCGGCCATGAGGACGCCGGCCTGGGGTTCCATCCAGGTGGTGACGAAGGTGGCGAGGTTGAGCCGGGAGTTGCCGTCGAGCATCAGCTCGTCGTGGACGATCTGGTAGGCGCTCATCGGGGGCAGCGGCCGGTCGGGGAGGCGGTGGCGCGGCGGGGCCTCGGTCATGCCGCCGACCGGGTCGGCCTCTCCGAAGAAGGGGTTGAGCGCGAGTCGGCGCTCGTGCTGGGGATGGGAGGGGTCGGGACCCTGGTGCAGCGGCATGGGGGCTCCTTCTGTCCGGGTGGGGGAGAGGGGTCAGTGCAGGGAGGCGCCGTGTTCGTCGAGCTCGAGCTGAGGACGTCCGCTGACGATCAGCCAGGCCGGGAGAGAGGCCAGGCAGAGCACGGCGAGCATCGCGGGGGAGGGGGCGAGGATGGCCCCGGTGAAGAGGCTGATCCAGCCCAGCCGGGTGGTGGCGAGCAGGACGCCGAGGACGGCGGAGGAGACGGCGACGGCGGGGTGGACCTCGGGGACGAGCGCCTGGGCGAGCAGTCCGAACGCGGTCCCGATGAAGACGGCGGGGAAGATGCGGCCGCCCCGGAAGCCGCAGGAGGCGGCGACGAGGAGGGCGAAGAGTTTGATCACGGCCAGCTTGGCCAGCTCGCCGGAGGACCAGCTGCCGATCGAGGTGGTGAGCTCCTTGACCTGATCCAGCCCCTTGAACAGGGTCAGCTGCCCGCCGAGGGCGCCCAGGAGGCCGAGGACGAGACCGCCGAGGGGCAGCATCAGCATCGGGTGGCGCAGCCGCCCGAAGACGGCGTGGAGGTAGGGGAAGAGGTAGCAGGAGGCCAGCCCGAAGACGGCCGCGGCGGAGGCGATGGTCAGGGAGGCGAGGAGGTCGCCCCAACCGGGGTCGGTCAGCGGCGGCAGCCCCATGTCGAAGGTCGGCTCGGCGAGCAGCTCCGTGGTCATCGCTCCGGCGCCGGCGGCGACGAGCGGCGCGAAGAGGCGGTCCCAGAGGGAGCCGCGGCCCGGCTGCCCCGCCAGGGCCTCGGAGATCACGAGGGCGGCGGCCACCGGCGTACCGAAGAGGGCGCCGATGGTGGCGGCCGAGGCGAGGGCGACCCAGGCGGCGGCGGGCACCGCCGGCGCCGCCTTGCGGCCGAGCCAGTAGGTGAGGGCGATGTTGGCCGTGATGATCGGGTTCTCGGGGCCGAGGCTGACCCCGCCGGCCAGCGCGAAGGTGGCCGCGATCAGCAGGCCCGGCACCACTCCGGGGGCGAGCGGCGCCCCGCCGAGACCGCCGGAGGCCGGGTCGGGGCCGGCGTGTCCCGGCACCTTCCATACGACGAGGCCCACGGCGATACCGGTCGCCGTGAGCATGACGATGATCCAGAGGGAGGAGTAGCCGCCGATGCCGAGGGCGTCCGGCAGGTCGTTCCAGAGCACGCCCTGGAACTCCTCCGCGAGGGCACTGATCCCCAGGAGCACCAGGCTCGCCCCGACGCCGATCGCCAGCGCGGGCGGGATCTGCCGCAGCTGGACCAGGCGGGGGGCCTCCGAAGGGGAGGGCGACGGCGCGGGCGGAACATGATCAGTGGCCACCGACCCACCATAAGTGAGCAAATGCTGCACAACATCCCGAAATCCGGGCGGAACGGGCATGCAGGTGCTTGCGCCTCACGTCACGTCAGGCCCGAGGCGGACGCGCGTACCGAGGGAAAGGGCGGACGGCCGAGGGGCTGCTCCGTAGGACAGGCCGCCGACCTCGCCGGGGTCACGGTGCGCTGCCGGCCGCGCGGATCGGGGAGCTCCGGAGGATGGCGGCGGCCCGGCGCCTGTCGACCCGACCCGCGGAGGCGGTGCCTGAGCCGCGGGCCGGTCCGTCCGCTCTCAGGCGCGCGGGGCGATCACCACGGCTGTGCCGTACGCGCACACTTCCGTGCCCACGTCCGCCGCCTCCGTCACGTCGAAGCGGAACATCAGTACGGCGTTCGCGCCGCGCGCCTGGGCCTGTTCCACCAGCCGTTCCATCGCCTGGTTGCGGGTCTGCACCAGTGTCTTCGTCAGACCTTTCAGCTCACCGCCGATCATCGACTTGAGTCCCGCGCCGATCTGGCTGCCCAGATGGCGGGAGCGCACGGTGAGCCCGAAGACCTCACCGATGACCTGCCGGACCTCGAAGCCCGGCACGTCGTTCGTCGTCACGACCATCACATCCGGGTGCGGACCCTGGCCGCCTCCGTACTCCTCGATGCCCATCGGCATTGCACCTCCTGGCCACCCACACTCGGGCCCGGGGGCCCGCTCCGCATCCCGTGGGAGCCGGGTGGAACCGGGCGCGTCCCGCTCACGTTGATAGCTTGGGGCCAGCCGTCCCCCAAGCCCCCACCGACCGCAGGAGCCCGGAACCCGTGAACACGCTTGCCCTCGGACCGAGCTGGCTGGACCCCGACTTTCTGATCGATACCTTTGGTCCGATCGGTGTCCTGGCGATCGTCTTCGCCGAGTCCGGCCTCCTCATCGGGTTCTTCCTGCCCGGTGACTCGCTGCTCTTCACCACCGGTCTGCTGATCACGACCGGCAAGCTGGACATGCCGCTGTGGCTGATGTGCACGCTGATCGTGGCCGCGGCGGTCATCGGTGACCAGGTCGGATACCTCTTCGGACGCAAGGTCGGCCCGGCGCTCTTCACACGCCCCAACTCCAAGCTCTTCAAGCAGGAGAACGTGGAGAAGGCGCACGAGTTCTTCGAGAAGCACGGCCCGAAGTCGCTGATCCTGGCCCGCTTCGTCCCCATCGTGCGGACGTTCACGCCGATCATCGCCGGCGTCAGCAAGATGAACTACCGCCAGTTCATCACGTTCAACATCATCGGCGGTCTGCTGTGGGGCGCGGGCGTGACCCTGCTCGGCGCCTCCCTCGGCAAGATCGAGTTCGTGCACCAGCACATCGAGGCCATCCTCATCCTGATCGTGCTGATCTCGGTGGTCCCGATCGTGATCGAGTACCTCCGGGCCCGCTCCCAGTCGAAGAAGGCCAAGGCCGACGACGACCAGGCCGGCCACGGCGGTCACGACGCCCCCGGCACCCCCAACCCCCAGGGCCCCCGCGGCCGCCACGCCAAGCGCTAGGCCGGACAGGCCTCAGGCAAGACACCCCCTAAGGCCGGACAGGCCTTAGGGGGTGTCTTGCCTTGGCGCCCTAGAAGCCCCTGGTGCGCTTGGCGGCCCGTCGGGCCGACGCCGCGCCGGGGGCCGCCATGAAGAAGCGCGCCAGCTCGCCTCCCAGGTTCACCCCGATCGCGATCGCCAGCGCCAGGGCCGCCGCCTTCGCCAGCGAGGCGAAGCCCTGGTCCAGGTTGTTCTGGGCGATCGCGAGCACCCCGAAGTACGTCGCCGAACCGGGCAGCAGCGGCCCGATCGCCGCCGTCACGTACGGCAGCGAGGACGTGTGGTGGTAGCGGGCGATCAGCTGCCCGAAGAGTCCCACCAGACCCGCCGCCACGGCCGTCGCCATCACCGTGGACCCGCCCGCGGTCACCGCGATCGACGCGTAGATCACCCACGCGACCCCACCGTTCAGCGTCGCGAAGAGCACCGTCGCCCGCGACTGCTGCAACAGGATCGCGAAGGTCGCGCACAGCACCATCGACGCCAGGATCTGCGTCACCGGCCGCTCCACCGCCCGCAGCGCCCCCTCCGGGTTCAGCTGGGCGTCGAACTGCACCGCGATGTACAGCACGGACAGCACGCCCACCACGATCGCCACGAAGAAGTACGCGACCTCCAGGAGCCGGGCCGAGGCCGTGATGTAGAAACCGGTCAGACCGTCCTGCACCGCCGCCACCAGCGCCCGCCCCGGGATCAGCGCGAACAGCCCACCGGTGATCACCGCCGAAGGCCGCAGATCCGCGTGGAGCAGCGTCAGGAGCACGCCCATCGCCGCAGGCGGCATCGCCGCCACCAGGAACTGGTAGAACTCCGGCAGCCCGCGCCCCGCGCACAGCCACGCCAGCCGGTCGCCGAGCACCGCGCCGAGCGCCGCCACCAGGAAGACCGTCGGACCGCCGCCGAGCAGCACCGAGGCCGCACCGGCCAGCACGCCCGCCGCCGCCGTCAGGGCCCACCCCGGATACGGATGCCGGTTGCGCCGTATCTCCGCAAGCCGCCGGTACGCCTCCTCGGGCGTCACCTCGTGCGCCTGCGCGTTGATGTCGGCGAGCAGCGTGTAGACCGCCGCGAGCCGCGTGTAGTCCGTGCCCCGGCGCCGTACCGTCCGGTTCGCCGTGATCGGGTCGTCCACGAGCGACGGCTGGTACGTGACGGAGAGCAGGGTGAACGTCACCGTCGGCTCGACCCGGTCAAGACCGTACGAGCGGCAGATCACGAACATCGCCGCCTCGACGTCCTCCGCGCCCTCCCCGCCCGCGAGCAGCAGCTCGCCGATGCGCAGGGTCAGGTCGAGGACGCGCGGCACCGAGGGCCCCGCCTCGTCCTCCTTGCGCGTCGCCTCCGGCATCGGCCGGTCACCCACCGGCAGCCGCAGCATGGTCCGCATCCGGTCCTGCCACGGGGCACCGTGCGGCAGCCGCACCAAGGGCACCCCGTACGCCGGGGTGAAAGCGGGCGGCGAGTGCTGCGCCGCGTCCGCCGAGTACCCGGCCGGCGTCGCGAACGCCGAACCCTCCTGCTCCGCCGGCGGCTCCGCCGTCAGCCCAGGGGGAAGCGCGAACTCGGAGGTCGGATGCTCCTCCTCCGGCGGCGCTGGCTGCTCGACCCCGGCCGGCGGGACGAACGCGCTCCGCGCCTCGTCCGACTGCGGCTTCCGGTCCTCCGGAACCTCGCCCGGAGCACCCTTCGAGCCGTCCGGCTCCGCCACCACTCTGTCCGCCTCACTACCTCGGGAACCGTGGCTTCCAGTATGAGTGTGCGACGGATGTGCGAAAGGCGGCGCACCCCCGAAGAGGTGCACCGCCTGTCACACGATCAGAAGCTCAGAAGAGCACAGCCTCAGTGGCCGCCCTGCTCCTTGGCGCGCGCGTAGGACTTCTCGATCTCTTCCTCGGCCTCGGCGCGGCCGACCCAGTCGGCGCCCTCGACCGACTTGCCCGGCTCCAGGTCCTTGTAGACCTCGAAGAAGTGCTGGATCTCCAGGCGGTCGAACTCCGACACGTGGTGGATGTCCCGCAGGTGCTCCATGCGCGGGTCGGTGGCCGGGACGCACAGCAGCTTGTCGTCGCCGCCCGCCTCGTCCGTCATGCGGAACATGCCGATGGCGCGGCACTTGATGAGGCAGCCCGGGAACGTCGGCTCGTCGAGGATGACCAGCGCGTCCAGCGGGTCGCCGTCCTCACCGAGGGTGTTCTCGACGTAGCCGTAGTCGGTCGGGTAGGCCGTCGACGTGAAGAGACGACGGTCCAGGCGGATGCGACCCGTCTCGTGGTCGACCTCGTACTTGTTCCGCGATCCCTTCGGGATCTCGATGAGAACGTCGAACTCCACGGGTGGCTCCTCCTGAATCAACACAAGTGAATGCTCGCGACGACGCGCGGTGATTAAGTGTCCCTCACGGACGACCGTGATCGCGAAAGGGGCTGGTCATCTCATGCCGGAGCCGAGGATGTGGCAGCTCACGGCGGGCTCCGCCGCCCTCGGTCTGACCCTGGCCGCCGTGGCGGTGACCTCGGCCGGCCCGTGGGACTCGGGTCAGCGTACGGCCGAGCGGGCCCGGGCCGCCGCCCCCGCGGCGGGTGGCGCGCATCACGCCCCGCCCCCGGTCCCCGTCGCACCCCGCCGCCCCGCGCCCGCCCCCAGCGCCCCCGGCGTGCTCCCCGCGCTGCCCGCCCCGGCCGCCGCCGAGCGCCCCGCCGGCCGCCCCGCGGACCTCGCCGCCGCCCTCGTACCGCTCCTCGCCGCCCCCGGCCTCGGCCCGCTCCGTACGGCCTCCGTCGTCGACACCGCCACCGGCACCCAGCTGTACGGGGAGGGCGCCACGACCCCCATGACGCCGGCCTCCACCGTCAAGATCGCCACCGTCGGGGCCGCGCTCTCCGCCCTCGGCCCCGACCACCGCATCCCCACCACCGTCACGGCCTCCGCCGACGGCCGCACCGTCACCCTCGTCGGCGGCGGCGACCCCACCCTCGACCCGGCCCGGCTCAAGGCCCTCGCCGCGGACACCGCCCGCGCCCTCACGGCCCGCGGCCACGCCTCCGTACGGCTCGCCTACGACACGAGCCTCTACCAGGGCCCCGAGCTCCACCCCATCGGCCCCAACGAGAACATCGCCCCCGTCACCGCCCTCATGACCCACGAGGGGCGCCTCGACGACAGCCGCAGCGGCCCCGCGCCCCGCACCGCCGACCCGGCCGGCGACACCGCCACCGCCTTCGCCGGCCTCCTCGCCGACGCCGGCGTCAAGGTCACCGGCACCCCCACCAAGGTCACCGGCACCCGCAACCACGCCACGGACGCCCCCGCCAAGGCCACGGACGCCCCCGCCAAGGCCACCGGCACCCCCGGGAGCGCCCCGAAGGCCGCCCCCCTCGCCCGTACGTACTCCGCCCCCCTCTCCGACCTCGCCGAGCGCACCCTCACCCACAGCGACAACGACCTCGCCGAGGCCCTCGCCCGGCAGACCGCCCTCGCCCGCAAGCAGCCCGCGAGCTTCGAAGGAGCCGAGAAGGCCGTACGGGACGAACTCGCCGAACTCGGCCTCCCCCTCGCCGGCACCCGCTTCGCCGACGGCAGCGGACTCGACCGCCGCGACCGCGTCTCCGCCACCCTCCTCACCGCCCTCCTCACCCGCGCGGCCGACCCCGCCCGCCCGGCCCTCCGCCCGCTCCTCACCGGCCTGCCCGTCGGCGGCTTCACCGGCACCCTCGCCGGCCGCTTCGGCACCGCACCCGACGGCACCGGATTCGTCCGCGCCAAGAGCGGCACCCTCACCGGCGTCAACGCCCTCGCCGGCACGGTCGTCACCGCCGACGGACGACTCCTCGCCTTCGCCTTCCTCGCCGGGCGCACCCTCTCCCCGTACGAGGCGCAACCCGCCCTCGACCGTCTCGCCGCGGCCCTCGCGACCACGGGCTGACGCCCGCTCCAGCGGCGCGCCACCCCCACGACACACGCCGCCTCGCCGGACCCGACCCGCACCGAACCCGCACCGATCGGGCGCCGAGACCGTACGGTTGACGCATGACGAGCATCGGTGGCGCAGGCACATCCGGGATGGTCGACTGGAACCTCGCGGTCGCGACCGCGACCCGCCTCGTGCGGCCCGGACCCGAAGTCAGCCGCGACGAGGCCCGCGAGGTCGTCGCCGAACTCCGCAAGCACGCCAAAGCCTCCGAGCAACACGTCCGCGCCTACACCCGGATGCTCCCCGAGGGCGCCGACGTCCACGACACCCCCGTCCTCGTCGTGGACCGCGCAGGCTGGATCAAGGCCAACGTCGCCGGCTTCCGCGAACTCCTCACCCCCCTCCTCGGCAAGATGCAGGAACGCCGCTCCACCACCCCCGGCAACGCCGTCCTCGGCGCCGTCGGCGGCAAGGTCACCGGCGTCGAACTCGGGATGCTCCTGTCCTTCCTCGCCTCCCGCATCCTCGGCCAGTACGAGACCTTCGCCCCCGCCACCCGCGAACTCCCCGCCGGCGCCAACGGCGGCGGCCGACTCCTCCTCGTCGCCCCCAACATCGTCCACGTCGAACGCGAACTCGACGTCTCGCCGCACGACTTCCGGCTCTGGGTCTGCCTCCACGAGGAGACCCACCGCACCCAGTTCACCGCCGTCCCCTGGCTCCGCGACCATCTCCAGGGCGAGATCCAGTCCTTTCTCGCCGCCACCGACGTCGACCCCGGCACCGTCGTCGAACGCCTCCGCGAAGCCGCCCAGGCCCTCGCCGGCGGCCGCCCCGAGGGCGAGGTGGGCGAACCCTCCCCCTCCCTCGTCGAGATCGTCCAGACCCCGGAGCAGCGCGAGATCCTCGGCCGCCTCACCGCCGTCATGTCCCTGCTCGAAGGCCACGCCGACTACGTCATGGACGGCGTCGGCCCCCAGGTCGTCCCCTCCGTCGCCGAGATCCGCGAGAAGTTCCAGCAGCGACGCGCCCGCGGCGCCTCCCGCCTCGACCTCGCCCTGCGCAAGCTCCTCGGCCTCGACGCCAAACTCCGCCAGTACCGCGACGGCGAGCGCTTCGTCCGCGCCGTCGTCGACCAGGTCGGCATGGACGGCTTCAACCGCGTGTGGACCTCCCCCAACACGCTCCCCACCAAGGCCGAGATCGCCGCACCCGCCGACTGGATCGCGAGGGTGCACCGTAAGGCAGACTCGTGAGACAGGTGCGCCGGACGGCGTAGCAACGCAGGAGAACAACCCGCCAATCACCCATCCGAGGGACCCTGAGCATGGGGTGAGGCGTGCAATGCTCGGGTAACGGCCGGGTTTCTGTCACCATCGACGCACTCTGAGTGACCGAACCCCCCTTTCCGACCGTTAAGACTCCGACCGAGGCACCCCACCCCATCACGAAGGGCACCGGACATGGGTCCCCATCCTGCGGTCGCGGCGATACGCCTGGCGGTCCGCCGCGTACTCCACGACGTTCTCACCGAGCACCAGACCGACCCCGCCACCGCGCACGACGGACACGAACCCCTCGTGCTCGTCGCCTGCTCCGGAGGCGCCGACTCCATGGCGCTCGCCTCCGCCCTCGCCTTCGAGACGCGGAAGCTCCCCGTACGCGCCGGCGGCATCACCGTCGACCACGGCCTCCAGGACGGTTCCGACACCCGGGCCGCCGAGGTCGCCGGACGCATGACCGCCCTCGGCCTCACCCCCGTCGAGGCCGTCGCCGTCACCGTCGGCCGCGAAGGCGGACCCGAGGCCGCGGCCCGCGACGCGCGCTACGCCGCCCTCGACGCCGCCGCCGAACGGCACGGCGCCGCCGCGATCCTCCTCGGCCACACCCGCGACGACCAGGCGGAGACCGTCCTCCTCGGCCTCGCCCGCGGCTCCGGCATCCGCTCCCTCTCCGGCATGGCCGCCATCTCCGGGGCCGCCGGCCGCTACCGCCGCCCCTTCCTCCAGCTCGACCGCCAGACGATCCGCAAGGCCTGCATCGCGCAGGAACTCGCCGTCTGGGACGACCCCCACAACAGCGACCCCGCGTACACCCGCTCCCGGCTCCGCCACGAAGGCCTCCCCGCCCTCGAGAAGGCCCTCGGCAAGGGCGTCGTCGAAGCCCTCGCCCGTACGGCCCAGCTCTCCCGCGACGACGCCGACGCCCTCGACACCTGGGCCGCCGACGCCGAGACCGCCGTACGCGACGAGGCGGGCACCCTCGAGTGCTCCAAGCTCGTCGGCCTGCCCCCCGCCGTACGCCGCCGCGTCCTGCGCCGCGCCGTCATCGCCGAGGGCGCTCCCGCCGGATCCCTCTTCGCCCGCCACATCGAGGAAGTCGACCGGCTCATCACCGGCTGGCGCGGCCAAGGAGCCATCAACCTGCCCGGCCGAGTCGAAGCCCGCCGCCAGGGTGGCAGACTGGTCATCCGGCAAGGTTGACGCACGCTGCAACGAAAGTGACCCGGGTGAACGAGAAGGACATGGGCACCGACCTCCAGTCGGTGCTCATCACCAAGGAAGAGATCGACGCCAAGCTGGCAGAGCTGGCCGCGAAGATCGACGCGGAATACGCGGGCAAGGACCTGCTCATCGTCGGCGTCCTCAAGGGCGCGGTGATGGTGATGGCGGATCTGGCTCGCGCCCTGTCCACCCCCGTCACCATGGACTGGATGGCCGTCTCCTCGTACGGCGCCGGTACCCAGTCCTCCGGCGTCGTCCGGATCCTCAAGGACCTCGACACCGACATCAAGGGCAAGCACGTCCTGATCGTCGAGGACATCATCGACTCCGGCCTGACCCTGTCCTGGCTGCTGTCGAACCTCGGCTCGCGCGAGCCCGCCTCCCTGGAGGTGTGCACCCTCCTGCGTAAGCCCGAGGCCGCCAAGGTCGCGATCGACGTCAAGTGGATCGGCTTCGACATCCCCAACGAGTTCGTCGTCGGCTACGGCCTCGACTACGCGGAGAAGTACCGGAACCTGCCGTTCGTCGGCACGCTCGCCCCGCACGTCTACGGCGGCTGAGCACCCGGCTGAACACCCGGCTGAACGGGGAACCCGCACCGCCTTCCCTCCGTTGAACCACGGGAAGGCGGTCGCGGGCGACGATGCTGAGGTACCGTCCGAAGAACAGCTTTTTCACATAGCAGCACTCACAGCAGCATTTTCCTACGGGCAGGAGGGACGGGGCGTTCTCGCCCCGTATGGATGGACGTGAAGCGATACTTCCGTGGGCCGGTCATGTGGATCGTGCTGGCCGTCCTCGCCGTGGTCGTGCTGATGCAGGTCGTCGGCTCGTCCGAGGGCTACAAGACGGTGGACACCGGCAAGGTCGTCCAGGCGATCGACAAGAACCAGGTCAAGCAGGCAAAGGTCACCACCGGTGACGAGCAGATCATCAAGATCGAGCTCGTCGACGGTCAGAAGATCGACAACAGCAGCAAGGTCCAGGCCAGCTACATCGGCTCCCAGGGCGTCGACGTCGCGGACAAGCTGCAGGAGAAGTTCGAGGCCGGGCAGATCGAGAAGGGCTACACCGTCTCCCCGACGAAGCAGTCGCCCTTCGTCTCGATCCTGCTCTCCCTCCTCCCCTTCGTCCTCATCGTGGTCGTCTTCCTCTTCCTGATGAACCAGATGCAGGGCGGCGGCTCGCGCGTCATGCAGTTCGGCAAGTCCAAGGCGAAGCTCATCACCAAGGACACGCCCAAGACCACCTTCGCCGACGTCGCCGGCTCGGACGAGGCCGTCGAGGAACTCCACGAGATCAAGGAATTCCTCCAGGAGCCCGCGAAGTTCCAGGCCGTCGGCGCCAAGATCCCGAAGGGCGTCCTGCTCTACGGCCCGCCCGGAACCGGCAAGACGCTCCTCGCGCGCGCCGTCGCCGGCGAGGCCGGGGTGCCGTTCTACTCGATCTCCGGCTCCGACTTCGTCGAGATGTTCGTCGGCGTCGGCGCCTCCCGTGTCCGCGACCTCTTCGAGCAGGCCAAGGCCAACGCGCCCGCCATCGTCTTCGTCGACGAGATCGACGCCGTCGGACGCCACCGCGGCGCCGGCCTCGGCGGCGGTCACGACGAGCGTGAGCAGACCCTGAACCAGCTGCTCGTCGAGATGGACGGCTTCGACGTCAAGGGCGGCGTCATCCTGATCGCCGCCACGAACCGTCCCGACATCCTCGACCCCGCCCTCCTGCGCCCCGGCCGCTTCGACCGGCAGATCGCCGTCGACCGTCCGGACATGCAGGGCCGTCTGGAGATCCTCAAGGTCCACCAGAAGGGCAAGCCGGTCGCGCCGGACGTCGACCTCGGCGCCGTCGCCCGACGCACCCCCGGCTTCACCGGTGCGGACCTCTCCAACGTCCTCAACGAGGCGGCGCTCCTCACCGCTCGCGGCGATCAGAAGCTGATCGACAACAGCGCGCTGGACGAGGCGATCGACCGCGTGGTCGCGGGCCCGCAGAAGCGGACCCGGATCATGTCGGACCGGGAGAAGAAGATCACCGCGTACCACGAGGGCGGTCACGCCCTGGTCGCGGCGGCCTCGCCGAACTCCGACCCCGTCCACAAGATCACCATCCTGTCCCGAGGCCGTGCCCTGGGCTACACGATGGTCCTCCCGGACGAGGACAAGTACTCGACCACGCGCAACGAGATGCTCGACCAGCTCGCCTACATGCTGGGCGGGCGCGCGGCCGAGGAGCTCGTCTTCCACGACCCGACCACGGGCGCGGCGAACGACATCGAGAAGGCCACTGCCACGGCTCGCGCGATGGTCACGCAGTACGGGATGACCGAGCGTCTCGGTGCCATCAAGTTCGGCGGCGACAACACGGAGCCGTTCCTCGGCCGCGAGATGTCGCACCCGCGGGACTACTCGGAAGAGGTCGCGGCGCTGGTCGACGAAGAGGTCAAGAAGCTCATCGAGACCGCGCACAACGAGGCCTGGGAGATCCTCGTCGAGAACCGTGACCTTCTCGACAACCTGGTCCTCGCCCTCCTGGAGAAGGAGACGCTGGGCAAGGAGGAGATCGCCGAGATCTTCGCCCCCATCGTCAAGCGCCCGGCCCGCCCGGCCTGGACCGGCTCCTCCCGCCGCACGCCGTCCACGCGTCCGCCGGTGCTCTCCCCCAAGGAGCTCGCCCTGACGAACAGCGCGAACGGCACGGCGAACGGCTCGTCGGCCCCCGTGGACACCACCAAGGGCATCGAGATCGCCCCGGTGGACACCCCCGAGGACTGACGGTCCCGGCGACCCCGGAATGGATGCCGCGCCCTCACAGGTTTTAGCCTGTGAGGGCGCGGCATTTCGCGTATCGGTTCAGACGGAACGAGGCACAGATGACCGACCCGGTGACGCTGGACGGCGAGGGCAGGATCGGCGAGTTCGACGAGAAGCGCGCCGAGAACGCCGTACGAGAGCTCCTCATCGCGGTCGGAGAGGACCCGGACCGCGAGGGACTGCGAGAGACGCCGGCGCGTGTGGCGCGGGCGTACAAGGAGATGTTCGCCGGACTTTGGCAGAAGCCCGAGGACGTCCTGACCACGACGTTCGATCTCGGCCACGATGAGATGGTCCTCGTGAAGGACATCGAAATCGTAAGCCAGTGCGAACATCATCTCTTGCCGTTCCACGGGGTTGCCCACATCGGCTACATCCCTGCGGATTCGGGAAAGATCACGGGACTGTCGAAGCTGGCTCGACTCGTCGACGTCTTCGCCCGGCGCCCGCAGGTGCAGGAGCGGCTCACGACCCAGATCGCCGACTCCCTGATGCGCATCCTCGATGCCCGCGGCGCGATCGTCGTGATCGAGGCGGAGCACATGTGCATGTCGGTGCGCGGCATCCGTAAGCCCGGTGCCAAGACGACGACCTCGGCGGTTCGTGGTCAACTTCGTGACGCTACTACACGGGCTGAGGCTATGTCCCTGATATTGGCTCGCTCGTAGCGGTCTGCCGAGAGTGCCCCATAGCGTCCGGATCGGTGAGGTTGATCGCTGATCGAGGGGGCGGTATGGGGTACGGGCTGGCGAGCAAGCAGTTGGTGAACGTGGTCGGGGGGTGCGCCCAGGCGAAGAGTGTGGCTCCTGGTGACCTGATGTGGGCATTGGACGGAGACCGGACGGTGCGGACCACCGTCGTGGCGGTGGCCGGGGCCAAGGCTCGCGCCGCCGTCGAGGTGGTCACCGACCACATGACGTTCATCGCCAGCCCCGACCTACTGCTCGCCACGCCGGACGGCTGGACACATGCCGGAGACGCGGCGGGCACGACCGTGGCGTGGACGCACGCGCGCAAGCTGTGCCGCGAGCGCTTCACGATCCGGCCGGGTTACGAGTTCGGCTACTTCGTGGGGGCGACCTGCGCCGATGGCACGGTCGGCAAGAACTATGTGTCCCTGGTCGTCAACGAGGAGAGCTTCGCGTCCCGGTACGCGGCAGCCCTCACGACGTGCACGGGGCTCGCTGCTCGGCTGGAGCCGGTGACGCGGCCGTCCGGGTACCTGAGGCGGGATCTGCCGGGCTTCCGCGTCCGGGTGGTCTCCTCGTACCTCTCTGACGCGATGAGGCACTACGTGGGCGGCGACGCTCACCACATGCGGCAGCGTTTTCCCCGGGTGGTGCTGCGGGACATCGACACGTTCAACGGCTTCCTCGACGGCTACATCGATGGTGACGGCTACCGGCACAAGCATGGGCGGGCTCGTACGGTCGTCAGCGCGAATGTCCCGTTCCTTGCCGAGCTGGCACGGATCATCGGTGCGCGCTTCACGCCCAAAGATCGCAGTCCGGCGTCCCACCTCATCGTCACGGACCGCTGGCAGAGCCGGGGTACGTTCGTCCCCGAGGACCACCGGATCGACCCACCGGAGTCCTCCTGGATCAGGGTCCAGGAGGTCCGCCCCCGCCCCGCCCTCGGCACCAAGCCCTTCACCTTCTACAGCTACCGGCTGGCCCCGTATCCGACCTTCCTGGTCAACGGGCACCTGGTGCGGGAGCCCTGGTAGTGCGGCGCGGAGCCCGGGGCCAGGGTGACGTCGGCGCGGGCGACAGGCTTCGCTCCGAGGACCTCGACGAGCTCTGTCGCTGAGTCTCAGGCCCGGGCCTTGCCCGGGCCTTCGCCGTTGTTCTCAGGGTCCTCCGGGAGTTTGCAGACGCGCTCCAGGAAGAGGGCGGCCGCGATGACGCCGATGCCCGCGACGACCGCGAGGGCCGCGTAGAGGGCCTGGTCGCGGCGGGCCGGGACGTCGAGGGAGCCGAGGAGGTAGACGCCCGTGCCGCCGTACATGCCGGCGACGAGGGCGGCTACCAGGGCGCTCGCCTGGCCGAAGACCACCGCGCGGGCCGCCATCAGAGGTTCGACGCCCTTGGCGCCGGGGCGGCGCTCGCGCTGGGCCTTGAGGCGGGAGCGGATCGAGAGGGCGGTCGCGGTGAGGACGACCGCGATCACGCTGAGGACGATGGGCGCGGCGAGCGGCACGCTGGGGAGGGTGCCGACGGAGTCCCAGAGGCGGGCGCCGCCCCAGGAGAGGATGCCGGCCACGAGGAACAGTCCGGTGAGTACCTTCAGCCGCAGTTGTTTCACCGGGTGTCCTTCGCGTGGTCGTCGGTCGTGGTCGTGGGCGGTCTGCCACGAAGCGTAACGACTACTCGGGCAGACGGAGTTCCAGGTCGACACGGGGAGTGACGCCCTCGGTGCCGAGGGCGTCGAGGAGTGCGGCGACCGGGCCGTGGCCGGGGAGCTGGGCGGCGGGGTCCACGTCGTGCCAGGGGGCGAGGACGAAGGCGCGCTGGTGGGCGCGGGGGTGCGGGAGGGTGAGGACGGGGTCGTCGGAGACCACGTCCGCGTACGTGATGATGTCGACGTCGATGGTGCGGGAGCCCCAGCGCTCCTCGCGGACGCGGTGGAAGGCCTCCTCGACGGCGTGGGCCCGCTCCAGGAGCGAGGACGGCGGCAGGGTCGTCTTCACGAGCGCGACGGCGTTGAGGTACGAGGGCTGGCTGCCGGGCTCGACGCCCCAGGGCTCCGTCTCGTAGACGGGGGAGACGGCCTTGACCCGGAGGCCGGGGGTGTCGGCGAGGGCGTCGACGGCCCCCTGGAGGGTCTCCAGGCGGTTGCCGAGGTTGGCGCCGAGGGCGAGGACGGCCCAGCGGGGGTTGGAGAGCGTCGTGTCGGCCGCGTCGACGGTGGCGACGACGGAGGCCGGTACGGGCTGGACGGTGGGATCGCTGTGCGTCGATTTCATCGTCGGCTCCGGGTGATCGTGATGGTGACGTCGTCGAAGGGCACGGTGATGGGTGCGTCCGGCTTGTGCACGACGACTTCCACCTCCTGGACCCCCGCGTGGCTGAGGCACTGCTGGGCGATGCGCTCGGCGAGGGTTTCGATGAGGTCGACGGGTTCGCCCTGGACGACGTCGACGACTTCCTCGGCGACGATGCCGTAGTGCACGGTCTTCGCCAGGTCGTCGTCGGCGGCCGCCGGGCGGGTGTCCAGGCCGAGGACCAGGTCCACGATGAAGGTCTGGCCCTCCTCGCGCTCCTTGGGGAAGACGCCGTGGTGGCCTCGGGCCTTGAGGCCGCGCAGCGCGACACGATCCACGCGAATCACTCCTGCTGTCGTAGTTCGGGTGGCCACGCAGCCGGTTGCGGACGGCCGGGTGTCCACCATCGAATCTACCTGCGGGGACCGACAGCGCTTGCCCTCGGGGGCCATGGGTGGGTCGCGCGCGGGGTTCGGGGCGGGTCGGGTCCGGGTCAGGCCCGGGGTTCCGTGCCGTCCGTGCCGGGGGGCTCGGTGTCCGTCTCGTCGTCCTCCGTGAGGACGGGGGAGGCGTGGTGGGACCAGATCCGCCAGCCGTCCGGTGTGTCGCGGAACACGTTGGTGGCGACGACGAGCTGGCCGACGAGGGGGCCGAGCTCGGCGCCGTCCTCGGCGGGGCCGCCGCTGAGGATGTTCTCGGTGCAGGTGACGACGGCGGTGCCGCCGGCCAGGGAGATCCTGAGGTCGGTGAGGAAGAACTGGATGTACTCGGTGTTCGCCATGATCAGGGCGTACGAGCGGAGCACCTCGCCGCGGCCGGTGAGGACGGGCCAGCCGGGGTGGACGCAGGTGATGGGGGTGGCTCCGTCGTCGAGCCAGAGGGCGGAGACGCCGTCGAAGTCGCCGGTCTCCATCGCCTCGTAGAAGGCGGTGTTGACGGCTTCCACGGCCGCTTCGGCGGCGGCGCGGCCCCGGTCGGCGCCGCGGCTCACGCGGCTCCCTCGACGGCCCTGGCGACGCGTACGGCGTCGGCGGTGGCCCTGACCTCGTGGACGCGGACGGCCCAGGCGCCTTCGTGGGCGGCGATGGCGGAGACGGCGGCCGTGGCGGCGTCGCGTTCGCGGGCGGGGGGCGGGGTGGCGCCGTCGCGGGTGAGGACGTGGCCGAGGAACCTCTTGCGGGAGGCGGCGACGAGGAGGGGCCGGCCGAGGGCGCGGAGCTCGGGGAGGTGGGCGACGAGGGCCAGGTCGTGGGGGGCGAGCTTGGCGAAGCCGAGGCCGGGGTCGACGACGATGCGCTCGGGGGCGATGCCGCCGGCGATGACGGCCTCCAGGCGGATGCGGAGTTCGCTGACGACCTCGGTGACGACGTCGTCGTACACGGCGAGGCTGTTCATGTCCTGGCTGAATCCGCGCCAGTGCATGACGACGAAGGGCACTTCGGCGGCGGCGACGGCGGGGACCATCGCGGGGTCGGCGAGTCCGCCGCTGACGTCGTTGACGAGGACGGCGCCGGCTTCGACGGCGCGGGCGGCGACGGCGGCGCGCATGGTGTCGACGGAGACGGTGACGCCTTCGGCGGCGAGGCCGCGGACGACGGGGACGACGCGGCGGAGTTCCTCCTCCTCGTCGACGCGGGTGGCGCCGGGGCGGGTGGACTCGCCGCCGACGTCGACGAGGTCGGCGCCCTGGGCGACGAGGTCGAGGCCGTGTTTGACGGCGGCCGTGGTGTCGAACCAGCGGCCGCCGTCGGAGAAGGAGTCGGGGGTCACGTTGACCACGCCCATGACCGCGCAGCGGTCCCACTCCGGCAGGCCCTGGGCTGTACCCCGGTCGATCGTCGTACTCATGTGTCCAGCGTAGGGCCCTGGGGTGGCATCAGGCCGCGCGGACCTTGCGCCCGGCGGAGGAGGAAGCGGGGGCGGAGGTGGAAGGGGAGGTGGAAGCGGAAGCGGGGGCCGGGACGATGTGGGCGCACGGCCGGGGGGCCGGAGCGGGGCGGCTGCGGGGGAAGAGGCGGGGGAGGGAGAGGGTGACGAACCCTTCGGCGCGCATGGCGGCGAGGCCGATGCGGGGCAGGTCGCGGCTGTTGCGGTAGACGACGAAGCGGGGTTCCCAGCGTGGCCGGAACTTGGCGTTGAACTTGTAGAGCGACTCGATCTGGAACCAGCGGGAGAGGAAGACGAGGAGTCCGCGCCAGACGCGGAGGACGGGGCCGGCGCCGATCTTCTCGCCGCGTGCGAGGGCGGAGCGGAACATCGCGAAGTTGAGGGAGACGCGGTCGATGCCGAGGGCGGGGGAGGCCTGGAGCGCGGCGACGATGAGGAGTTCGTTCATGCCGGGGTCGGCGGAGCGGTCGCGGCGCATGAGTTCGAGGGACATGCCGTCGGGGCCCCAGGGCACGAAGTGGATGATCGCTTTGAGGTCTCCGTAGGGGGAGGCGTTCGGGGCGTCCGGGGCGTTCGGGGCGGCGGAGTCGGCGGAGTCCGTCTTGTGGGCGGTCGCTATGACGGCGTCTCCGTCGCCCGGGGCGCCGATGCGGCCGAGGGCCATGGAGAAGCCGCGTTCGGTGTCGGTGCCGCGCCAGTCGGCGGCGGCGCGGCGGACCTGTTCCAGTTCCTCGTCGTCGAGGTCGCGGACGCGGCGGACCCGGGTGGTGTAGCCGTTGCGTTCGATGCGCTTGACCATCTGCCGGACGTTGCGCATGGCGCGGCCGGAGAGGGAGAAGTCGGCGACGTCGACGATGGCCTCGTCGCCGAGTTCGAGGGCGTCGAGGCCGGTCTCGCGGGTCCAGACCTGGCCGCCGGTCTCGGAGCAGCCCATGACGGCGGGGGTCCAGGAGTGGGCCTTCGCCTCGTCCATGAAGCGTTCGATGGCGCCGGGCCAGGCTTCGACGTCGCCGATGGGGTCACCGCTGGCGAGCATGACGCCGGAGAGGACGCGGTAGCAGACGGCGGCCTTGCCGCTGGGGGAGAAGACGACGCCCTTGTCGTGGCGGAGGGCGAAGTGGCCGAGGGAGTCGCGGCCGCCGTGCTGGTCGAGGAGGGCGCGGAGCCGGGTCTCGTCGTCGTGGGTGAGGCGGGCCGCGGGGTGCTCGGGGCGGAAGGCGAGGTAGATGGTGGTGAGGGCGGTGAGCATGCCGAGGGCGCCGAGGGAGTAGCCGACGGTCCAGTCGACGTCGCGGGTGTAGGCGACGGGGCCTTCGAAGCCGAGGAGTCCGTACAGGACGTGTTCGAGGCGGTCGGTGAGGCTGGGGTCGCCGACGACGCGGCGGGGGTGGGCGCTGACGATGACGAGGCCGAGGGCGATGGATCCGGCGCCCATGACGACGAAGTTGGCGAGGGCGCGCCAGCGGCTGCGCGGGTCGGGGAGGGCGGCGAACTCGTCGCGGTGGCGCAGCAGGAGGGCGAGGAGTACGAGGGAGAAGAGGGCGCCGATGACGGAGTGGCGCCAGACGAACTGGGCCGCGGCGCCGACGGGGAGGAGGACGACGGCGGCGCGCCAGGCGCGGCGCTTGTGTCGCTTGAGGCCGTGGGCGAGGAGCAGGAGGAGGACGCCGGCGCTGAGGGAGAGGGCGGCGGAGAGGTGGCCGAGGGTGCCGGGGAGGACTTCGGCGACGGCGTGCATGCGGCTGGCGCGGAAGCGGGGGAAGACCCCGGCGGCGATGTCGATGAGGCCGCCGATGGTGCAGGCCGTTCCGACCAGGGCGGGGACGTTCTCGGGTCGGGGGCCGTGAAGAATCCGGCGTACCCGAACCGGAACCAATCGCGATTTGTCCCCATCTACCGTGACAGACATGGCTTCCCGTACTTCCCGTGGTCCTGCGAGGGGTCTCTGACTCCGGCCGGGCCCTGCGGCGCGTTCGGCGGGCCGTGCCGGCTGGTGCGCCCTCTAGGACGGAGTCGCGTGGAGCCGGGTTCATCGGTTCACAGGAAAATCTCGGAAAGAAGGCTCGGTCGTCTCATGGGGCTCACCAGCGACAAAGTCCTCGTGCTGGCCGTGGCGCTGGCCGTGGTGCTGTTTCTCGCCACGGTCTTGCTGTGGCCGCGGCTCGCGCGGCGCGGGTGGCGGGCGGTCGTGGGGCGTGTGGGGCTGCTGCTCGCGACCCAGGTGGCGCTCTTCGCGGCGGTGGGTCTCGCGGCGAACCGTTCCTTCCTCTTCTACGGCTCGTGGGCGGACCTGTTCGGGCAGGAGCAGGAGATGGGCGTGGTCGTCGACCACGCGGCCGGTTCGAAGGACCTGAAGGTGGTGGGGAAGCAGTCGCTCGACGTGCCGGGCGGCTCCCGTCCGGACGTCGGCGGTCAGATACAGAAGGTGGTCGTCGTGGGGGACCGGTCGGGGATCACCTCGCCGGCCTACGTCTATCTGCCGCCGGAGTACTTCCAGAAGGCGTACGAGAAGAAGACGTTCCCGGCCTCGGTGGTGCTCACGGGGTACCCGGGGATGGCGGAGAACCTGATCAAGGGGCTGAAGTACCCGGGGACGGCGTACAGCCAGGTGAAGGCCGGGAAGATGCAGCCGATGATCCTGGTGATGCTGCGTCCGACGGTGGCGCCGCCGCGGGACACCGAGTGCGTGGACATCCCGGGGGGTCCGCAGACGGAGACCTTCTTCGCGGAGGACCTGCCGAAGGTGGTCTCGGAGACGTACCGGGTGGGGACGAAGCCCCGGAACTGGGGCGTCATGGGGAACTCGACGGGTGCGTACTGCGCGCTGAAGATCGCGCTGCACCATCCGGACCGGTACGCGGCGGGGGCGGGGTTCTCCGCGTACTACCGGGCGGCGGAGGACGTGACGACGGGGGACCTCTTCCACGGGGACGACCGGCTGCGGAAGCGGGCGAACCTGCTGTGGAGCCTGGACCACATGCCGCAGGGGAAGTCGTCGTTCCTGGTGACGACGTCGAAGCAGGGGGAGAGCAACCTGCGGGGGACGCTCGACTTCGTCAAGAAGGTGAAGAGCCCGGCGCGGGTCTCGTCGATCACGCTGGAGAGCGGCGGCCACAACTTCAACACGTGGAACCGGGAGATCCCGCCGGGGATGGCCTGGATGGCCGGGCGACTCAGCGCGAGCTGACGCCGGGCCATGCCGCGGCGGCTCGATGCGGGCCGGCGTAGGGCCTACGCCGGCTTGATGCGAGCCGGTGCCGGGCCTATTCCACGGTGGCCCGGCGCAGGGCGCGGTGGACGCCCGCCGGGGTGAGGACGCCGAGGGGGCGGCCGGTCGCGTCGGTGACCGTGAGGTGGCCGGTGTCGTGCTGGAGGAGCACGGCGAGGGCGTCCTTGAGGGACGTTCCGAGGGGTACGGGGGCGGGGGCGCCCGCCTTGTCCGCTCCGGCCTCGTCCGCCTTCGTCCCGGCGTCCTTCGGGAGCGGGTCGAGGTCGGCCTCGGTGACGGGGGTGACCGCGAGGCGCTTCAGCCCGCGGTCGCTGCCGACGAAGTCCGCGACGTACGGGGTGGCGGGGGAGCCGAGCACGGTGGCGGGGGTGTCGAACTGCTCGATGCGGCCGTGTCCGTAGACGGCCATGCGGTCGCCCATGCGGACGGCCTCCTCGATGTCGTGGGTGACGAGGAGGACCGTCTTGCGGACGGTGGCCTGGAGCGCGAGGAACTCGTTCTGGAGGCGTTCGCGGACGACGGGGTCGACGGCGCCGAAGGGCTCGTCCATGAGGAGGACGGGCGGGTCGGCGGCCAGCGCGCGGGCGACGCCGACGCGCTGGCGCTGTCCGCCGGAGAGCTGGGCGGGGTAGCGGGAGCCGTGGACGGCCGGGTCGAGGCCGACGAGGTCGAGGAGTTCGGCGGCGCGGGCGCGGGCGGCGGCCTTCTTCCAGCCGAGAAGGGCGGGGACGGTCGCGGTGTTGTCGAGGACGGTGCGGTGGGGGAAGAGCCCGACCTGCTGGATGACGTAACCGATCTTGCGGCGCAGGGCGACCGGGTCGACGCCGGCGATGTCGCGGCCGTCGACGAGGACGCGGCCCGAGGTCGGTTCGACGAGCCGGTTCACCATCATCATCGTGGTCGTCTTGCCGCAGCCGGACGGCCCGACCAGGGTGACGAGTTCGCCCTCGGCGACCTCGAAGGAGAGGTCGTCGACGGCGGTCGTGCCGTCCTCGTACCGCTTGGTCACGTTCTCGAACCGGATCATGGTTCCCCATTCTGACCCCTGGACACCGGGGGTGTGTGAAGGGCGTGTTGCCGCATTGTGGCGGATCCGGGTGATTGTCGGCGGCGGGGGTTAGGGTCGTCAGACAAACGTTCGGAGCGGGCGGACGACCCGGGGGGAGGGGCGGATGAGCACGCCGAACTGTCTGGTCACCAACGACTGGATCTGCGGCGAGTACCTGCGCACGCGCAGCGAGGAGCTGACGGAGGCGACCCTCCAGCATGTGGGAATCACGGTCGTGTCCGTGCTCCTCGCCCTTCTCGTCGCGGTGCCGCTGGCCCTGCTCGTGCGGGCCAGGCCGCGGTTCGCGGGTCCGGTCCTCGGGCTGACGACCCTGCTCTACACGGTTCCGTCGCTCGCGATGTTCTCGCTGCTGCTGCCCGTCTTCGGGCTCTCGGCGGCGCTCGTGGTCACCGGCCTCGTGCTGTACGCGCTGACGATCCTCGTGCGGAACGCGCTGGCCGGGCTCGACGCCGTGCCGGCCGAGACGCGCGAGGCCGCCCGGGGCATGGGGTACGGGTCGTGGCGGCTGCTGTGGCAGGTCGAACTCCCGCTGGCGCTGCCGGTCCTGATGGCCGGCGTACGGATGGCGACGGTCTCCACGATCGCGCTCACGACGGTCGGTTCGGTCGTCGGGCGTGGCGGGCTCGGCAATCTCATCGAGGACGCGCTGCCGACCTTCTTCAAGGCGCAGGTGCTCGCCGCCTCCGTGCTGTGCGTGCTGCTCGCGGTCGCCGCCGACCTGCTGCTCCTGGGACTCCAGCGGCTCCTCACGCCCTGGGCCCGGATACGGACCGCGCCGGGGGGTGCGTGAGGTGGGGGTTCTGACGGACGCCTGGTCCTGGCTCACCACCGGCACGCACTGGACCGGTGAGGAGGGCATCGGGCAGCGGCTCGCGGAGCACGTGTACGTGAGCGGGGCGGCCCTGCTGATCGCCTCGGCGATCGCGCTGCCGCTCGGACTCCGGCTCGGCCACCTCGGCCGGGGCGGGGCGCTCGCGGTGAACGTGTCCAACGTCGGCCGGGCCGTCCCCGTCTTCGCGGTGCTGGCCCTGTTCATGGTCTCGCCCCTGCGGAACGCCGGGTACGTGCCGACCGTCGTCGCCCTGGTGCTGTTCGCGATACCGCCGCTCCTCACCAACGCGTACGTGGGGGTGCGGGAGGTGGACCGGGCCGCGGTGCGGGCCGCACGGGGCATGGGGATGACGGGCGGTCAGGTCTTCTTCCGGGTCGAACTGCCACTGGCCAGGCCGGTGGTGATGACGGGGGTGCGTTCGGCCGCGGTGCAGGTGGTCGCGACGGCGACGGTCGCGGCGATGGTCGGCCAGGGCGGTCTGGGCCGGATCATCACGGCCGGCTTCGCCCTCTACGACACGGCTCAGGTGGTCGCGGGCGCGGTGCTCGTGGCGCTGCTCGCGCTCCTGGTGGAGGGCGTGCTCGCGGGCGCGGACCGGCTGCTCGCGGGCCCGGCGCGTGCACGCGCATCGAAATGACTGAACGACCTACGGAAGCCGATGAATGAGATGGGTGGTCTTGTGAACAGGGTCTCGCGTATCGCGGGTGCGGTGCTGGGAACGACGGCGCTGGCCGTCGCGCTCGCCGCGTGCGGTGGTGAAAGCCTGGAGGGGGGCAAGCAGAAGGACTCCGGCAGCGCCGGCGACGCGTCCGCCGGCGGGGAGAAGGGCTCGCTGGTCGTGGGCGCGGCGGCCTTCACGGAGTCGAAGGTGCTCGCCGAGCTGTACGCCCAGTCGCTGCGGGCCGCCGGATACTCCGTATCCGTCACCACTGTGAAGAACCGTGAACTGTACGAGCCCTCCCTGGAGAGCGGCGAGATAGACGTCGTACCGGAATACGCGGCGACGATCGCGGAATTCCTCAACGCGAAGGTGAACGGCCCGAAGGCGCCCGAGGAGAAGCCGGTCGCGAGCGGCGACGCGGCCGCCACGGTCGAGGCCCTGCGGAAGCTGGCCGAACCGCGCGGACTGAAGGTGCTCGCGGTCGGTGGCGCGGTCGATCAGAACGCGTTCGCGGTGACCAGGGAATTCGCCGAGAAGAACAAGCTGACGACGCTTTCCGATCTCGGCCGCGCGAAGCTCAAGGTGAAGATCGCGGCCGGTGACGAATGCGCGGTGCGGCCGTTCTGCGCGCCCGGTCTGAAGAAGGCGTACGGGATCGACGTGGCCGGCATCGACCCCAAGGGGGTCGGGACCCCGCAGGCCAAGCAGGCCGTCAAGGACGGGGTGGACCAGCTCGTCCTGACGACCACCACGGACGCCACGATCGACAGCTTCGGCCTCGTCTTCCTGGAGGACGACAAGAAGCTGCAGAACGCCGACAACGTCCTGCCCGTGGTCAACGCGAAGGACGCCGGCGCCCCCGAGATCGCGACCGCCCTCGACAAGCTCACGGCGGTGCTCACCACAGCGGATCTCGCCGAACTGAACCGCAAGGTGGATGCCGAGCGGGCCAAGCCGGAGGACGTCGCGAAGGAGTACCTGACGGCGAAGGGGCTGCTCAACAAGTAGGTCGTGGGAGAGGGGGGTCGGCCCGAAACGGAACCGGAACGGTTCATGGCCACTTCTTATGGCGAGAAGTGGCCAAGAGATTGCCGGGCCGACACCCCACATGGCGCCTACTCACGGTAAATTTCAGGCCATGCCACGTGGACGCCACCGCCATTCCCCGCCTCTGCACAAGCTGCTGCCGCCCTCCGTGGTCGCCGGCGCCGCGGTCGTGTGCGCCGCGGCCGCCTGGCTGCCCGGCGATCTGCTGGCCGTGAGGCTGCTCGCGGTCGCCGCGGCGGCGGCGGCCGTCACCGGTGCCGTCCTCATGCGCAGTTGGGACCGGAGCGCCGGCGTCCGCGTCGCCGAGCTCGACCGGGCCCGCACCGCGGACCAGTGGAAGGCCGACGAGCGGGTCGCCGAGCTGGAGTCCGACCTGGAGGAGTCCCGCGGGCTGCGGACCCGGCTCGACGCCAAGCTCCGCGCCAAGCGCGTCGAGCTCGCCGGGCTGCGCGGCGAGCACGCCGACCTGCTCCGCCGGTACGCCACCGCGGAGACCGAGCGGGCCAGCGCCCTTGAGGGCCGCCGCGTCCTGGCCCTGGAGGCGACCGCCACGACCGGCGCCGAGCCGAAGGCGCTGCCGGCGGCCGGGTCCACGCCCACCCCGGAGTCGTACCGCAAGGCCGCCGAGGCCCTCCGTGACCTTCCGCGCAACGCTGCCGCCCAGCGCGCCCGGCGCATCGCGGAGGCGGCCCGCGCGCGGGACCTCGCCGAGCGGGCCCGTGAGACGGAGGAGCCGCAGGGGAAGCACGCGGCGGCCGCCGGAACCGAACAGCACAGCCGTACGGCCGCCCCCGCCCTCGCCGCCGCCACGACGCCGGCGGCACTGCCCGCGGCGCCCTCCGCGTCCGGGGAGGAGCAGGCGTCCGCCCCCGCCTCCGCTGCTTCCGCGCCCGTGCGTGTCCCGCCCGCGGGGATCGCGGCCATGCCGGCGGTTCCGATGGCGGCGGCGATCGTCCCGTACGCGGCCCGCAGGCCCGTCCCGCGCCCCGAGGGCGGCTTCGACTTCTTCGGTACGCAGAAGGTCGCGGCGGCCATCGAGGCCGTGCAGCACACGGACCTCGCCGACGTCGTGGGCGAGGAGGTCCTCGAAGAGGCCCTCGCCGCCGAGACCCCGCTCGTCGTCCCGCCGGCCGCCACGCCCGTGCTGCCCCGGGCGATCGGCCAGGTCATCGACCTGACCGCGCACGACGAGACCGAGCAGCTCGACCTCGCCGAACTGCGCGGCGCGGTCAACTCGTGACGCACCGCCTCGGCGCGCTCCCGGCCGGCGCCCCGGCAGGGAGCGGCGCGACTTCGTCGTGAGGCGTCGCGCCTGAACCCAGGGCCTGTCCGGACAGGCCCTGGGCGGGGCCTACTTGTCGATGTCGCCGACGACGAAGAACAGCGAGCCGAGGATCGCGACCATGTCGGCGACGAGCGTCCCCGGCAGCAGCTCGACCAGCGCCTGGATGTTGTTGAACGAGGCCGAGCGGAGCTTCAGCCGGTACGGGGTCTTCTCGCCCTTCGACACCAGGTAGTAGCCGTTGACGCCGAGCGGGTTCTCGGTCCAGGCGTACGTGTGGCCCTCCGGCGCCTTCAGGACCTTCGGCAGCCGCTGGTTGATCGGGCCCTGCGGCAGCTCGGCCATCCGGTCCAGGCAGGCGTCCGCCAGGTCCAGGGAGTTGTGCGTCTGGTCGAGCAGGCACTCGAAGCGGGCCAGGCAGTCGCCCTCCTCGCGCACGGCGACCCGCAGGGTGTCCTGGAGCTCCCCGTAGGCGAGGTACGGCTCGTCGCGGCGCAGGTCGAAGTCGACGCCCGAGGCGCGGGCGATCGGCCCGGACACCCCGTACGCGTGGACCGCGGCCTGCGACAGGACGCCGACCCCGCGCGTACGGCCCCGGAAGATCTCGTTGCCGAGGACCAGCCGGTCGTACACGTCCATCCGCGACCGCACGTCCGCGACGGCCTGCCGCGCCCGCCCCAGCCAGCCGGCCGGCAGGTCCTCCTTGAGGCCGCCGACCCGGTTGAACATGTAGTGCATCCGGCCGCCGGAGACCTCCTCCATCACGGCCTGGAGCTCCTCGCGCTCCCGGAAGGCGTGGAAGACGGGGGTGATCCCGCCCAGTTCGAGAGGGTACGAGCCGAGGAACATGAGGTGGTTGAGGACCCGGTTCAGCTCGGCGAGGAGCGTACGGGTCCACACGGCGCGCTCGGGGACCTCCATGCCCAGCATCCGCTCGACGGCCATGACGACGCCGAGCTCGTTGGAGAAGGCGGAGAGCCAGTCGTGACGGTTGGCCAGCATGATGATCTGCCGGTAGTCCCGCGCCTCGAAGAGCTTCTCGGCGCCCCGGTGCATGTAGCCGATCACCGGCTCGGCCTGCTGGATCACCTCGCCGTCGAGCACGAGGCGGAGGCGGAGCACGCCATGGGTCGAGGGGTGCTGCGGTCCGATGTTCAGCACCATGTCGGTGCTCTCCGCCGCGCCGCCGATTCCGACCGTCGTCTCCGTCATGCGGCACAGTATCCCCCGCCCCGCGGGTCGCCGGTCAGCCGGTGGCGGGAGGGACCCGCCGGGTCAGCCAGAGGAAGTCGCCGAGGCCTCCGCGGGCGGTGAGTTCGGCGGCCTCGCCGGCGGAGGCGAGCGCGCGGACGTAGCCGACGGGGTCGGCCGAGGCGAGGGAGAGCGGCGGCCGCCCGCCGGACACCCCGAGCCGCCGCAGGGCCTCCCGCTGCGTGACGAGCTCGACGAGGAGGCCGTCGCCCGCCTCCGCCGCGCACGCGTCCAGGGCCACGTGGGCCGTCAGGTCGCAGCTGCCGTCCGGGACCGGGGGCACCTCGCGGCCCGCGCGGAAGCCGGTCAGGGTTCCGAAGGGCGGCCGGGAGTCCCGTACGTGCGCGTAGTCGACGGCCACCGCGCGGCCCGCGGCGAGCGAGGCCACCGCCGCCGCCCACGCCTCGTCCCGGGGCCGCCCGATCTCGGCCCGCGCACCGGGCTCCCGCAGCGGCCACCAGCGGGCCAGCCACTCCGCGTCCGCGCCCGAGACGGCCGCGCCGAGCCGCTCCGTACCGTCGGCGCGGACCTCCACGTACCGGGCGACGCCCGCCGCGTCCGCCTCGGCCACGTCCACCGGGACGTTGTCGAGCCACTCGTTCGCGAAGAGGAGCCCGCGCACGCCCTCCGGAAGCCGGTCGGTCCAGGTGATCCGCGGGTCGAGACCCGCCGGCCGGGCGGCACGCTCGACCGCGTACGCCCGGACCACGAGCTCCGTACCCTCCGTCGCCGCGAGCACCGCGGTGAGCAGCTCGCCCCGCCCCGCACCCACGTCCACCAGCGCGACCTCGGCCGTTCCCAGCTCCTCCGCGACCTCGCCGAGCAGCCGGGCCACGGCCGCCGCGAAGAGCGGCGACGCGTGGACCGAGGTGCGGAAGTGCCCCGCGGGGCCCTCGGGGCTCAGATAGAAGCCTCCCGGGCCGTACAGCGCCCGTTCGGTGGCCTCACGCCACCCCTGCCACTGGCACGTCTCACCCGTCACGTCATCCGTCACGGGCCCCAGTCTCCACCTCGGGGAGTACGGGCCCGTCGCCAAGGATCGACCCCACGGTTGATCCCTGCACCTATCGGCCTTCCCTACTCTGGGTGACGTGCAGCGTCTCTACGACTTCCTCCGCAGACACCCGACGGGCGTCGACACCTTCTGGGCCGTCGTCCTCCTCGGGTTCGCCCTGTTGTGGGTGGGGGCGATGTCCCCGGCGGTCGGACAACCCTTCGCGTTCGGCGTGGTCTCCGTGCTCTTCTCCCTGGTCGTGGCCCTGCGCCGACGTGCCCCCGAGAAGATGCTGCTGCTCTCGGTCGCCCTCGGCCTCGCCCAGCTCGCCTTCGGCCTGCAGCCGTTCATCGCCGACTTCGCGATGCTCGTGATCATCTTCACGGTCGCGGCGCACGACGGGCCCCGCTGGGCCTCCCGCCTCGCCCTCATCGGCGGACTGGGCGCCTCCACGCTCTCGCAGCTGCGATGGCCCTTGGAGGACGCCGGCTCCGGCGCGGCCCAGATCTTCTTCACGGTCATCATGACCGTGCCGTTCGTGCTCGCCTGGGTCCTCGGCGACTCGCTCCGCACCCGCCGCGCCTACTTCGCGCAGCTGGAGGAGCGCGCCTCCCGCCTGGAGCAGGAGCGCGAGGCCCAGGCCAAGGTCGCGGTCGCCGCCGAGCGGGCCCGGATCGCCCGCGAGCTGCACGACGTCGTCGCGCACAACGTGTCGGTGATGGTGGTCCAGGCCGACGGCGCCGCCTACGTCATGGACTCCTCCCCGGAGACCGCGAAGCAGGCCCTGGAGACCATCTCCACCACCGGCCGGCAGGCGCTCGCCGAGATGCGCCGCCTCCTCGGCATCCTGCGCACCGGGGAGCACCAGGAGGCCGGGGAGTACGTGCCGCAGCCCGACGTGGGCCAGATCGAGGACCTCGTCGAGCAGGTCCGCAGCGCCGGCCTCACCGTGGACTTCGCGATCGAGGGGAGCCCGCGCCCGCTGCCCAGCGGCGTGGAGCTCACCGCGTACCGGATCGTGCAGGAAGCCCTCACGAACAGCCGCAAGCACGGTGGGCCGGACGTCGGCGCGAGTGTCCGGCTGGTCTACTTCGACGACGGCCTCGGGCTGCTCGTCGAGGACGACGGCCGCGGTGCGCCGCAGGAGATGTACGAGGACGGGGGCGCCGACGGGAGGGGCCACGGTCTGATCGGCATGCGCGAGCGGGTCGGCATGGTCGGCGGCACGCTGGACGCGGGGCCTCGTCCCGGCGGAGGCTTCCGCATCAGCGCCCTGCTCCCCCTCAAGCCCGCTCACTGACGATGCCCGCTGACCGACGAAGCCGCCGCCCGCCGGCGACCTCTCCCGCCGTGACGACCTCTCCCGCCCGCTGACGACCTTTAAGGAACTGACCTCATGTCCATCCGCGTGATGCTCGTCGACGACCAGGTGCTGCTGCGCACCGGTTTCCGCATGGTGCTCGCCGCCCAGCCGGACATGGAGGTCGTGGCCGAGGCGGGCGACGGCGTGGAGGCGCTGGAGGTGCTGCGCTCCACGGCGGTCGACGTCGTTCTGATGGACGTGCGGATGCCGAAGCTGGACGGGGTGGAGACGACCCGGCGGATCTGCTCCCAGCCGGACGCGCCCAAGGTGCTGATCCTGACCACGTTCGACCTCGACGAGTACGCGTTCTCGGGGCTGAAGGCGGGCGCGAGCGGCTTCATGCTGAAGGACGTGCCGCCGGCGGAGCTGCTGGGCGCGATCCGTTCGGTGCACAGCGGCGACGCGGTGGTGGCGCCCTCGACGACCCGTCGGCTGCTCGACCGCTTCTCGCCGATGCTGCCGTCGACGGGCAAGGAGACCCGGGCCGTCGACAGCGCGCTCGCGCGGCTCACGGACCGGGAGCGCGAGGTGATGATGCTGGTCGCGCAGGGCCTGTCGAACGGCGAGATCGCCGCCCGGCTGGTCCTCTCGGAGGCGACGGTGAAGACCCACGTGGGCCGGATCCTGACCAAGCTGGGCCTGCGCGACCGGGTCCAGGTCGTGGTCCTCGCGTACGAGTCGGGCCTGGTCCGCGCGGGCGGCGGCGGCGCGTAAGCCTCGCGCGGGCCGGTGGCGTCGCACAGGCCTGCGCGCGCGGCGCTCGACCCTCCTACCGCAGGACCGACTCCAGGAAGTCGCTGCCGAGCCGGGCGACGACGGAGACGTCGAGCTGGTGGAGCACGTACCGGCCGCGCCGCTGGGTGGTGAGCAGTCCCGCCTTCTTCAGGACCGCGAGGTGCCGGGAGACCTCGGGGGCGGTGATGTTGTACGCGTCGGCCAGCTCGCTCGTGGTGTTCGCGGCACGGGCCAGGCTGCGGCAGAGCCGCATCCGCATGGGGTGGGCGATGGCCTCCAGGCGCAGCTTGACCTCCTCGGTCGCGGCGGCGCCGCCGAGGTCGCGGGTGGGCACCGGGTACTGGACGACCGGCTGCCAGCCGGGCGTGTGCAGCGCGAAGAGGTGTGGCCAGCCGAAGGCGGTCGGCAGGAACGTCACGCCCGTTCCCTCGGCGCTCGTACGCCCCTGGACCAGCTTGTCGACGACGATCCGGGAGCCCTTCTCGTCCTCCTCCAGGACCATCGCGGCCGAGGCGGCGGAGACGGCCTCGGCGAGGCCCTTGCGGCGCATCAGCTCGGTCTTGTGGCGGGCGTCGGCGGAGAGCTGCACGCCGACGCGGCGCCAGGTGTCGGCGAAGAAGGCCGCGTCGCAGTCCTCCAGGAGCCGCCGGATCCACGCGCGCGTGCCGGGCGGGTCGGCCAGCATCCGCTCCACGAAGGCGGTCTGCCGGGGCCCGCGCGCGGCGGCCAGGTCGAGGGCGCGACGGCGCATCCCCTCGTCGACGAGCGGGGAGGGGGCACCGTGCTTGTACTTGCTGTTGCAGGAGATCTCCAGGGCGGAGCCCACGAAGATCTCGTCGTCCATGCGGTCGAGGTCGTCCAGCTCCTCCGCGAGGGTCTCCCGGGGCCGTGACGGCAGCAGGACGTCCGAGCGGGTGGCGTTCCACATGAAGTCGGCCTCGTGGAGCCGGTCCGCGAGCTCGGGCTTGAGGGCGGCGGCGGTCGTGGTCGTCCAGGCGTGGAGCCGGGGGTGGTGCGCGGGCTCGGACAGGGCGTGCAGGGCGGCGCCCAGTTCGGCCAGGGGCGAGGGGCAGAAGGCGATGCGCTCCTGCGGCAGTCCGGTGATGTCGATCGTCACGCTCACGTCCCCATGGTGCGGGGTACGGAGGGGGTGGTGTCGCGCCGTTTGACGAGTGCCGTCAATCGGCGCGCCAGGCCGCCGGGTCGCGGCGCACGGTGACGTCATGAACGCGCTGCATCAGTACCTCCTCGACACGTACCGCGCCGATCGGCTCGGCGAGCCGATGCCGCCGGCGCCCGGCACCTACGACGTCGCCCTCCTGCGGTCGGTCCGCGACCGCCGCCGCTTCGAGCGGGTCCTCGCCGGCCGGGCGGCGCGCGGCGGCCTCCTCACGGCCCTGCGCCGCCGGCTGCGTCCCCGCTCCTGCTGAGCCCCGCTCTCTTCCCTCTCGCCTCCCTCCCCGCCGGCTCAGCCCTCGATCCGGGACAGGAAGTCCCGTACCGCCGCCCGTACGTCCGCCGCCGTCCACTCCAGGCCGGGTTCCGTCACCGTCAGCTCCGTGAAGGCCACCCCCGGCGGGCCGCCCGCTCCCGGGGTGAACCAGCGGCGGAAGAGGGCGGTGCCGGTGGCCTCGGTCTGCGCGAGGGCCGCGGCCGTCAGGGCCTCGGGGTCGTACGGCAGCCAGACCTGGAACTGGTGGGTGTGCGGGGTCTCCGGGTGGATCCGGAACCAGCCCGTGCCCGCCTCCGCGAGCTCCTCCCGCACCGCGTCGGCCACCACGCGCGCGTGCCGCACGTACGAGGGCAGCCGGGGCAGCTCGACGTCGAGGCCCCGGAGGGCGGAGAGCGCCGTGGGGTACTGCTGGAAGAGGAGCCCTCCGTACCGGTGCCGCCAGACCCGCGCCTCCTCCATGACGTCCTCGGGACCGGCGAGCGCGGCCCCGGACAGGCCGCCGAGGGACTTGTAGAACGAGACGTACACGCTGTCCGCGAGCCCCGCGATCTCCGGGAGCCCGCGGCCGAAGGCGGTCGTGCACTCCCACAGGCGCGCGCCGTCGAAGTGGACCACCGCGTCCCGCTCCCGGGCGGCCTCGACCACCTCGGTCAGCTCGTCCCAGGACGGCAGTACGAAGCCGGCGTCGCGCAGCGGGAGCTCCAGCATCAGCGTCCCGAAGGGCTCCGGGTGGTCGCGTACCTCCTGGGCCGTGGGCAGCCGCGGGGCGTCGGTCAGGTGGATCGTACGGAGCCCGGAGACCGCCCCGAGCGCCCCGCCCTCGTGGACCTCGGGGTGGGCCAGCGGGTGGAGGGCGACGACGGGGCTGCCCGTGCGGCCGGCCCAGCAGCGCAGCGCGATCTGCTGGGCCATCGTGCCGGTCGGGAAGAAGACGGCGGCGGGCAGGCCGAGCTCCTCGGCCACACGCCGCTCGACCTCCTCCACCGCCCCGTTGCCGTACGTGTCGAGGGGCCGGTCCCCGTGGCCGGCGAGCTCCGCCCAGTCGGCGAGCTCGCGCAGCCGGTGCCCGACCGTCCCGTCGACGGAGGTGTGCCACATCGTCCGCTCGGCACCGCCCCAGACCTTCGCCCGGTACAGCCGGGCCGCTTCCTCACTCATCGAGTCCGTCGAGTCGGTCGCGTCCGTCGCGTCCGTCGCTTCCACCGGTTTGATCGGTTCCATGAGCCGATCATCACACCGCCGCCCACACCCTGTGGACAGCCACGGAGCAGCGCGAAACGCTGGCGTAGCATGACCAGAAATCGTCCGGTACCCACCGAGGACTGGAACGGAAGGCCCGTACCCACCGTGAACGCACCAGCAGCGCCAGAGCCCCGTCCCGAGGACCGGCCCGCCCGGCTCACCGTCGGCGTCGTCGGCGCCGGCCGCGTGGGCCCCGCCCTCGCCGCCTCCCTCCGGCTCGCGGGCCACCGCCCCGTCGCCGTCTCCGCGGTCTCCGACCGCTCCCGGCGCCGCGCCGCGGAGCTCCTGCCCGACGTCCCGGTCGTCGAGCCCGCCCGCGTCCTCGCCCTCGCCGACCTGGTCCTGCTGACCGTCCCGGACGACGCGCTGCCGGGCCTGGTCGAGGGCCTCGCCGACACCGGAGCCGTACGGCCGGGGCAGCTGCTCGTCCACACCTCCGGGCGGTACGGCGTACGGGTCCTCGACCCGGCCCGCCGGGCCGGCGCCCTGCCGCTCGCCCTGCACCCCGCCATGACCTTCACCGGCACCCCCGTGGACGTCCAGCGGCTGGCCGGCTGCTCCTTCGGGGTGACCGCGCCCGAGGAACTGCGGCTCGCCGCCGAGGCCCTGGTGATCGAGATGGGCGGCGAGCCCGAGTGGATCGCCGAGGACGCCCGGCCGCTCTACCACGCGGCCCTGGCCCTCGGCGCGAACCACCTGGTCACGCTGGTGGCCCAGTCGATGGAGCTGCTCCACAAGGCCGGGGTCGCCGCGCCCGACCGGATGCTGGGCCCCCTCCTCGGCGCCGCTCTGGACAACGCCCTGCGGTCCGGGGACGCGGCCCTCACCGGCCCCGTCGCGCGCGGTGACGCCGGTACGGTCGCCGCCCACGTCGCGGAGCTGCGCAAGCACGCGCCCGGCACCGTCGCCGGCTATCTGGCGATGGCCCGCACGACCGCCGACCGGGCGCTCGCACACGGCCTGCTCAAGCCCGAGCTGGCCGAGGACCTGCTGGGCGTGCTCGCCGCCGACAGCCCCGCCGCCGACGGGCCGCAAGGAGACGACCGATGACCCTGTTCGCCCGCGAGAGCGCCGAGACGGCGGGGACCGCCGAGAGCACCGGGACTACCGGGGCCACCGGGACTACCAGGACTACCGGGGCCACCGGGACTGCCGGGGCCACCGAGACTGCCGGCACCGCCGAGACCACCGGCACCGCCGGGAGCGTCGACGGCCGCCCCGCCCGCCACCAGCCGGCCGAGCTGATGCCCACGGTCGAGGACCTCCAGGACGCCGCCGCCCATCACGGGCTGCCCGGCCACAACGCCGTCGTCATGACCATGGGCGCCCTCCACGACGGCCACGCCACCCTGATCCGCACCGCCCGCGAGCGCGTCGGCGCCGAGGGCTTCGTCGTCGTCACCGTCTTCGTCAACCCGCTCCAGTTCGGCGCCGGCGAGGACCTCGACCGCTACCCCCGCACCCTTGAGGCCGATCTGGAGCTGGCCTTCGACGCGGGGGCGAGCGTCGTGTTCGCGCCCTCCGTCGACGAGGTCTACCCGGGCGGCGAGCCCCAGGTCCGGATCACCGCCGGCCCCATGGGCGAGCGCCTCGAAGGCGCCTCCCGGCCCGGTCACTTCGACGGCATGCTGACCGTCGTCGCGAAGCTCCTCCACCTGACCTCGCCCGACCTGGCCTTCTTCGGCCAGAAGGACGCCCAGCAGCTCGCCCTGATCCGCCGCATGGCCCGCGACCTGAACTTCCCGGTCGAGATCGTCGGCGTGGAGACCGTCCGCGAGACCGACGGCCTCGCCCTCTCCAGCCGCAACCGCTACCTGTCCGCCGAGGAGCGCCGTACCGCCCTCGCGCTGTCCCGTGCGCTGTTCGCCGCCCGTGAGCGGCTCGCCGCCCAGGAGGCGCTGCGCGCGCGTGCCGCCTCCCTGCCGGGAGCCCAGGGCAGGTCCGGGAACCGCGCCGAGGCGCTCTCGCGGCTCGGCGAGGCCCGGGCCGCCGCCGACGCCCACGCGGTCGCGCAGGCGGCCGAGCGCGGCGGCGCCGAAGCCGTCCGGGCCGCGGCCCGGACCGTCCTCGACGACGCGGCGAAGGCCGAGCCGCCGCTCGCCCTCGACTACCTGGCCCTCGTCGACCCGGCCGACTTCACCGAGGTCGCCGACGACCACGAAGGCGAGGCGGTCCTCGCCGTCGCCGCGCGGGTGGGGACGACGCGGCTCATCGACAACATCCCCCTGACCTTCGGAGCCACCAAGTGACCGGAATACGGCTGCACGCGCCCGCGCCGGGCTGGGCCATCGACGCCGACGTCGTCGTGGTCGGCTCCGGGGTCGCGGGCCTCACCGCCGCCCTGCGCTGCACGGCCGCCGGGCTCCGTACGGTCGTCGTCACCAAGGCCCGGCTGGACGACGGCTCCACCCGCTGGGCGCAGGGCGGCATCGCCGCCGCGCTCGGCGAGGGCGACACCCCCGAGCAGCACCTCGACGACACGCTCGTCGCCGGTGCCGGCCTCTGCGACGAGGAGGCCGTGCGGCTGCTCGTCACCGAGGGCCCCGCCGCCGTCCGCCGTCTCATCGCGACCGGCGCCGACTTCGACAAGACCGTCGACGGCGAGATCGCGCTGACCCGCGAGGGCGGCCACCACCGGCGCCGGATCGCCCACGCAGGCGGCGACGCGACCGGCGCCGAGATCTCCCGGGCCCTGGTCGAGGCGATACGCGACGGGGGAGTGCGCTTCATCGAGCACGCCCTCGTCCTGGACCTCCTGACGGACGCGGAGGGCCGTACGGCCGGGGTGACGCTGCACGTCATGGGCGAGGGGCAGCACGACGGCGTCGGAGCCGTCCACGCCCCCGCCGTGGTCCTCGCCACCGGCGGCATGGGCCAGGTCTTCTCCGCCACGACCAACCCGGCGGTCTCCACCGGCGACGGCGTCGCGCTCGCGCTGCGCGCCGGGGCCGAGGTCTCCGACCTGGAGTTCGTCCAGTTCCACCCGACGGTGCTCTTCCTCGGCGCCGACTCCGAGGGCCAGCAGCCGCTGGTCTCCGAGGCGGTCAGGGGCGAGGGCGCGTACCTCGTCGACGGCGACGGGGTCCGCTTCATGCTCGGGCAGCACGAGCTGGCCGAGCTCGCGCCCCGCGACATCGTCGCCAAGGCGATCATGCGCCGGATGCAGGAGCAGGGCACCGAGCACATGTACCTCGACGCCCGGCACTTCGGCGCCGAGATGTGGGCGGAGCGCTTCCCCACGATCCTGGCCGCCTGCCGCCTCCACGGCATCGACCCGGTGACCGAGCCGATCCCGGTCGCGCCCGCCGCGCACTACGCCTCCGGCGGCGTCCGCACGGACCTGCGCGGCCGGACCACGGTCCCGGGCCTGTACGCGTGCGGCGAGGTCGCCTGTACGGGTGTCCACGGCGCCAACCGGCTCGCCTCGAACTCGCTCCTCGAAGGCCTGGTCTTCGCCGAGCGGATCGCCGAGGAGATCACGGCCGCCGCCCCGCGCGTGCCCGGTGCCCCGGTGCCGCACCCGGCCCCGGTGACGCTGCCGCTGCCGGTGGCGGGCGCCCGGACCCGGATCCAGCGGGTCATGACGGCCGGCGCGGGGGTGCTCCGCTCCGAGCGCAGCCTGCGGGGGGCCGCGGAGGCCCTCGACGCCCTGCACAGCGACGCCCTGGAGGGCGGCACCGACGACACCAAGGCGGCCGAGCCGGGCGTGGAGTCCTGGGAGACCACCAACCTGCTGTGCGTCGCCCGGGTCCTGGTCGCAGCCGCCCGCCGCCGCGAGGAGACCCGCGGCTGCCACTGGCGCGAGGACCACCCCGACCGCGACGACACGGACTGGCGCCGGCATCTCGTCGTACGCCTGACACCGGAGCGGACCCTCGACGTCCGGACGACCGGCACGCATGACCTTCCCCCGACCCTCGACGCCCCCAGGGAGCCGTAAGTGACCACGCCCGAGGAAGCCCGTCCCGAGCCCGTGGACGTCCCTCTGATCCAGATCAGCGCCCCCTCCGCGGCCCCCGAGGCCGGCGGCTGTGGCGACGGCTGCGCCTGCGGCGAGGGCGAGGAGTTCGAGTGCGGGCTCGACCCCGCCCTCGCCGAGCTCCTCGCGGACGCCGGTCTCGACCCCGTACAGGTCGAGGACATCGCCCACCTCGCGATCGCCGAGGACCTCGACGGCGGCGTGGACGTGACGACCGTGGCGACCGTCCCCGAGGACGCCGTCGCCACCGCCGACTTCACCGCCCGCGAGGCCGGCGTCGTGGCCGGTCTGCGCGTCGCCGAGGCCGTCCTGTCGATCGTGTGCGCCGACGAGTTCGAGGTCGAGCGGCACGTCGAGGACGGCGAGCGCGTCGAGGCCGGGCAGACGCTCCTGAGCGTCACCGCCCGCACCCGCGACCTGCTGACCGGCGAGCGCAGCGCGCTCAACATCCTGTGCCGCCTCTCCGGCATCGCCACCGCCACGCGCGCGTGGGCGGACGCCCTGGAGGGCACGAAGGCCAAGGTCCGCGACACCCGCAAGACGACCCCGGGCCTGCGCGCCCTGGAGAAGTACGCGGTGCGCTGCGGCGGCGGCGTCAACCACCGCATGTCGCTCTCCGACGCGGCCCTCGTGAAGGACAACCACGTGGTGGCGGCCGGCGGCGTCGCGGCGGCCTTCAAGGCGGTGCGGGAGCTGTTCCCCGAGGTGCCGATCGAGGTCGAGGTCGACACGATGGACCAGGTCGGCGAGGTCCTGGACGCGGGCGCGGACCTGATCCTGCTCGACAACTTCACCCCGGACGAGACCGCGGAGGCCGTCGCGCTCGTCGCGGGCCGCGCCGTCCTGGAGTCCTCGGGCCGGCTGACCCTGGAGAACGCCGCGGCGTACGCGGCGACCGGCGTCGACTACCTGGCGGTCGGCGGGCTCACCCACTCCTCCCCGATCCTCGACATCGGCCTGGACCTGCGCGAGGTGCGGGCCTGATGCTGCTCACCATCGACGTCGGCAACACGCACACGGTCCTCGGCCTCTTCGACGGCGAGGAGATCGTCGAGCACTGGCGGATCTCCACGGACCCGCGCAGGACCGCCGACGAGATGGCGGTCCTGCTCCAGGGCCTCATGGGCATGCACCCGCTGCTCGGCGTCGAGCTGAGCGACGGCATCGAGGGCATCGCCATCTGCGCGACGGTCCCCTCGGTGCTGCACGAGCTGCGCGAGGTGACCCGCCGGTACTACGGGGACGTGCCGGCGGTCCTGGTGGAGCCGGGCGTCAAGACGGGCGTCCCGGTCATCACCGACAACCCGAAGGAGGTCGGCGCGGACCGCATCATCAACGCGGCCGCGGCGGTCGAGCTGTACGGCGGCCCCGCGATCGTCGTCGACTTCGGCACGGCGACGACGTACGACGCGGTCACCGCGCGCGGCGAGTACGCGGGCGGGGCGATCGCGCCGGGCATCGAGATCTCGGTCGAGGCGCTGGGCGTGAAGGGGGCCATGCTCCGCAAGATCGAGCTGGCCCGCCCGCGGAACGTGATCGGCAAGAACACGGTCGAGGCGATGCAGTCGGGCATCATCTACGGCTACGCCGGCCAGGTCGACGGCGTGGTCTCCCGGATGAAGCGCGAACTCGTCGGCCCGAACGGCGACCCCTCCGCCGTGACCGTCATCGCCACGGGCGGTCTCGCCCCGATGGTCCTGGGCGAATCGGCCGAGATCGACGAGCACGAGCCCTGGCTGACCCTGATCGGCCTGCGGCTGGTGTACGAGCGGAACGTGTCCCGGATGTGAGGGCGGTCCCGCCCGTAGCGATCATTCCGGCGCGCCGGAATGATCGCTAAGAGGAAATTGTCCGATTAGCGCGTAGTGTCGGCCCATGCCCACGCCATACGGATCTCGCGGCGGCATGGCATTCAGTGCGGACGAGCTGCGTGTGCTCCGCCGCGCCCTTGCCATCGCCCTCCACCCTGCCCCCCTCCAGGACGAGGACGTCCAGGACTGCTTGCGCCTGGCCGATTCCGTGGACGAGGCGGTACGCGAGGCCGGCCGGCTGCGCGCCTTCCTCCTCGACGACCTGGCCCGCTACCGCGAGGCCCTCCCCGGCTCGCTCACCGGCTATCTGGGGCTCCTCCGGGAGGCCCTGGCCGGCGGGTACGACCCCGGGGTCGACGACCTCGCCGCCTTGCGCGCGCTGCGCGCCAGCCCCGCCGCCGCCGAGCTGCTCACGCGCTGCCGGATCCTCGCCGAGCGCTCCGTACGCACACGCCTCGCCCGGGTCTCCCAGGCGACGGGATCCGCCGTGCCCGTCGGTGCGGCGATCGCGCCCCGTGCCCGGCTGCTCGCCCTCCCCGGCGGACGCGCGGCGGTGGACGGGCCGAAGCCGAACCCGCCGTCCGGGCCGACCCCGGGTGACCGCCCGGTGCCCAAGCCCTCCGAGGTGTTCCCGCCGCGCCGAAGGCCCGTACCCCCGCCCCCGCCCGAGGAGCGGGTCGCCGGATAGCTACTCTGGACGGCATGGACTACGTATCCGCGCTCCTGCCCCCCGTCGTGATGGCCGCGTTCTTCATCGGCCTCGTCGTCACGATCGTCAAGAGCCAGGGCGGCCCGAACAAGGCCAAGGAAGACGCGGTCGTCGACGCCGCCATCGCCCGCGCCGAGGCCACCCGTCAGGCGGACGGCGCCGCGACCTCCTGAGGCTCCGAGCCGAAGCGGCCCGAGCCGAAGCGGCCCGAGCCGAAGCGGCCCGAGCCGAAGAGGCCCGAGTCGAAGAGGCCCGAGCCGAAGAGGCCCGAGCCGAAGAGGCCCGCGCCGAAGAGGCCCGCGCCGGGGACCCCGTACCGACGGCCCCCGCATCACCGGGACGTGCGACCTTTCGAGGTCGTGCGTCCTTTTTGTTGGGTTTCCTCAGGTAAATAACCTCTTATCAACCCTTTGCGAACTAAGGTGGCACTGTGCCCCGCCCATTGGGAGAGCTTGAGGACGCCGTCATGACGCGCGTCTGGCAATGGAACCGCCCGGTGACCGTCCGGGAAGTTCTGGAAGACCTCCAGCAGGAACGGTCCATCGCCTACACCACCGTCATGACCGTCATGGACAATCTCCATCAGAAGGGCTGGGTGCGCCGGGAAGTCGACGGCCGCGCCTATCGGTATACGGCGGTCTCCACCCGGGCCGCCTACTCGGCCGCTCTGATGAACGAGGCCTGGGCCCAGAGCGACAACCCGGCCGCCGCTCTCGTCGCCTTCTTCGGCATGATGTCGCAGGACCAGCGGGAGGCGCTGAACGACGCCATCCGGATCGTCCAGCGTGACAACCCCGTCCCCGCCCCGCCCGAAGAGGCCGCGGGCGACAAGGGCGACAAGCAGGGCAAGGGTGCCGAGGGATCCGGGGGCCGGGAGCGATAGCGTCCCCCCATGTCGCCGTCTGCTTCCCCGGCCGCTTCCGCGGCCCCCGCCAAAGCCGTCACCGTACGCAGGGCCCGCACCAGTGATGTCGCCGCGGTCCGCCGTCTCGTCGATCCTTTCGTTCAGCGCGGGATCCTTCTCGACAAGGCGACCGTGACCCTTTACGAGTCCATCCAGGAGTTCTGGGTCGCGGAACGCGACGAGGACGCCGAGGTCGTCGGTTGTGGCGCTCTGCACGTCATGTGGGAAGACCTCGCGGAAGTCCGTACTCTCGCCGTCGATCCCGAGTTCAAGGGAGCCGGCGTAGGACATCAGGTGCTGGGCAAGTTGTTGCAGACGGCCCGATGGCTCGGGGTGCGGCGGGTATTCTGCCTGACCTTCGAAGTGGACTTCTTCGCGAAGCACGGCTTCGTCGAGATCGGCGAGACCCCGGTCGACGGAGATGTCTACAGCGAGCTCCTTCGTTCCTATGACGAGGGAGTCGCCGAGTTCCTCGGTCTCGAACGAGTGAAGCCGAACACCTTGGGCAACAGTCGGATGCTTCTGCACCTGTGACCCGGAACCCCGCGGCGATCCCAAGGCGATCCCCTAGATGATCCCGATGTCGATCCCGATGTCGATCCCTATGTCCGAATCGCGCACGTTTCCCGCGTTGCCGGGGTTCTGAACCTCTCCCAGGGGTTTGTGTTTTTCCGGGAAAAGCGGTTTCCTTTCCGCGTACTGCATTTTCGATGAAAGGAAATCCGGTGGCACAGAAGGTTCAGGTCCTTCTTGTCGACGACCTCGACGGCGTCGAGGCGGACGAGACGGTGACGTTCGCGCTGGACGGCAAGACCTACGAGATCGACCTCACCACCGCCAACGCGGAAAAGCTCCGTGGCCTGCTCGAGCCGTACACCAAGAGCGGCCGTCGCACCGGTGGCCGCAGCGCCACCACGCGTGGCAAGGGCCGGGTCGCCGTGGGCGGCAGCCCCGACACCGCGAAGATCCGCGCGTGGGCCAAGGAGAACGGTCACGACGTCAACGACCGCGGTCGTGTCCCGGCGAAGGTGAAGGCCGCCTACGAGGACGCGAACCGCTGAGGCGACAGCTGCTGGGGCGCCGGACCACGGGTCCGGGCACTCAGCAGCCGCGCCCGGTGGCACTCCACCGCGGCGGCGGTCACGAGCCGCACCAGACAGGGGGCGCCCGCATCGCCCCCGCCCCAGGGCGCGGACCGCAGGGCCGGAAGCGAGGACTCGACCTCGCGCCCCGGCACGGGCGGCCGCAGCCACACAGCGGCACCCGGCGTGCCGGAACCGCCCCTCCCCGGGGGAAGGGGCGCGGTCATCCGGCCGTCGGTGCCGAGCATCGCGAGATCCAGCGAGATCCCGCCCCACTCCAGCCAGTCGAGCAGCCCCGGCAGCTCCTCCGCGCTCCCCGCGGCCACGAGGAGCCGCATCCGGCGCCCCATGAGGGCGACCGGCCCCGTCGCCGCACCCATCCGGTGCAGGACGCCACGGCCGGCCGTGGCGGGCAGCTCGAGGACGTCGAAGCGCAGCCCCGTGACCAGCTGGACCGGGGGTCCCGCCACCGCCGCCCAGCCGAGCTCGTCCTCGTACCACCGCGCCAGACCGCCGTCGAGCGGCGAGCGGGGAGGCGGGACGGTGAGGGCCATGCCCGGCGCAACTCCCGCGAAGGCCTCTTGGTTACGCCCCCGGCGTGTCCGCGGTGACGGTACGTCCCGCTCCGCACGCGCAAGGTGTCCGTGATGGGGCGTACGGGCGCATTCGGCAGCGCAAGGGTGTTCGCTGGTAGCGGAGGGAACCGGGGTGTGCCGCATGGAGTGTCAGTGCTTACGGGTAAGACATTCCTAGTGGAGAGGGTCGACTCGCGGGCTTCGGCGTCTCACGTTCGCCATCGGCGTACTCAAGGCGCGGCTAACTACTTGGCCTGCGGGAACATCATCTCGCACCATCGGGTTGGAGCATTTGTCGGTTGTTCGGCGGCAGGTCTCCCCGCGGAAGAGGGGTGATCCGGACGGATGTCGGCAGTTGGAATGAGCGGTCCCCGCTTGCGGGACTAAGCTGCGGAAGGACAGGGAGGGGATCGACCCCTAACTGACTGACCGCTCTGAGGAGCGATTAACGATGTTCGAGAGGTTCACCGACCGCGCGCGGCGGGTTGTCGTCCTGGCTCAGGAAGAAGCCCGGATGCTCAACCACAACTACATCGGCACCGAGCACATCCTTCTGGGCCTTATCCACGAGGGTGAGGGTGTCGCCGCTAAGGCCCTGGAGAGCCTCGGGATTTCGCTCGAGGCGGTCCGCCAGCAGGTGGAGGAGATCATCGGACAGGGGCAGCAGGCCCCGTCCGGGCACATCCCCTTCACTCCTCGTGCCAAGAAGGTCCTGGAGCTCTCGCTCCGTGAGGCCCTCCAGCTCGGCCACAACTACATCGGCACCGAGCACATCCTGCTCGGCCTGATCCGCGAGGGCGAGGGCGTCGCCGCCCAGGTCCTCGTGAAGCTGGGCGCCGACCTCAACCGGGTGCGGCAGCAGGTCATCCAGCTGCTCTCCGGCTACCAGGGCAAGGAAGCCGCCACGGCCGGCGGTCCTGCCGAGGGCACGCCCTCGACGTCCCTGGTCCTGGACCAGTTCGGCCGGAACCTCACCCAGGCGGCCCGCGAATCCAAGCTCGACCCGGTCATCGGGCGCGAGAAGGAGATCGAGCGGGTCATGCAGGTGCTGTCCCGCCGCACCAAGAACAACCCGGTCCTCATCGGCGAGCCCGGCGTCGGCAAGACCGCCGTCGTCGAAGGCCTGGCGCAGGCCATCGTCAAGGGCGAGGTGCCCGAGACCCTCAAGGACAAGCACCTCTACACCCTGGACCTCGGCGCGCTGGTCGCCGGCTCCCGCTACCGCGGTGACTTCGAGGAGCGCCTGAAGAAGGTCCTCAAGGAGATCCGCACCCGCGGCGACATCATCCTGTTCATCGACGAGCTCCACACCCTCGTGGGTGCGGGTGCCGCCGAGGGCGCGATCGACGCCGCCAGCATCCTCAAGCCGATGCTGGCCCGCGGTGAGCTCCAGACCATCGGTGCCACCACGCTCGACGAGTACCGGAAGTACCTGGAGAAGGACGCGGCCCTCGAGCGCCGCTTCCAGCCCATCCAGGTCGCCGAGCCGTCGCTGCCGCACACCATCGAGATCCTCAAGGGTCTGCGCGACCGGTACGAGGCCCATCACCGGGTCTCCATCACCGACGAGGCCCTCGTCCAGGCCGCGACCCTGGCCGACCGGTACATCTCGGACCGCTTCCTCCCGGACAAGGCGATCGACCTGATCGACGAGGCCGGCTCCCGGATGCGCATCCGCCGGATGACCGCGCCGCCGGACCTCCGCGAGTTCGACGAGAAGATCGCCGGCGTCCGCCGCGACAAGGAGTCCGCGATCGACTCGCAGGACTTCGAGAAGGCCGCCTCTCTCCGGGACAAGGAGAAGCAGCTCCTCGCCGCGAAGGCCAAGCGGGAGAAGGAGTGGAAGGCCGGCGACATGGACGTCGTCGCCGAGGTCGACGGCGAGCTGATCGCCGAGGTCCTCGCGACCGCCACCGGCATCCCGGTCTTCAAGCTGACCGAGGAGGAGTCCAGCCGCCTGCTCCGCATGGAGGACGAGCTCCACAAGCGCGTCATCGGGCAGAAGGACGCCGTCATCGGCCTCTCGCGGGCGATCCGTCGTACGCGAGCCGGTCTGAAGGACCCGAAGCGCCCCGGTGGCTCGTTCATCTTCGCCGGTCCGTCCGGTGTCGGTAAGACCGAGCTTTCGAAGGCCCTCGCCGAATTCCTCTTCGGCGACGAGGACGCGATGATCTCCCTCGACATGTCGGAGTTCAGCGAGAAGCACACGGTTTCCCGGCTCTTCGGTTCGCCGCCCGGATACGTCGGCTACGAAGAGGGCGGTCAGCTCACCGAGAAGGTGCGCCGCAAGCCGTTCTCCGTCGTCCTCTTCGACGAGGTCGAGAAGGCCCACCCCGATATCTTCAATTCCCTTCTCCAGATCCTGGAGGACGGTCGTCTGACCGACTCCCAGGGCCGGGTCGTGGACTTCAAGAACACGGTCATCATCATGACCACCAACCTCGGGACCAGGGACATCTCGAAGGGCTTCAACCTCGGCTTCGCGGCCCAGGGTGACACGAAGTCCAACTACGAGCGGATGAAGGCGAAGGTCAGCGACGAGCTGAAGCAGCACTTCCGCCCCGAGTTCCTCAACCGTGTGGACGACATCATCGTCTTCCCGCAGCTGACGCAGGACGACATCCTCCAGATCGTCGACCTGATGATCGGCCGCGTGGACGAGCGCCTGAAGGACCGGGACATGGGCATCGAGCTCTCCCAGTCCGCGAAGGAGCTGCTCGCCAAGAAGGGCTACGACCCCGTGATGGGCGCCCGGCCGCTGCGCCGGACGATCCAGCGCGAGATCGAGGACACGCTGTCGGAGAAGATCCTCTTCGGCGAGCTGCGCCCCGGTCACATCGTGGTCGTGGACACGGAGGGCGAGGGCGAGGAGCGTGCGTTCACGTTCCGTGGCGAGGAGAAGTCGGCACTGCCGGACGCCCCGCCGATCGAGGCGACGGGCGGCACCGGCCCGAACCTCTCGAAGGACGCGTGACGCTCCGCTGAGCCGGTAGCGCTGAAGGGGCGGCCCCGGAACCTGATGGTTCCGGGGCCGCCCCTTTTCCGTGTTACGTGACGATGTGGGTGCTCCTGCCCCGTTCGGTGCCGTAGGTGTTGAGAACGGTCAGCTCTCGAAGGGGCCCGAGCGCCGCGACGTCGTACGGAGTGGGTTGGTCATTGCCGTACAAGTGGAGCTCGCGCAGTCGGGGGAAAGTACGAGCGATCTCCTCGAAGGCGGGTGCGCCGGATGTGACCCGCAGATGGAGCTCTTTCACCTGGGACACGCGGAGGTCGGACAGCTCACGGAGTAGTGAGCCGAAGTCCTCGTGTAGCAGCCGGAGCTCTCGCACATGGGGGAGCAGTGGCCTTAGGAGCCTGATTCCGATCGTCGTGAGCCCATCCCGGATGTCAAGGCAGTCGGGTCGCAGGTTGATCCGCACCAGCGCGGCGGCCTGGTCGTCGTTCGTGAGGGTGTAGTCCAGCCCGTCTGGGTCAAGTCGCGCGATGATCTCCTCGCTGTACCGCTCCGTGTCGAACCGAGACCACGACCAGACGAGCTGGGACCGGACGACGATGGACGGGTGACCGGCGAACCGAGCCAGGTAGGGAATCGCCGTGTCGGAGGCGACATGGGTCGCCGCCGTCACCACCATCTGGGCCTCCGGATCGCGCAGTCGCTCTGGGCCCGGCAGGAGGTCGAGGACCAGGCGCCCCACCCTGGCCAGCTCGCGTGCCTCCATGGGCGTGCGCGGCGGGATCACCTCCGCCGTGCGGGCCAGTAGTTCCTGCCGTACCTCCGGGGCCACCTCCGTCGCGTGCTCCAAGGCAGTCGCCGCCAGGATCACGAGCCGCAGCCGGATCCGGCGGTCCTCCGTCGCGTCCGCCGCGGCCAGCAGCTCGCGGAGGATCTCCGCGCACTCGCGCGGGCGCGCGTGGCCCACCGCCATGCGGATGACGTCCTCCCACTGGTCGTCCGCCGCGTGCCGCACCAGGACGCCGATGTCCCAGCGGTCCACGAGGGCCTTGGCCGCCAGATAGTCCTGGAACGTGCGGTGGACGAACTCGACCGTGTCGGCCGTCGGCTCGCGGAGCAGGCCGCTGCGGTGGAGGAGATGGGTGAAGACCGCGTCCGGGGTGTACGCCGAGGCCTCCTGGACCGCCGGGACAGCCTCCGCGACGAGCGTCTCCGCGTGGGCGCGGTCCAGCGTCGTCCGGCCGTTCAGCGTCAGCCAGTACGCGAGCCGCTGGATCAGCTGGATCTGCGGGGCCTCGTCGAGCACGAGCCCGGACGGGGCGCCCATGTCGCGCTCGCGGTCGCGGCGCGAGAGGAGCATCGACAGGGCGGCCTCGTAGAGCGCCTTGCGGCCACGGGGCAGGAAGCCGCGCCGGTCGCGGTGGAGCGCGCAGATCAGACCGCACATCAGGGGGTTGGTGGCGAGCTGGGCGACGTGCTCGGCGGTGCGCAGCGCGTCGAGGAGCGGCTGCTCGTACGGTGCGGCCTCCGGCCCGGCGGCCTCGTGCCAGCGGCGTACGAAGGTGGCGACCTCCGCCCGGGTCATGGGGGAGAGGGCCAGCTCGGTGAAGCCCTCGGGGGCCAACCAGTCGTCCCGTACGGCCGTGGGGCGCGAGGTCACGAGCCAGCGGTTGCCCTCGTACGTGTCGAGGAGACCGCGGAGCCAGTCCCGGGCCCGGCCGCGCTCGGCCTCGGGGATCTCGTCGATGCCGTCCACGAGGACCAGGCCCCGTCCGGCCGCCAGGACACGGTCGGCCCAGCCCTCGGGCGGGGTGAGCGGGCAGCCGGCGGCGGAGAGGAAGCCGTCGGGGGAGGGGAGCCGCTCGCCGTGGCGGGTGAGGGTGCGCAGGGGGAGGACGAACGGGACGCGGCCGTAGAGGTAGCCCATGCCGTCCGTCGGCTTCTCCGCCGCCGCGGAGGTCGTCAGCCACTGCACGAGCGTCGTCTTGCCCGCGCCGGCGAGTCCCCGCAGGAGGACCTTGTCGTGCCGGGCGAGGGCGAGGTCGGCGCGGAGGGGGACGGGTTCGTGCGGCGGGGGCAGCAGCCCGTCCGCCGCACCGTCCCTCGCGCCGTCCGCCGCGCCGCCTTCGCCCGTCGCCTCCAGCGACAGATACGCCACGTCCAGCGGCCACCGGTCCGGTGAGTCGTGCAGGTCGATGCCGTAGATGGTGAGGCGCCCGTGCTTCTTCGCCAGGTGGGCCAGGTACCGGCGCTCGAACTCCGCGTCGCGGCCGTCCGTCCTCGGCGTCCGGCGGATGACCTCGTCGATCTTCGCGATGAGTTCCGTCTGGCCGCGCGTCTGCTCCACCAGGCTGCGGGCGATGAACGTGGACCGCTGGGTGAAGAACTCCAGGATGTGGAGGCAGGCCCACTCGGTCATCGACTCCAGGTAGAGGACCGAGTCGGTGGAGAGGCCGTCGGGGGCCGGGGCCGCCGCGCGCAGGCGGCGGGCGAGGTCGCGGTGGCCGAGGCGGACGGCCTGGACGTCGTCCATGTCGAGCTCGCCGAGGGCGAGAAGCGTCGTCCCCAGGGTGTGGGCCACGGCCTCGGTCTCGTCGGCGGGGAACGGGGCCTCCCCGCGCTCGCCCAGGGAGCGCTCGACCAGCGTCTCCGCGAGCCCGTGGACGTCCTTCTCGGTCAGTGCGCGCTTCTCGCCGCGGAAGGAGACGAGGCCGGACAGCCGGATCTTGGCCGCCTTCCCCGTGAGCCCCGCCCCTGGACCATCGCTGACCAGCAGTTTCTTCAGGAGTGGGCCGATCGCCGCTGAGGCGAGGCGCGTGCCGATGAGTGCCGGTTCCATGTGTGTCCCCCCGTGGGTCCCCGAAGCGGTCAGCGTAGTGCGGGACGGCCTTCCGGACGGCTCGGTTGCGTGACCCAGGTCCCATTGGCGGTCGGCGCCGGGTGACAAGGCGCACAGGCGTTTCGAGGGGTACTAACCGGAATAGTGGCGACCTTTGGTGGTGATTCGGGACGTTCAGGGATCAACCGTCGGGACTTTGGGCCTGAAGGGTCCCGAACCGGGCGGGGAGCGGCCTTTCGGGCAGTTCCGGCCCCCCTCGACGTGCGGTTAAACGGGTTTCCTTGTGGCGGTATGTCCGGTTTCAGGAGTTGAAGCCAAGGCCGTCAAGGGTCGATCTCCCCCGGAGATCGCTACGACGCAATGTCGTAGATGGGGTGTTTTGGGCTGGGCGGGGGTCCGGGTTACCAAGGATGAGCAAGCCCGGCGCCACGCACCGTTCGCGTCGGGTCCCGTACTTCCCCGGAGGTTTTCCCCCGTATGTCGAAGCGCGTTATGAACCCCGCCGCCCGTGTCACCGCCGTCGCTCTCACCGTCGCCGGTCTGGGAGCGTCGATGGTGGCCGGAGCAGGGTCCGCCTTCGCCGCCGAGGGCAAGGCCGCCGCCCCGGTCGCCGTGACCGCGTCCGCCGCCGTCGCCGCCCAGGCCGAGGCCCAGGCCCACGTCGCCGCCCAGGTGAAGGCCGCCGCACAGAAGGCGGCCGCCACGAAGGCCGCCGTGCAGAAGGCGACCGCCGCGAAGGCCGCCCCCGCGAAGGCCGTCAAGAAGGCGACCCCCTCGTGGGTCAAGCCGGTGACCTCGTACACCCTCACCGCCAGCTACAACCAGGGCGGCGCCATGTGGTCCCACAAGCACTCCGGCCAGGACTTCGCCGTCCCGGTCGGCACCCCGGTCAAGGCCGCGGGTGCGGGCACCGTCGTGAAGGCCGGTCCGAACGGTGGCGGCGACGGCCCCGCGTACGGCAACGCGATCGTCGTCAAGCACGCCAACGGCACGTACTCGCAGTACGCCCACCTGTCGAAGATCAAGGTGAACGTCGGCCAGAAGGTCGGCGCCGGCCAGCAGATCGCCCTCTCGGGCAACACCGGCAACTCCTCCGGCCCGCACCTGCACTTCGAGATCCGTACGACCCCGAACTACGGCACCGCCGTGAACCCGGCCGCCTTCCTGCGGTCGCACGGCGTGAGCATCTAAGCTCCCGCTACTTGGCCCCGTGGGCCTGGTTCAGCAGATCGAGGGCGACCTCGAGGACGGCTTCGCGCTTCTCCTCGGAGTCGCCCTCGACGTTGTCCATGAAGAACATCCCCGCGTGGAGCGTGAAGATCGCGCTCACGCAGCGCACCCGGTCGCGCACGGCGAAGTCGGGCTCCTGGATCAGGCCGCTCAGTTCGAGCATCCGCTCCTTGAAGGTCAGGCCGATGCTCAGCTCGCGGACCGCCGCCTGGTTCTCCTGCATGAAGCGGAACAGCGGGTACGCGCTGATCAGGGACGCCTGGTAGCGGCGCAGGATCTCCTCCCTGACCTCCAGCGTGCGCGGCTGCTCCCGAGCCCAGGTGATCAGCTCGTCCACGGGCCGGGTGAGGTCCTGGAAGATGCCGATGATGATGTCTTCCTTGGTCTTGAAGTGGTAGTAGAGCGCGGCCTTGGTGACATCGAGGTGCTCGGCGATCTCGCGCAGCGAGGTCTTCTCGTAGCCCTGCTCGGCGAAGAGCGCGAGGGCCACGTCCTGGATGCGCTGGCGGGTGTTGCCTCGTGCCTGGGCCATGACTGCTCTCGCTCTCCGACTTTTACTTACTTGACGACCGGCAAGTTACGGGTCTACCGTCCCCATCCTAGTAACTAGCCGGGCGGCAAGTAAGGGGATGGCGATGGCGACCACCGAGATGGGGCAAGCGGCCGAGGGGAAGGCGCCGCCGGCGCGCAGCGTCCGTGTCGTCCTCCTCGCCCTCATGATCGCGATGCTGCTCGCGATGCTGGACAACATGATCATCGGCACCGCGATGCCGACGATCGTCGGTGAGCTCGGCGGCCTGGAGCACCTCTCCTGGGTCGTCACCGCCTACACCCTGGCCACCGCCGCCTCCACCCCCCTCTGGGGCAAGGTCGGCGACATGTTCGGCCGCAAGGGCGTCTTCCTCACCTCGATCGTGATCTTCCTGATCGGCTCGGCGCTCAGCGGCATGGCCCAGGACATGGGCCAGCTCATCGGCTTCCGCACGATCCAGGGCCTCGGCGCCGGCGGCCTCATGGTCGGCGTCATGGCGATCATCGGCGATCTGATCCCGCCCCGCGAGCGGGGCAAGTACCAGGGCATGATGGCCGGCGTCATGGCCCTCGCCATGATCGGCGGCCCGCTCGTCGGCGGCACCATCACCGACCACTGGGGCTGGCGCTGGTCCTTCTACATCAACCTGCCGCTCGGCGCCGTCGCCCTCGCCATGGTCACCACCGTCCTGCACCTGCCGAAGAAGCAGCGCGCCGCGGGCACCCGGATCGACTTCGCCGGGGCCGCACTGCTGACCGTCGGCATCACCGCGATCGTCCTCGTCACCACCTGGGGCGGTACGGAGTACGCCTGGGGCTCGGCCAACATCATCGGCCTCACGGTCGCCGGCCTCGCCGCCCTCGCCGCCTTCCTGTGGGTGGAGACCAAGGCCGAGGACCCGATCATGCCGCTGCACATCTTCCGCAGCCGCAACTTCACCCTGATGTCCCTGATCGGCTTCATCACCGGCTTCGTGATGTTCGGCGCGGTCCTCTACCTGCCGATCTTCCAGCAGTCCGTCCAGGGCGCCTCGGCCACCAACTCCGGCCTCCTGCTCCTGCCGATGCTGATGTCGATGATGGTCGTCTCGCTGCTCGTCGGCCGGTTCACCACCAGCACCGGCAAGTACAAGATCTTCCCGATCGTCGGCGGCGTCCTCATGACGGCAGGACTCTTCCTGCTCTCACAGATGGACACCGGCACCTCGCGGCTGACCTCCGGTGTCTACATGGCCCTCCTCGGCGCCGGCATGGGCTTCCTCATGCAGATCACCATGCTCGTCGCGCAGAACAGCGTCGAGATGAAGGACATGGGCGTCGCCTCGTCCTCCACCACCCTCTTCCGGACGCTCGGCTCCTCCTTCGGCGTCGCGATCATGGGCGCGCTCTTCACGAGCCGGGTCCAGGACGAGATGGCGGCGCGCGGCGGATCCGGGCTCACCGAGCACACCGCCCAGCTCGACGCGGCAAGCCTGGCCAAGCTGCCGGAGGCGCTGCGCGAGGCGTACCAGCACGCGGTCTCCGTCGGCACCCACTCCGCCTTCCTGGTCGCCGCGGCCGTCTCCGTCCTCGGCTTCGCCCTCGCCTTCTTCGTCAAGGAGGTGGCGCTGCGCGGCGCGGGACCGGCGGCAGCCCCGTCGAAGCCGACGGCGGACGACGACGCCCCGAAGGTCGCCGAATCGGTCTGACCCTCGGGTACGACTGTGGGGCCGGTCCATTCCAGGACCGGCCCCACTGCCGTACTCCCCGGGGTGTCCGGCCGGATCGGCAAGAGCCAGGGGGTGCCCGGCGGACAGGAGGTGCCCGGCGGACAGGGGGTGCCCGGCGGATCATGGCCGGGGTCGCGCTTGATCCGCCCGCCAGGCCCTAAGGCGTGCCCGACAGCCGCAGCACCGGGAAGCTGCCCGTGGCCGTCGGCGCGTGGTCCGGCAGCCACAGCACCGCGATCGCGCCGCCCACCCCCTCCGGGGCCGTCGCCGAGGCCACGTTCCGGAAGGTCAGCCGGGCGCCGAGCACCCGCGCCTGGCCCGCGGCGATCGTCAGCCCCAGGCCGTGGCCCTGGCCCGCGCGGTCGCTCGTGCCCGTACGGAACCGGCTCGGGCCCTCCTTGAGGAGCGCCTCCGGGAAGCCCGGACCGTGGTCGCGGACGCGCACGACCCGGCCCTCGACGGTGACCTCCACCGGCGGTTTGCCGTGCTTGGCGGCGTTCGCCAGCAGGTTGCCCAGGATGCGCTCCAGGCGTCGGGGGTCGGTGTTGACCCAGGACTCGTGGACGACCCGGACGACCACCTCCGGGTCGAGCGCCCGCACCCGCCGCTCCACGAACTCGCCGAGCGAGATCTCCTGGAGCTCGGCCCGCTCCGACGCGCTGTCGAGCCGGGCCACCTCCAGGACGTCCTCGACCAGCGTCCGCATCGCCTGCGCCCGGTCCCGTACGAGCTCGGTCGGCCGGCCCGGCGGAAGCAGCTCGGCCGCCGTGAGCAGGCCGGTCACCGGGGTGCGCAGCTCGTGCGCGATGTCCGCGGTGACCCGGCGCTCGGCCTCGATCCGCTCGTTCAGCGCGTCGGTCAGGGCGTCGACCGCCCGGGCCAGCTCGTCGGTCTCGTCCCGGACGACCCCGCCGATCGCGTCCCGTACCCGTACGTCCGTGTTGCCCTGGGCGACCCGCCCGGCCGCGGCGGCGGCCTTCCGCAGCCGCCGCGAGAGCTGGCCGCCGATGAGCACGCCGAGCGCACAGCCTCCGAACACCACCGAGACCGAGCCGATGACGAGCGCCCGGTCCAGATCGTTCATGATCGCCGTGCTGCGGTCGGCGAAGGGGATGTGCAGCGACAGCACGTCGCCGTTGGCGAGCGGGACGGCGGCCCACACGTCGGGCGGCCCGCCGTGCCGGTGCTCCTGCACGTACGTCCCGCGCCGCCGGTCCCGCATCAGCTGGTCGAGCTGAGGCGGCAGCGCCGGGTCGTTGATCTTCGTGCCGAAGCGGGGCTCCTTCGGCTTCGACGTCTCGTACATCCGCTGGGCGAAGAGCAGCCGCTCCATCTGCACCTCGCGCGCGTTGTCGAGCATCGAGATGCGGGCGGCGTTGTGGACGACGACGCTCAGCGTGACCGCGATGAGTGCGCCGACGGCCGCGATGGCGACGGCGATCTTCCAGCGGACCCCGGTACGGAGGGCGAGAGGCTTCACGGGGCGGAAGGACACTCCTAGCCCTTGAGCTTGTAGCCGAAGCCGCGGACCGTATCGATCCGGTCCTGGCCGATCTTGGCGCGCAGCCGCTGCACGTGGACGTCCACGACCCGGGTGTCGCCGCCCCAGCCGTAGTCCCAGACCCGCTCCAGGAGCTTGTCCCGGGACAGGACGGTGCCCGGCGCGGACGAGAACTCCAGGAGCAGCCGCATCTCGGTCGGGGTCAGCGCGACCGGTTCCCCGCCCCTGCGGACCTCCATGCCCTCGGTGTCGACCTCCAGGTCGCCGAAGACGAGCAGCCCGCCGCCGTCCCCCGACTCGTCCCCGCGCTCGCCGGCGCCGGGGCCGCCGGCGTGCCCGAAGCGCCGCAGGACCGCCCGGATGCGGGCCATGAGGACGGAGCCGTCGAAGGGCTTGGTGACGTAGTCGTCCGCCCCGGCCTCCAGGCCGAGGACGACGTCGATCGAGTCGGCGCGCGCCGACAGCATGATGACCGGCACCGTCGACTCGTCGCGGATGCGGCGGCAGAGGCTGACGCCGTCCATGCCCGGCAGCATCACGTCGAGCAGGGCGATGTCCGGCCGCTGCGCCCGGAAGGCGTCCAGGCCGGAGAGGCCGTCGGGCATCGCCGTGACCCGGAAGCCGTCCCGCTCCAGGGCGAGCTGGGTGGCCTCACGGATGACGTCGTCGTCCTCGACGAACAGGACATGGGTTTCGGCCATCGTGGGCGCCCTTCGGGATCTGTGCTGCTTGGTGGTGCGGTGGTGCGGTGGTGCGGTGGTGCGGTGGTGCGCGGTGGTGCGCGGTGGTGGTGAGGTGCTGCGGTGCTGCGGTGCTGCGCGGTGGTCGTGCGGTGGTGCGGTGCTGCGACGGGGTCCCCGGGTGGCGCCCGGCTCAGCTCGCGGCGGGCTCGCTCGGCGCGGGCTCCACGGCCGCGCCGCCGTCGCCGACCGCGCGGCTGTAGTCGTTGTGCACCCAGTCGTGCTGGGTGAACTTGTTCCCCGCCCAGCGGTACGTGATCACGTCCTCGCCCGAGGGGTACGCGACCGGGTCCCCCTTCGCGTACACCTGCTTGGTGACGATCAGGTCGCCCCGGTCGATCGTGGCGTAGACGGCCGCGTCCTCCGCCATGAAGACGTTCTCGTACCGGTTGCTCTGCTTCCGGTAGACGTACGTGCCGATACCGACGGCATCGCCGCAGGTCATCACGTTGACGACGACGTCGGGGGCGGCGCTGCCGGTGAGATTGCCGTAGGAGGTGTCCACCGGGTAGGCGTCCGCGACGCACGGCTTCAGGTCGTCCTTGAGTCGTTCACCGACCTTCGGGTCGGCCTTGAGCAGCGCGATCGGATCCACCCGCTCGGCGGACTGCGGACCGCTGGTGGCGGCGGGGGAGGAGGGGGTGGGCGCCGCCGCGGCGGTCTCGTCGACGCGGGCCGCGCCCTCGTCGCGGGAGCCCGTCCCGCCGGTGGAGCAGGCGGCCATGGTCAGCCCGACGGCGACGAGTCCGGCCACCGCCGTGATGCTCGCCGCCCTGACGGTACGCCGAGGGCGGCGCCGCCCGGTGCCGTACCGGTCGTCGCCGCCGCTCTCGCCGCACGCGTCGTCGTGTCTTCTGCCGTCGTCGGCGTCTAGGCCGCGCACCGCCCCCGCCCCCCTTCGTCGCCTCGTCCGTCCGCCCGTTCTCCCGTCCGACCCAGGGCGCGGGCGTCGAGGTCGCGGCTCTCCAGCTCCTGACGGAGCCGGGCCAGCGCGCGGTGGAGCGTCGACTTCACCGTACCCGCCGACATCCCGAGGGCCGCCGCCGTCTCCTCCGTGCTCATCTGTTCCCAGTGGCGGAGGACGACGACGCTGCGCTGCTTCGGCGCGAGCACCTTCAGGATGTCCATGAGAAGGGCCCGGTCGGCGTGCTGCTCGGTCCGGTCGTCGACGCTCGCGTCGGGGAGCTGCTCGGTCGGCACCTCTTCGAGCTTGCGGGAGCGCCACCACTCGGTCCGGGTGTTGATCATGACCCGGCGCAGGTAGGCGTCGGCGAGGGACTTGTCGGCGATGCCGTCCCAGCGGCCGTACGTCCGGGCCAGCGCCGTCTGGAGGAGGTCCTGGGCGTCGACAGGGTCGGGGACGAGACGGCGTGCGCTGCGCAGCAGCGCATCCTGCCGCGTGCGTACGTACTCCTCGAAGTCGAGCACCTCGCCGTGCCTCACCCGAACCGCCTCCATCCCCGTGACCAGCCATTTCCTCGTGTCGTGGACGACGCTACGGAGGCTGTGTCACGGGGCTGTGCGGGGCAGCCGTCGGTGGACGCACGGCTACCCGTCGGTTGTGTAACAGCGGGTACGGAGGGGGGCGCGGCGCCTGCCGCAGGCGGGCGGGCGGCGGGCAGGCGGGCGGCAGGCGGTAGCACCACCCCGCCCTCAGGAAAGCGGCAGGCGGTAGCGCCCATCCTCCAGTGGCTCGACGAGGCCGTCCGCGACCAGGCCGTCCAGGGCCCTGGCCCGCTGCACCGGCTCGTCCCAGACCGCGTCCAGAGCCGCCTGCCCCACCGGGTCCGTCGCCTCGCGCAGCACGGCGAGGAGACGGCCCCGCACCTGCCGGTCCGTGCCCGCGTACGTCTGGCCGCGCCGCGGCGGGCCGTCGTGTGCCGGCTTCCCCGCCAGCTGCCACGCGCAGCGCTCGGCGATCGGGCAGCGCCCGCAGTCCTCGTTCCGCGCGGTGCACACCAGCGCGCCGAGCTCCATCGAGGCGGCGGCCCACCGGGAGGCCGTGGCCTCGTCCTCCGGGAGCAGCGCCCGGGCGAGCCGGCGCTCGGCGGCCGTGGTCGCGTTCGGCGGGTACTGGACGCCGGTCGCCGCCCGCGCGAAGACCCGGCGCACGTTGGTGTCCAGGACCGCGTGCCGCTGCCCGTACGCGAAGGAGGCCACCGCGGCCGCCGTGTACTCGCCGATGCCGGGCAGGGCGAGCAGCTGCCCGTGGTCCCTGGGGACGTCGCCGCCGTGCCGCTCCGTTATCGCCGTGGCCGCCGCGTGCAGGCGCAGTGCCCGGCGCGGATAGCCGAGCCGGCCCCAGGCGCGGACCGCCTCGCCGGGGGCGTCGGCGGCCAGGTCGGCCGGGCGGGGCCAGCGCGCGAGCCACTGCTCGTACACCGGCAGGACCCGGACGACGGGGGTCTGCTGGAGCATGAACTCGCTGACCATCACGGACCAGGCCCCGGCCTCGGGGTGGCGCCAGGGCAGGTCACGGGCGTGCCGGTCGAACCAGGCGAGGACGGGCCCGTGCAGCTCCGCGGGAAGTGAGGGGGCCACGGGGGAGGTGGGGGCCGGGGGGCTGGGGGGAGTGTCGATGGAAGTCATGGCACCCCGATCCTGGCACGTCCGCGGCGGGATCAGTGCGCGCCGTGGCGCGCGCGGTCGGGCCGGTCGGTGCGCGTGGAGGTGCGCGCGGAGGCGTGCGCCGCGACCCCGCGCCCCGCGCACCACACGACGGCCGTGTTCCGGCTCGACCTGGCCGTCTCCACCAGGGACCGCACCGGCCGCTCCGCCGCCCGCATGACGAGGAAGGCGACCAGGGCGCCGAGCAGCAGGCCGACGGTCACGTCGTGCGGGTAGTGCACGCCGACGAAGACCCGGGAGAAGGCCATGAGCAGCGCCATCGGCACGGTCAGCCAGACCATCCCGCGCCAGGACAGCGCGAGCGCGACGGCGGCGGCGCCCGCGATGGCCGAGTGGTTGCTGGGGAAGGACCAGTCGCCGTACGGCGGGCATTCCACGAGCGCGGCGGGCGCCCCGAGGACCGCGCGGCACGGCCTCTCCTCGTCGACCAGCGACTTCAGCGCCTCGCTCACCACGTATCCGAAGGCGGTGGCGAGCGGGGCGAGCAGCGCGAGCGCCATCATCCGGCTCGATCCGTCACGGGAGCGCCACCAGCCGGCCAGGAACAGCACGCCGAAGAGCAGCAGCCCGGCTTCGGTCCACACCTCGGCGAGCCACTGGAACCAGTGCGGGGTGGAGTGGGCGAGGTCGGCGACGTCGAGGTAGAGCCGATCGGAGAGGTCGAGGAGGGAGTCCATGGTGGATGACGCTAACCGGAATTCCGGGCCCGCCGCCCCGGGCCAACGGCCAGAGCGACCCCCGACGAAAGTGGGGGGCCGCGCCGGAATCCGTGATTCCCGGACGTTTCGGGCCAGTTCCCGGAAAGTTCCCGCCGTGAACGGATGTGATCATCGGCAAAACTTGATGTCTGGGGCGGCGGGTGGGGCGGGAGTTGGGCCGGATCTCTCGTAAGGTTCGGGTCGTGGGATCTTTGCGCAATCCGGTCGGGCCGCTTCCCTCCACCATCTACTGGCGACGGAGGGCGGTGGCGCTGTGCCTGGTGGCGGTTCTCGCGCTGCTCGCCGTCTGGGCCGTGAGCACCGGTGACGGCGGGAAGAAGGCGAACGACGCCGCCAACGGTTCGTCGCCCACACCCCCCTCGATCACTCCTGGACCCTCCGGCACCGGCCCGGCGATCAGCCAACAGCCCGGTGGCCGCGACGAGTCGGGCGACTCCGGTGAGACGTCGGGCGACGGCGGCGGCTCCGCCGGCTCCGGTACGGACACGGGCTCGGGCTCCGGTTCGGGCTCCGGTTCGGGCGATGCCGGTACGGACGCGGGTACGGGCGACGCCGGTACGGGCTCCGGCGCCGGGGGCACCGGGAAGAACGGCGACACCGACGGCGCGGGCGGCGACGGCGGTGCGGGCACCGGAGCGGGACAGCAGGTTCCGGCCGGTTCCCCGCTCCCGAACTGCCCCGCAGGCGCGCTGCAGTTGACGCTGCGCAGTGCCAAGGTCTCCTACGAGGCGGGCGAGAAGCCCCGCTTCCACCTGGTCGCCAAGAACACCTCGAACGCCGACTGCAAGGCCGATTTCGGCCCGCGCAGCGCGGTTCTGACGATCAGCGACAAGCAGGCCGACGGCGTCTGGGCCTCCGACGACTGCCCGCGCCCCGGCAACCCGCTCCTGCTGCGCGTCCCCGCGCGCTCCACGGTCACCCACACCGTGGAGTGGGACCGCGCGCGCAGCGCACCGCAGTGCGCCACCGCCCCGGCGGGCCATGCAGGCCCCGGGACCTACCTGGTGGAGGCGACGATGCCGGGTACGAAGGCGGTCCCGGCCGCCTCGTTCACGCTCGACAAGGACTGATCCGGGCCCCCACCGCGTGCGGCGGGGGCCATGGGGAGACCGGTCAGACGTACCGCTCCAGGATCGAGGACTCCGCGAGCCGCGACAGGCCCTCGCGGACACTGCGGGCGCGGGCCTCGCCGACCCCGTCGACGGCCTGGAGGTCGTCCACACTCGCCGCGAGCAGCTTCTGCAGCCCACCGAAGTGCTCCACGAGCCGCTCGATGATCGCGCCCGGCAGCCGCGGCACCTTGGCCAGGAGCCGGTAGCCGCGCGGCGAGACGGCCGAGTCGAGGGTCTCGGGCGAGCCGCTGTAGCCCAGCGCCCGCGCCACGACGGGAAGCTCGAGGAGCTCGGTGTGGGTGAGCGCGTCCAGTTCGGTGAGCGCCTCGGCGACCGTCCGCGAGCGCTTGGCCGTGGGCTCGGGCACGTAGTCCCGGACCACCAGCTCGCGCTCCGGCTCCACGCCCGCGATCAGCTCGTCGAGCTGGAGCGACAGGAGCCGTCCGTCGGTGCCGAGCTCGACCACGTACTCGGCGATCTCGGTGGCGATCCGGCGCACCATCTCCAGGCGCTGGGCGACGGCGGTGACGTCCCGGACCGTGACCAGGTCCTCGATCTCCAGCGCGGAGAGCGTGCCGGCCACCTCGTCGAGCCGGAGCTTGTACCGCTCCAGGGTCGCGAGTGCCTGGTTGGCGCGGGACAGGATCGCGGCCGACTCCTCCAGGACCCGGCGCTCTCCGTTCACGTACAGCGCGATCAGACGCATCGACTGGGAGACGGAGACGACCGGGTAGTTGCACTGCTTGGAGACCCGGTCCGCCGTGCGGTGCCGGGTGCCGGTCTCCTCGGTGGGGATGGAGGCGTCCGGGACCAGCTGCACGCCCGCGCGGTGGATCTTGGTGATGTCCTTGTCGAGGACGATCGCGCCGTCGAGCTTGCACAGCTCGCGCAGGCGCGTGGCGGCGAACTCGACGTCCAGCACGAAACCGCCGGTGCACATCGAGTCGACCGTCTTGTCCAGGCCGAGCACGATGAGACCGCCCGTGTTTCCCCGGAGGATCCGCTCCAGGCCGTCGCGCAGCGCGGTGCCCGGCGCGACCGCGCTCAGGGCTGCGCGCATGAGCGCTTCATTGCCGGAGCCTGCGCCGGACTTTCCAGGAGCTGCTGCCCCGTCCTTGGCTGCCACTGCACTCCTCCGGCTCGTACGGATGGGCGAGACCAGGGCAAAGTCTAGCGACACCACCCCACCACCCTCCGCCGCGCGCCACCCCGAGGTGCGGCGCGAGGTCCTGGAGGGCCCCTGTCATGACCCCTCGTCTACCCCTCCGGGTCCCTCGTCTACCCCTCGGAAGGGACGGCTCCCGGCACCCCCTTGCCCGTCCGACTACCGCTCGGCAGGGCGGCTCCCGGCACGTCCCGCCCCTCCGACTACCCCTCGGATGGGCGGCTCCCGGCACGTCCTGCCCCTCCGATCTACCCCTCGGAACCCTCCGGGCGCGCCGCGCGGCGGCTCCTCGGCAGGACCCGCAGCGCGTCCCCCATGTCCGCGACTTCTGTCACCTTCATGCCCGCCGGCACCTTGCCCGGGTCCGGCGGGACCAGCGCGTGCGTGAAGCCCAGCCGGTGCGCCTCGGCCAGCCGGCGCTGGACGCCCGTCACGCGCCGGACCTCGCCCGCGAGCCCGACCTCGCCGATCGCGACCAGGTTCTTCGGGAGCGGGGTGTCGCTCGCGGCGGAGGCGAGGGCGAGCGCGATCGCCAGGTCGGCCGCGGGCTCGGAGAGCTTCACGCCGCCCACGGTCGCGCTGTAGATGTCCCGCTTGCCGAGCGCGCTGATCCGGCCCCGCTGCTCCAGGACCGCCAGCATCATCGAGACCCGGGAGGTCTCCAGGCCGGAGACGGTCCGGCGCGGGGAGGGAATCTGGGAGTCCACGGTCAGCGACTGGACCTCGGCGACGAGCGGACGACGGCCCTCCAGGGTCACCGTCAGACAGGTGCCCGGCACGGCCACGTCCCGGCGGGTCAGGAAGAGCCCGGACGGGTCGGCCAGGCCCGTGATGCCCTCGTCGTGCAGCTCGAAGCAGCCGACCTCGTCGGTCGCCCCGTACCGGTTCTTCACGCCCCGGACCAGACGCAGGCGCGCGTGCCGGTCGCCCTCGAAGCTCAGGACGACGTCGACCAGGTGCTCCAGGAGCCGGGGCCCGGCGATGGCGCCGTCCTTGGTGACGTGGCCGACGAGGAGCGTGGACATGCCCCGCTCCTTGGAGGCCCGGATGAGGGCGCTGGCGACCTCGCGGACCTGGGCCATGCCGCCGGGCGCGCCGTCGATCTCGGGGGAGGCGACGGTCTGCACCGAGTCCATGATCAGCAGCGAGGGCTTCACGGCGTCGAGGTGGCCGAGGACGGCCGACAGATCGGTCTCGGCCGCCAGGTACAGGTGGTCGCTGAGCGCGTTGATCCGGTCGGCGCGGAGCCGGACCTGGCTCGCGGACTCCTCGCCCGTCACGTACAGCGTGCGGTGCTCGTCGCTCGCGGCCTTCGCGGCCACGTCGAGCAGGAGCGTGGACTTGCCGACGCCCGGCTCGCCCGCGAGCAGGACGACGGCGCCGGGCACCAGGCCCCCGCCGAGGACCCGGTCCAGCTCGTCGACGCCGGTCGAGCGGGCGGTCGCCTGCCGGCCGTCGACCTGGCCGATGGGAACGGCGGCGGTGGAGACCCGGCCGGCCGCGGTCGTCCGGACAGCGGGCGCGCCGTACTCCTCCACCGTCCCCCAGGCCTGGCACTCGGGGCAGCGGCCGAGCCACTTGGCCGTCTGCCAGCCGCACTCGGTGCAGCGGTAAGAGGGCCGGTCCTTGGCGGATTTCGTACGGGCAGCCATGGTCCACACCGTAGCCGCCCCCACTGACAGCGGGCCGACGGCGAGGCGTCGGCCGGAGCCCGTGCCCACCCAGAGCAAGGCGCAGGCCCGCGCCCGACCACGATCGAGTGACGGAATGTGAGGTTCCTGTCCCCTTTCGAGCGATAGCTTCACCCGTAAGAATGAGAAGTGTTCAACCGGTACGAAGAGTGCCTCTCTCCCTGCCTACCGTCGCCCCGTGACGAGCAGCAGGCTGGACTCCCCGAACCGCACCACCGGCGCACACCGGGCGCATCGCGGCGCCGCGGACCAGGAACCGCGCACGCTCGGCCGTCGGCCCCCCGCCCGCTACGAGGCCGCCCTCGACGGGCTCTATACGTACTGCCTCTCCGTGCTCTGCGACCACGACACGGCCACCGCCGTCCTCGGCGACGTCCTCGCCGTGGCCGAGCGCCACCACGGCCGCTGCCCCTCCGACGAGGAGGGCCGTACGGCCTGGCTGTACGCGCTCGCCCGCTGGGCCTGCCTACGGAGCCTCGGCGAGCAGCGCCGCAAGCGCCAGGGCGCCCACACCGGCCGCCCCGCCGTCACCGCGCCCGAACCACCCCCGGTCTCCGAGGAGACCGCGGAGCGCCGCCGCGCCGAACTCGCCCGGCTCGCCTGGCCCGAGGCCGCCGGCACCACCCCCGAGCAGCGCGAGGCCCTGGAGCTCGCCGTCCGGCACGGCCTGAGCCACCGCCAGATCGCCGCCGTGCTCTCCCTCGACCCGCTCGCCGCCCGCGAGCTCCTCGCCACGGCCGCCTGCGAGGTCGAGCGGACCCGCGCCGCCCTCGCCGTCGTCGAGACCGGCAGCTGCCCCACCGTCGCCCGCCTCACAGGCGACCAGCGGGTGCTCCTCTCGGCCGCCCTGCGCGCCGAACTCGTCCGGCACGTCGACGACTGCCCGCGCTGCCGCCGGGGCGCCGAGCGGGTGGGCGCCACCGGCCCCTGGCCCGGCGCCGCGCCCCTGCCCCCGGACCGGCTGCCGCTCGTCGAGGCGCCCCGGGCCGCCGCGTACATGGCGATGCTGCACGTCCCGCGCGCGCGTGCCGGCGCCCCGCGCTTCACCCCCACCGGCTTCCCCATGGACCCGAAGGACCACACGGCCCGCCGCGACCGGCTGCGGGCCCGCGCGGTGACGACCACCGTCGTCGCGGCCGTCGTCGCCGCCCCGGTCCTCGCGCTGTGGACCTCGTACCGCGGCGCACCGGTCGCGGACGAGGGGGCCAGGGACGGGACGCGGATCAGCGCGCGAGAGGCGGACGAGCCGACGGACACGGACGGCCGCCGCTACGAGAACGCGGGCAACGCCCGGACGACCCCCGAGCCCCGCTTCACCCGGGGCAGCCGCGCCCCCGACGTCTCGGTGGAGGTGGTCAGCCCCGGCGGTCCCACAGGCCCCACAGGACCCTCGCGGCCCGGTGAGCCCGCCGCCGGCTGGCTCACGGTCGGCGCGCGCAGCAGCGGCGACCTGACGATGCTCACGCTCACCGCCGACGGCGGTTCGCCCGTCGCCTGGGAGCTGTGGACGGACGCGCCCTGGCTGTACGTGAGCCGGGCCTCCGGCACGCTCCGCCCCGGCGAGTCGGTCACGGTCGTCGTCCGCGTCGACCACGGTCGCGAGCCCGCGGGCGCGTGGAGCGCCCGCGTCGGCGTGAACCCCTCGGGTGCGGTGGTCAGGATCGACGGCCACGGCCGGAGCGCGCCGCCGCAGGCCTCCGGCCCGGGCCTCCCGCCGCCGACGACGACCGACCCGACGACGCCGCCGACGAGCCCGCCGACCACGCCCCCGACGTCCCCGCCGACCACGGAGCCGACGACATCTCCGCCGACGACGGAGGAACCGCCCCCGACGACGACCGAACCGGGAACCACACCGCCCACCACGGAGCCGACCACCCCGCCGCCGACGACGGAGGAACCGCCGCCGACGACCGGCCCGGGAACGACCGACCCGGGCACCACCGATCCGGGAACGACGGATCCGGGCACCACCGACCCGGGTACGCCCCCGCCGTCGACGGAGGACCCGCCCCCGCCGCCCGCGTCCTGAGGCCCGACACCCGACACCCGGCAGCGGATCAGCCGGGAGTCGGGCGGGACTCGGACAGGACTCGGCCGGGACTCGGCGTGGCTCGGCGTGGCTCGGCGTGGCTCTGCGGGACTCAGCCGCGCATCAGACGGGGTCGGCCGGGTGCGGCGCCACCAGCGGCAGCTGCGAGGCCAGCCGGGCCTCGCACAGCCCGACGAGGACCTCGTACGCCTCCGTGCCCATCATCTCCGTCAGCTCCGGCCGGTACGTGACGTAGACGGGATCCCCGGCACCATGCGCCGAGGTGGCCGAGGTGCACCACCAGTGCAGGTCGTGACCGCCCGGGCCCCAGCCCCGGCGGTCGTACTCACCGATCGACACCTGGAGGACGCGGGTGTCGTCGGGCCGGTCGATCCAGTCGTACGTCCGGCGCACCGGCAGCTGCCAGCACACGTCCGGCTTGGTCTCCAGCGGCTCCTTGCCCTCCTTCAGGGCCAGGATGTGCAGCGAACAGCCCGCGCCGCCCGCGAAACCGGGACGGTTCTGGAAGATGCAGGACCCCTCCCAGCGGCGGGTCTGCCGGTCGCCGTCCTCGTCGAGCTGCACCCAGCCCGAGTCCGTACCGATGTCGTGGAACTGCCACAGGTCCGGTGTGAGCCGGGCCACGTGCGAGGCGACCCGCTTCTCGTCGTCGTCGTCGGAGAAGTGCGCGCCGAGCGTGCAGCAGCCGTCGTCGGCCCGGCCCGCCTGGATGCCCTGGCACCCGCTGCCGAAGATGCACGTCCAGCGCGAGGTCAGCCAGGTCAGGTCACAGCGGAACACCTGCTCGTCGTCGGCGGGATCGGGGAACTCGACCCACGCCCGCGCGAAGTCCAGCCCCTTCTCGTCCGGCTCCCCGCCCTTGCCCTGCTTCTTGGTGCTCTTCACGGACTTACCGGCCTTCACACCCGTCTCGCCGCTGCTGTCTTTGCCCGGCTTCGCCTTCTTCGTCTTTGGCACAACACCAAGCGTATGCGGGCGGGAGCAGTAGCGTTCCGTCCATGAGACTCGGAGTCCTCGACGTCGGTTCGAACACAGTGCACCTGCTCGTGGTGGATGCCCACCCCGGCGCCCGCCCGCTGCCCGCCCACTCCCACAAGGCGGATCTGCGGCTCGCCGAGCTCCTCGACGAGCGGGGCGCGATCGCGCCCGGTGGCGTCGAGCGGCTCATCGCGACCGTCCGGGACGCGCTCCTCGCGGCCGAGGACAAGGGCTGCGAGGAGGTGCTGCCGTTCGCGACCTCCGCGGTGCGCGAGGCCAGCAACGCCGATGCCGTCCTCGCGCGTGTCAAGGACGAGACGGGGGTCGACCTCCAGGTCCTCACCGGCGACGAGGAGGCCCGGCTGACCTTCCTCGCCGCCCGCCGCTGGTTCGGCTGGTCCGCGGGCAAGCTGCTCCTCCTCGACATCGGCGGCGGCTCCCTCGAAGTCGCGTACGGCATCGACGAGGACCCCGACACGGCCGTCTCCCTGCCGCTCGGCGCGGGCCGGCTGACCTCGGGCTGGCTGCCGGGCGACCGGGCCGACGCCGCCGACGTGAAGGCCCTGCGCCGCCACGTCCGCGCCCAGATCGCCCGTACGGTCGGCGAGTTCAGCCGCTTCGGTCGCCCCGACCACGTCGTGGCCACCTCCAAGACCTTCAAGCAGCTCGCCAGGATCGCGGGCGCGCCCGGCTCGGGGGACGGCCTCTACGTCCAGCGCGTCCTGAGCCGCAAGTCCCTGGAGGAGTGGGTCCCGCGCCTCGCCGCGATGACCGTCCCCGAGCGCGCGGCCCTCCCGGGCGTCTCGGAGGGCCGCGCGTCGCAGCTCCTCGCGGGCGCGCTGGTCGCCGAGGGAGCGATGGACCTCCTCGGAGTGGAGGAGCTGGAGATCTGCCCGTGGGCCCTGCGCGAGGGCGTGATCCTCCGCCGCCTGGACCACCTGCCGGTGGAGTAGCGGACCACCGCGCGCTCCCGACCGGCCACGCGCGCGCGTGGCGCCCGACCGGCGACCCGCGCGCTCCCGACCGCCCGCTCGCGTGGCGCCCGACCGTCCTCGCCCCCCGCACCTCCCCCGACCGCCCGCGCGCGTCGCACCCGACCGTCCTCGGCCCCCCGCACCTCCCCCGACCGTCCTCGCCCCCCCCGCGGGGGGCCCGTGACCGGAACCACCTCCCGGCCCCCCGGCCCGCCCCGTACCCTGTCGGGGTGGCAGAACCAGTGGTGCGCATCCCGGATGCGAAGGTCGCCCTGTCGACGGCCTCGGTCTATCCGGAGTCGACGGCGACGGCCTTCGAGATCGCCGCGCGCCTCGGGTACGACGGCGTCGAGGTCATGGTGTGGACCGACCCGGTCAGCCAGGACGTCGAGGCGCTGCGCCGCCTCTCCGACTACCACCAGGTCCCGATCCTGGCCGTCCACGCCCCCTGCCTCCTCATCACCCAGCGCGTCTGGTCCACCGACCCGTGGGTCAAGCTCCAGCGCGCGCGGGCGGCGGCCGAGAGGCTCGGCGCGTCGACGGTCGTCGTGCACCCCCCGTTCCGCTGGCAGCGCCAGTACGCGAAGGACTTCGTCACCGGCATCTGGCGGATGGCCGACGAGACCGACGTCCGGTTCGCCGTGGAGAACATGTACCCGTGGCGGTACAAGGACCGCGAGATGCTCGCGTACGCCCCCGAGTGGGACGTCACGAAGGACGACTACCGGCACTTCACCGTCGACCTCTCGCACACCGCGACCGCCCGCACCGACGCCCTCGCGATGATCGACCGCATGGGCGACCGCCTCGGCCACGTCCACCTCGCCGACGGCAAGGGCTCCGCCAAGGACGAGCACCTCGTCCCGGGGCGCGGCACGCAGCCCTGCGCCGAACTCCTGGAGCGGCTCGCCCTCACCGGCTTCGACGGCCACGTCGTCATCGAGGTCAACACCCGCCGCGCGATGTCAGCCGCCGAACGCGAGGCCGACCTCGCCGAGGCCCTGGCCTTCACCCGGCTCCACCTCGCGTCCGCCGCCGGCCGCTCCACCCGGGTGCCGCGCCCATGACCGAACCGGCCCCGCGCCGGCGCGGCCGCCCGATCCGTACCGAAGAGGACAGCGGACCGGGCGCGCGCGAACGCATCCTGGCAGCGGCCCGTACGCAGTTCGCCGAGCGGGGCTACGACAAGACCTCGGTCCGTGGCATCGCCAAGGCCGCCGGCGTGGACCCGGCCCTCGTCCACCACTACTTCGGTACGAAGGACGAGGTCTTCGCCGCCGCGATCGAGGTCTCCTTCGAGCCGGCGCTCGTCGTCCCGGCGATCCTGGGCGGCCCGCGCGAGGCCATCGGCGAGCGGCTCGCGCGCTTCTTCATCGGCGTCTGGGAGAACCCGGTCAGCCGCGCCCCGCTCCTCGCCATCGTCCGCTCCGCGCTGACCCACGAGGCGGCGGCCAAGGTGCTGCGGACCTTCGTGCTGCGGCGGCTCCTGGAGCGGATCGCGGCGGAACTCGACGTACCGGACCCGCGTTTCCGGGCGGAGCTGGCCGCCTCGCACATGATCGGGATCGTGATCCTGCGGTACGTGATCGAGGTCGAGCCGCTGGCCTCGGTCGACCCGGAGGAGATCGTGGCCCAGGTGGCCCCCACGCTCCAGCGGTACCTGACCGAACCCGACAGCGGTACCTGACCGAACCCCGAGCGGTACCTGACCGAACCCCCGAGCGGTACCTGACCGAAACCTGAACACGCCGTCCGCCATACGGACAGGCTGTCCAGATCTTGGAGCATCGGCGTACGCTCGAATGCAAGCACACCCATCACGAGGAGCGAGCGACGATGCCCGAGCTGAGGTCCCGCACAGTCACCCACGGACGCAACATGGCGGGCGCACGCGCCCTTATGCGCGCCTCCGGTGTACCGGGCGCGGACATCGGCCGTAAGCCGATCATCGCGGTCGCCAACTCCTTCACGGAGTTCGTCCCCGGCCACACCCACCTCCAGCCGGTCGGCCGGATCGTCTCGGAGGCCATCACGGCCGCCGGTGGCATCGCCCGCGAGTTCAACACGATCGCCGTCGACGACGGCATCGCGATGGGCCACGGAGGCATGCTCTACAGCCTCCCGTCCCGCGACCTGATCGCGGACAGTGTGGAGTACATGGTCGAGGCGCACTGCGCCGACGCCCTGATCTGCATCTCCAACTGCGACAAGATCACCCCCGGCATGCTGATGGCCGCCCTGCGCCTCAACATCCCGACGGTCTTCGTCTCCGGCGGCCCGATGGAGTCCGGCCGCGCGGTCCTGGTCGACGGCACCGTCCGCACGCTCGACCTGGTCGACGCGATGTCCGACGCCGTGAACCCCAAGATCTCGGACGAGGACATGCTCCGGATCGAGGAGAACGCCTGCCCGACCTGCGGGTCCTGTTCCGGCATGTTCACCGCCAACTCGATGAACTGCCTGACCGAGGCGATCGGCCTCTCCCTCCCCGGCAACGGCTCGCTCCTCGCCACCCACACGGGCCGCAAGGCGCTGTACGAGAGCGCCGCCCGCACGGTCGTCGACATCACCCGGCGCTACTACGACGAGGACGACGCCTCCGTCCTGCCGCGCTCGATCGCGACCCGCGCCGCCTTCGAGAACGCCATGGCCCTCGACATCGCCATGGGCGGCTCGACCAACACGATCCTGCACCTGCTCGCCGCCGCCCAGGAGGCCGAGCTGGACTACGGCCTCGGCGACATGGACGAGGTCTCGCGCCGGGTGCCCTGCCTGGCCAAGGTCGCCCCGAACGTCGCCAAGGACCGCACGTACTACATGGAGGACGTGCACCGGGCGGGCGGCATCCCGGCCATCCTCGGCGAGCTCTACCGCGCGGGCCTCCTCAACGAGGACGTCCGTTCCGTCCACTCGCCCTCCATCAAGGAGTGGCTGGAGACCTGGGACGTCCGCGGCGGAGCCCCGTCGGACGAGGCCGTCGAGCTGTTCCACGCGGCCCCCGGCTGCGTCCGCTCCGCGACCGCCTTCTCGCAGTCCGAGCGCTGGGAGGCGCTGGACGTGGACGCGGCCGGCGGCTGCATCCGCGACGCGGCCCACGCGTACTCGAAGGACGGCGGCCTCGCGGTCCTGCGCGGCAACCTGGCCGTGGACGGCTGCGTCGTGAAGACGGCCGGTGTCGACGAGTCGATCTGGACCTTCGAGGGCCCGGCCGTCGTCTGCGAGTCGCAGGACGAGGCCGTCGAGAAGATCCTCAACAAGCAGGTCACCGACGGCGACGTGGTCGTCATCCGCTACGAGGGCCCGCGCGGCGGCCCCGGCATGCAGGAGATGCTCTACCCGACCTCGTTCCTCAAGGGCCGGGGCCTGGGCAAGACCTGCGCGCTGGTCACGGACGGCCGCTTCTCCGGCGGTACGTCGGGCCTGTCCATCGGCCATGCCTCGCCGGAGGCTGCCTCGGGCGGCACGATCGCCCTCGTCGAGGACGGCGACCGGATCCGTATCGACATCCCGAGCCGCTCGATCGAGCTCCTCGTCGACGAGGCCACCCTCGCCGCCCGCCGCGAGGCGCTGAACGGCGTGTACGAGCCGAAGAACCGGCAGCGCAAGGTGTCGGCGGCGCTGCGCGCGTACGCGGCGATGGCGACGAGCGCGGACAAGGGCGCGGTCCGGGACGTGACGAAGCTGGGCTGAGCCCGGGAGACGTGACGACGGCGGGGAGCGGGCACTGCGCCCACTCCCCGCCGTCGTCGTGTCTACCGGCGCCTCACCAGGACTCGGGCTCGCGCGCGTCGACCGCGAAGACGGAGCCGTCGGGCGCCGTCCCGAAGACCCGGTCCCCGGCGGCCAGCGGCTCGGGCACCATCGGCGCGTAGCCGAGCCGCCCGTTCCGCAGCCGGGGCCGGGTCTGGCCGATCAGCGCCCCGCGCTTGGTGTCGACGGCGAGGAGCCGTCCGTCCTGCACGGAGAAGTAGAGGCGGTCGTCGCCGCCGAGGACCGGCACGGAGACGTTTCCGGCGCCCGTCTCCAGCTCCCACAGCACCCGCCCCTTCGGCGCGGCGGTGTCGAAGGCGGTGAGGTGCCCGTTCGCGTCGAGGACGTGGACGACCGCGCCGCGCACGGCGACGCCCCGGACGTCGATCCGGTAGGGCAGGGACAGCCGTCGTACGGACTTCGCGGCGCCGTCGGGGGCCAGCAGGACGAGCCCGTCGATCAGCGGGTCCTGGTAGTGGTCGGCGAGGACGAGCGTTCCGTCGCCGGTACGGCCCACCGGGGCGAGGTCGCCCTCCAGGCTCCGGTGCCAGGCGACCTCGCCGGTCCGGGGCCGGACCGTGCCGACCCGCGTGCTCGTGCCGTCGGCCGAGACCTCGGAGACGGTCAGCAGCCCGGAGGGCGCGTCGTACGTGCCGATCCGCGGCAGCTCGAAACCGGTCAGGCCGTGCCGCCAGAGCTCCTTGCCGCTGCGGCTGTCGAGGGCCCGGAGCCCGCCCCGTCCGTCGGAGAGGACGACGGTGTCGCCGGCCGGCCGGTACAGCTCGGGGAGATCCGCCTCGGCGCTCCAGCCGGGAGTGCCGGCGCCGACCGCGTACGCCCGCAGCGGGCCCGTCGGAGCGGCGGCGCCGACCAGGCCGTTGCCCAGGAGTACGGGCGTGGTCGGGGTCTCCGAGTCGATGGGAGTGGTCCGCGACCAGAGGACCCGCCCGGTGACGGGGTCGAGCCGGGCGATGCCGACGCCCCGGGCCACGCAGTACAGCGCGCCGTCGCCGTGCGCGCAGGCGGGGGCGGCCGTGGGACCGCGCTCCTGCAGCGAGGTCCGCCAGCCGGCGAAGACCGTGGCCACCTCGTCGGGGCGGGCGGGCGCCGCGGGCCCGCCGCCCGACGGAGTGCTGAGCGCTCCGTACAGCCCGGCGCCGGTGAGCGCGAGCACCGCGACCAAGGCGGCCGTCAGCCGCGGACGGATGCGCGGACGGACGCGCGGGCGCCGACGGCGCGGGGGAGGCGCGGTGGTGGTCCGGACCGGGGTGTCCGCGTCCCAGGCGGGCGAGATTCCGGGCTCGCCCTCCGGCAGGGTGGGGCGTCGCCGCTGCGCCGGTATGAAAGCCTCCGCCTCGTACGAGGGCGGCAGCAGCGCAGACATGATCTCGCCGGGGGTCGGCCGCTCGGCGGGCTCTTTGGCGAGGCAGCGCGCGACGAGCGGCGCCAGCTCCTCCGGCACGCCCGTCAGATCGGGATCGTCGTGGACGACCTGGTAGGCCACGATGTACGGGCTGTCGGAGTCGAACGGGCCGTGACCGGTCGCCGCGTGCACGAGGACCGAACCCAGCGCGAAGACGTCCGCCGCGGGTCCGACCTCGCGGGGTCGCTGGAACTGCTCGGGCGCCATGAAGGGCGGCGAGCCGATGAGCTTGCCCGTCTCGGTGTGCAGGTCGCTGTCGACGGGCCGGGAGATGCCGAAGTCGATGACCTTGGGACCGGTGTCGGTGAGCAGGACGTTGCTGGGCTTGAGGTCCCGGTGGACGACTCCGGCGCGGTGGATGTCGCGCAGCGCCTCCGCGAGCCCGGCGGTGAGCCGGCGCAGTTCGGCGGGGGACAGGGGGCCGTTCCGCTTCACCTGGTCGGCGAGGGTCGGCCCCGGCACGTAGAGCGTGGCCATCCAGGGGCGTACGGCATCGGGGTCGGCGTCGACGACCGGCGCGGTGAAGGCCCCGCTGACCCGCCGGGCGGCCGCGACCTCCTGGCGGAAACGAGCCCTGAACTCAGGGTCCTCCGCGTACCGAGCGTGGACGACCTTGACCGCGAGCCGCAGGCCGGAGGCCGATGCGGCGAGGTGGACGACCCCCATGCCGCCGGATCCCAGACACGCCTGGAGGCGGTAGCCGCCCGCGTACTCGGGCCCTTCCGCGTCCCGGTCGGCACCGGTGCTGCGCAACGGTGGCATCGCCCACCCCCGTGTGATTCCCCGTCACATCGCGCGCGTGCGCGACCCGACGGAGCCTAGTCCATGGTGTTCGCGATGTCGGAGGGGCTTGCTAGCCTGCGCGTCGCAGAGAGTGAAACTCGGCGGAGCGCTTTTGCGCCAATGGGGGAGGACACCATGGGGACCGACGACAAGCAGGCCACCGCGGCCGTGACGACGGCTGTGGCCGTGACGACGACGGGCACGGTCAAGCGCTACGCGACCGCGCCCGGCTACCGGGTCAACGTGCGCTCGGGCCCGAGCACCCAGTACCCGATCGTCCGGGCGCTGGCAGCGGGCTCCACGGTGCCGATCCACTGCCAGAAGCCCGGCGAATGGATCAGCGGCCCGTACGGCACCACCAACCTCTGGGACAACATCGCCCCGGGCGAGTACGTCTCCGACGCGTACGTGAACACGGGCAGCGACGGCTACGTCGCATCGCGCTGCGCCTGAGGCTCTCCTCTCTCGCTCCGGGGATAATCGACCTCGTGAGCGACGACGAGCAGACCCCCGGCACGGAGCAGACCCCCAGCACGACGGCAGGCGGCCCGCAGCCCGAGGAGATCCGTTTCTTCGGTACGACCTGGGTCGACCGCAGCGGCAACTACGCGCTGCGCCGCGTCGGCGTGGCCGCCGGCTCGCTGGCCGCCGCCGTCGCGGCCTGCTTCGTGCTGCGCTTCGCCTACGAAGGCCTGGAGATCGCGAACATCGGCAGTTTCGTGAACGTGCTGGTCGTCGTCATGTTCGCGGTCTGCAGCGCCATCGCCTTCCGCAAGACCTGGGAGGGCTTCCTCCGCCGCCCCGCCGACCCGGCCCGCGAGGAGTCCCTGCGCAGCCTCAAGGCGATCGGCTTCATCGGCTCGCTCCTCGCCTACTTCTTCCGCTCCTTCACCGAGGCGCCCGGCGAGAAGCTGCGCCGCGCGGAGTACGAGACGTCTCGCGCCCAGTACGAGAAGCGCCGCGACGCCCGCACGGGCAACCCGGCCGCCCGCAAGAAGCCCAAGCGCAAGTAACCACCCCCGCTCCACCCTCCACCCGCCCCGCCTGGCTCCGCCCTGCGCGGATGCTTGACGGCCGGCACCCCCAGGAGCACTATTCATCACATGATGAATTACCCGACGGGTGTGACGGGCTCGACGGAACCGGCCCCCACAACCGACAACGCCGACGGCACAGCCACCCCCGCGGCCATCACCGCCCAGGCCCTCACCGCCGTCCGCGGCGAGCGCACCGTCCTGCGCGGCCTCGACTTCACCGTCCCGTCCGGCCGCATCACCGGCCTCCTCGGCCCCTCCGGCTGCGGCAAGACCACCCTGATGCGCGCGATCGTCGGCACCCAGGCCAAGGTCGGCGGCACCCTCCAGGTCCTCGGCCGCCCCGCCGGCGACCCCACCCTCCGCTCCCGCATCGGCTACGTCACCCAGGCCCCCTCCGTCTACGACGACCTCACCGTCCGCCAGAACCTCGACTACTTCGCCGCCGTCCTGCTCCCCGGCCGCGCCCTGCGCCACGACCGCCGCACCGCCGTCGACCGGGCCATCACCGACGTCGACCTCACCTCGCACGCCGACTCCCTCGCCGGCCGGCTCTCCGGTGGCCAGCGCAGCCGGGTCTCCCTCGCCGTCGCCCTCCTCGGCACCCCCGAGCTCCTCGTCCTCGACGAACCCACCGTCGGCCTCGACCCCGTCCTCCGTCGCGACCTGTGGAACCTCTTCCACCAGATCGCCGCCGACCGCGGGACGACGCTCCTCGTCTCCTCCCACGTCATGGACGAGGCCGAACGCTGCCACCGCCTCCTCCTCATGCGCGAGGGCGAGATCCTCGCCGAGGACACCCCCGAGGCCCTCCGCCGCCGCAACGACACCGCCACCGTCGAAGAGGCCTTCCTCCGCCTCGTCGACGCGGCCGCCGCCCGAGCAGGCCACCCCGACACCGCCCACGAGGAGCCCCGGTCATGAGCAGCGCCCGCACCCTCGCCACCGCCGCCCGCGTCCTGCGTCAGCTGCGCCACGACCCCCGCTCGATCGCCCTGATGCTCCTCGTGCCCTGCGTCATGCTCTTCCTGCTCCGGTACGTGTTCGACGGAAGCCCGGGCACCTTCGACAACATCGGGGCCTCACTGCTCGGCATCTTCCCGCTCATCACGATGTTCCTGGTGACCTCCATCGCCACCCTCAGGGAGCGCACCTCCGGCACCCTGGAACGGCTGCTCGCCCTGCCCCTCGGCAAGGCCGACCTCATCGCCGGCTACGCCCTCGCCTTCGGCCTCCTCGCCGTCGTCCAGTCCGTCCTGGCCACCGGCCTCGCCGTCTGGTTCCTCGGCCTCGACGTCGTCGGCTCCCCCTGGCTCCTCCTCCTGGTCGCCCTCCTCGACGCCCTCCTCGGCACCGCCCTCGGCCTCTTCGTCTCCGCCTTCGCCGCCTCGGAGTTCCAGGCCGTCCAGTTCATGCCGGCCGTGATCTTCCCCCAGCTCCTGCTCTGCGGACTCTTCACCCCGCGCGACCAGATGGCCCCCGCCCTCGAAGCGCTCTCCGACGTCCTGCCCATGTCGTACGCCGTCGACGGCATGAACCAGGTCCTCCGCCACCCCGACGTCACCGGCGACTTCGTCCGCGACGCCCTCGTCGTCGCCGGCTGCGCCGTCCTCGTCCTCGCCCTCGGCGCGGCCACCCTCCGCCGCCGCACGGCATGACCGCCCCTCGGACAGCCACGCACAGCCCCACCACCCGGTGCGAGGATGTTCAGGCGGATGGACAACGCATTCATCCGCCCGAACAGGCGCAAGCCCCTTCCGGCGAGGTGAAAGCCCCATGACCCAGACCGTCGCAGTCCTCGGCACCGGCAAGATCGGTGAAGCGCTCCTCAGCGGGATGATCCGCGCCGGCTGGCGCCCCGCGAACCTCCTGGTCACGGCCCGCCGCACCGAACGCGCCGAGGAGCTCCACGCCCGCTACGGCGTCGAGGCCGTCACCAACGCCGAGGCCGCCAAGCGCGCCGACACCCTGATCCTGGCCGTCAAGCCGCAGGACATGGGCCGCCTCCTCGACGAGCTCGCCCCCCACGTCGCCGCCGACCGCCTCGTCATCAGCGCCGCCGCCGGCATCCCCACCTCCTTCATCGAGGAGCGCCTCACCGCCGGCACCCCCGTCGTCCGCGTCATGCCCAACACCCCCGTCCTCGTCGACGAAGGCATGTCCGTCATCTCGGGCGGCAGCCACGCCACCCCCGCCCACCTCGTCCACACCGAGGAGATCTTCGGCGGCGTCGGCAAGACCCTCCGGGTCCCCGAGTCCCAGCAGGACGCGGCCACCGCCCTCTCCGGCTCAGGCCCGGCCTACTTCTACTTCCTCGTCGAGGCCATGACCGACGCCGGCATCCTCCTCGGACTGCCCCGCGCCCAGGCCCACGACCTCATCGTCCAGGCCGCCATCGGCGCCGCCGTGATGCTCCGCGACAGCGGCGAGCACCCCGTCAAGCTCCGCGAGGCCGTCACCTCCCCGGCCGGCACCACCATCAGCGCCATCCGCGAGCTGGAGAACCACGGCGTCCGGGCCGCCCTCATCGCCGCCCTCGAAGCCGCCCGCGACCGCAGCCGCGAACTCGCCTCCGGCAACGGCTGACGCCTCCCTCCGCCGGGGTCACCGCACCCCGGCGGAAGCCGAAGCCCCCTCCACCACATCCCGCACCGTCACGACCTGCGCGAACCCACCCCCGTGCAACGAGACGGCCGTGGCCTGCGAGAGCTCCTCGGCCGTCCGCGACCAGCCGAACGGCCCCTCCAGGTCGAAGGTGTGCATCGCGTCCAGCGGGAACACCACCTCGTACCCGAGGTTCCCGCCCATCCGGGCCGTCGTCTCGTTGCACATGTTCGTCTGGATCCCGACGATCACGATCTGCGCGACGCCCAGCCCGGCCAGCCACCCGTCCAGCGACGGCTCCCCGTAGAAGGCCGAGTTCACCGACTTCGTCACCAGCAGCTCAGGCCCGGCGCCCTTCCCCCGCCGCTCCTCGACGAAGTCCTTGAAGTCGTTCCCCACGTACCCCTTCCGCAACGGCGACCGCGAGCCCTCCAGGGAGTCGTGCCGCACGAAGGCGACCGGACGCCCCGTCTCCTGCCACAGGTCGATCAGCTCCGCGATGTTCTCCTCCGCGGCAGGGTTGTTCCGCTTCCCCCAGAACTCCTCCTCGAAGCCCTTCTGCACGTCGACGACCACCAGCGCTGCGTTCTCCGCGATCTCCATACGGACGATCCTGCCGCCGCCCGGCCACCTCCCCCAGAGGGTTGAATGCCGACGATCGATGGTTTACTGCCACCCGTGCAGCCGACCCCAGCCCCCAGCCCCCAGCGCATCGCCCTCCTCTCCTTCCCCGGCATCCGCGCCTTCGACGTCTCCGTCATCACCGAGGTCTGGGGCAGCGACCGCACCCTGCGCGGCGTCCCGCCCTTCGACCTCCACCGGGTCGCCGCAGACCCGCACACCCCCGTCCCCCTCCGCGGCGGCCTCACCCTCACCCCGGACCGCCCCCTCACCTGGCTCGACGAGCTCACCCCCGCGGACCTGGTGCTCGTCCCCGGTATAGAGGACCCCGACGCCGACGTGCCGGCAGCCGTCCTCGACGCCCTCCGCCGCGCCCACACCGCGGGCATCCCCGTCGCCTCCCTCTGCGCCGGCGCCTTCGTCCTCGCCCGCGCCGGCCTCCTCGACGGCCGCCGGGCCGTCACCCACTGGCACCTGGCCCAGACCCTCGCCACCCGCCACCCCGAGATCCGGGTCGAGCCCGACGCGCTCTTCGTCGAGGACTCCGGCATCTGGACCTCGGCCGGCACCGCCGCCGGTATCGACCTCTGCCTCCACCTCGTCCGCACCGCCCACGGAGCCGAAGCTGCCGCCTCCGTCGCCCGCTCCATGGTCACCGCCCCCTTCCGCACGGGAACCCAGGCCCAGTTCATCGAGCACCCCACCCCACGCGCCGACCGCGACGCCGATGCCCTCGCCGTCGTCCGTGCCCACGCCCTCGCGCACCTCGACGAACCCCACACCGTCGCGAGCCTCGCGGCCCACGCCGGCATGTCCCCCCGCTCCTTCGCCCGCCACTTCCAGGCCACCACCGGAACCACCCCCCTGCACTGGCTCATCACCCAGCGCGTCGCCGCCGCCCAGAAACTCCTCGAACTCACCGACCATCCCCTCCCCGAGGTGGCCCGCCGCGCGGGCTTCGGCAGCGAGGTCACGATGCGCCAGCACTTCGCCTCGCACCTCGCCACCAGCCCACGCGACTACCGCAACGCCTTCCGTCACCCCGCGGGCAACAACCCGATCGCGCGATAGGCCCGGTCCACCAACGGCCGCGCCGTCCCCCGGGCCCGCTCGGCCCCGTCCCGTAGCACCTGATCCACATAGCCCTGGTCCGCCGCGAGCTCGGCATGCCGCTCCCGCAGGGGCCTCAGCAGCTCGACGACCGCGTCCGCCGTGTCCTTCTTCAACGCTCCGTACGATTCGTATACACCGGCCAGCTCCTCCGGGTTCCCGTCCGTCGCGGCCGCCATCAGATCGAGCAGATTTGCGAGTCCCGGCTTGACGTCCCGGTCGTACTCCACGACCCGCCCGCTGTCGGTCACGGCCCGCATGACCTTCCTCCGCACGGTCTCCGCGTCGTCCAGCAGATAGACGATCCCGGCCCCGTTCGCGTGCGACTTCCCCATCTTCGACGTGGGGTCCTGCAGGTCCATGACCCGCGCCGCCACCCTCGGCCGCGTTGCCCTCGGCACGGTGAACGTGTGCCCGTACCGCTGGTTGAACCGCACCGCCAGGTCCCGCGTCAGCTCCACGTGCTGCGTCTGGTCCTCACCCACCGGCACCTCATCGGTCCCGTAGGCCAGGATGTCCGCCGCCATCAGCACCGGATACGTCAGCAGCGACAGCCGCACACCCTCCCCGGCCGCCCGCGCCGCCACGCTCTTCTCCTTGTACTGGATCATCCGCCGCAGCTCGCCGTCGGTGGCCGTGCACTCCAGCAGATAGGAGAGCCTGGCGTGCTCGTCCACATGGCTCTGCACGAACAAGGTGCACAGCTCCGGATCCAGCCCGGCGGCCAGCAGCAGCGTCGCCGCCTGCCGGCTGAGCCGCCGCACCCGCGCCGGATCGTGCTCCACGGTCAGCGCGTGCAGGTCCACGACGCTGAACAGCGCCTCCGCCCGATGCTGGTCGACCTCGACCCACCGCCGTACGGCCCCGAGGTAGTTGCCCAGCGTCAGATGCCCGGTGGGCTTGATCCCGCTGAAGATCCTCGTCATCGCGTTCCTTCTCCCTCAGCTACGGGCCACCGGCCCGACGGCCCGGCTCCCGGAGGGGGATACGCGAACGGCCGCCGAGACGGCGGCCGCTTGGTACATGCGCGAGTGCGGGCCGCCGGTCAGGCGGCCCACCACTGGGTGGTGTGCGCATGCGTACTCATACGGAGAGGCTACGCCCGAGGACCGGGGTTGACACGGGATTACCAGGTCCGTAGTGTTCTCCGAGTTGTCCGACGTGAGCACCGACTCCGGTCGGCCCCGGACAGCCATTCCGCAAGACCCACAGAAGCTGACGACGCCTTGTCGCGCCGTCCGTCTTCCCGTGTGTTTTTGCGAAACGAGGAATCCGCGTTCGAAGGTTTGAGCGCAGGCCGCCCGATTAGCGTCGGAGGCAGGAATTCGCTAAAGTCTCACTCGTCGGAACGGCCGAACAGCCGGAAAGACAAATCCCGCTGACTGGGAATCAGGCGCCGAAAGGATCTGATAGAGTCGGAGACACAAGAACGAAGGGAAGCCCGGAGGAAAGCCCGAGAGGGTGAGTACAAAGGAAGCGTCCGTTCCTTGAGAACTCAACAGCGTGCCAAAAATCAACGCCAGATTAGTTGATACCCCGTCCATCTTCGGATGGTCGAGGTTCCTTTGAAAAAAGTCCACCCTTAGCCGGGTGGCGCACAGCGAGGACGCTGTGAACGATCGGTCTTATTCCGACTCGATCGTTCCGCTCTCGTGGTGTCGACCCGATTACGGGTAAACATTCACGGAGAGTTTGATCCTGGCTCAGGACGAACGCTGGCGGCGTGCTTAACACATGCAAGTCGAACGATGAAGCCCTTCGGGGTGGATTAGTGGCGAACGGGTGAGTAACACGTGGGCAATCTGCCCTTCACTCTGGGACAAGCCCTGGAAACGGGGTCTAATACCGGATAACACCGGCTTCCGCATGGAAGCTGGTTAAAAGCTCCGGCGGTGAAGGATGAGCCCGCGGCCTATCAGCTTGTTGGTGGGGTAATGGCCTACCAAGGCGACGACGGGTAGCCGGCCTGAGAGGGCGACCGGCCACACTGGGACTGAGACACGGCCCAGACTCCTACGGGAGGCAGCAGTGGGGAATATTGCACAATGGGCGAAAGCCTGATGCAGCGACGCCGCGTGAGGGATGACGGCCTTCGGGTTGTAAACCTCTTTCAGCAGGGAAGAAGCGAAAGTGACGGTACCTGCAGAAGAAGCGCCGGCTAACTACGTGCCAGCAGCCGCGGTAATACGTAGGGCGCAAGCGTTGTCCGGAATTATTGGGCGTAAAGAGCTCGTAGGCGGCTTGTCACGTCGGGTGTGAAAGCCCGGGGCTTAACCCCGGGTCTGCATCCGATACGGGCAGGCTAGAGTGTGGTAGGGGAGATCGGAATTCCTGGTGTAGCGGTGAAATGCGCAGATATCAGGAGGAACACCGGTGGCGAAGGCGGATCTCTGGGCCATTACTGACGCTGAGGAGCGAAAGCGTGGGGAGCGAACAGGATTAGATACCCTGGTAGTCCACGCCGTAAACGTTGGGAACTAGGTGTTGGCGACATTCCACGTCGTCGGTGCCGCAGCTAACGCATTAAGTTCCCCGCCTGGGGAGTACGGCCGCAAGGCTAAAACTCAAAGGAATTGACGGGGGCCCGCACAAGCAGCGGAGCATGTGGCTTAATTCGACGCAACGCGAAGAACCTTACCAAGGCTTGACATATACCGGAAAGCATTAGAGATAGTGCCCCCCTTGTGGTCGGTATACAGGTGGTGCATGGCTGTCGTCAGCTCGTGTCGTGAGATGTTGGGTTAAGTCCCGCAACGAGCGCAACCCTTGTCCTGTGTTGCCAGCATGCCCTTCGGGGTGATGGGGACTCACAGGAGACCGCCGGGGTCAACTCGGAGGAAGGTGGGGACGACGTCAAGTCATCATGCCCCTTATGTCTTGGGCTGCACACGTGCTACAATGGCCGGTACAAAGAGCTGCGATGCCGCGAGGCGGAGCGAATCTCAAAAAGCCGGTCTCAGTTCGGATTGGGGTCTGCAACTCGACCCCATGAAGTCGGAGTTGCTAGTAATCGCAGATCAGCATTGCTGCGGTGAATACGTTCCCGGGCCTTGTACACACCGCCCGTCACGTCACGAAAGTCGGTAACACCCGAAGCCGGTGGCCCAACCCCTTGTGGGAGGGAGCTGTCGAAGGTGGGACTGGCGATTGGGACGAAGTCGTAACAAGGTAGCCGTACCGGAAGGTGCGGCTGGATCACCTCCTTTCTAAGGAGCACAGTACCGATTGCAGACAAACGTTCTGCACGGTCAGCTCATGGGTGGAACGTTGATTAGTTGGCACAGTCGCTGTCTGAGAGATCGTGAGTACTGCTTCGGCGTGGAAAACGGGATCGATGAATCGGCTGTGCTTGGCACGTTGTTGGGTATCTGAGGGTGCGGCCGTATGGTCGTTGCCTTCGTGATGCCGGCCCCAGTGAACTTGCTTCTTTATGGAGCAGGGTGATGGGTGGCTGGTCGTTGTTTGAGAACTACACAGTGGACGCGAGCATCTGTGGCCAAGTTTTTAAGGGCGCACGGTGGATGCCTTGGCACCAGGAACCGATGAAGGACGTGGGAGGCCACGATAGTCCCCGGGGAGCCGTCAACCAGGCTTTGATCCGGGGGTTTCCGAATGGGGAAACCCGGCAGTCGTCATGGGCTGTCACCCATGCCTGAACACATAGGGCATGTGGAGGGAACGAGGGGAAGTGAAACATCTCAGTACCCTCAGGAAGAGAAAACAACCGTGATTCCGGGAGTAGTGGCGAGCGAAACCGGATGAGGCCAAACCGTATGCGTGTGATACCCGGCAGGGGTTGCGCATGCGGGGTTGTGGGATCTCTCTTTCACAGTCTGCCGGCTGTGAGACGAGTCAGAAACCGTTGATGTAGGCGAAGGACATGCGAAAGGTCCGGCGTAGAGGGTAAGACCCCCGTAGCTGAAACATTAACGGCTCGTTTGAGAGACACCCAAGTAGCACGGGGCCCGAGAAATCCCGTGTGAATCTGGCGGGACCACCCGCTAAGCCTAAATATTCCCTGGTGACCGATAGCGGATAGTACCGTGAGGGAATGGTGAAAAGTACCGCGGGAGCGGAGTGAAATAGTACCTGAAACCGTGTGCCTACAAGCCGTGGGAGCGTCGCTCATTGGGTTTACCCAATGGGTCGTGACTGCGTGCCTTTTGAAGAATGAGCCTGCGAGTTTGCGGTGTGTTGCGAGGTTAACCCGTGTGGGGAAGCCGTAGCGAAAGCGAGTCCGAATAGGGCGATTCAGTAGCACGCTCAAGACCCGAAGCGGAGTGATCTAGCCATGGGCAGGTTGAAGCGGAGGTAAGACTTCGTGGAGGACCGAACCCACCAGGGTTGAAAACCTGGGGGATGACCTGTGGTTAGGGGTGAAAGGCCAATCAAACTCCGTGATAGCTGGTTCTCCCCGAAATGCATTTAGGTGCAGCGTCGTGTGTTTCTTGCCGGAGGTAGAGCACTGGATAGGCGATGGGCCCTACCGGGTTACTGACCTTAGCCAAACTCCGAATGCCGGTAAGTGAGAGCACGGCAGTGAGACTGTGGGGGATAAGCTCCATGGTCGAGAGGGAAACAGCCCAGAGCATCGACTAAGGCCCCTAAGCGTACGCTAAGTGGGAAAGGATGTGGAGTCGCAGAGACAACCAGGAGGTTGGCTTAGAAGCAGCCACCCTTGAAAGAGTGCGTAATAGCTCACTGGTCAAGTGATTCCGCGCCGACAATGTAGCGGGGCTCAAGCGTACCGCCGAAGTCGTGTCATTGCAGCAATAGGGCCAACGCCCGCTGTGATGGGTAGGGGAGCGTCGTGTGCCGGGTGAAGCAGCCGCGGAAGCGAGTTGTGGACGGTTCACGAGTGAGAATGCAGGCATGAGTAGCGATACACACGTGAGAAACGTGTGCGCCGATTGACTAAGGGTTCCTGGGTCAAGCTGATCTGCCCAGGGTAAGTCGGGACCTAAGGCGAGGCCGACAGGCGTAGTCGATGGACAACCGGTTGATATTCCGGTACCCGCTTTGAAACGCCCAATATCGAATCAGGCGATGCTAAGCCCGTGAAGCCGTTCCGGACCCTTCGGGGAAAGGAAAGTGGTGGAGCCGGCGAACCAGACTTGTAGTAGGTAAGCGATGGGGTGACGCAGGAAGGTAGTCCAGCCCGGGCGGTGGTAGTCCCGGGGTAAGGGTGTAGGGCGTGTGATAGGCAAATCCGTCACACATTAAGCCTGAGACCTGATGCCGAGCCGATTGTGGTGAAGTGGATGATCCTATGCTGTCGAGAAAAGCCTCTAGCGAGTTTCATGGCGGCCCGTACCCTAAACCGACTCAGGTGGTCAGGTAGAGAATACCGAGGCGTTCGGGTGAACTATGGTTAAGGAACTCGGCAAAATGCCCCCGTAACTTCGGGAGAAGGGGGGCCATCACTGGTGATCGGATTTACTCCGTGAGCTGGGGGTGGCCGCAGAGACCAGCGAGAAGCGACTGTTTACTAAAAACACAGGTCCGTGCGAAGCCGTAAGGCGATGTATACGGACTGACGCCTGCCCGGTGCTGGAACGTTAAGGGGACCGGTTAGTCACATTTCGGTGTGGCGAAGCTGAGAACTTAAGCGCCAGTAAACGGCGGTGGTAACTATAACCATCCTAAGGTAGCGAAATTCCTTGTCGGGTAAGTTCCGACCTGCACGAATGGCGTAACGACTTCTCGACTGTCTCAACCATAGGCCCGGTGAAATTGCACTACGAGTAAAGATGCTCGTTTCGCGCAGCAGGACGGAAAGACCCCGGGACCTTTACTACAGTTTGATATTGGTGTTCGGTTCGGCTTGTGTAGGATAGGTGGGAGACTTTGAAGCCGTGACGCCAGTCATGGTGGAGTCGCCGTTGAAATACCACTCTGGTCGTGCTGGATGTCTAACCTCGGTCCGTGATCCGGATCAGGGACAGTGTCTGATGGGTAGTTTAACTGGGGCGGTTGCCTCCCAAAGGGTAACGGAGGCGCCCAAAGGTTCCCTCAGCCTGGTTGGCAATCAGGTGTTGAGTGTAAGTGCACAAGGGAGCTTGACTGTGAGACCGACGGGTCGAGCAGGGACGAAAGTCGGGACTAGTGATCCGGCGGTGGCTTGTGGAAGCGCCGTCGCTCAACGGATAAAAGGTACCCCGGGGATAACAGGCTGATCTTCCCCAAGAGTCCATATCGACGGGATGGTTTGGCACCTCGATGTCGGCTCGTCGCATCCTGGGGCTGGAGTCGGTCCCAAGGGTTGGGCTGTTCGCCCATTAAAGCGGTACGCGAGCTGGGTTTAGAACGTCGTGAGACAGTTCGGTCCCTATCCGCTGCGCGCGCAGGAATATTGAGAAGGGCTGTCCCTAGTACGAGAGGACCGGGACGGACGAACCTCTGGTGTGCCAGTTGTCCTGCCAAGGGCATGGCTGGTTGGCTACGTTCGGGAGGGATAACCGCTGAAAGCATCTAAGCGGGAAGCCTGCTTCGAGATGAGTATTCCCACCTCCTTGAGAGGGTAAGGCTCCCAGTAGACGACTGGGTTGATAGGCCGGATGTGGAAGCCCAGTAATGGGTGGAGCTGACCGGTACTAATAGGCCGAGGGCTTGTCCTCAGTTGCTCGCGTCCACTGTGTTAGTTCTGAAGTAACGAACACGCCCCCCTCGTTTGGGTGGTGCGGCGGTTCATATCTTCATAGTGTTTCGGTGGTCATAGCGTTAGGGAAACGCCCGGTTACATTCCGAACCCGGAAGCTAAGCCTTTCAGCGCCGATGGTACTGCAGGGGGGACCCTGTGGGAGAGTAGGACGCCGCCGAACAATCATTGTGGGAAAGCCCCGCACCTTATGGTGCGGGGCTTTTCTGCGTTTACGGGCCAATCAGCCGGCCACTCCTCTCGCGGTGGGCCGGGCCGGCACGGCAACGCACCTGGTCGCTCCGGCCCGGAGCACGTCTGGAGACGTGCCGGCGGAGGCGCCGGACGTGGGAATCGGACCCCTAAACATCTGATAGAGTCGGAGACGCAGGAAGGGACCAGAGCGAAAGCTCAGGGACCGGAAAGCACCGAGGAAATCAGGCCGAAAAGATCTGATAGACTCGGAACCGCCGGAAGGGCCTAACGCGAAAGCGAAAGGGACCGGAAAGCACCGAGGAAATCGGATCGGAAAGATCTGATAGAGTCGGAAACACGAAATACCGAAGGGAAGCCCGGAGGAAAGCCCGAGAGGGTGAGTACAAAGGAAGCGTCCGTTCCTTGAGAACTCAACAGCGTGCCAAAAATCAACGCCAGATTAGTTGATACCCCGTCCATCTTCGGATGGTCGAGGTTCCTTTGAAAAAGTCCACCCTTAGCCGGGTGGCGCACAGCGAGGACGCTGTGAACGATCGGTCTTATTCCGACTCGATCGTTCCGCTCTCGTGGTGTCGACCCGATTACGGGTAAACATTCACGGAGAGTTTGATCCTGGCTCAGGACGAACGCTGGCGGCGTGCTTAACACATGCAAGTCGAACGATGAAGCCCTTCGGGGTGGATTAGTGGCGAACGGGTGAGTAACACGTGGGCAATCTGCCCTTCACTCTGGGACAAGCCCTGGAAACGGGGTCTAATACCGGATAACACCGGCTTCCGCATGGAGGCTGGTTAAAAGCTCCGGCGGTGAAGGATGAGCCCGCGGCCTATCAGCTTGTTGGTGGGGTAATGGCCTACCAAGGCGACGACGGGTAGCCGGCCTGAGAGGGCGACCGGCCACACTGGGACTGAGACACGGCCCAGACTCCTACGGGAGGCAGCAGTGGGGAATATTGCACAATGGGCGAAAGCCTGATGCAGCGACGCCGCGTGAGGGATGACGGCCTTCGGGTTGTAAACCTCTTTCAGCAGGGAAGAAGCGAAAGTGACGGTACCTGCAGAAGAAGCGCCGGCTAACTACGTGCCAGCAGCCGCGGTAATACGTAGGGCGCAAGCGTTGTCCGGAATTATTGGGCGTAAAGAGCTCGTAGGCGGCTTGTCACGTCGGGTGTGAAAGCCCGGGGCTTAACCCCGGGTCTGCATCCGATACGGGCAGGCTAGAGTGTGGTAGGGGAGATCGGAATTCCTGGTGTAGCGGTGAAATGCGCAGATATCAGGAGGAACACCGGTGGCGAAGGCGGATCTCTGGGCCATTACTGACGCTGAGGAGCGAAAGCGTGGGGAGCGAACAGGATTAGATACCCTGGTAGTCCACGCCGTAAACGTTGGGAACTAGGTGTTGGCGACATTCCACGTCGTCGGTGCCGCAGCTAACGCATTAAGTTCCCCGCCTGGGGAGTACGGCCGCAAGGCTAAAACTCAAAGGAATTGACGGGGGCCCGCACAAGCAGCGGAGCATGTGGCTTAATTCGACGCAACGCGAAGAACCTTACCAAGGCTTGACATATACCGGAAAGCATTAGAGATAGTGCCCCCCTTGTGGTCGGTATACAGGTGGTGCATGGCTGTCGTCAGCTCGTGTCGTGAGATGTTGGGTTAAGTCCCGCAACGAGCGCAACCCTTGTCCTGTGTTGCCAGCATGCCCTTCGGGGTGATGGGGACTCACAGGAGACCGCCGGGGTCAACTCGGAGGAAGGTGGGGACGACGTCAAGTCATCATGCCCCTTATGTCTTGGGCTGCACACGTGCTACAATGGCCGGTACAAAGAGCTGCGATGCCGCGAGGCGGAGCGAATCTCAAAAAGCCGGTCTCAGTTCGGATTGGGGTCTGCAACTCGACCCCATGAAGTCGGAGTTGCTAGTAATCGCAGATCAGCATTGCTGCGGTGAATACGTTCCCGGGCCTTGTACACACCGCCCGTCACGTCACGAAAGTCGGTAACACCCGAAGCCGGTGGCCCAACCCCTTGTGGGAGGGAGCTGTCGAAGGTGGGACTGGCGATTGGGACGAAGTCGTAACAAGGTAGCCGTACCGGAAGGTGCGGCTGGATCACCTCCTTTCTAAGGAGCACAGTACCGATTGCAGACAAACGTTCTGCACGGTCAGCTCATGGGTGGAACGTTGATTAGTTGGCACAGTCGCTGTCTGAGAGATCGTGAGTACTGCTTCGGCGTGGAAAACGGGATCGATGAATCGGCTGTGCTTGGCACGTTGTTGGGTATCTGAGGGTGCGGCCGTATGGTCGTTGCCTTCGTGATGCCGGCCCCAGTGAACTTGCTTCTTTATGGAGCAGGGTGATGGGTGGCTGGTCGTTGTTTGAGAACTACACAGTGGACGCGAGCATCTGTGGCCAAGTTTTTAAGGGCGCACGGTGGATGCCTTGGCACCAGGAACCGATGAAGGACGTGGGAGGCCACGATAGTCCCCGGGGAGCCGTCAACCAGGCTTTGATCCGGGGGTTTCCGAATGGGGAAACCCGGCAGTCGTCATGGGCTGTCACCCATGCCTGAACACATAGGGCATGTGGAGGGAACGAGGGGAAGTGAAACATCTCAGTACCCTCAGGAAGAGAAAACAACCGTGATTCCGGGAGTAGTGGCGAGCGAAACCGGATGAGGCCAAACCGTATGCGTGTGATACCCGGCAGGGGTTGCGCATGCGGGGTTGTGGGATCTCTCTTTCACAGTCTGCCGGCTGTGAGACGAGTCAGAAACCGTTGATGTAGGCGAAGGACATGCGAAAGGTCCGGCGTAGAGGGTAAGACCCCCGTAGCTGAAACATTAACGGCTCGTTTGAGAGACACCCAAGTAGCACGGGGCCCGAGAAATCCCGTGTGAATCTGGCGGGACCACCCGCTAAGCCTAAATATTCCCTGGTGACCGATAGCGGATAGTACCGTGAGGGAATGGTGAAAAGTACCGCGGGAGCGGAGTGAAATAGTACCTGAAACCGTGTGCCTACAAGCCGTGGGAGCGTCGCTCATTGGGTTTACCCAATGGGTCGTGACTGCGTGCCTTTTGAAGAATGAGCCTGCGAGTTTGCGGTGTGTTGCGAGGTTAACCCGTGTGGGGAAGCCGTAGCGAAAGCGAGTCCGAATAGGGCGATTCAGTAGCACGCTCAAGACCCGAAGCGGAGTGATCTAGCCATGGGCAGGTTGAAGCGGAGGTAAGACTTCGTGGAGGACCGAACCCACCAGGGTTGAAAACCTGGGGGATGACCTGTGGTTAGGGGTGAAAGGCCAATCAAACTCCGTGATAGCTGGTTCTCCCCGAAATGCATTTAGGTGCAGCGTCGTGTGTTTCTTGCCGGAGGTAGAGCACTGGATAGGCGATGGGCCCTACCGGGTTACTGACCTTAGCCAAACTCCGAATGCCGGTAAGTGAGAGCACGGCAGTGAGACTGTGGGGGATAAGCTCCATGGTCGAGAGGGAAACAGCCCAGAGCATCGACTAAGGCCCCTAAGCGTACGCTAAGTGGGAAAGGATGTGGAGTCGCAGAGACAACCAGGAGGTTGGCTTAGAAGCAGCCACCCTTGAAAGAGTGCGTAATAGCTCACTGGTCAAGTGATTCCGCGCCGACAATGTAGCGGGGCTCAAGCGTACCGCCGAAGTCGTGTCATTGCAGCAATAGGGCCAACGCCCGCTGTGATGGGTAGGGGAGCGTCGTGTGCCGGGTGAAGCAGCCGCGGAAGCGAGTTGTGGACGGTTCACGAGTGAGAATGCAGGCATGAGTAGCGATACACACGTGAGAAACGTGTGCGCCGATTGACTAAGGGTTCCTGGGTCAAGCTGATCTGCCCAGGGTAAGTCGGGACCTAAGGCGAGGCCGACAGGCGTAGTCGATGGACAACCGGTTGATATTCCGGTACCCGCTTTGAAACGCCCAATATCGAATCAGGCGATGCTAAGCCCGTGAAGCCGTTCCGGACCCTTCGGGGAAAGGAAAGTGGTGGAGCCGGCGAACCAGACTTGTAGTAGGTAAGCGATGGGGTGACGCAGGAAGGTAGTCCAGCCCGGGCGGTGGTAGTCCCGGGGTAAGGGTGTAGGGCGTGTGATAGGCAAATCCGTCACACATTAAGCCTGAGACCTGATGCCGAGCCGATTGTGGTGAAGTGGATGATCCTATGCTGTCGAGAAAAGCCTCTAGCGAGTTTCATGGCGGCCCGTACCCTAAACCGACTCAGGTGGTCAGGTAGAGAATACCGAGGCGTTCGGGTGAACTATGGTTAAGGAACTCGGCAAAATGCCCCCGTAACTTCGGGAGAAGGGGGGCCATCACTGGTGATCGGATTTACTCCGTGAGCTGGGGGTGGCCGCAGAGACCAGCGAGAAGCGACTGTTTACTAAAAACACAGGTCCGTGCGAAGCCGTAAGGCGATGTATACGGACTGACGCCTGCCCGGTGCTGGAACGTTAAGGGGACCGGTTAGTCACATTTCGGTGTGGCGAAGCTGAGAACTTAAGCGCCAGTAAACGGCGGTGGTAACTATAACCATCCTAAGGTAGCGAAATTCCTTGTCGGGTAAGTTCCGACCTGCACGAATGGCGTAACGACTTCTCGACTGTCTCAACCATAGGCCCGGTGAAATTGCACTACGAGTAAAGATGCTCGTTTCGCGCAGCAGGACGGAAAGACCCCGGGACCTTTACTACAGTTTGATATTGGTGTTCGGTTCGGCTTGTGTAGGATAGGTGGGAGACTTTGAAGCCGTGACGCCAGTCATGGTGGAGTCGCCGTTGAAATACCACTCTGGTCGTGCTGGATGTCTAACCTCGGTCCGTGATCCGGATCAGGGACAGTGTCTGATGGGTAGTTTAACTGGGGCGGTTGCCTCCCAAAGGGTAACGGAGGCGCCCAAAGGTTCCCTCAGCCTGGTTGGCAATCAGGTGTTGAGTGTAAGTGCACAAGGGAGCTTGACTGTGAGACCGACGGGTCGAGCAGGGACGAAAGTCGGGACTAGTGATCCGGCGGTGGCTTGTGGAAGCGCCGTCGCTCAACGGATAAAAGGTACCCCGGGGATAACAGGCTGATCTTCCCCAAGAGTCCATATCGACGGGATGGTTTGGCACCTCGATGTCGGCTCGTCGCATCCTGGGGCTGGAGTCGGTCCCAAGGGTTGGGCTGTTCGCCCATTAAAGCGGTACGCGAGCTGGGTTTAGAACGTCGTGAGACAGTTCGGTCCCTATCCGCTGCGCGCGCAGGAATATTGAGAAGGGCTGTCCCTAGTACGAGAGGACCGGGACGGACGAACCTCTGGTGTGCCAGTTGTCCTGCCAAGGGCATGGCTGGTTGGCTACGTTCGGGAGGGATAACCGCTGAAAGCATCTAAGCGGGAAGCCTGCTTCGAGATGAGTATTCCCACCTCCTTGAGAGGGTAAGGCTCCCAGTAGACGACTGGGTTGATAGGCCGGATGTGGAAGCCCAGTAATGGGTGGAGCTGACCGGTACTAATAGGCCGAGGGCTTGTCCTCAGTTGCTCGCGTCCACTGTGTTAGTTCTGAAGTAACGAACACGCCCCCCTCGTTTGGGTGGTGCGGCGGTTCATATCTTCATAGTGTTTCGGTGGTCATAGCGTTAGGGAAACGCCCGGTTACATTCCGAACCCGGAAGCTAAGCCTTTCAGCGCCGATGGTACTGCAGGGGGGACCCTGTGGGAGAGTAGGACGCCGCCGAACAATTTTTAGCCTCAACCCCCGGACTCTGTCCGGGGGTTGAGGCATTTTTGCGTTCTAGGCTTGGTCCATGCGATACGACTTGGTCATCTTCGACAACGACGGTGTGCTCGTGGACAGTGAGCCTCTTTCCAATACGCTCCTCGCCGGTTATCTCACGGAACTCGGGCATCCCACCTCGTACGAGGAATCGGTGCGCGACTACATGGGGTCGGCCATGCATCGTATTCACGAGCTGGTCGAGGAGCGGACGGGGAAGCGGCTGCCCGTGGATTTCGACGAGACGTTCCACGCGCGGGTCTTCGCGGCCTTCCAGCGGGAGTTGGAGGCCGTGGCGGGGGCTGCGGAGGTGCTCAAGGGGCTGGCCGAGGCCGGGGTTCCGTACTGTGTGGCCTCGTCCGGGAGTCATGAGCGGATTCGGGTGGGGCATCGGAAGACGGGGCTCGACGCGTGGTTCCGGGACGAGATCGTCTTCAGCGCCGAGGACGTGGGCCGGGGCAAGCCGGAGCCGGACCTGTTCCTGTACGCGGCCTCGCGGATGGGGGTGGTGCCGGAGCGGTGTGTGGTGGTCGAGGACAGCCGGCTCGGGGTTCAGGCTGCCGTGGCGGCCGGGATGGACGTCTACGGGTTCACGGCGATGACTCCGGAGGCGAAGCTCGCGGGGGCCACCGGGTTCTTCGGCAGGATGGACGAGCTCCCGGCGACATTGGGACTGTGATCCATCTACCCCTCGGTAGGTTCCGGCCCTACGCTGAGCCGCCATGACGGATGCGCGGTTGCGGCGTGGGCGGGGATCCCTGGCGGTCAGTTTCTTCGTGCAGGGGGTCACCTTCGCCTTGCTCGTGACCCGAATACCGGGGATCCAGGATCGGTACGGGATCTCCGACGCCCTGCTGCCCGTCTTTCTCGCCGCGGTGCCGATCCTGGCCGGGGTCTCGAGCGTGGCGACGGAGAAGATCGTCGCCCTGGTGGGGCCGGCGGTGGTGCTGCGGTGGGCTCAGCCCGTCGTCCTGCTGGCCCTGCTGGGGGTGGGGGCCGGTACGGAGCTGTGGGAGGTGGCGGTCGCCCTCGGGCTCTTCGGGTTCGCGGTGGGGGCGTTGGACGCCTCCATGAACATGCTGGGGGTGAGCCTCCAGCGGGCGTACGGGCGGAGCATCATGCTCGGCTTCCACGCCTCGTACAGCCTCGGTGGGATCGTGGGTGCCTCGCTGGCCTGGGTGGGGGCGCACTGGCATCTGTCGCTCTTCGTGTCGTACCTGCCGGTCGTGGCGATCCTGCTGCCCGTCGCGCTCGTGGGCAGCCGGTGGTACGTGGTCGGCGAGGTCGGTGGGGGAGGCGGAGTGCGTACGGGCGAGGGGGGCCGGGTGGCCTTCGCGCTGCTGCTGCCGCTCTGTCTCGTGATGTCCTTCGCCTATATAGGTGACTCCACCGTGTCCAACTGGAGTGCCAAGTACCTCCAGGACGTGCTCGGCAGTTCGGAGGAGCTGGCGACGGTGCCGTACAACGCGTACATGGTGACGACGCTTCTGGGGCGGGCCGTGGGGGATCTCGGGGTGCGGAGGCTCGGGGCGGCGACGGTCGTCCGGGGCGGGGCGGTGCTCGCGGCTCTGGGATTCGCGGTGGTGGCGGTGGCGCCGGGGGCGTGGGTGGGGATCGTCGGGTTCACGGTGCTGGGGCTCGGGCTGAGCGTGATCGTGCCGCAGACCTTCGCCGCGGCGGGAAAGCTGTTCCCCGGGGCGAGTGACGCGGCGGTCGCTCGGCTCAATGTCTTCAACTACGTCGGGTTCCTGATCGGGGCCCCGCTGGTGGGGGCGTTGGGGGACGCGTGGAGCTATCGGGGGGCGATGCTGGTGCCGATGGTGCTGGTCCTGGTGACGGTGGTGTACGCCACGTCGTTCGGTTCGCGGGAGGCCCGATACGGTGGCGGTCATGAGCGGCCGCGCACTGTTGATGTGGGATGAAGCTGTCACGCAGTACGACTTCGGGTCCGAGCATCCGATGGATCCGGTACGGCTCGCGCTGACCATGGGGCTGGTGCGGGCGTACGGGCTCGACCGGGCCGTGGATGTGGTCGCGGCGCCGCCGGCCGGGGATTCGACGCTGCGGCTCGTGCACCGTGAGGACTATGTGGCGGCGGTGCGGGCGGCCTCTGCGGACCCCCGCCATGCCGACCAGGCCTACGGGATCGGGACGGTCGACGACCCGGCGTTCGCCGGGATGCACGAGGTGTCGGCGCTGATCGCCGGGCAGTCGGTCGCGGCGGCGGAGGCGGTGTGGCGCGGGGAGGCCCCGCACGCGGTGAACTTCGCGGGCGGGCTGCATCACGCGATGCCGGGGAGCGCGTCCGGGTTCTGTATCTACAACGACGCGTCGCTGGCCATCGCCCGGCTGTTGGAGCTGGGGGCGGAGCGGGTCGCGTACGTGGACGTGGACGTGCACCACGGGGACGGGGTGCAGGCGGCGTTCTGGGAGGACCCGCGGGTTCTGACCATCTCACTGCACGAGCATCCGCGGACGCTGTTCCCGCAGACCGGGTGGCCGGAGGAGACGGGTGCGCCTGGGGCGGGTGAGGGCGGGGCGGTGAACGTGGCGCTGCCGGCCGGGACGGGGGACGCGGGGTGGCTGCGGGCGTTCCACGCGGTGGTGCCGGAGCTGATCGCGGACTTCAGGCCGCAGGTGCTCGTGACGCAGCACGGGGCGGACACCCACTTCGAGGACCCGCTCGCGCATCTGGCGGTGTCGCTGGACGCGCAGCGGGCGGTGCAGTCGGCCTGTCACGAGCTGGCGCACGCGTATGCCGAGGGGCGTTGGGTGGCCCTGGGTGGTGGTGGGTACGCGGTGGTGGACGTCGTACCGCGGTCGTGGACGCATCTGGTGGGGATCGCGGCGCATGAGCCGGTGGATCCGGAGTCGGTGATCCCCTCGTCCTGGCGGGACGAGGCGTACGCGCGTACCCGGCAGCACGGGCCGGCGCGGATGACCGACGGGCGGTGGCCGGTGGGCTTCCGGGACTGGGCCGAGGGGTACGACCCGGCGGACCGGTTGGACCAGGCGGTGCTCGCGACGCGTAAGGCGGCCTTCCCGTTGCGGGGGCTGCTGCCGTAGACGCCGTGGGCCGTTCTTCCCGTGGTTACGCCGACCGTGCGGTGTCCGAGGGGTTTGGGCTCGGGCGGCGGGGTGTTCCGGCAGCATCGGGAGGGTGTTGAGTACCGGGGCGCTGCGGGCGCATCTGTTGGCGGCGGGGTTGGCGGGGACGGTGGCGACGTCGCGGGAGGAGAGCCTGCGGAGTTATCGGCTCTTCGCCGCGCGTGATCCGCGGGTGTTGCTGGGGCTCGATCCCGCCTGGGGGTGGGGCGAGGCCGATCTGCTGAGGTTGATGGCGGACAAGTGCGGGGTGTCGGGGGATCCGGCGCACCGGTCGGGGCCTGACGTCATCGATCCGGAGCGTACGTTGAGGGGGCTCGACGCCTTCGCCGCGCGGTTGGGGTCGGCGGCGGCGCGACGGGTTCCCGTGCTGTTCGGGACGGGGCATCCGCACCGTCTGCTCGGTTTCTACGTCGCGCTTGCAGACGCTTTGTCGGCGGCGGGATGTCTTGTTCTCACCCCGGCGCAGGGGCGATGTGTCGACATAACGACCCGGTTCGGCGTACGTACGTACCTGCTCGACTACGTACGGGGGGTCGCGTTGGTGCGTGAGCCCGGGCTGCCGGGGGGTGGACGCGAGCCGGGGGCGCACTCGCATTCCGCGCTGCCGGTTAGGGCCGCGCTCGACAGCGCGGCCGAGTGCGGAGGGCCGCTGCCGGAGCTCGTGGTCGGGGATCACGGATGGGTCTGCGGTGCAGGTCAGCTGGGTATCGAGGCCATCGGTCTTGCCGATACGGATGATCCGGCGCTGTTCGTGGGTGAGGCGGAGGGGCAGGTGTCGGTGGTCGTTCCGCTTGATGACGGCGTGCGCTCCGACTACTACCGGCCGCTCACGCGCTATGTACTCAATCGAGCGTTTCTGTCACGGTAAACGGCCGATGGCAGCACCTCTTCCCCACTCGTACCACCCGCCCCTAGTCTGGCGAGTGAGCGCTTGGCGACGAAGAGTCACCGGAGGGGAAGCCGGTGTGCGTCGCGGCGGAAGGTACAGGTGGGTCATGGCTGCTGGCGATCGACCTCTCAACGAGGTCAAGTTTCTGACCGTGGCGGAAGTCGCCTCGGTGATGCGCGTGTCGAAGATGACCGTGTACCGCTTGGTGCACAGCGGTCATCTGCCGGCGATCCGGGTGGGCAGGTCCTTCCGGGTGCCGGAACAGGCGGTTCACGAGTACCTGAGGGAGTCCTTCGTGGGGGTGGGGACCGCGTAGCGAGCGCGCTGCCGCAAAAGGTCGGGAAAGTCGCGTACGGCCCTCGGATTACAAGCGCGGTGCTCGGGGCGGTAGGCTAGGCCGACGTAGGTCGTGTGGGCCCAGACGCCCCGCACCGATTCCCGCCGGGAGGCGGGGATGTTCCGAGAAGTGAGCGAGGGTAGTCGTGGGCTCTGTTATCAAGAAGCGGCGCAAGCGGATGGCGAAGAAGAAGCACCGCAAGCTGCTTAAGCGCACGCGCGTTCAGCGTCGCAACAAGAAGTAAGCGACCGCTGCATCGCAGCGTTTCGTGCACCAGGCGTGGCCCTTCACCGTTCGCGGTGGAGGGCCACGCTTTTATCCCGCCGAAATCCGAAGGCGCTACGGTGGCGACCAACGGAAGACGGACGGAAGGCGCTGATCTTGGGCAGGGTCGTGCTCGTCACCGGTGCCGCCCGGCATCTCGGGGGCCGTTTCGTACGGCGTATCCAGCGGGATCCGGAAGTGGAGCGGGTGATCGCGGTGGACGCGGTCGACCCGGCGCACCAGCTCGGCGCCGCCGAGTTCGTACGGGCGGACATCCGCCGGCCGGCCATCGCGAAGGTCCTCGCCGAGTACGAGGTCGACACGGTCGTCCATATGGACGTGACCGGGACGGCGCTCGGCGCCGGCGGCCGTACGTCGGTCAAGGAGACCAACGTCATCGGCACCATGCAGCTGCTCGGGGCCTGCCAGAAGTCGCCGCGGATCAAGCGGCTCGTGATCAAGTCGAGTACGAGCGTCTACGGCTCCGCGCCGCGCGACCCGGCCGTCTTCACCGAGACCACGCCGGCGAAGTCGCTGCCGAGCGGGGGTTTCGCCAAGGACGCCGTCGAGGTCGAGGGGTACGTAAGGGGCTTCGCCCGGCGCCGTCCCGACGTGGCCGTGTGCGTGCTGCGGTTCGCGAACATCCTCGGGCCGCGGGTCGACTCGCCGCTGGCCGAGTACCTGTCGCTGCCGGTCATGCCGACCGTGCTCGGTTACGACCCGAGGCTCCAGTTCGTCCACGAGGACGACGTGATCGACGTCCTGCGCCTGGCGGCGCACGAGCCCCGCAGGGCGACCATGAACAGCGGCACCTTCAACGTGGCCGGGGACGGGGTGCTGCTGCTCTCCCAGTGCGCGCGGCGGCTCGGGCGGCCGACCGTCCCGGTGCTGCTGCCCGCGGTCACCTGGGTGGGAACGGCGCTGCGTACGGTCGGGATCACCGACTTCGCGCCCGAGCAGATCCGGTTGCTCACCCATGGCCGGGTCGTCTCGACGGTGCAGATGCGCGAGGTCCTCGGTTTCTCGCCGCGCCATACGACGGCGGAGGCCTTCGCCGACTTCGCGGGCAGTCGGGGGCCGGGGCTGTTGCCGCCCGAGATGCTCGCCGGGGCGGTGGACCGGGTGGCCGGCCGCCTCGCCCCGACCACCGTTCACTCACATCACCACGGCGCCTGAGGAGACCGGACAGCGATGGCGGACGCCAAGGTCATTCCGTTCGACGACGACCGCTCGCGGGCCCGTCGTCGGCCCAGCCGGGCCGACGGGGAGGCGGCGGCCGTACGGGCCCTGCCGGGGGCGCAGCAGGGCTCTCAGGGCGCGGAGGGGGCCGGGGGAGAGGTGCCGCCCGGGGCCGGGCCGGAGGTCACGGCCGGGACGGGGAGCGGACCCGGGGGAGCGGACGGGGTCGTGGCCGGGAGCGGGGGCTGGGAGCGGCGGCTCGCGGGCGGGCTCGCGTTCCTGCGGCGTCGGATCACCGGTGAGTACGAGGTCGACGAGTTCGGCTACGACGAGGAGCTCACCGACCAGGTCCTGATGTCGCTGCTGCGCCCGCTGTACGAGAAGTACTTCCGGGTCGAGGTGAAGGGCATCGAGAACATCCCCGACAAGGGCGGGGCCCTGATCGTCGCCAACCATTCGGGGACCCTGCCGCTGGACGGGCTGATGATGCAGGTCGCCGTGCACGACCGGCACCCGGCGGGGCGGCACCTGCGGCTGCTCGCGGCCGACCTGGTCTTCATGCTGCCGGTCGTCAACGAGCTGGCGCGGAAGGCGGGGCACACCCTGGCCTGTGCGGAGGACGCGGAGCGGCTGCTGCGGGCCGGGGAGATCGTCGGCGTGATGCCGGAGGGCTTCAAGGGCATCGGGAAGCCGTTCTCGGAGCGGTACAAGCTGCAGCGGTTCGGACGGGGCGGTTTCGTCTCGACGGCGCTGCGGGCCGGGGTGCCGATCGTGCCCTGCTCGATCGTGGGGGCGGAGGAGATCTACCCGATGATCGGGAACGCCCGGACGCTGGCGAGGGTGCTCGGCGTCCCGTACGTCCCGATCACTCCGACCTTCCCGTGGCTGGGGCCGCTCGGGGCGCTGCCGCTGCCGACGAAGTGGACCATCCAGTTCGGGGAGCCGATCCCGACGGACGGGTACGCGCCGGAGGCGGCGGAGGATCCGATGCTGATGTTCAACCTGACGGATCAGGTCCGGGAGCAGATACAGCACACGCTGTACAAGCTGCTGGTGCAGCGGCGGTCGGTGTTCTTCTGAGTCACGAGAGCGGCAGGGAAAAGAGTGGAGGGCGCCCCCGTCCGTGGGGCGCCCTCCACTCTTGCTAGCGAGCGTCCTCGCTGTCGATGCCGAGGCCTGGTAGCAGGCCCGGCAGGAGTGGCGGAAGGGTCACGTCCGGCACCTCGGAGGGTGTCGCGGTCGTGTCCGAGGGTGCCGTCGGCGGGCCGGTCGGGGAGGGCGGCTGGAGCAGCCCACCGGTGCTGTCGCCGAGGAGACCGTCGTCCTCCGGTGATGTGGTGCTGCCGCTTTCGGTGCTCGTACCGGTGCTCGGGGGAGGACCGGACGGGCGGGGCGGCGCGGAGTGGCTGTCCGTGGGGGACGACTCCTGGGCGGACGGCGGATGTTGGGTGTCCGGGTCCTGGTTGCTCGGCGGGGTGCTGGTCCCGCCGGTCGGGCTCTGGGTGCCGACCGCGCCCTTCTCCACGGTGCGGGGAAGCACCGACTGGAGGGGCTCGACCTCTTCGTCCATGGCCTCGAAGACCCCGGTCACCTCGCTGCCGACGTCCGCCAGTTGGACGGGGAGCCGGTCGCGGATGCCGTTCCAGGTGTCCCGGTGGGCATGGGCGAAGGAGTTGAGCCGGGCCATCGGGCCGATCTCGCCGTCCCGTTCGTACGCCTGGCGGAGCAGGCGGTGGCCTTCGACGGCGTCGTGCTTCATTCCGCCCAGGACGCGACGGATCTCGGTGAGGGACTCGTGGTCGAGGTCGCCGGAGCGGCCGCGTTCCATGAGTCTGCGGGCCTCGCTGAGCCGGGTGGACGCCTGGTCGAGGTAGATGCCGCCGCGATCCGCGTCGTCGTCCGCCATCCCGAGCTTGATGTCCTCCATGCCCCGCTTGAGCCCGTAGAGCGAGTCACCGGGCAGCGCGTCGGAGCTGGCAGCGGCCACTCCGCCGAAGGCTCCCGCGGCCACACCGACCGTGAGGCCGCCGGCGGCGAGGCCCTTGGTCCAGCGGGAGCGGGGCCGGAGCTTGCGGAGCGGGGATGCCCGGTGGGCTCCCCGGCCGCTCGGTGTCCGTTGTTCCGGTACCGAAGGGCCCGCGGCCGCGCTCCCCTCCATGAGCATCGCTTCCATGGCGGCGACGAGCTGCGCTCGCTGCACCACCTTGACCTCGGGGTCCAGCTGCGGCTTCGGCAGTTCGCCGAGACCGTTCGCCAAGGCCAACAGCCGCCCCTGCTCCGCCGGTTCGGGCGGAGCTTCGGGCTGTTCGGCTGCCGCGCCCTCGGCCGCCCGGTCCTCCAGGGCCTGGGCGAAGGCGTTCGCCCGCCGGTGCGCCGATACGTTCGCGATCACTGGCGGCACCTCCTCTCGTCATGACGGTCGACTCCCCGGGGTGTCCGGAAGGTTGCACGCCTTGAACGCATCCACACGAAAGAGTGAGTGGCTGCGGGCATGGCGTGACCACAGGGAGCCTGCATTCCGCACAACGAGCGGCGCGGCACTTGGGTTACGCGCGAAAGATGATCGGACCAGTGCGTCACCGAGAGGTCACCGACTGTGAGTAGTACGGGGGTCGTGGGGATGTAGGGGGTGGTGTGGGGGGTGGGGCGTGGACCGGTGGATGGGGTCGCGTGTGGGGGGCGCGAACCGGTCAGCGTGCGTCGTCCGGGAGAAGGCGGGCCAGGGTGCGGACGGCCCGGTACTGGAGGGTCTTGATGGCGCCCTCGTTCTTCCCCATGACGCGGGCGGTCTCGGCGACCGAGAGGCCCTGGAGGAAGCGCAGGGTCACGCACTCCTGCTGCTGGGGGTTGAGGCGGCGGACGGCGTCGAGAAGGGCCGCGTTGGAGAGGGACTCCAGGACGGAGTCCTCGGGGCTGCGCTCGACCTCGTTGGCGTCGAGCATCTCGCCGGTGGTGACCTCGAGGCGGAAGCGGCTGGACTTGAAGTGGTCGGCGACCAGGTTGCGGGCGATGGTGACGAGCCAGGCGCCGAAGTCGCGGCCCTGCCAGGTGAAGGTGGAGATCCGGCGCAGGGCGCGCAGGAAGGTCTCGCTGGTGAGGTCCTCCGCCGTCGCCTTTCCGCCGACGCGGTAGTAGATGTAGCGGTAGACGGTGTCGCTGTACTGGTCGTACAGGCGGCCGAAGGCCTCGGCTTCGCCGGCCTGGGCGCGCTCGACCAGGTCCATCATGCGAGCGCTGTCGCTGTCGGCGGTGGGGCGGCGGGCGGGTGTCGAGGTTCCGGCGCCGCCGCGGGTTCCCCGTCTGCCCACGGCGGCGCTGCCGTCGGCCAGGGCATAGCAAGGGCCGGCGGGTGCCGGTGAGGCGAAGGCGAAGGCGGGGACAGGGCCGGCGTACGCGGTGGGGACGAAGCCGCGCAAGTGGTCGAGGACCGTTGCGCGCAGCGTAGCCAGGCCCGAGGTGTCAACCCCGACGTGTGGGTACACGGGACTCCCAGAGGCAGAGCTTCCATCACGTGCAGTACGGGACCGTTCACTCGTCGTGGCGACGGGAGGGGTCCTTTGTGCGTCTGAGGAGAATAACGCTTCGTACAGGCAGCGCTACACCCAGTTGCCCAAATCACCGATTACGTCGTTTTCGTTACTGCTTGCAGTCGGAACAAGTCCCTGTTCGTGACCGATTGTTGATCGGATCGCTTACGAGTGTGACTGCACGAGCGTTGCGTTGTGCTCAAGTGCAGAACGGTGGAGTGATCGAGGCCGCTGCTGGGTAGGGAGCCCGGAATGCCTGGGAGTCGACCTGTGCGGTGGTGTTCGACCACGGACGGGTGAGGGCGCTTGGTCCGGGGTTGTCGCAGATGATCGCAGCCGAAACGTATCGGCAGGGCGGCGGCGCGCCGAGGTGCGACGGTCTCGCGGGTGTCCCGGTCGCGTCAGTGGCGGCGGCGGTGCAGGGCGACCGCGGCGGCGGTGCCGCCGGCCAGTGCGCCCAGGCCCGCGGCGGCGGGGATGCCGACCTTGGCGGCCTTGCGGCCGGTCCGGTAGTCGCGCAGTCGCCACTCCCGGGCCTTCGCGTACTTGCGGAGCTTGGTGTCCGGGTTGATCGCGTAGGGGTGCCCGACGAGCGAGAGCATCGGGATGTCGTTGTGCGAGTCGCTGTACGCGGCGCAGCGGTTCAGGTCGAGGCCCTCGGCGGCGGCGAGAGCCCGTACCGCCTCGGCCTTGGCCGGTCCGTGCAGGGGCTCGCCGACCAACTTGCCGGTGTAGACGCCGTCGACGGACTCGGCGACGGTGCCGAGCGCGCCGGTCAGGCCGAGCCGCCGGGCGATGATCGTGGCCGTCTCGACCGGGGCGGCCGTGACGAGCCAGACCTTCTGGCCCGCGTCCAGGTGGGCCTGGGCGAGACCGCGGGTGCCGGGCCAGATGCGGTCGGCCATGTACTCGTCGTAGATCTCCTCGCCGATCGACATCAGTTCGGAGACGCGGTGGCCCTTGACGATGGACAGGGCGCTGTCGCGGGCGTCCTGCATGTGCTCGGGGTCCTCGACGCCGGCGAGCCGGAACCATGCCTGCTGCCAGGCGAAGCGGGCGAGTTCGCGGCGCTGGAAGAACTTCCTCTTGTAGAGGCCGCGGCCGAAGTGGAAGATCGCGGCGCCCTGCATCACGGTGTTGTCGAGGTCGAAGAAGGCCGCGGCCTGGACGTCGCCGACGACCGGGAACTCGGGCTCGGCCGGTGGTGCGGCGGTCTCCGGGGCCTCGGCCTCGGCGGCCGCCTCCCGCTCCTGTTCCAGCTGGAGTGAGGACTTCCGTGCTGCCTCGGCAGCGGCCTCGCCTGCGAGGACGCTGCGCGCGGTGGCGGAGCGCCTACGGGGGGTGAGCCATCCCAGAGCGGCCATGTCGTGAGCATAGCCAGTCTGTTCGGTACTTCCCGACTTGTGACGATGCCGGGGCGTGAACACTGCGGGGCTCCCCTGTTAATTGGACAGAATGGACGTCATGTTCGGACGGAAGAAGAAGAACGACGCCGGATCGCGCACCGTGACGCTGATCGGCAAGCCGGGATGCCATCTCTGTGACGACGCCCGGGTGGTGATCGAGTCCGTGTGCGCCGAAACAGGCGCACTCTGGGAGGAGAAGGACATCACTCGCGACGAGGAGCTCCACCGGGCGTACTGGGAGCAGATCCCGGTCGTCCTGATCGACGGTGAGCAGCACACCTTCTGGCGCGTGGACGCCGAGCGTCTCCGGCGCGAACTGGGTGCGTGACCGAAAGGCGGTTACCATCGTGGACGTTTTGTAGGCTTTCGGGGGCGGCATCGTGAGGAGTGTGTGCGGTTTTGCCCCCTTCGGGATCTCAACGCTCTGCGGCACTCCGCGGTTCCGTGAGGATGGGAACCAGCCGCGTGACCCCGGTCACTTTGGCCGGACAAAACGGACACCATCTTTGTGCACGCGTTCACAAAGACATAGCCTGCATTCGACGGGGCGGTCTTGGGACATACGGCCGCCTGCAGCCCCGCTCATCCCGCAGGAGCACCGTGGCAACTGGCCGAACTCACCGACCGGCGACCCGTAGCCGAGGAATTCCCGAGGCCACCGTCGCCCGGCTTCCGCTGTATCTGCGCGCACTCACCGCGCTGTCGGAGCGCTCCGTACCCACGGTCTCCTCCGAGGAGCTCGCGGCCGCCGCGGGCGTCAACTCCGCGAAGCTGCGCAAGGACTTCAGCTACCTCGGCTCGTACGGCACCCGTGGTGTCGGTTACGACGTCGAGTACCTCGTCTACCAGATCTCCCGCGAGCTGGGACTGACCCAGGACTGGCCGGTCGTCATCGTCGGCATCGGTAACCTCGGTGCCGCGCTCGCCGGCTACGGCGGCTTCGCCTCCCGTGGCTTCCGGGTCGCCGCGCTGATCGACGCCGACCCCGCGATGACCGGCAAGCCGGTCGCGGGGATCCCCGTCCAGCACAGCGACGAGCTCGAGAAGATCATCAACGAGGACGGCGTCTCCATCGGCGTCATCGCGACCCCGGCCGGCGTCGCCCAGCAGGTCTGCGACCGGCTCGTGGCCGCCGGAGTCACCTCCATCCTGAACTTCGCCCCGACCGTGCTCTCCGTGCCCGACGGCGTGGACGTGCGCAAGGTCGACCTCTCCATCGAGCTCCAGATCCTCGCCTTCCACGAGCAGCGGAAGGCCGGCGAGGAGGCGGGCGCCGAAGAGGGCCCGGAGACGGGCGCGGCGACCGATGCGCCGGCCGCGCCGCCCGCCACCCGTGCCGCGGGCAGCAGCCGCAAGGGACCCGACGGGGACGTCCCCGCCGTGATGCCGGCATGAGTCTTCTCGTCGTCGGGCTGAGCCACCGCAGCGCCCCGGTCTCCATCCTGGAGCGGGCCTCGCTGTCGGCGGACACCCAGGCCAAGCTGCTGCAGGACACCCTCGCCGCCGAGCCGGCGGCCGAGGCCACCGTCCTGGCCACCTGTAACCGCATCGAGCTCTACGCCGACGTGGACAAGTTCCACGCCGGTGTCGCCGAGCTGTCCACGCTGCTCGCGCAGCACAGCGGCGTCGGCCTGGAGGAGCTCACTCCTTATCTCTACGTGCACTACGAGGACCGGGCCGTCCACCACCTCTTCTCGGTGGCGTGCGGGCTCGACTCCATGGTCGTCGGCGAGGGTCAGATCCTCGGCCAGATCAAGGACACCCTCGCGCTGGGCCAGGAGCTGCACACCGCGGGACGCCTTCTCAACGACCTGTTCCAGCAGGCCCTGAGGGTCGGCAAGCGTGCCCACAGCGAGACCGGGATCGACCGGGCCGGGCAGTCGCTCGTCACGTTCGGTCTGGAGCAGCTCGCCGACGGCACGGACGGCTCGGACGGTGCGTTCGGTACGTTCGGTACGGATGTCGAGACCTGGGCCAAGGGCAAGCGCGCCCTCGTCATCGGGGCCGGATCGATGTCCTCGCTGGCCGCGGCCACGCTCGCGCGCTCCGGCGTCTCCGAGATCGTCATCGCCAACCGCACCCTCGCCCGCGCCGAGCGGCTCGCGCAGATCCTGAGCGAGCCCGGCGGCACGGGGGTGACCGCGCGCGCGGTCGACATGGTTGCCGTCGGCGACGAACTGACACGTGCCGACGTCGTCGTCTCCTGCACCGGCGCCACCGGGCTCGTCCTCACCGGCGAGGCCGTCGAGGACGCCGTCCAGGGCCGCCGTACCCCGCTCGCCCTGCTCGACCTCGCCATGCCCCGCGACATCGACGCCGCCGCGCACCGGATCCCCGGGGTCCGGCTCGTCGACATCGAGTCGCTCGCCGAGGCCTCCGCCGACGCGCCCATGGCGGCCGACGTCGACAAGGTCCGGGGCATCGTCTCCGACGAGGTGGCCGCCTTCGGCGCCGCCCAGCGCGCCGCGCAGATCACCCCGACCGTCGTCGCCCTGCGCACGATGGCCGCCGATGTCGTGGCCAGCGAGGTCGCCCGGCTGGAGGGCCGGCTGCCCGACCTCGACGACAAGCAGCGCGCCGAGATCACCCAGACCGTGCGACGCGTGGTCGACAAGCTCCTGCACGCGCCGACCGTGCGGGTCAAGCAGCTGGCCAGCGAGCCCGGCGGCGCCGGGTACGCGGACGCGCTGCGGACACTCTTCGACCTCGACCCGGAGACGGTGGCATCCGTCAGCCGGGCCGACCTGAATGACGCCGACGTCAAGAACCGAGGGCGAGTATGACCGAGAGGGCACTGAGGCTCGGGACCAGGCGCAGCAAGCTCGCCATGGCCCAGTCCGGGCACGTGGCCGATGCCGTCCGGCAGCTGACCGGCCGGCCCGTCGAGCTCGTGGAGATCACGACGTACGGGGACACCTCCCGGGAGCACCTCGCGCAGATCGGCGGCACCGGCGTCTTCGTCGCCGCCCTGCGCGACGCGCTGCTCGCCGGTGAGGTGGACTTCGCCGTCCACTCCCTGAAGGACCTGCCGACGACCCAGCACCCCGAACTGGTGCTGGCCGCGATCCCGAAGCGCGAGGACCCTCGCGACGTGCTGATCGCGCCCGAGGGCGTCACGCTCGACCGGCTGCCGAAGGGCGCCCGGGTCGGCACCGGCTCGCCGCGACGCATGGCCCAGCTCCACGCGTACGCGCGCAGCCACGGTCTGGAGATCACCTGTGTCCCGATCCGGGGGAACGTCGACACCCGGGTCGGCTACGTGCACAGCGGTGAGCTGGACGCGGTGGTTCTCGCCGCGGCCGGTCTCAACCGCATCGGCGGGACCGCGGAGCTGATCGGCTCCCTGTCGCTCGACCACCTGTCGGTCGACTCCGTCCTGCCCGCCCCCGGCCAGGGGGCCCTGGCGATCGAGTGCCCGGCGTCCGACGCCGAGCTCGTCGCCACGCTCGCCGCTCTCGACGACCCGTTCACGCGGGCCGCCGTGACCGCCGAGCGATCCCTGCTCGCCGCCCTGGAGGCCGGCTGCTCCGCACCTGTGGGTGCGTTGGCCGACCTGCTGGCCGACGACCCCGGTCACGGGCAGGTTGTCACCGAAATGCGCCTGCGCGGCGTCGTCGGCACCACCGACGGCTCGACGCTGGTGCAGCTGTCCACCACCGGTCCCGTACCCACCTCGCACGACGAGGCGATGGCGCTCGGACGCGAACTCGCGGACGAGATGCTCGCCAAGGGTGCGGCTGGTCTTATGGGGGAGCGAGCACTTTGAACCCCACCCGCCCGACCACCAGCCCAGTGTCCTCGGCCTTCAACGGCCACGGGCACGTCACGTTCCTCGGCGCAGGACCGGGAGATCCCGGACTGCTGACCCTCAGGGCCGTCGAGGCCCTCGCGGGCGCGGACGTCCTGATCGCCGAGCCGGAGGTGCTCGAGGTCGTTCGCGACCATGCGCGCGCGGGGGTGAGCACGCCTGAGCTGACGGTTGTTGACGAGGCGTCAACAGCCGCCGGAGTCCCCGTGTTGAGGGATGCCGCCAATCTTGTCATGGAGGCCGCGAGGGGCGGCAGGCGGGTCGTCCGTGCGGTGACCGGCGACCCCGGTCTCGACGGGAACGCGGGCGCCGAGATGCTCGCCTGCGCCGCCGAGGGCATCCCCTTCGAGGTCGTTCCCGGTGTCGCGACCGCCGTCGGCGTGCCCGCGTACGCCGGTGTCCCGCTGCGCGACGCGCAGGGCACGGACGTGCGGTTCGTGGACGCCAGGACCGCCGACGAGCGGTGCTGGGCAGAGGTCGGTGCCTCCGACGGCACCGTCGTCGTGTCCACCTCGCTCGACTCGGTGGCGGCGGCCGCCGGTGAACTGGTGGCGGCAGGCCGTAAGCCGGACACCCCGCTCACCGTGACGATCGCCGGTACGACCACCCGGCAGCGGACCTGGAACGCGACGCTCGGCACCATCGCCCAGGTCTTCAAGCAGGGCAAGATCCTCCCCTCGCCCGAGGGCCACCGGCCGGTCATAGCCGTGGTCGGCGAGCGCAGCGCTCCGGCGCAGCGGGACCAGCTGTCGTGGTTCGAGTCGAAGCCGCTCTTCGGGTGGCGGGTGCTCGTGCCGCGTACCAAGGAGCAGGCCGCCTCGCTCTCCGACCAGCTGCGCAGCTACGGGGCCGTGCCGCACGAGGTGCCGACGATTGCCGTCGAGCCGCCGCGGACGCCGCAGCAGATGGAGCGTGCGGTCAAGGGCCTGGTGACCGGGCGGTACGAGTGGATCGCCTTCACGTCCGTCAACGCGGTGAAGGCGGTGCGGGAGAAGTTCGAGGAGTACGGGCTCGACGCGCGCGCCTTCGCCGGGATCAAGGTCGCGGCGGTGGGCGAGCAGACTGCCGCGGCGCTCGTCGACTTCGGTGTGAAGCCCGATCTGGTGCCGAGCGGTGAGCAGTCGGCCGCCGGTCTCCTTGAGGACTGGCCGCCGTACGACCCGGTCTTCGACCCGATCGACCGCGTCTTCCTGCCGCGGGCCGACATCGCGACGGAGACGCTCGTCGCCGGGCTCATCGAGCTCGGGTGGGAGGTCGACGACGTGACCGCCTACCGGACCGTCCGGGCGTCGCCGCCGCCGGCGGACACGCGGGAGGCGATCAAGGGCGGTGGCTTCGACGCCGTGCTGTTCACGTCGTCGTCGACCGTGCGGAATCTCGTGGGGATCGCGGGCAAGCCGCACAACGTGACCGTGATCGCCTGTATCGGGCCCGCCACGGCCAAGACGGCCGAGGAGCACGGGCTGCGGGTGGACGTGCTGTCGCCCGAGCCTTCCGTGCACAAGCTCGCGGAGGCGCTGGCGGACTTCGGCTTGCGGCGCCGGGAGGCGGCGCTGGAGGCGGGGGATCCGGTGACGCGGCCCAGTGAGCGCCGGCCGGGTGCGCGGCGGCGTCGTACGACGTAGTCGGGTTCTCCTTTCCGACGTCGTCGTCGGGTTTCTTGGGGTGCGGGTCCCTTCGGGGGCCCGCACCCCTTGTGTATGCCCACAAGCGGTCGGTAAGTGCATCGTTTCCGCGGGCGTAGCCTCGGAGGATGAACTCGTACGGATCCTTTCCCGGGGCGCGGCCGAGGCGGCTGCGGACGACGCCCGCCATGCGGCGCATGGTTGCCGAGACGCGGCTGCGGCCGGCCGATCTGATCCTTCCCGCGTTCGTGCGGGAGGGCATCGCCGAGCCCGTGCCGATCGGGACCATGCCCGGAGTCGTGCAGCACACGCGGGACACGCTGCGGAAGGCCGCGGTGGAGGCGCTGGAGGCCGGGGTCTCCGGGATCATGCTGTTCGGTGTGCCCGAGGACGCCAAGAAGGACAACGCCGGTACGGCCGGGACCGACCCCGACGGAATCCTCCAGGTCGCCATCCGTGACGTGAAGGCCGAGGTCGGCGACGAGCTCGTCATCATGTCGGACCTGTGCCTCGACGAGTACACCGACCACGGGCACTGCGGTGTCCTCGACGCCGACGGCCGCGTCGACAACGACGCCACGCTGGAACGTTACGCCGAGATGGCGCAGGTCCAGGCCGACGCCGGCGTCCACGTCGTGGGGCCCTCCGGGATGATGGACGGGCAGGTCGGGGTGGTCAGGGACGCCCTCGACACCATCGGCAAGGAGGACGTGTCGATCCTCGCGTACACCGCGAAGTACTCCTCCGCCTTCTACGGCCCCTTCCGTGAGGCCGTCGGCTCCTCCCTCCAGGGCGACCGCAAGACCTACCAGCAGGATCCGGCGAACCTGCGGGAGTCGCTGCGGGAGCTCGCCCTCGACCTGGAGGAGGGTGCGGACATGGTGATGGTGAAGCCCGCCGGGCCGTACCTGGACGTGCTCGCCAAGGTCGCCGAGTCGGTGGACGTCCCCGTCGCCGCGTACCAGATCAGTGGTGAGTTCGCGATGGTCGAGGCGGCCGCCGAGAAGGGCTGGATCGACCGGGACCGGGCGATCTTCGAGACCCTGACCGGCATCCGGCGGGCCGGGGCGCGGATGATCCTGACCTACTGGGCGACCGAGGTCGCGCAGAAGCTGGGGTCGGCTCGACTCTGAAGGCCGGGCGGCGCACTCTGGAGAGGTACCCGACAGGTACCTCGCTGGAGGTGGTCCTCATGATGCACACGCTTGTCGGATGGCATGTGGAGATGGAGTTCCAGGAGGAGGGTGACCGGACGCGGGCGGCGGCCATGGTCCGGCTCTCCGACGGCACCGAGTTCCGGGCCCACGGCACGGCCAATCGGCACCCCTCCGATCCTGATCAGCTGCGGGTCGGCGAGGAGATCGCGGGCGCCCGCGCGCTCATGGACCTCGCCTCACAGCTGCTCCAGAAGGCTCACACGGAGATCGACGAGGTCTCGGGCAGGACCTCGCACACGATTCGTTGACGACGAAGCCCCCGGCACGGTGTTTCCCGTGCCGGGGGCTTCGCTTCGCTACCGTCCCGAGCCGTCAGAGGCGCTCGGGCGTCCGGATGCCCAGCAGCGCCATGCCCTGGTGGAGGGTGCGGGCGGTCAGGTCGCAGAGGAAGAGGCGGTTCTCCGCGATCTCCTTCGGCGGCTCCGGCTTGATGACCGGGCACTGGTCGTAGAACGTCGTGTACAGCGAGGCGAGCTGGTACAGGTACGCGGTGAGCTTGTGCGGGGCGTACTCGGTCGCCGCCTCGGCCACCGTCTCGGCGAACCGGTCCAGGTGGAGGCCGAGCGCACGCTCCGCCGGAGCCAGCTCCAGCTCGGGGTGGGCGGCCGGGGTGCGGTCGCCCGCCTTGCCGAAGATCGACTTGATACGCGCGTACGCGTACTGGAGGTACACCGACGTGTCGCCGTTCAGCGACACCATCTGGTCCAGGTCGAACTTGTAGTCCCGCGCCGCGGACGTGGACAGGTCGGCGTACTTCACGGCGCCGATGCCGACGTGCAGGCCGTTCTCGACGATCTCCGTCTCGGTCAGGCCCACCTTCTCGGCCTTCTCGCGGACGACCGCCGTCGCCCGGTCGACGGCTTCGTCGAGCAGGTCGACCAGCCGGACCGTCTCGCCCTCACGGGTCTTGAACGGCTTGCCGTCCCTGCCGAGGACCGTGCCGAAGGCCAGCTGGACGGCCTTGACCTCGTCGTTCAGCCAGCCGGCCCGGCGGGCCGTCTCGAAGACCATCTTGAAGTGCAGCGACTGGCGGGCGTCCACCACGTACAGCAGGGACGTCGCCTTGAGGTTCTGCACCCGGTCGCGGATCGCGGACAGGTCCGTCGCCGCGTAGCCGAAGCCGCCGTCGGACTTCTGGACGATCAGCGGGGTCGGGTTGCCGTCCGGACCCTTCACGTCGTCGAAGAAGACGCACAGCGCACCCTCGGAGCGGACCGCGACGCCCGACTCCTCGAGGATGCGGCAGGTCTCCACCAGCATGTCGTTGTAGCCGGACTCGCCGACGACATCGCCGTCGCGGATGTCCATGTCGAGCTTGTCGAAGACCGAGTAGAAGTAGATCTTCGACTCGTCGACGAACCGCTGCCACAGCGCGAGCGTCTCCTCGTCGCCTGCCTGGAGGTCCACGACACGCGCACGGGCCCGCGTCTTGAACTCCTCGTCGGAGTCGAAGAGGGCACGCGACGCCTTGTACAGCCGGTTCAGGTTCGACATGGCCTCCTCACCGGAGACCTCGCCACCGTCCTCGGCCTTGTGGTCGAGCTCGTGCGGGTGCTCGATGAGGAACTGGATGAGCATGCCGAACTGGGTGCCCCAGTCGCCGATGTGGTGGCGACGGACCACCGTCTCGCCGGTGAACTCCAGGATCTCGACCATCGCCGCGCCGATCACGGCGGAGCGGAGGTGACCGACGTGCATCTCCTTCGCCACGTTCGGCTGGGCGTAGTCGATGACCGTCGTGCCGGCCGACTCGTTGAACGGCACGCCGAGCCGGGCGTCGGCGGCGCGGGCCGCGAGGGTCCGCACGATCGCCGCGTCGGTCACCGTGATGTTCAGGAAGCCGGGGCCCGAGACCTCGATCTCCTTCAGGACGTCGTTCGCCGGGATCGCGTCGACGACCTTCGTCGCCAGCTCACGCGGGTTGCCCTTGAGCTGCTTGGCCAGCGCCAGGATGCCGTTGGCCTGGAAGTCGGCCCGGTCGCTTCGTCGGAGCAGCGGGTCGGCGGACGCGGCCTCCGGCAGGGCTGCCGAGAGTCCGTCCGCGAGGCGCTGCTGCACGGTCGAAGCGAGGGAAGGGACCGAGGCCATGAGCTTCCGTTCCTGTTGAGTTCGTCAGGTCTATTTCGCTTGTCAAGTGTCCCATGGGAGAGCAACGTGTTTTCTCCGCCTGTGGACAACCCCGGAGTCCGTGCTCACGTCTGGGAGAATGGCTCACGTAGGGCTGTACCGCAGCGAGGCCAGCCAGCAGACCCCCTCAGGAAGAAGGACGTACCGACCGTGGCTCAGAGCAGCACCGAGACCGACTGGGTCTCCCGTTTCGCGGACGAGGTCATCGCCGAGTCGGAGCGACGTGCGCCTGGCAAACCGGTCGTCGTCGCCTCCGGCCTCTCCCCGTCCGGCCCGATCCACCTGGGCAACCTCCGCGAGGTCATGACCCCGCACCTGGTCGCCGACGAGATCCGCCGTCGCGGGTACGAGGTCAGGCACCTCATCTCCTGGGACGACTACGACCGCTACCGCAAGGTGCCGAACGGCATCGAGGGCATCGACGCGTCCTGGGCCGAGCACATCGGCAAGCCGCTGACGTCCGTCCCGGCCCCCGCCGGCTCGCCCCACCCGAACTGGGCCGAGCACTTCAAGGCCGCCATGATCGAGTCGCTGGCCGAGCTGGGCGTCGAGTACGACCCGATCAGCCAGACCGAGCAGTACACGGCCGGTACCTACCGCGAGCAGATCCTGCACGCCATGAGGCACCGTGGCGACATCGACGCCATCCTCGACCAGTACCGGACGAAGAAGGCCCCGAAGAAGCAGTCGCAGAAGCCCCTCGACGAGGCCGAGCTGGAGGCCGAGGAGGGCTCCGGCGCGGCGGCCGAGGACGACGGCTCCGGCGGCGCGTCGGGCTACTTCCCGTACAAGCCCTACTGCGGGCAGTGCGAGAAGGACCTCACGACCGTCACGTCGTACGACGACGAGACGACCGAGCTGGCCTACACCTGCACGAACTGCGGCTTCGCCGAGACCGTGAAGCTCAGCGAGTTCAACCGCGGCAAGCTGGTGTGGAAGGTCGACTGGCCGATGCGCTGGGCCTTCGAGGGCGTCATCTTCGAGCCCTCCGGCGTCGACCACTCCTCGCCCGGCTCGTCCTTCGTCGTCGGCGGCCAGATCGTCCGCGAGATCTTCGACGGCGTGCAGCCCATCGGGCCCATGTACGCCTTCGTCGGCATCAGCGGCATGGCCAAGATGTCGTCCTCGCGCGGTGGCGTCCCGACCGCGGCCGACGCGCTGAAGATCATGGAAGCTCCGCTGCTGCGCTGGCTGTACGCGCGCCGCAAGCCGAACCAGTCCTTCAAGATCGCCTTCGACCAGGAGATCCAGCGGCTCTACGACGAGTGGGACAAGCTGGAGGCCAAGGTCGCCGACGGCTCCGTGCTGCCCGCCGACGCCGCCGCCCACGCCCGCGCTGCCCGTACGGCCGCCGGTGAGCTGCCCCGGACGCCGCGCCCGCTGCCGTACCGGACGCTCGCCTCGGTCATGGACATCACGGCCGGTCACGACGAGCAGACCCTGCGGATCCTGACCGAGCTCGATCCGGAGAACCCGGTCACCTCGCTCGACGAGGTCCGGCCGCGACTCGACCGCGCCGAGAACTGGATCACCAACCAGGTCCCGGCCGACCAGCGCACCATCGTCCGCGACGAGCCCGACACCGAGCTCCTCGGCTCCCTGGACGACGAGGGCCGCGAGTCGCTGCGCCTGCTCCTGGAGGGCCTGGACAGCCACTGGTCGCTCGACGGGCTCACCACGCTCGTCTACGGCGTCCCGAAGGTCATGGCCGGTCTCGACGCCGAGGCCAAGCCGACGCCCGAGCTGAAGCTCGCCCAGCGCGCCTTCTTCGCCCTGCTCTACAAGCTCCTCGTGAGCCGGGAGACCGGGCCGCGACTGCCCACGCTGCTTCTCGCCGTGGGCGCGGACCGGGTGCGGAAGCTGCTCGGCGCGTGAGCGTGTGACGTGAGGTCGTGAAAGGGCCGCCACCCGGATGCCGGGTGGCGGCCCTTTCCCGTGGTCCCAGGTCTGTCAGGCCGTGTCGAAGTCGGCCATCTCCTGCTGGATGCGGTGCTGGATCACCGGGGTCAGCTGGTGCAGCAGGTCGGTGTCGGGGAAGTCCGTGACGCCGTAGTGACCGGCCACCAGCTGCTGCAGCTCACCCTTGCCGGGGAACTGCTTGTGCTCGTGGACGTACGACCACGTGATCTTGTAGACGGTCTCCTCGAAGTTGTCGACCGGGAGCTCGGGCTGCTCCGGCTCCTCCACGTACTCCGGGTACGGCTCGAACGCCTCGGGGCCCTGCTCGTGGCGCGGGCCGGGGACGTCCTCCGGGCCGAGCGGCACGGCGACCGGAGTGGGGGCCAGACCGTCGACGTACTGCGGGTCGTACGCCGTCTCGATCGCCTCGGACGGGAGCTGCGGCGACTGGAACCACGGGCTGTCGTGGTTCGGGGCCTCCGCCTCGTCGGGCAGACCGTTCCGCGCGTCGGGGTGGCCCTGCGCGACCGGCTGTCCTTGGGGCTGCTGCAGGGGCTGCTGCGGCTGATGGGGGAGCTGGGGCTGCTGGGGCTGCTGGGGCTGCTGGGGCGCGTGCGGCAGCTGCTGGGGCTGGACCGGGTGCACCGTGTGGACCGGCTGCGGCTGGGGCGGGAGGAGGGCCGGCTCGATGCCGGCCGCCGCCAGGCCCGCCGCCGCGGTCTCCGCCAGCGGCACGCCGTAGCGGGCGAGACGCAGCGGCATCAGCGCCTCCACCGGTGCCTTGCGGCGCCAGTTTCGGCCGTAACGGGCCTGCAGCCGGGCCTGGTAGATCAGCCGCTCCTGCTCCAGCTTGATGACCTGCTCGTACGAGCGGAGCTCCCAGAGCTTCATCCGGCGCCACAGCCGGAACGTCGGCACCGGGGAGAGCAGCCAGCGGGTGAGCCGCACGCCCTCCATGTGCTTGTCGGCCGTGATGTCCGCGATCCGGCCCACCGCGTGGCGGGCGGCTTCCACGGACACGACGAACAGGATCGGGATCACGGCGTGCATGCCGACGCCCAGCGGGTCCGGCCAGGCCGCCGCGCCGTTGAAGGCGATGGTCGCCGCCGTCAGGACCCAGGCGGTCTGACGCAGCAGAGGGAACGGGATCCGGAGCCAGGTCAGCAGCAGGTCGAGCGCGAGCAGGACGCAGATGCCGGCGTCGATGCCGATCGGGAAGAAGTACGAGAAGGTGCCGAAGCCCTTGTCCACGGCGAGCTCGCGGACGGCGGCGTACGAACCCGCGAAACCGATGCCCGCGATGATCAGCGCACCGGCGATGACGAGGCCGATGAGTATCCGGTGTGTGCGTGTCAGCTGCATCGCGGCCACCCGCGATCCCCTCCCCGTCAAACGACATCTCGCGCGCACAGAGTGGCACATGCGTGCGGAGCCCGGCCCTCGGGGGAGGGACGGGCTCCGTACCGGAGTACCGGTCCGTGCTGGTTTGTGACTACTTGTTGGCTGCCGCGACGGCGGCCACGGCCTCCTTGGCCGCCTTCACCGCGCCGTCCATGACGGTCTTCTCCGACGGGGCGGCGGCGCCCGCGTAACCGGCTCCGTTGTACGAGAGCAGGACCAGCACGTTGCCCGTGCGCGCGACGACGGAGGCGTACCTGAAGTCCTCGTCCGTCTTGCGCAGGTCGTACGCGACGGCCTTCGCCTCGTCGCCGATGCCCACGGCCGTCGAGGTGCGGAGCTTCTTCGCGCCAGGGGTCTCCTGGATCTTGGCGAGCTCCTTCGTCAGGTTCTCCTGCGCGCGCTCCTGGCCGCTGCCGAGCGACACGTCGGACTCGTACCGGTAGAAGGAGACGTCGAGCCAGCGGTAGTGCGAGCCCTTCACGCCCTTGTCGACGAGGCCGTTCCACGAGCAGCCACCGCGGCTGGCGAGGTCGCTGGAGGCCGCCGGCGTGCCGTTCTTGCTCTTCGCCTTGGGCACCAGGGAGGCCGACGTCTTGGCGGAGATCGACTTGCAGGCCTCGGGCAGCTTCGTGAACTTCGCCGGCTCGACCGTCGGCGTCGGCGACGGCTTCGGGGCCGCGGAGGCCGACGCGGCGGCGTTGTCCTGGCTCCCCTTCTTGCCGGAGTCGCCGGAGTCCGAGGAGCAGCCGGCGACGACGAGCATCACCGGGACGGCTGCGCAGGCGAGTATGCGGGGGAGTCGCGAGGCTGATCGCTGCATGGTTCCTTCAGTCGCTTGTCGTACGGTCAGGCCGGCCGGTCGGCGGCCACGGCCATCGGGCGGCCACGGGTACGCCGACACGTTACGTGCTCACCCTCCGCTCACGGATCGGAGCCGAACGGCTACTCCTCCAGGCGTCCGGCGAGCAGCCGGGCCAGGTTTCGGGCCTTTTCCTGCAGCTTCGCGCTGTCGGGGGCCTCGGCGGGACCGGTGGTCTGCTCCCGGTAGGCGACGGTCACGATGACGTTGGATGTGCGGAACACCACGCTGACCGCGCGCTGACGGCCGTTCGCGCCGACGGTGTTCAGGGTGTCGTCGAGGTACGCGATGTCGCCGAGGCCGTCGAGGACGCGGGGTTCGAGGCCGGTGGAGGTGGCACCGGGAGGCGTGGGGCCGGTGGAGGGCGTGCCGGTGGTCGCGCCGGTGGCCTGGCCGGTGGTCGGAGTGCCGGAGGCCGGGGTGCCGACGGCGGTGGGGCCGGTGGCGAGGGTGGCGAGGGTGGGTGGGGTGTCGCCCGTCGGTGCGGTGGGGCTCGTGGGGCCTGTGGGGGCCGTGCCGCCGGTGGCGCCGCCGGGGGGCGTCGCGCTGCCGCCGACGGTTCCCGTCGCCGTGCCGGTGGGTGTGGGCGGGGCCGTGGGGGGCACGGGGATGCCCGCCGCGAGCTGCCGGCGGAGGTACACCTCCTGCGCCCGGGCGTCGTCGCTGACGGCGGGGTCGTACGACACCACCCGCTCGACGTCGAGGACGAGCCGGTGGGAGGTCTCCGGGGTGTCGGCCTTCCATGTGCAGCCGACGCGCCGGTCGGTGTCGTAGGTGACGGCGGCGGTGCCGCGGTACACCGTGGCGCGCTCGGCTTCGGGCAGCGCGGCGGCGCCCGGGAGCAGGTCCTTGAGCATGGCCTGCGGGACGGAGCCGCAGGGCTCGAAGAGGGTGCGGTAGCGGCCGGGGGGTGCGGCGGGGGTGACGGCGCCGGCCTTGGCGTCGACGGCGATGTCGTCGACCGGAGCGCCCGCCGAGCATCCTGTGAGGCCGAGCCCGAGGCCCAGTCCGAGGACGCTGGTGAGGACGGCGGCGGTACGTGCCGTGGACCCGGTGCGGCCGGGGGCGTACTTCTTTCGCTGCACGGTCCCAGGCTCCCTTCTCCCGAAGTCTTTCCCGAAAACTGTTTGCCGCGCGAACCCGGCCGGTGGACACAATGTCTATCGCACACGCAGCTGTTGATGCCGGTCCGTTGTCACCTGTACGGGCTTTGGTTCCGGTTTTTGCGTTATCAGACTTCTCGGGGGAATTGAGGAAGTATGTCGTACGTAGAGGTACCGGGGGCGAAGGTTCCCATCCGTCTGTGGACCGATCCTTCCACGGTGGACGCCGGCGCGATGCAGCAGCTGCGCAACACGGCGACGCTGCCGTGGATCAAGGGCCTGGCCGTGATGCCGGACGTGCACTACGGCAAGGGCGCGACGGTCGGTTCGGTGATCGCGATGCAGGGGGCGGTCTGTCCGGCGGCGGTCGGGGTGGACATCGGCTGCGGGATGTCGGCGGTCAAGTCCTCGCTGACGGCGAACGACCTGCCGGGTGACCTGTCACGACTGCGGTCGAAGATCGAGCAGGCGATTCCGGTGGGGCGGGGACTGCATCGGGACGCGGTGGACCCGGGGCGGCTGTACCAGTTCCCGACGGCGGGGTGGGGGGACTTCTGGTCGCGGTTCGACGGGATCACGGAATCCGTCAAGTTCCGTCGAGGGCGGGCGGAGCAGCAGATGGGGACACTGGGTGGAGGGAATCATTATGCTGAGGTCTGCATAGATATGCAGGGTGGGGTGTGGCTCGTTCTTCACTCCGGGTCGCGCAACATCGGCAAGGAGCTTGCCGAGTACCACATTGGCGAGGCGCAGAAGCTGCCGCACAATCAGGGCTTGGTGGATAGGGATCTTGCGGTATTCGTCGCCGACACCCCGCAGATGGCTGCCTATCGGAACGACCTCCACTGGGCTCAGGAGTACGCGAAGTACAACCGGGCCGTGATGATGGCGCTCTTCCAGGAAGTGCTCCGCCGGGAGTTCCGGAAGGCGAAGGTGGCCTTCGATCCGGTGATCTCCTGCCATCACAACTACGTGGCGGAGGAGCGGTACGAGGGAGTGGACCTACTGGTCACGCGGAAGGGTGCGATCCGGGCCGGATCTGGGGAGTTCGGGATCATCCCCGGTTCCATGGGTACCAGCTCGTTCATCGTGAAGGGGCTCGGCAGCGAGGCGGCTTTCAACTCGGCCTCGCATGGAGCGGGTCGGCGGATGAGCCGGAGCGAGGCGAAGCGGCGCTTCTCGACGCGGGATCTGGAGGAGCAGACGCGGGGCGTGGAGTGCCGTAAGGACTCAGGTGTCGTGGACGAGATCCCGGGTGCGTACAAGCCGATCGAGCGGGTGATGGAGCAGCAACGGGACCTGGTCGAGGTGGTCGCGCAGCTGAAGCAGGTCGTCTGCGTGAAGGGCTGAGGGTGGAACCGGAACGGGGTGCCGCGTCAGCGGCACCCCGTCATCGGTCCTCGTGGAGGGTTACCGGGTGGGCGACGGTGTCTGACCGGTGCGAAGCCGCCACAAGCGCATGTGGCAGCTCTGCTCGGTTCGGTCGAGCGTGATGGCTGCGGCGGCGGGGTCGTTGAGCCGCAGGAGTTCGCGGTCGTCCGTCTCGGTCCAGCGCCGACGGGGTGGTGCGATCCTCATGTCTGCTGGACGCACCCAGGTCTGGATCGCGGCGGCGTTGGCCTTCTTGTGGTCCAGGCCGAGGCAGTCGGGGTAGTAGAGGTGCTCGGCGAGCTGCTGCGCCTGCTCTTTGTAGTACGTGATGACGTAGACCTGGTCACGGGTGTTGCGGCGGGCGATGCGCTCGGTGCCCGTGATCTTCTTCGTGTAGTGGCACAGGTACGCAGCCAGGGCTGTGCTGGCCGACGTGAACGAGAGGAACGGGATGCCCTCCGTGGTCCAGCCGAGCGACCCGTCGGCGTCGATGCAGCCGCGGAGGTAGTCCGGTCGGGAGAACTCGAGGCGGGGTGGCCGGATGATCCGTGACTTCTTGCCGTAGGGGATTCCGAGCTCGTTGACGATGGTCCTGGCCTCGAGTGCACACAGGGACCATGTGGCCGAGTGGTACTGCTCGGCGAACTTGGTGGTGCGGACTCGCTCCGTGACGGAGCTGTAGTACGGGGTCGAGGGCCGTTCTGTATGGAGTTGTCTTCGACGTTAGGTCGGGTCTTCGGTTGTTGTCCGGGGGATCGAGGTTGTTCACCCGGACGTGCCGTGGGTCGTCCTACAGCTCGCGGTGGACCTTCGTGTTGGAGGCCTGGGCGCGGGGGCGGACGACCAGGAGGTCGATGTTGACGTGCGGGGGGCGGGTGCAGGCCCAGGTGACCGTGTCGGCCACGTCGTCCGCCGTGAGGGGTTCGGCCACGCCCGCGTAGACCTTGGCCGCCTTGTCGGTGTCGCCGCGGAAGCGGGTGGTGGCGAACTCGTCCGTCTTCACCATGCCGGGGGCGATCTCGATGACGCGGACCGGGGTGCCGACGATCTCCAGGCGGAGGGTCTCGGCGAGGACGCGGGTGCCGTTCTTGGCGGCGACGTAGCCGGCGCCGCCCTCGTAGGTGGAGTGGCCCGCGGTGGAGGAGATGACGACGACCGTGCCGTCGCCGCTCGCGGTGAGGGCCGGGAGCAGGGCCTGGGTCATGTGGAGGGTGCCGAGGACGTTGACCTCGTACATCCGACGCCAGTCCTCGGGGTCACCGGTGGCGACGGAGTCGGCGCCGAGGGCTCCGCCGGCGTTGTTGACCAGGACCGCGAGGGCGCGGAACGCGGTGGCGAACTCGTCGACCGCGGCGCGGTCGGTGACGTCGAGGGCGTAGGCGGTGGCCTGGTGGCCGGCCTCGGTGATCTCGGCGGCGAGGGCCTCGATGCGGTCCTTGCGGCGGGCGGTGAGCACCACGCGGTAACCGGCGGCGGCGAGCTGCCTGGCCGTGGCGGCGCCGATTCCGCCGCTCGCTCCGGTGATGACGGCGATGGGGGTACCGGGGGCGGTCATGACGTGCTCCTCGCGCAGGTGGTCGATGACGTGGATCGCCCGGTCAGGATAGGTGGGGACGTGGATCAGCGGCCGCGTGGGGCGTACATGATCACGGCCATGCCGACGAGGCAGACGAGTGCGCCGGTGACGTCCCAGCGGTCGGGGCGGTAGCCGTCGGCCACCATGCCCCAGGCGAGCGACCCCGCGACGAACACTCCGCCGTACGCGGCGAGGATGCGGCCGAACTCGGCGTCGGGCTGGAGGGTGGCGACGAAGCCGTAGATCCCGAGGGCGAGGACGCCGGCGCCGATCCAGGCCCAGCCGCGGTGCTCCCGTACGCCTTGCCAGACGAGCCAGGCGCCGCCGATCTCGAAGAGGGCCGCGACGAGGAAGAGGGCGGCGGAGCGGGCGATGAGCATGGGGGCAGGGTGTCATGGGCGTCTGGGGACACGCTGACTGACGGGGTGTCAGGGTTCTGGCTGGATTATGGGTATTTTAGGCTTATGCGTGGAATCGTGAAGTCTGTGCTCGGGGTCGTGCTCGCGGCCTCGGCAGTGGTGGGCGCGGGCGCCGGGGTGAGTGCCGGTGCGGTGTGGCCCGGGTCCGGTGCCGAGACGGATCTCGCTCATCACGGTCATGTCTCCCTGTGGGACGGTCGGGTCGGCGTCTGGCTCGTCAGCGAGAACCACGGGCCCTCCGATCTCTCCCAGGCGACGGTCCGGCTCGCCTTCTCCGAGCCGATGGCGGGGGGCCATGAGCTGCCGGCCGCCTGTCTGTGGAGCAGCGACCGTGTGGTGTCCTGCCGGACGGGCGAGCTCCGGGCCGCGGGGGCCGTCGGTGAGCTGGCGCTCGATCTGCGGACCGCGGGCCTTCCGGACGAGCTGACGGTGGAGATCACCACCGCCTGGCGGGACGGGGCGGCCGACCGGAACCCGAGGAACGACCGGCACCGTGTGCTGGTGCTCGCCACGGGTGACCCGTACGTCTTCTGACCGGTCGCCCGGTGTCTGGTCCGTACAATTTCTGCATGCCGCAGAAGAGTTCCGCCCGGCGCGATGCGCTCATGACCGAGCTGTACGGGGAAGCCCGCCGTTACATGGCCTCCTACGCCTTGTTCAACCAGGCCGTCGCCGACCATCTGCGGCTCCACCCGACCGATGTGCAGTGCCTGAACCTGCTCAGCCTGGAGGAGGGGCCGGTGACCACCGGGCGGGTGGCCGAGCTGACCGGGCTCACCACGGGCTCGGCGACCCGGCTCGTCGACCGGCTGGAGCGGGCCGGGTACGTGACGCGTGAGCGGGACACCGAGGACCGGCGCCGTGTCCTGGTGGCGCTCGTGCCCGAGCGGCTGGCCGAGCTCGCCACTCTGTGGCGGAAGCTCAACGGGACCTGGGGCACGATGTTCGACGTCTACAGCGATGCCGAGGTCGCCCTGCTCATCGCCCACATGCGGCGCACGGTCGAGGTCAGCGCCGCTCAGGTCGAGCGCTTGCGCGGCGGCGAGCTCGGCTGACCCGACCGGCCTCCTAGCGGGCCGCCGCGTCGCCGAACTCGCGGACCGCGTCGGAGACGATCGCCTCCAGGCGGGCGTGGTGGGCGCCGCGCCAGTAGACCCGGCCGCACTCCACACACTCCGCGAACACGTCGTACGACTTCTCCGTGCCGTGCTCCAGCCGCTCGCGGACCGCGTCCTTGTCGGCGCCGGAGAGCCGCCCGTTGCACGCCGTGCAGCGGGTCCAGGGCGCGAGCTGCGGCGCGAACCGCTCCAGTACGTCACGGAGCTGGTCGTCCGGCCGGTCGCTGTACACGTAGGCGCCCGCCCACAGCTCACGGCGGCGCAGCAGGCCACGGTCGCGCGTGAGCATGACCCGCCGCTCCCGCGCGGAGAGCGTGGCCAGCGCGGGGTCGCCGATGTCCTGGCTCTCGTACGCCGCGTCCACGCCGAGCAGCCGCAGTCGCCGCGCCAGGGTGCCGAGGTGGACGTCGAGCAGGAACCGGAGCGGGGCGCCGGGCACCGACTGCGGGCGGGCGACCCCCTCCACCTCGACCGTCTCGCCCGCGACCGGCACGTGCGAGGGGTCCACGGGCCTGCCGTCCACGAGCAGTCGCCCGGTCTCGGTGAGCGGCACGCCGAGCGACTCCACGACATGTCCCAGCGAGGAGGCTCCGTCGGTGGCCACGGGGGTGTGTCCCGAGCGACGCTCCGCCGAGACGAAGACCCGCAGGTCGGGGACGAATCTGATCTGGATCTCCGGTCCGTTCACGGGGACAGGATGGCACCGGGGCGGGAGGGGTCGCCAGGGGATTCGGCCCGGGCGCCGCGGCTGGGCGCCCGCTGGGCCCCCGCTGGGGCCGCGGCTGGGGCCGGGGTCGGGGCGAGCCGGGTCGGGGTGGGCCGGGTTCGGGACGGTCGGGTTCCGTCAGGGGCGGAAGGCGGCGGTGTGGTCGGCGGCCCAGGTGGCGAAGGTGCGGGGCGCGTGACCCGTCAGCTCCTCGACGGTGCCGGTCAGGGGCGTCGGCCGGCCGTCGTGCGAGGCCCAGTAGGAGAGCAGGGCGTCCGCGTAGGTCTCCGGCATGAAGTCGGTGACCGACTCCTTCCACTCCTCGGGGGTGGGCACGGTGTACGGCGCGGGCCGGCCCGTCACCTCGGCCAGGATCGCGAGCTGCTCGGTGAAGTCCAGCGATTCGGGGCCCGTCAGTACGTACGAGGAGCCGCGCAGTCGGGGTTCGGTGAGCACGGCGAAGGCGGCCTCGGCGACATCGCGCTCATGGATCGGATCCCCGTACGCGTGCGGATACGGGAGGGCCGGCGGGCGCCCGGCCCGGAGCGCCCACGCCCACTGCAGGGCGTTGGTGGCGAAGGCGCCCGGCCGGAGGTGGGTGGCCTCGAAGGCTCCGGTGTCCGCGGTGGCGGACAGGGCGCGCTCGGCCGCGAGGTGGGAGGCGGCGATCGCGTTCACCTCGGCGTCCGGCGCGAGGACGGAGCTGGAGGAGAGGAGGGTGACGTGCTCGACCCCGGCGGCACGGGCCCGGCCGGCGAAGGCGCCGGCGTGGGTGGCCTCGGCGTAGAGGAAGACGGCGTCGACGCCGTCCAGGGCGGCGTCGAAGGTGGCCGGATCGGCGAGGTCGCAGCGCACGGTGTCGACGCCTGCGGGTGGGGAGAGGTCGGCGGGGTTCTTGGAGGCGGCCCTGGCCTTGACGCCCGCGTCGGCGAGGAGGCCGAGCAGGGTGGAGGCGACGCGGCCGCGGCTGCCGGTGACGAGAACGGTCATGAGGTGTCCTTCCGGAGAGGGCGAGATATCCGCTGCAGAGAGAAGAATCTGCGTTACGCAGATAAATATCCGTGGTGGTGCCTTGTCCGTCAACCCTGAAAAAACCTGGGGTACCGTCCCGGCATGAAGATCATCGACCTCGAACCCGGCGACCCGCGGCTGGAGAGCGACCTCCTGCCGGTCCTCTCCGAACTCCGTCCCCACCTCACGCCGGAGCTCTTCCGCGAGGTGTACGAGTCCGGGCACCCGCAGGGGCTGCGATTCAGCGCCGCCTACGCGGACGCCGGCCGCTGCGTCGGCGCGGCCGGCTGGCGGATCGTGAACAACACCAGCTCCCTGCGCAAGCTCTACGTCGACGACCTGGTGACCGCCGCCGACGACCGCTCCACCGGTGTCGGCCACGCGCTCGTCGCCCACCTGGAGGGCCACGCCCGCGCGGCCGGCTGCCACGAGCTCAACCTCGACTCCGGCACCCACCGCACCGGAGCCCACCGCTTCTACCTGCGCGAACGCTTCGACATCGTGGCCTTCCACTTCACCCGGCCGATCGCCACGACGGAGGACGCCTCCTAGGGGGTGTCGCCGGACCGCAGGCCGGACCGCAGGTCGGACCGCAGGTCGAGGCGCCAGTCGTTGCAGCGCATCGGGTGCCCCGGCGGGTACTCGAAGTCCCGCTCCCCGCGCAGCTCGAAGCCCGCCTTGCGGCACACCGCGTTCGACGCGGCGTTGTCCGCCGACGGGAACGCGTGCAGATGGCGGCGGAGGCCCGCGGCCCCGGCCTCCGCGACCACCGCGCGCGTGGCGGCCGTCGCGATGCCCCGTCCCTGGAAGCCCGGCAGCACGGTCCACCCCGTCTCGTACACCGGCTCGCCGTCCCAGGTCTGCGCCCAGAAGCCGATGCTGCCCACCACGGCCTCCTCGGGCAGCAGCCGGATCCGGAACATCCGGCCCGCGCCCGTGGTGTCGGCGCTCAGCGCCACGTATCTCCCGTGGCGGCCGACGAGCTGCTCCTCGCTCTCCGGGCCGCCGAGGTGGGCCATCAGCTCCGGTGCGTTCAGCGCGCGCAGCAGCTCCGCGTCCTCTTCGGACCAGGGTTCGAGCCGTACGGGAGAGGGGGCGTCGTCCATGCTCCGTACGGTAGGCCAGGGCACCGACAATCCGGGGGCGTACGGGGGCGGCGCCGGTGCCGGTTCAGCGCAGGCGGCCCGGTGAGCCCAGGGAGAGGCGGGAGACGACCTGGCCGAAGGCGTGCTCCTCCGCGGGGGTCAGCGGCACCGACTCCTGCGGGTGCCAGACGCGCTCCAGCGGTGTGGCCGCCCGCTCGCGGCGGTCGCGGGCGCGGGCCCGCAGGCTCAGCGTCAGCCACACCACCGTCGAGGCGGCGAGCAGGCCGAAGAGCGTGATCACACGAGGGTCCGAGAACTGGCCGGGCAAGGACATTGCTCACTCCAGGACGTGAGGGCCGTCCGTACGCGCCGCGCCCCGGCAGGTGGCGCGCGTGAACGGAGGCGCGGTGATTCCTACTGCTTCCTCCCGACCTGTTCAGTTAACACCACCGCGGGGGACTTTCGGCAGGGGGTCCGGGACCAAAGTCCCGAGCGGGTGCCAGGGGTTGTCCACAGGCGGCCGGAGGCCCTCTTGTGCGGGCCGGGGAACCGTTCCAAGGTGGCGGGGGAGGCAGTCTCGGCCGGGGAGGGAGCAGCCGCATGTCGGAAGCGCGGGCATGGGGATTCACGGATGACAGGGGTGCGGAGCTGGGCGCGGCCCGCGTGCCGGAGCGTGTCGTCGCGTACATACGGGCCGGGGCGGCGCTGCTCGACCTGGGGGTGACACCGGTCGCCGTCTACGGCTCCGGGCACGACGGCCCGGTGTCCGATCCGGCCAAGGCGGGTGGCCTGGACGCGGCCGGGGTCCCGTACCTCGGTCCGGGCCGGGTCCTGGACGAGACGCTCCTGAGGGAGCTGCGTCCCGACGTGATCGTCGACGTCACGTACGACGGGAAGAGCCCGTACGCGCTGGACGAGGCGGTCGCCGAGCGGCTCGGGGTGCCGCTCGTCGCGCTCTCCGTCGGCAACGAGCTCACGCTTCCGGCGATCCTCGACCGCTTCGGCGAGCTGAGCGCCTCGCTCCGGGCCGGGACGGCGATGACGGCGGATCGGGCGGACCTGACGGACCTGGGGGATCGGGTGGATCGGACGGACCTGGCGGACCTGGGGGAGGCCGAGGCCGTTCTCCGGGGTGTCGCCGGGCGGACCGGGCTCGCCGTGCTCGCGCTCTCCGGGGCCGGCCCCGACCAGGTCCATCTGGCCCGGCCGCAGGCCTGGCCCGAGCTGGCGCGGCTCGCGGAGCTCGGCGTCCGGCTGCTCGACCCCGGCCCGGGGCCCGGTGCCAACTGGCTCACCGCGGACTGGGGTCGCGTCGCCGAGCTCCGCCCCGATCTGATCCTCTTCGACAACCGGTTCCACGCGGTCCCGCCGTACGAGACCCCGCCCGGCACCCGGCTCACCCCGTGGAACCCCGAGGCCCCGCCCAGCCCCGCCGCGTACGCGCGGTTCTTCCGCGACCTCGCGGAGTCGCTGGCCGCCTGAGGTCCCGGGCCCGGCTCAGACCGGGGTCGTGGTCAGGCGTGAGCGGAGGGACGTGGCGAACTCCTCCGCGCGGGCCAGCTGGGTCCGTAGTTCGGCGACCCGCTCCGCCGCCGCCTGTTCGTAGCGGCGGACGCGGGTCACGAGCACCGAGCGGTCCTCCGGGGTGAGCTCCGTCTCCGTGCCGGGGTGGTCGGCGGTGAGCCGGTCCACGGCCATGAGCAGCTCGCGGGTCTCGTCGAGGGTGAAGCCGAGCGGCTTCATCCGGCGGATCACCATCAGCCGGGACACGTCCGCGTCCGTGTAGAGGGGGAAACCGCCCGGCGAGGCCGCGGACGGCACCACGAGGCCACTGTCCTCGTACTGGCGGATCGTGCGCAGGGACAGTTCCGTCCGTGCGGCGACCTCGCCGATCTGCATGGGCTCGCCGGCCATGCGTACTCCGCTTCGTACTCCGCTCACGCGTGACGTCCTTCCTCGTACGGGGCTCCCGCAGGGCGCGGCTTCCGGGCATGACATCCCATTCGTCCTAACTTCAGCACTTATGAGAGCTGGAAGTGCGGCGAAACGCCTGCTCGTAGGACGTCCGTTGGACAGCGGACGGCTCGGTGAGACCCTGCTGCCGAAGCGGCTCGCGCTGCCGATCTTCTGCAGCGACCCGCTCTCCTCCGTCGCCTACGCCACCGAGGAGATCCTGCTGATCCTCGCCCTCGGTGGCCTCGCCGTGCTCCATCTGGCCTGGTACGCGGCGGTCGGCATCGTCGTCCTGCTCCTGGTCGTCGTCGCCTCCTACCGGCAGACCTGTTACGCCTACCCGGGCGGTGGCGGGGCCTACGTCGTCTCCGCCGAGAACCTCGGGCAGACCGCGGCGCTCACCGCCGCATCCGCCCTGCTGATCGACTACGTGATGACCGTCGCCGTCTCCGTCGTCTCCGGAGTCGCCGCGATCACCTCGGCCGTTCCCTCGCTCGACGGGCACGCCGTGGCCATGTCGGTGGGCTTCGTGGCGGTGCTGGCCTGGCTGAACCTGCGCGGGGTGCGCGAGTCGGGGCGCTGGTTCGCCCTCCCCACCTACGCCTTCATCGCCGTCATCTACGTGATGTTCGCGGTGGCCGCCGTGCGGATGGCGACCGGGGACACGATCCGCGCCGAGTCCGCCGACCTGCCCGTCAACGCGGTCTCGACCTACTCCGGTCTGGCACTCGTCCTCCTCGCCCTGCGCGCCTTCGCCTCCGGCTGCACCGCGCTGACCGGCGTCGAGGCCGTCAGCAACGGCGTCCCGGCCTTCGCCAAGCCGAAGAGCCGCAACGCGGCCATGACGCTCGCGATCATGGGCGGGCTCTCGGTGACCATGTTCTTCGGGATCACCGTGCTCGCCATGGTCTACGAGGTCCATGTCGCCGAGGACCCCACCGAGCTCGGGCTCGCCCCCGGCACCCCGATGTCCACGGCGCTCGCCCAGATCGGCCGGGCGACCTTCGGCGACTGGCACGTCCTCTTCTACGCGCTCCAGGCCGTCACCGCGGGGGTCCTGATCCTGGCGGCCAACACCGCCTTCAACGGCTTCCCGATGCTCGCCTCGGTCCTCGGCCGCGACCGCTACGCGCCCCGCCAGCTCTTCCACCGCGGGGACCGGCTCGTCCACTCCAACGGCATCGTCCTCCTCGCGCTCGCCGCGATGGCGCTCATCGTCGCCTTCGACGCGCAGCTGACCCGGCTGATCCAGCTCTACATCATCGGCGTCTTCGTCTCCTTCACCCTTTCCCAGGCCGGGATGGTCAAGCACTGGCGGCGAGAACTCGCCACGCCGGCCGGTGCGGCCGACCGTCGCGGGATTCTGCGCCGCCTCGCGATCAACGCCTTCGGCGCCTGTCTGACGGCCGTCGTCCTCGTCATCGTCCTGATCACCAAGTTCACGCACGGCGCCTGGCTCGTCGTGATCGCGATGCCGGTGCTCTTCGCCGGGATGAAGGGGGTACGGCGCCACTACGACGCCGTCGCCGCCGAGGTCGCCGTCGGCCCGGGCGAGCGGCCCCACGCCCTCGCCGAGAACCACGTCCTCGTCCTGGTGGCCTCGGTGAACGCGCCGAGCCTGCGCGCGCTGTCGTACGCGAAGACCCTGCGGCCCGCCTCCCTCACGGCCGTCACCGTCGCCGAGGACCCGGCGGAGGCGGAGGTCCTCCGCGCGACCTGGGAGGCCCACGGCATCGACGTACCGCTGCGGGTGCTCAGCTCCCCGTACCGCTCGCTCGTCCAGCCGGTCCTGCGGCACGTCCGGGAGGCGCCGGAGCGGACGCCGGACTCGGTGGTGTCGGTGGTCATCCCCGAGTACGTGGTGGGGCACTGGTGGGAGCAGCCGCTGCACAACCAGAGCGCCCTGCGTCTCAAGACCCGTCTGCTGTTCATGAAGAACGTCGTGGTCATCGACGTCCCGTACCGGCTCGCCTCCGCCCGCGAGCTCGCCGAGCAGCAGAGGCAGCAGCGGGAACAGCGGGAGCAGATCAAGTAGATCAAGTAGATCAAGTAGAGCGATCGGAGCGAGAAGGAGCAGCAGCGCGAGAAGCGGCAGGAGGGCGAGAAGAGCGAGACGAAGCAGCAGCGCGAGCAAGCGAAGACGTGTGGTCGCTCGCCCCTTACGGCCAGACCAGGCAGTACGGCTGGTGGCCCGCCTCGTGCAGGCGGACGGAGAAGTCCTGCCACTCGTGGAGCAGCTGGTAGACGTCGAAGGCGTCGCGCGGGCCGCCTCGGTCCGGGACCGTGGACCAGATGAAGGCGGCGGCGCCGACCGACTCCTCGCCGATCCCGCGCAGCGGGTCGACCACGGTCATCGGGAGCTTCACGACCGCGTAGTCCGGGTGGAGCACGACCAGCTCCAGCGGGGGCACCTTGTTCAGGGGCATGCCTTCGATGCCCGTGAGGACCATCGCCGCTATGGTCTCGGGCTTGATCTTGGTGAACATGCCGCCCATGCCGAGCTCGTCGCCGCCGAGCTCCTCCGGACGCATCGAGATCGGTACCCGGGCCGCCGTGGCGCCGTCGGGCGCGCCGAAGTACTTGTACGTCACCCCCAACCGGCCACTCCCGCCTCCGGATGCCCGATCCGCCTCGGGGCCTGGGGTGCTCGGGCTTCCCGGAGTGCCGGGCGCGCCCGGAGTCGACCCGTCCGCCCGCCGGCGCCGGTGCCTCCCCCGCCGGGCAGACTCCGGACCCAGATCGTCCGTCCCCTCGCCCGGTCCGCCACCGCGATGCATATCTCCACCCGACTGCTTTTTCTCGGCAACACGACCCCGCCGCGCAACCCGATCATCGTGTCAGTGACCTCCCCCACGTTCGTACGGTGAAACACCTGTCCGCAAGAACGCTGTGGCCTCTGACACCATGGATTCCGTGAGCCATCCCTATGACGCCCCAGTTTCGCAGACGCGGCGGACAGCCGCCCCGGCGTCAGCACAGGGTGTTCACGCCGTTCCTCCGTACTCGAAGCCGTACTCGAAGCTGTACGCGTAGCCGTACTCGCAGGTCAGGATCACAGTGCCGTATTCATACGAAGCCCCAGTCTCACAGACGCTTTTCGACCGCGCGTCCCTCGTGACGCCCGGCGGCGTGAACTCACCGGTGCGTGCCTTCCGAGCCGTGGGCGGTACGCCCCGGTTCATGGTCTCCGGTACCGGTCCGTACCTCACCGACGCCGATGGTCGGGAGTACGTCGACCTGGTCTGCTCGTGGGGACCGATGATTCTCGGCCACGCGCACCCCGAGGTCACCGCCGCGGTGCAGGCCGCCGTGGCCCGCGGCACCTCCTTCGGTACGCCGGGTGAGGGCGAGGTCGCGCTCGCCGAGGAGATCGTCGCGCGCGTCGAGCCGGTCGAGCAGGTCCGGCTCGTCTCCTCCGGTACGGAGGCCACGATGTCCGCGATCCGGCTCGCCCGCGGGTTCACCGGGCGCGCCAAGGTCGTCAAGTTCGCGGGTTGCTACCACGGTCACGTGGACGCGCTGCTCGCCGCCGCCGGTTCCGGTGTCGCCACCCTCGGGCTGCCCGACACGCCCGGCGTGACCGGCGCCCAGGCCGGCGACACGATCGTGCTGCCGTACAACGACCTGGCCGCGGTGCGGGCCGCGTTCGCCGCGCACCCGGGCGAGATCGCCTGTGTGATCACCGAGGCCTCGCCCGGCAACATGGGCGTCGTGCCGCCGGCGGAGGGCTTCAACCAGGGCCTGGCGGACCTGTGCCGGGAGAACGGCGCGCTGTACATCTCCGACGAGGTGATGACCGGTTTCCGTACCTCGCGGGCCGGCTGGTACGGCGTCGACGGCGTCAAGGCCGACCTGCTGACCTTCGGCAAGGTCATGGGCGGTGGCTTCCCGGCCGCCGCGTTCGGTGGCCGCGCCGACGTCATGGGGCACCTGGCCCCGGCCGGGCCGGTCTACCAGGCGGGCACGCTCTCCGGTAACCCGATCGCCACCGCCGCCGGGCTCGCGCAGCTGCGGCTGCTCGACGAGGCCGCGTACGAGAAGGTCAACGCGGTGTCGGCGGAGATCCAGGGGCTCGTCACGGGCGCCCTCGCGAAGGAGGGCGTGGCGCACCGGCTGCAGACGGCCTCCAACATGTTCTCGGTGTTCTTCACGGCCGACGAGGTGCGGAACTACGACGAGGCGAAGAAGCAGGAGGCCTTCCGCTTCAACGCCTTCTTCCACTCGATGCTGGCCGACGGCGTCTACCTGCCGCCGTCCGCCTTCGAGTCCTGGTTCGTGTCGGCCGCCCACGACGAGCGGGCGATCGAGCGGATCGCCGCGGCGCTGCCGGCTGCCGCCCGGGCCGCCGCGGAGGCGACCGCGTGAGCCCCGCGAACCCCGCGGACGACCAGGACATCACCGTCGTCCACCTGATGCGCCACGGCGAGGTCCACAACCCGGACGGGGTCCTCTACGGCCGCCGCTCCGGCTACCACCTCTCCGAGCTGGGCCGGCAGATGGCGGACCGGGTCGCCGAGCACCTGGCCGGCCGGGACATCACGTACGTCGTCGCCTCCCCGCTGGAGCGGGCGCAGGAGACGGCGATGCCGGTCGCCAAGACGCACGGGCTGGACCTGGCCAGTGACGAGCGGCTCATCGAGGCGGCGAACGTCTTCGAGGGCAAGACCTTCGGCGTCGGTGACGGGGCCCTGCGCAAGCCGGGGAACTGGAAGCACCTCACCAACCCGTTCCAGCCGTCGTGGGGCGAGCCCTACGTCGAGCAGGTCGTCCGGATGATGGGCGCGCTGGACGCGGCGAAGGACGCGGCCCGTGGGCACGAGGCGGTCTGCGTCAGCCACCAGCTGCCGATCTGGATCGTCCGCAGCTTCGTGGAGAAGCGCCGGCTGTGGCACGACCCGCGGCGTCGGCAGTGCACGCTGGCCTCGCTGACCTCGTTCACGTACCGGGGCGACAAGATCGTCTCGGTCGGGTACAGCGAGCCGGCCCGGGACCTCGTCCCGGCGCACCTCCTCGCCGGGGCGAAGCCGGTGAAGGGGAAGTCGAAGGCCTTCGGGGCGTAGCCCGGGGGCGAGGAACGGTTTCTCCGGATCCGACCTCGCGGTCCCTCTGGACAGCGGGCGCGAAGAGGTCCATCGTCAGGGCGGTCAGGTGGTGTACATGCCATCCGGCCGCCCTGAAATTTATGTGCGAATTTCCGGAACCTCCGTGTTCCGCCCTGCATCTCACTCATTGTCGGTTTGGATGACGTTCAGGTCATACGTCAGCGCGAATGGGGATGTCATGCGCGGGATCAGCGGGATCAGTCGAAGGGGGCTCCTCGGGGCGGGCGTCGGCGCGGCCGCGGCCATGGGAATCGCCGGCTGCGGTGGTAACAACGAGGACAAGCCGGGGCGTTCCGGACCCGGCAAGGGTGGTGACGTGTCGTCGGAGCCGACCACACCCGCTCCGACCAAGGACGACGCCAAGCTCATCGGCGACGGTTCCACGGCCGACACCGGCAAGCAGCCGCACCAGCCCGACGCCCCCGTGCCCCTCGAACCCGGCCAGACCCCGCCGCAGTTCGTGATCTTCTCCTGGGACGGCGCGGGAGAGGTCGGCAACGGCCTCTTCCCCCGCTTCCTCGAACTCGCCAAGAACCACGACGCGGCGATGACCTTCTTCCTCTCCGGGGTCTACGTCCTCCCCGAGTCGAAGAAGAACCTCTACCGCCCGCCGAACAACCGCGTCGGCGCCTCGGACATCGGCTACCTCACCGACGACCACATCAAGGACACGCTGAAGTACGTCCGGCAGGCCTGGCTCGAAGGCCACGAGATCGGCACCCACTTCAACGGGCACTTCTGCGGCGGCTCCGGCTCCGTCGGCAACTGGACCCCGGCCCAGTGGCAGAGCGAGATCGACCAGGCGATGAAGTTCGTCACCGAGTGGAAGACGAACAGCGGCTGGACCGACCTCGACCCGCTGCCCTTCGACTACGCGAAGGAGCTCGTCGGCGGACGTACGCCCTGCCTCCTCGGCCAGGACAACCTGCTCCCCACCGCCAAGCGGCTCAACTGGCGCTACGACGCCAGCTCGCCCGGCGGCCGCCAGACCTGGCCCGACAAGCGCCAGGGCATCTGGGACCTGCCGCTCCAGGCCGTGCCCTTCCCCGGGCACTCCTTCGAGGTCCTCTCCATGGACTACAACATCCTCGCCAACCAGTCGCAGAACACGACCAAGGGCATGCCGTCGCGTTACCCGGGCTGGCGCAAGCAGGCCACCGACGCGCTGCTCGGCGGCTTCAACCGCGCGTACGAGTCGAATCGCGCGCCGTTCTTCATCGGCAACCACTTCGAGCAGTGGAACGGCGGCATCTACATGGACGCCGTCGAGGACGCGCTCAAGGGAATGGCCGGAAAGAAGGAGGTCCGGCTGGTCTCCTTCAGGCAGTTCGTGGACTGGCTCGACGTCCAGGACCCGAAGATCCTCGCCAAGCTCCGCAGCCTGGAAGTGGGACAGAAGCCCACCGGCGGATGGAACACCTTCCTCAAGACCGTCTGAGCGTCACGCGACGCGACGTGCCACGCGACGCGAAGCGTCACACGACGCGACGCGTCACACGACCGCTTAGGCAGTCTTGACAAGGGGCTTTACGGGCACGTAGGGGGGTGCCCAAGATCCCCCAAACGCCCATGCGAAACTTTTCACATGAGCCTTAGCCGTGCCCCTCGACGCACCCTGCTCGCCGTCGGAGTGCTGTCCGCCGCCCTCACGCTCTCGGCCTGCAGTGGCGACAGCAACGGCAAGTCCGGCGGCGGTGGCGAGACCAACTTCGTGACCAACACGGGTGGCATCTCCACCGCCGCCAAGGGCGAGCGCGCCACCCCGGGCAAGCTCGCGGGCGAGACCCTCGAAGGCAAGCAGCTCGACGTCGCCGACTTCAAGGGCAAGGTCGTCGTCCTCAACGCCTGGGGCTCCTGGTGCGCCCCCTGCCGTGCCGAGGCCCCGCACTTCGCGAGGGTCGCCAAGGACCTCAAGGGCCAGGGCGTCGAGTTCGTCGGGCTCAACACCCGCGACCCCAACAAGCAGCCGGCGCTCGCCTTCGAAGAGGACTTCGCGGTGCCCTACCCGAGCCTCTACGACCCGCAGGGCAAGCTGATCCTCTTCGGCTTCCCCAAGGGCACCCTCAGCCTCCAGGGCATCCCCTCCACCGTCGTCCTCGACAAGGAGGGCAAGATCGCCGCCCGCTCCCTCATGGCGCTCGACGAGGAGAAGCTCCGGTCGATGATCGAGCCCCTCCTCAAGGAGAAGTGAGCCCGTGAACGACACGGTCACCAGCGGAGCCCTGCTGCTCGCCCTGCCCGTCGCGATCCTCGGCGGCCTGGTCTCCTTCTTCTCGCCGTGCGTGCTCCCGCTCGTCCCCGGCTACCTCTCGTACGTCACGGGCGTCACCGGCACCGACCTCGCCGAGAGCCGCCGCGGCCGGATGACCGCCGGCGCCGCGCTCTTCGTCCTCGGCTTCACCGTCGTGTTCGTCTCCGGCGGCGCGCTCTTCGGCTACTTCGGGTCGACCCTCCAGGAGTACCGCGAGACGTTCAACACGATCCTCGGCGTGCTCATGATCCTCATGGGCGCCTTCTTCGTCGGCCTGATGCCCTGGTTCACGCAGCGCGAGTTCCGCTTCCACAAGAAGCCCGTCGCCGGGCTCATCGGCGCCCCGCTGCTCGGCGCGCTCTTCGGCATCGGCTGGACCCCGTGCATCGGCCCGACCCTCGCCTCCGTCAACGCCCTCGCGTTCGACCAGGCCAGCGCGGGCCGCGGCGCGATACTCGCCTTCGCGTACTGCCTCGGCCTCGGCGTACCGTTCGTGCTCGCCGCCATCGCCTTCCGCAAGGCGCTCGGCGCCTTCGGATGGGTCAAGAAGCACTACGCGTGGGTGATGCGGATCGGCGGCGGAATGATGATCGTCACCGGCGTCCTGCTCCTCACGGGCGCGTGGGACAGCATGGTCGCCACGATGCAGGGCTGGTCCAACGGTTTCACGGTGGGGATCTGAGTTCCATGAGCACGACCGACACAACCGATACGAGCGGTACGGCCGAGGCAGCCGAGCCGACCCAGGCCGCTGCAGCCGAGCCGACCGACGCCGATGCGACCGAGCCGACCGAGGCCGAGCGCAACGCCGACGAAGCGGCCGGCGCCCAGCTCTCCACCGCCCCCACCGAGGACCGGAGCGAGACCGTCATCGGCGGCCCCGTCCTCGGAGTCGTCGGCTGGATCCGCTGGTTCTGGCGGCAGCTGACCTCCATGCGGGTCGCGCTGATCCTGCTCTTCCTGCTCTCCCTCGGCGCCGTCCCCGGTTCCCTCATCCCGCAGACCAGTGCGGACGAGCTCAAGGTGCAGGCCTTCAAGGAGGCCCACACCACCCTCACGCCGATCTACGAGAAGCTCCAGTTCTTCGACGTCTACAGCTCGGTGTGGTTCTCCGCGATCTACATCCTGCTGTTCGTCTCCCTCATCGGCTGCATCGTGCCGCGCACCTGGCAGTTCGTCGGCCAGCTCCGCAGCCGTCCGCCGGGCGCCCCCCGGCGCCTCACCCGGCTCCCCGCGTACACCACCTGGCGCACCGAGGCAGAGCCCGAGGAGGTCCGCGAGGCCGCGCTCGCCGTGCTCAAGGGCCGCCGCTTCCGCGCGCACACCGCGGGCGACGCGATCGCCGCGGAGAAGGGCTATCTGCGCGAGGCGGGGAACCTCCTCTTCCATGTCGCCCTGATCGTCATCCTCGTCGCCTTCGCCTGGGGCCAGCTCTTCAAGTCCGAGGGCGGCAAGCTGGTCGTCGAGGGCGACGGCTTCTCCAACACGCTCACCCAGTACGACGACTTCAAGTCCGGCTCCCAGTTCGGCGTCGACGAGCTGGAGCCGTTCGGCTTCGTCCTCGACTCCTTCACCGGTACGTACGAGCAGAACGGCCCGCAGCGCGGCACCCCCCGCACCTTCGAGGCGGCCGTCCGCTACTCCGAGGACGGCGGCACGGAGAAGAAGGCGGTCATCCGGGTCAACGAGCCGCTCAAGGTCGGCGAGTCCAAGGTCTATCTGATCGCCCACGGCTACGCGCCCGTCGTCACCGTCAAGGACAGCCGCGGCAAGGTCGTCTTCCACGGCGCCGTACCGCTGCTCCCGATCGACAACAACATCACGTCGACCGGCGCGATCAAGGTGATGGACGGCTACCGCGACAAGAACGGCAAGAAGGAGCAGCTGGGCTTCCAGGCCTTCTTCGTGCCGACCTTCGCGGGCGCGGGCCAGGGCACGATGTTCTCGCAGTTCCCCGGCCTCGACTTCCCGGTCATGGCGCTCACCGGCTACCACGGCGACCTGCGCGTCGACTCCGGCCTGGCGCAGAACGTGTACCAGCTCGACAAGTCCAAGATGACCCAGTACACGGACAAGTCCGGCAACAAGCTCGCCCAGCGCCTGCTGCCCGGCGAGACCATGAAGCTCCCCGACGGCGCCGGCTCGATCACCTTCGAGAAGGACGTCAAGGAGTGGGCCAGCTTCCAGATCTCGCAGCAGCCGGGCAACGGCCTCGCGCTCGCGGGCGCGGTCGCGGCGATCGCCGGTCTGACCGGTTCGCTCTTCATCCAGCGGCGCCGGGTCTGGGTCCGGGCCGTACGGGGTGAGGACGGCGTCACCGTCGTCGAGATGGCCGGCCTCGGCCGGAGCGAGTCCGCCAGGCTCCCGGAGGAGCTCGGCGACCTCGCGGTCACGCTCGCAGCCCAGGCCCCTCCGGCGCCGGACCCCGCGCCGGAGGCCGCGCCAGACCCCGCGGAAGAACCCGCAGAAGACCCTGCCCCTTCTGGAGAGGCCGACAAGTGATCCTCGCCGCCACGACCAACGAGAGCCTGGCGAAGATGAGCGATCTGCTCATCTACTCCTCCATGGCCGTCTACACCCTGGCCTTCTTCGCGCACATCGCCGAGTGGGTCCTCGGCAGCCGCAGCAAGGTCGGCCGTACCGCCGCCGCGCTCACCCCGCGGACCTCGGCCGCGGCCCCCGCCGTGACCGTCCAGGTCAAGCAGGCCGGCTCCACGGCCGTCCTCGACAAGCCGACGATCGTCACGCGCTCGGCGGCCGGCACCCGGGACGTCCCGGACGGCCCCGGCGCGTCCGGCGGCACGGTCAAGGGCGACCTCTACGGCCGTATCGCCGTCTCGCTCACCGTCCTGGCCTTCGCGATCGAGGCGGCGGGCGTGATCAGCCGCGCCCTCGCCGTGCAGCGCGCCCCCTGGGGCAACATGTACGAGTTCTCCACCACCTTCTCGACGGTGGCGGTCGGTACGTACCTCGCCTTCCTCCTCGCCAAGAAGGACGTGCGCTGGATCGGTCTGCCGCTGGTCACGACCGTCCTGCTCGACCTGGGTCTGGCCACCACCTGGCTGAAGACCCCGAGCGACCAGCTGGTGCCGGCGCTCGACTCGTACTGGCTGTGGATCCACGTCTCCACCGCGATCTTCTGCGGCGCGGTCTTCTACCTCGCGGCCGTCGCCACCGTCCTGTACCTCTTCCGCGACTCGTACGAGAGCAAGCTCGCGAGCGGCGGGACCCCGAGCGGCTTCGCCCGCTCCGTCCTGGAGCGGCTGCCCTCGGCGGCCTCCCTCGACAAGTTCTCGTACCGGGTCAACGCGGCCGTCTTCCCGCTCTGGACGTTCACGATCATCGCGGGCGCGATCTGGGCCGGCGACGCGTGGGGCCGGTACTGGGGCTGGGACGCCAAGGAGGTCTGGTCCTTCATCACGTGGGTCGGTTACGCGGCGTACCTGCACGCGCGGGCCACGGCCGGCTGGAAGGGGCGGAAGGCCGCGTACATCGCGCTCATCGCCTTCGGCTGCTTCCTCTTCAACTACTACGGCGTCAACATCTTCGTCACGAGCAAGCACTCCTACGCGGGCGTGGAGTAGGAGCGGACGCGGGCGCGGAGTAGCGGGTGGGGGACCCCGGGGCCACGCTGGAGGTATGAGCGAGATACCCCGGGGCAGGTGCGAGACCCACGACGGCGACGCGCACCTGCTGCGGTACGTCATCGAGTTCCCGCATCCGCCGGCGGACGTCTGGGAGGCCGTCGCCGGCGCCGAGGGGCTGCGGGGCTGGCTGTGCGAGGCGGACCCGCTGGAGCCCCGGCTCGGCGGCCGGGTCACCCTCCGCTGGCTGAACAGTGATGCCGAGGTCTCGGGGCGGGTGACCGCCTGGGACCCCGAGTACGTCGCCGAGTACACGGTCGATCCACCGTTCGGCCGGATCAGGTTCCATCTGGAGCCGGGGTCCGGCGGCGGCGGGTCGACCGTGCTGCGTTTCACCTGCGACTTCCGTGGGACGCGGGAGGGCCGGCTGGACTGCATGGCGGGGTGGCACGACCACTTCGAGCGGCTCGCGGCGAGCCTCGCGGGGCAGCCGTCGGACTGGGCCGCGTGGTCGCCCGAGCGGTGGCGCCACCTGCGGGAGCTGTACGAGCGCGACGAGGCGCCCTGGCCGAAGTGGGAGCCGTAGGAGCGGGGAGTCCAGGCCCGGCAAGGGGCGCCGTCCGTTGTGCCCACCCGTTCCGCCCCAGCGGAACGAATGCCCACAACGGGCTCACCCCCGCTTCGGCGGCAGGCAGGACTGGGGCGGGGGGTGGCCCTCCGGCCAGGCGATCTGGACGAAGCGCTGTGTGCCGTCCAGGGCCAGCTCCACGATCGGGACCGCCTTGTTGTACGGGTTGCCGTAGTTGTCCAGGCAGATCCAGCCGCTCGCGCCCTGCACCCGCAGCGAGCCCTTCACCTGCGGCCACTGCGTGACCACGTCCGAGAGCTCCGGGTACCGGGCTTCCCGGGGAGTCGCCTGGCGGATCGCGTGGACGGCCATCGCCATCGCGTCGTAGGCGACGATCGCCTGCCCGTCCTTGAGCGCCACCGGCTCCTTCGAGGCGCGGGCGATGTCCGTCTCGAAGGTCGCGTACGCCACCACCGAGCCGCCCGTCGCGGGGACCTTCCGCCCGGGCGCGGGCTTCCAGGCGTCGGGGTGGGCGAGCGCGGCGTAGCGGACGGTCAGCTTCGCCTTGAGCGCGTCCCGGTCGAGGTCCTTGTCGGCGCCCAGGTACGAGCCCTCGTCCCCGGTCAGGATCGTGAACGCGCGGTCGGTGCAGCCGCGCGCCCCCAGCGCGTTGATGAACTGGCGCAGCTGGGTGTGGCGGCCCGCGAAGAAGACCGTCTCGGCGCGGGTGTCGCAGATGAGGTGGGTGATCTGGCGGAAGGTGTTGGCGGTGGTGCCCTCGTCGGTCGGGTCGGCGGGCGAGGTGAAGAGCTGCGGCTCGTACGGGGCGCCCTTGAGGGAGGCGGCGAAGGCGGACTTGAGGGTGTCCGTGTAGTGGTCGCCGCTGCGGGTGTCCTGGACGAGGAGCGCCTTGGCGGCGTCGACGCGGCCGAAGTGGGCGAGGGCCTTGGCCTCGTCGGTGTTGGTGGGGGAGACGCGGGCGAGGCCGGGGTAGCGGTTGTTCCCGGTGCCGGGGCCGTTGGCGATGTCGTCGGCGGTGATGGTGGTGCCGACGACGGCGATCCCGTCCTGGGTGAGGGCGGTGACGGCCTCCCGCATCTCGGTGGAGGAGGTGGCGACGCCGGAGACGACGCGCAGCTGGTCGGGGGCGCCCGTCATCGACGCGAGCTGCTCGGTGGTGATCTGCCAGTGGGCGTTTCCCCGGCCGGTGTTGGCGAGGACGAGCCGGATCTTCGGGGTCTGGCTGTTGGACTCGTGGTTGGCGCGGTACTGGTAGGCGTAGGCGCCCTGCACCTCGTGGAGGACCTTGGTCCGCATGCCTCCGTCGGGGGAGGTGAGCGGTAGGAGCACGGCGACGGTCGCGTACTCGCCGGCCTTGAGGGTGGCGTTCTCGCGGCTGATGGCGCCGGCGACCTCGGCGAGTTCGGGCATGCCGAAGTCGTGGCCGTCGCCGTTGACGCCGACGCACTCGGAGCTGCCCTCCGGGCGGGCGACGCCCGCCGCGCAGGAACGGTCCTCCGGGGCGGTGAGCTTGGCGACGCCGTACGAGCCGAGACCGAGGACGACGGCGGCCGCGAGCAGGGCGGCGACGAGCTTCCGGCGGGGGGAAACGGCGCGGCGGCGCGGCAGGCCGGGCAGTCGGCCGGGCAGTCGGCCGTTCGATCGGTCGGGCATGGCGTCAGACTCCGTCCTGGCGGCCCGGCGGCAGCGAGAGCTCCCGCCAGGCGCGGATGTCGCTCGGCCAGTGGGTGGCCGCGTCCCAGAGCGAACCGCTGCCCCTCAGATGGCGGCCGGAGAGCCTGCGCAGCTCGTGCGCGAGCCGGTCGGCCACGTCGTCGTCGGGCAGTGCGAGCGGGTCGGTGAGCAGCCATACGGCGTGCAGCAACCGCCGTACGGACAGGTGGAGTTCGGTGGTGTCGGCGTCGAGTCCTGCGGGGAGGGCGTCGACCGGGTCCTGACCCAGGGCGATCGCCCGGCGCGGGTCGGGACCCGGCCGGTTCCGCTCGCGGGGGTACGGGGCGGCGGCGACGAACCGTAGCCGCCCGAGCCAGCCGAGGACGTCCTGCTCGGGGAAGGTGACGCGGAGATGGTCGACGGCCTCCTCGGTGCGGCCGAGGGCCAGGTCGTGATGGAGGCGGTACGGGCCGGGCTCGGGTCCGTAGTGCCGGTGGAGGGTCTCGTGGGCGGCGCGCCAGGCCGCGTACCGGGGGTGGTCGTCGTCCTCGAAGCGGAGCCGGTGCAGGAGAAGGGCGCGCAGCAGCGGGTCGGCGACGAAGTGGCGGGGACCCTCCCGCCAGTCCTCGGCGCGCAGGTGGTCGCGGACGCGCAGCGCCACGTCCCCGTCCAGGGACTCGCTCTGGAGCCGGGCGTGGGCGAGCAGCCGGGCGGACTCCTCGTCGTGGGTGGCGGCCAGCATGGCGTACGGGCCGAGGCGTCGCACGGGGAGCAGTTCGGTGAGGAGGGCGTGCGCGACGGGCACCGGCGGGGTGTCCTCGCGCAGCTCCACCGTCAGGTCGAGGAGCCTGCCGGGGGTGAGGCCGGCCCGGAGCCGTTCCGGGGCCTCGCCGACGGCCCGGCCGAGGAGGTCCACGGCGAGCGGCCGGCCTCCGGTCAGCCGGTGGACGGCGCGGGCGAGTTCGGGGTGGGCGCGGCCGGCCCGGTCGTGCCGGTCGAAGGCGGTGCGGGTCTGGGTGGGGGAGAGCGGGGTGAGCTCGACGGCGAGGATGCCGGAGCCGACGCTCGTCCCGCGCGGGCAGGGGGCGTTCTGCGAGGTCTCCGGCAGCCGGGTCCGGACGGCGTGCCGCAGCCCCTCGTGCTCGCGGATCCTGGAGGCGGCGAGGACGACGGTCCGGTCGCGGCGGCCGCCGGCGCGGGCCCGGAGGATCGGTTCGACGAGTTGCCGGCCGAGGGGTTCGTGGGCGTTGTCGAGGAGGAGCAGCGGCCTGCCCACGCGGGCGCCGCGCTGTAATCCGGTGTAGGCGCGGAGCAGGTCCTCGGTGAGGGCGACGACGAGGAAGTCCTCGGCCTCGCGGCGTCTTCGGCCGCCCTGCTCGAAGTCGATCGCGAGCTGCTGGAGTCCGGCCTTGCCCCGGCCGCCGGCGTTGCGGTAGGTGCCGTACCAGTTCTCGGCGGACCGCTGGAAGCGGCCGAACACCTCCTCCAGGACGGTCTCCACGGTGGCCTCGGCGAGCGGCCCGGCCAGCGGGACGGTGCCCTCGACGGAGACGGCGGCCAGCTTGCTGAGGACCTTGCCGACCCAGTTGCCGGCGGCGCCCTTGTGCGCGTCGACGGTCGCGAGCAGCGGCCCGAGCCGCACGAGGTCGGACTGGGCCCGCTCTTCGTCCTCCCGGGACCAGCCGAGCGACGCGACGGCGACGAGCCCGAGCGAGAGCCTCGGGAACTGCACGGGCTTCGCCGCGACGACCTTCGGCGACAGCTGGACGGCGAGCTCGGTGAGCGCGCCGGTGACCGGGGTCCAGCCGGGGCCGTGGTCCTCGGGCGGTTCGATGTGCGCGCAGTCGAGCAGCGCGAGGGGGGTGAACCCCTTGTAGCGGTTGCGGACCTCCTTGAGCAGCGCGGTCTTCCCCATGCCGCGCCCTCCGGTGAACACGGTGACCGGCGGATCGTCGCCGTGCTCGTACGCGACCCGTGCGGCTCCCTGCCGCGTGAGCCCGCTGAGCCGTGCGACCAGACCGCCGTCGTGCAGGACCGCCTCGCGGCCGTAGAGCTCCCTGTCCACCCGCAACCCCCTGCTTCCCCCTGCTGTCCCACGAGATGTGCCCCGTCACATCGTCAAGTCAAGGATATCGACAGGGTGTTGGGGGCACGTCAAGCTTTGCGCGGTTGCGGTTCGGATCCGAGCGCCCTATGCCTCCTCGAAGCGCAGGACGAACCGTCGCTGCCACGGGGTCTCCACGGCGCGCGGGTGGTAGTGCCGGCGGACGAACGCCACGGCTTGGTCCGCCGGAACCCCGTCAAGGACGGCCATGCAGGCCAGAGCTGTTCCGGTCCGTCCCCGCCCGCCTCCGCACGCGATCTCCACGCGTTCGTTCCCCGCCCGGGTCAACGCCTCTTCCAGCACGATCCGAGTCAGTCGGCGGTCCTTGGGAAGCCGGAAGTCGGGCCACGGCAACCACCGAGCCTCCCACTCGGTCCGCGGGGGCTGCTTGCCGAGCAGATAGACCCCGAAGGTCGGCGTCTGCCCTGAGGGCAGGGGGTGACGCAGCCCTCGGCCGCGCACCAGGGCGCCCGAAGGAAACCGCATGATCCCGTCTGTCGAGCTCCAGTTCTCGGCCATGCGGGCACCCTATCGACGCCCCTAGGGGGTGTCTTGTCCGATGTCCTCGTGCCAGAGCGCGGGGTGCGCGGCGATGAAGTCCCGCATGAGGGCCACGCATTCGGGGTCGTCGAGGACGATCACCTCGACCCCGTGCGCCGCGAGCCAGTCGTGCCCGCCGTGGAAGGTCTCCGCCTCGCCGACGACGACCCGGGAGATCCCGAACTGCCGGACGAGGCCGGAGCAGTACCAGCACGGCGACAGGGTGGTGACCATGGTCGTCCCCCGGTACGAGCGCTGCCGGCCGGCGGCCCGGAAGGCGGCCGTCTCCGCGTGCAGCGACGGGTCCCCGTCCTGCACGCGCCGGTTGTGCCCCCGCCCGAGGAGAGTGCCGTCGGCCCCGTAGAGCGCGGCCCCGATCGGCACCCCGCCTTCGGCGAGCCCGGCGCGCGCCTCGTCGAGGGCGGTGGCGAGCCAGCGCTGTGCCTGTTCGCGGTCCATGAGGGGACTGCTCCCCGCCGGGCCGCCGCCATTACGCCTTGGTGCTTCCAGAGGTGGGGTGACGTAGGAGCCCTTGCCAGGCACGGTGATGATCAGGCCGCGTTCACGGAGTTCGCGCATGGCCCGGCGGGCGGTCAGTACGGCGATGCCGTACTCCTCGGCGAGACGGGCGGGCGTGGGGATCATCCGGTCGGGGGTGTACTCCCCGGTGCCGATCCACTCGGCGATCATGTCGGCCAGCTGTAGGTACAGAGGACGTCCCGACTGCGGGTCAAGGGTCATAGGCCAACGCTAGATAGTCATACAAGGCCACGTTCGGATGGATCTAGCTACATAGTGATGCATCGCTATGTAGCTAGCGATACGTTGAGCGCGAACGCGAAACCCCGGCGACCGCTGGAACGGCCCCGGGGCATGGCCACCAACTATCAAGGGAGTTGATGACGTGCGGAACCTTATCGCGCGCGTACTGGGCAGGGCTCTGATCCCCGTCCTGCTCGGGCTGCTGATGCTGACCCTGCCGCCCACCGGCAGGCACCGGCCTCGCCCGGTCACCCATCCCCGCCCGGCCGCACCGGCCCCCGCGCGGCGCCATCGCGCCCCGACAGGGCGGTCTCCCTACGCCCGCGAACAGACGGCGCTCCTCGACGGAGCCCGGTCGCCCCTGGAGCGCCCCTACCTGGTGGCGGACTCGGCTCGGGCCGTGCAGCGGAGGCGCCGGCGGGCGCTGTGGCTGGCGACGGTCGGGGTGGACGTGGACCACCGGAACATCCACGCGGGGAGCGCGCGATGAGCCGCTGCGGGGCGCGGCGGTCCGTGTTCGCCGTCGCGGAGGTGGTGCGGCCGGTGTGGGGCGGCTCGGTCTGCGTGCTCGCCGTGGGCCACGACGGCCCGCACCGCGACCGCGCGGGCGACGGCTGGTGGGTGACGCCGGAGATCGCCGACGCGGTGACCGTGTCCCTCCTGGCGAGGACCCTCACGGCCGAGCCGGAGCCGGAGTACCGGTCGCCGCGCTGCATCGTCGGCCGCCACGACCGCTGCCGCGACGGGGTCCCCCGCGACAGCGGCGTACAGGGAGTCCGCTACCTCGTGTGCGGGTGCCTGTGCCATCCGGCGCCCTCTATGAGGCCCTGACGCCTCTGGCCAGCAGAGTCCCCGTTCGCTTCCCTTCCGGCGGCGCGATCACCTCCGTCGTCACGTCCGTGAACCCGGCCTGCCGGAGGATCTCCGCCCAGGCGCCGGCCTCGTAGTCCCATCGCTTCACGTACATGGGCTCCACCCCCTTCTCCGGCGGCTGCATCTGGGACGCTTGCGGCCCGTAGCAGCCGCTCAGGGCAGGGGGGTTGTGGGAGAACGCGTAGACCCCGCCGGGCGCCAGGCGTGCATGGACCAGGGGCAGGAGCTCAGCGGGATCGGTGAACCAGGCGGCTCCGAAGACCGAGTAGACGGCCGAGAAGTCGTACGTGCCCGCCGCGAGGAACTCCTCCGCCGCCTGCTGCCGCACATCGAGGTGCGGCCAGCGTCCGCGCGCTTTGCCCACCTGGACGGGCGAGATGTCCACGCCGACCGCTTCGGAGCCCAGTGCGACCAGGTGAGCGAGGTTGCCGCCGCTGCCGCAACCAAGGTCGAGGATCCGCGCGCCGGAGAGGTCGCCGAGGACCTTCTCGTCGGGCCCGTGGTCGGGCCACTGCGTCCAGTTGAACCACGTCGCGGCTCCGGCCGCGTTCGCCTCCTTGCGTCCGGGCCTGACCGTGCCCCACACGTCCCACGCGCCGGCGTCTTGTTCGCGCACCCCTTGTCCCTTCACATGCCGAGGGCCCGCCCGCCGACCCGAGGGCCGAGGGGCGGGCGATGTCGTCATGACTACTTCTTGCCGCCCACCGGGCTGTCCGTGCAGCCCGAGTGGCACTGCGAGCAGTCGGCGGCGTCCGGCCGCAGCTCCTGGTCCACGTCGAAGCCTGCCGCATGCATGGCGGCCACGGTGCGATTCCGGGCCACCTCGGGACCGCCCGTCTCGGCCGCGTCGGGGATGCCGGGGTGGTGGTGGATGAACCGGCCCGCGTGCTGGTCGCAGATGGAGGGCGACGGCTGCCGACTCGCCACGCTCGACCGTGGCGCGGGGGCGTGAACCGGCGCGCGGGGGAGGTGAGGGGGAGTGTGGTGGGCGGTGGAGCGGTGTGGAGTGCTGCCGTGACCTGCGCGGGCGCCCGGGGTCGTCACGGAGCGCTATCGTCTCGTGACTATGAGGATGCATGACTTAGCCCTGGCGGCCGCTTCGGCGGCCGTCGTCCTGCTGGCGGTGCCGGCGCCGGTTCGTGCGGCTTCGGCCGCGGCCCCGCACAAGTGCGAGGGTGGCGGGGTCGACTCCCGCGGCCGGTCCTCCGTCGACGGCAACGAGATCACGTGGGACGACGAGTCGAAGTTCGACGACGCGCGCAAGCACGCGGTCAAGGTCTGGACGGCGGGCACGCTCAAGCAGGTGAAGGTCAAGGCCGACGGGGCGACGTCCTTTGCCGACCTGGAGTGGAGGGACGCCAACCGGACCGACGTGGAGTGGGACAACGTCTACGGCAAGTGGGACGCGAATCCCGGTACGGACTACCTGTGGATGAACAGGGCGTACCTGGACAGCGGGAAGGCGTTGGGGAAGGACGAGCACCGCAGACGGGTCGCCGCCCACGAACTGGGGCACGCGCTCGGGTTCTGCCACAAGGACTACGGCTACGGGCAGTACCCCTCGCTGATGTGGGCGGAGTACGACCTCATCGAGGGGAAGCGCATCAACGGCCCGACGTCGGACGACGTCAAGGCGTATCACGCACTGTGGGGATGACCATGGGAACGGACAGGAAGACGGTGGCCCTCGTCGCGGGCGCGGTAGTCGCCGGGGCGTTGGCGCTGGGCGGCTGGTTCGGCTACCAGCAGGTGGAGGAGCAGGTCGGCTCGGGCGAGGTCCTGCGGGGCTACAACGCCCACACCCCGGAGGGCGCGGCGCCGCACTCCGACGACGTCTTCACCGGACGCGTGGCGGCGTTCGAGGAACAGCGGGACCTGCAGAGCTGGACCTCGGACATCTACCGGGTGGAGGTGGTCTCGGTACTCCGCGGGGACATGCGGGGCACGGTGCGTGTCACGTACGCGCCGGACGAGGAGCCGAGGGCTCGGCTGGTGGACGGCGAGACGTACGTCTTCGCGACCCAGACCTGGGCGGACAGCGTCATCGAGAACGGTCACGCCCAGATGTTCAAGGGCGAGATGAAGCCCGTGGACGACGCGCAGTTGACCGCGTGGAGGAAGGCGCTGACGCTCCCGATGGCGCCGCGGTAGCCATGGGCTGGGCGATGACCGCAGCTCAGTGGCGTCCGACCGGGCCGCCATGGATGCCTGAGGCGGCTCTGCCGATGGGCCGCCCATCGGCAGAGCCGATCGCTCCCATCGGGAGGACGCCCCACTGGCTCGTGGACCGGGCCCCGGCCCCCTCCGTAGCGTCGCAGTCATGAGAAACGAGACCAGGGGAACCGTCGAACTCACCCTCGCCATGGTGCTCTCCGGCACGCTCGGCGTCTTCGTCGTCGAGTCCGGGGCATCGCCCTTCGAGGTGGTGTTCTTCCGGTGCCTCTTCGGCGCCGTCGCGCTCGGGGCGTACAGCCTCGCCCGGGGGTTCTTCACCGGCCACGGGTTCACCGCGAAGAAGCTGGGGCTGGCCGCGCTCGGCGGTGTCTTCATCGTCTTCAACTGGGTTTTCTTGTTCGAGGCCTACGAGGCCACCTCGATCTCCCTCGCCACCGTCGTCTACCACACGCAGCCGTTCTTCCTCGTGCTGCTCGGGGCGGTGTTCATGCGGGAACGGATCTCCGCCGGCAAGCTCGGGTGGCTCGCGCTCGCCTTCGCCGGGCTGGTGCTCGTCTCCGGGGTGAGGCCCGGGGACACCGCCTCCCTCAAGGGGCTCGGGTTCGCGCTCGCCGCCGCCGTGCTCTACGCCCTCGCGACCTTCGTGACCAAGCGGATCACCGGGGTCCGGCCGCACCTCGTCGCGCTCGTCCAGGTCCTCGTCGGACTTCCGCTGCTCCTGCCCTTCGCCGACTTCGGCGCCGCCGCCGGGCTCGGGAGCGGGTGGCTGTGGCTCGTCGGGCTCGGGCTCATCCACACCGGCCTCATGTACGTGCTGATGTACGCGGCCTACGCCAAGCTGCCGACCGCCAAGATCGCCGTCCTCGCCTTCACCTACCCCGCCGTCGCCATGGGCGTCGACTGGGCCGTGTACGGGCACCACATCGGGCTCGTGCAGGCGCTGGGCGTCCCGCTCATCGTCCTGGCCAGCCTCAAGGTCACCCTTGCTGCTCGGACACCAGCCGCCGCGCCTGCTCCACGAACAGCCGCACAGGGGACGGGAGCTTCTTCCCCCGTCGCCACGCGAGTTGCGTGAAGAGGGTGAAGGGCACCTTCCAGTCGAGGGCGACGAGGGTCCCGGACGCCAGCTCCTCCGCGACCGTCACGCGGGGGAGCAGCGCCACGCCCAGCCCCGAGGTCACGCCCCGCTTCGTCGCCTCGATCGTGCCGAACTCCATGAACGGCGGCGCCCACTCCCGCAGCTCCTCCTCGAAGAGGTCGCGGTACGGGCAGCCCGGTTCGGTGCCCACCAGGCGGGCCGCCGCCAGATCCGCGCTCGTCAGCCCCGTACGGCCCGCCAAGGGATGGCCGGGGCCGGCGACCAGGACGAGCGGTTCGGGCGCGAGGACCTCCGACTCCAGGCCCTCGTGCTCCGTGCCGGCCTCCATCAGGAAGCCCACGTCGTACGTGCCCTGCCGCAGCGCCTGCCGGGTCGCGTCGCCCAGCGTCGGCCGCAGCGTCAGCCGTACCTTCGGGTAGCGGTGGTGGAAGTACTCCAGGAGCGGCGGCAGCCGGTAGGAGGTGAGGGACTCCATCGTGCCGACGGCGATCGTCCCGGACGGTTCGGCCGCGCTCACGACGGCCGCCCGGGCCTCCTCGGCCAGCTCCGTCATCCGGCGGGCGTACGGGAGGAGCCGCTCCCCGGCCTCGGTGAGCCGGATACGGCTGCCGAGCCGCTCGAACAGCTCCACGCCGAGCGAGGACTCCAGGGACCGGATCTGGCCGGTGACGCTCGACTGGGCGTATCCGAGGTCGGCGGCGGCGCGGGTGAAGGAGAGGACGTCGGCGACCTTCTCGAAGGTGGCCAGGAGCCGCAGCTCCATCAGCCCTCCGTGTCCTCGCCGCGCTCGCGCCTCTTCAGCTCTTCCTCGCGGCGGCGCAGGTCCGCCTCCCAGTCCTTGAGGGTGGACTCGTCGTCCTTGGCCTGGGCGGACTCGTCCTTCAGGGACTTCAGGAACTCGGGGTTGTCGTCGGGGGCCACCCAGCCGCCCGCGCCGCGCCGGGCCGAGGCCGGGCGCCGCACCTTGCCCGCGAAGAACCAGACGATCGGCCCGACGATCCAGAACAGCAGGATGATGATGACCCAGACCACCTTCGGCAGGTGCTTGGTCTCTTCCTCCGGGGTGTTCAGGCAGTCGATGAAGGCGTAGATCGTCAGCGCCAGCGGCAGGATGTACAACAGCGCCCTGAGCATGTGGGACAGCCCCCTGGAAGCGGTGGCGGGGGCGCGTTTCGGCGGCCCCGGTGACAGGTCAAGGGTAGCCGGTGACCGATACTGGCCCTTATGGCTTACGACGATCTCCGCTCGCTGCTCAGGGCCCTTGAGCGCGAAGGCGACCTCAAGCGCATCAAGGCCGAAGTCGACCCGTACCTGGAGGTCGGGGAGATCGTCGACCGGGTGAACAAGGCAGGAGGCCCGGCGCTTCTCTTCGAGAACGTCAAGGGCTCCTCGATGCCGCTCGCGATGAACGTCTTCGGGACCGACCGCCGACTGCTCAAGGCCCTCGGCCTGACGTCGTACGGCGAGATCAGCGAGAAGATCGGCGGGCTGCTCAAGCCCGAGCTTCCGCACGGTTTCGTCGGGGTCCGCGAGGCCTTCGGCAAGCTCGGCTCGATGGTTCACGTGCCGCCGAAGAAGGTCAAGGAAGCCCCGGTCCAGGAGGTCGTCCTCACGGGCGACGACGTCGACCTCGACCAGCTGCCCGCGCTCTTCACCTGGCCCAAGGACGGCGGCTCCTTCTTCAACCTGGGGCTCACCCACACCAAGCACCCGGAGACCGGCGTGCGGAACCTGGGGCTCTACCGGCTCCAGCGCCACGACAAGCGCACCATCGGCATGCACTGGCAGATCCACAAGGACAGCCGCAACCACTACGCGGTGGCGGCGGCGAAGGGGGAGCGGCTGCCCGTCGCCATCGCCTTCGGCTGTCCGCCGGCCGTGACCTACGCCTCGACGGCCCCGCTGCCGGGCGACATCGACGAGTACCTCTTCGCCGGCTTCGTCCAGGGCAAGCGGATCGAGATGGTCGACTGCAAGACGGTCCCGCTCCAGGTCCCCGCGCACGCCGAGGTCGTCATCGAGGGCTGGCTGGAGCCCGGCGAGACGCTGCCGGAGGGTCCCTTCGGCGACCACACCGGCTTCTACACGCCGCAGGAACCGTTCCCCGCGCTGACGATCGACTGCGTGACGATGCGCAAGCGCCCGCTGCTCCAGTCGATCGTCGTCGGCCGGCCGCCGACCGAGGACGGGCCGCTCGGCCGGGCCACGGAGCGGTTCTTCCTGCCCCTGCTCAAGATCATCGTGCCGGACATCGTCGACTACCACCTGCCGGAGTCGGGCGGCTTCCACAACTGCGCGATCGTCTCGATCGACAAGAAGTACCCGAAGCACGCGCAGAAGGTCATGCACGCCATCTGGGGCGCGCACATGATGTCGCTGACCAAGCTGATCATCGTGGTGGACAAGGACTGCGACGTCCACGACCTGCACGAGGTGTCCTGGCGGGCCCTCGGCAACACCGACTACGCCCGTGACCTGACGGTGGTGGAGGGGCCGGTGGACCACCTCGACCACGCCTCGTACCAGCAGTTCTGGGGCGGCAAGGCCGGTATCGACGCCACGAAGAAGCTGCCCGAGGAGGGCTACACCCGGGACGGCGGCTGGCCGGACATGGTGGAGTCGGACCCGGCGACGGCGGCCCTGGTGGACCGCCGCTGGAAGGAGTACGGGCTGTGACGACCGCGGCCGTCCCCGGCGCGCAGCCGGGCCGTACGAAGGCGTTCCTGCGCCTCGTGATGATCGAGCACTCGGTCTTCGCGCTGCCCTTCGCGTACATCGCCGCCCTCACCGCGATGTTCCAGCTCGACCGGAACATCCACTGGTGGACGCTCTTCCTCGTCACCGTCTGCATGGTGGGTCTGCGGACCTTCGCCATGGCCTGCAACCGGATCATCGACCGCGAGATCGACGCGCGTAATCCGCGGACGGCGGGGCGCGAGCTGGTGACCGGCGCGGTGTCCGTGCGGTCCGCGTGGACCGGGGCCGGGATCGCCGTCGTCGTCTTCCTCGGCGCCGCGGCCCTGCTCAACCCGCTCTGCCTGGCGCTCGCGCCGCTCGCCGTCATCCCGATGGTCGTCTACCCGTACGGCAAGCGGTTCACGAACTTCCCGCACGCGATCCTGGGGCTCGCCCAGGCCATGGGGCCGATCGGCGCCTGGCTCGCGGTGACCGGCGAGTGGTCCTGGGACGCGGTGATCCTGGGCCTCGCGGTCGGCATCTGGATCGGCGGCTTCGACCTGATCTTCGCCTGCCAGGACGTCCAGGCGGACCGTGCCCAAGGCGTCATGTCCGTGCCGGCCCGCTTCGGTGTGCCAGCCGCGCTGTGGGGCGCGCGCGCCTCGGCGGTCGTCACCACCGGACTCCTCGTCTGGTACGCCGTGGTGACGGACGCGGGTCTCTTCTTCTGGACCGGCCTCGTGATCGTGGTGGCCGCCTTCTGTTACGAGCACTCGATCGTGAAGCCGCACGACCTGTCCCGGCTGAACCGGGCGTTCTTCACGACGAACGGGTTCATCGGGATCAGCCTGTTCGTGTGCGCCCTGCTCGATCTGCTGGTCCGCGGGCTCACCCCGTAGCCCGGACGACGCAGGACGGACGACGCACGAGGCACGACGGACGAGCACGACGGATGACGCACGACGGATGACGGATAAGGTCGATCGTATGAACGACGGCAAGCGCACCCCTTGGGTCGTGGGGGTCTCCGGGGCTTCGGGTACGCCGTACGCCGCCGCCGTGCTGAGGGGGCTGCTCGCCGCGGGGGAGAGCGTCGACCTCGTCGTGTCGCGGGCCTCGCGGCTCACGCTGCTCGACGAGACCGGGATCTCCTTCCGGGACGCGCACTGGCGCGAGGACCTGACGGCCTGGCTGGCGCGGGGCGCGGACGGGAAGCCCGACACGTTCGCGGTCGACGTGAGCGGTGTGCGGTACTGGGCGGCCGGGGACCTGGCCGCGGGGCCGTCCTCGGGTTCGTACCCGGCGAAGGGGATGCTGGTGGTGCCGGCCTCGACCGCCGCGGTGGCGGGAGTGGCACTCGGGCTCTCGAAGGACCTGCTGCAGCGGGTCGCGAGCGTGACGCTGAAGGAGCGGCGGCCGCTGGTGGTCGCCGTGCGGGAGACCCCGCTGAACGGTCAGACGCTCAAGCACATGGTGGCGCTGGACGAGGCGGGCGCAGTGGTGCTGCCCGCCTCTCCGGCGTTCTACGCGGGGGCGACGCACATCCAGGATCTGGTGGACTTCGTCGCCGGGCGGGTGCTGGACGCGGCAGGGGTGCCGCACCGGCTGTACCGCCGTTGGGAGGGAGAGCTGGGTGCGGCTCTCCAGGCTGATTAGCGCTTCTTGGCGCGCTTCTTCGCGGCGCGCTTCGAGGCGGAGGTCGACTGGTGGGCACGCGAGCGGTTGGCCAGGTCCTGCAGCTCGCGCATACGGGCGTAGGCCATCTCGATCGTGTACACGGTGAACACCACTCCTGAAAGATCGTCTTTGATCGACTAAAAGATTCACAGGGCGTCTTCCCTGTGTACCTTAGATTCTATACCTAAACTCGCGGTATCGCTGGACAATGGAAGGCCTCATACCTATGGACGCCGTGGACAGGCAGCTCATCCAGGCTCTGCGCGAGAACGGGCGTGCCTCGTACGCCGAGCTCGGCCGGCTCGTCGGGCTCTCCGGCCCCTCCGTCACCGACCGCATCAACCGTCTGGAGACGGCCGGGGTCATCACCGGCTACCGCGCCACCGTCGACGCCGCCTCGCTCGGCCTCGGCGTCACCGCCCTCATCGGCATCTCGCTCTCCGACGCGGCCGACCACGAGGACGTGGCCCGCCGTCTCAAGGACCTCGCCGAGATCGAGGACTGCTGGTTCATCGCCGGCGACGACTCCTTCATGCTCAAGGTCCGCGCCAACGACGTCGACGGCCTGGAGAAGACCATCCGCCGCCTCAGCGGCACGAAGGGCGTCTCCCGCACCCGTACGACGATCGTGCTCTCCACCAAGTGGGAGAACCGGGTCGGGGACCTGCCCGAAGAGGGCTGAGAGTACGGTGGTGGAGCCTGATTTCGGAGACGTCGGAGACAAAGGGAGGCGGCCGTACATGGACGCTGGACTCAAGCGCGAACTTGAGCAGAAGGTCCGGGACGGTGAGCGTCTGAGCCGCGAGGACGGCATCGCGCTGTACGAGTCCGACGACCTCGCCTGGCTCGGCGGTCTGGCCCACGAGGTCCGGACCCGCAAGAACGGCGACGTGGTCCACTTCAATGTCAACCGGCATCTGAACATGACCAACGTCTGCACCGCCTCCTGCGCCTACTGCTCCTTCCAGCGCAAGCCGGGCGAGAAGGACGCGTACACCATGCGCATCGAGGAGGCCGTGCGCCTCGCGAAGGCGATGGAGAACGAGAACCTCACCGAGCTGCACATCGTCAACGGGCTCCACCCCAACCTGCCCTGGCGGTACTACCCGCGCTCGCTCTCCGAGCTCAAGAAGGCCCTGCCGAACGTCTCCCTCAAGGCCTTCACCGCCACGGAGATCCACCACTTCGAGACGATCTCCGGGATGTCGGCCTCCGACATCCTCGACGAGCTGATCGAGGCCGGTCTGGAGTCCCTGACCGGCGGCGGCGCCGAGATCTTCGACTGGGAGGTCCGGCAGCACATCGTGGACCACCGCACCCACTGGGAAGACTGGTCGCGGATCCACCGCCTCGCCCACTCCAAGGGCCTCAAGACGCCCTCGACGATGCTGTACGGGCACATCGAGGAGCCGCGCCACCGCGTCGACCACGTGCTGCGGCTGCGCGAGCTCCAGGACGAGACCGGCGGCTTCCAGGTCTTCATCCCGCTGCGCTACCAGCACGACTTCGTCGACATGCAGGACGGCAAGGTCCGCAACAAGCTCCAGGCGCGCACGACGATGGCGACCGGTGCCGAGGCCCTGAAGACCTTCGCGGTCTCCCGGCTGCTCTTCGACAACGTGCCGCACGTCAAGGTCTTCTGGGTCATGCACGGCGTCCAGACCGCGCAGCTGGCGCTCCAGCACGGCGCGGACGACATGGACGGCTCGGTCGTCGAGTACAAGATCACGCACGACGCCGACAACTACGGCACGCCGAACAAGCTGGGCCGCGAGGACCTGCTCGAACTGATCAGGGACGCGGGCTTCCGGCCCGTCGAGCGGAACACGCGGTACGAGATCATCCGCGAGTACCCGGGCCCGGAGGCGGACCGGCGCGAGTCGCCGCAGGCGATGCGGTTCTGACGACACGCACGGAGAAGGGCCGGAGGGGGACACCCCGCCGGCCCTTCTCTGCGTCCCCGGTCAGTTCAGGGGCAGCAGCATGATGATGTCGTCGCGGTCGTCGCCGGGGGCGACCCGGATCGCGTCGGGGACGCGGCCGACCTCCTTGTAGCCGGACTTGGCGTAGAAGCCGTCGACGCCGGTGCCTCCCCGGCAGGTCAGGCGGATCGCCTCGACCGCCTCGAAGCCCCCGGCGGTACGGGCGGTGTGCTCGACGGCCGCCATGAGGTCGGCGCCGTACCCCTTGCCCTGGTGGCGGGGGTGGACCATCACCGTGTAGAGCCACACCCAGTGCGTCATCAGCGGGTGGGCGTTGAAGGTGAAGAAGGCGGTGGCGGCGACCTCGCCGTCCTCGTCGCGGCCGACGAGCAGGCGCGTACGGCCCTCGGTCATGGCGACGAGGTGCCTGAGCAGCGCGGGGCGTATCTCGTCGGGGGTGACGGGGGGTACGAAGCCGACGGCGCCGCCCGCGTTGGAGACGTCGGCCCAGAGGGAGAGCACGCCGTCGCGCAGGGTCGGGTCGACTGCCGGGTCCACCTCGAAGGTAAGGGTCATGAGGGGATTTTATCTATTACTCGTGCGGCGCTCAAGAGGCCCGGTCCCGGAGGGTCTCCCGCCCCGTGCTTCACTGGTGGGGCGCTCGTCCCGTATGGGAACTTTTCGGAACGGAAGAGTGGACTGACGACATGCTCCGCTACACGCTGATGCGGCTCGGTATCTTCGCCGGGTGCTTCTTCGCCCTGTGGGGCCTCGTCTATGTCGGCGTGCTGCCGCGCGGCCTGGGCGACTCGAACCTCCTCTGGGTCCTCGTCCTCGCCATCGTCGTCTCCGCCCCGCTCAGCTTCGTCCTCCTGCGCAAGCAGCGCGACGACATGAGCGTCGAGATCGTCGGGAAGGTCGACCGCGCCAAGGGCAAGCTGGCCGCGAACCGGTCGCAGGAGGACGCGCTCTAAGAGGCGCCCGGCCCCGTAAGGGCTGCGTAAGGTTCATCACAGATCACCCCGCCCCAGTCGGAGCTTCCAAGGCTCCCGCCTGGGGTGTTCTGCGTTTCGGAGGCGGCGAAGGGGTTCGCGGGCCTCAAAGAATGGCTTTGAGGATCTCAAAGTTCAAGTGTTAACGTGTTCGACATGACGACAGCAGTGCGCCCTCCTCATGCCGCGAGCACCCCGCTCGTGGCGCGCCTGCACGTCGATCTGTGCCTCCCCCAAGCGCTTCGCTTCGCTCGTGCAGGGGGGACCCCCTGTATGTCCGCGGTCTGTTGCCGCGAGCTCTGACCCGGCATCATGCAGCGGCCCGCGTGAAAGCGCGTGTGTGCCGCACCCCCGTCCCGTATGTCCCGATACGCACCTGTGGAGTGTGTCTGTGTCCGCGTCCGCGACCACGCCTGAGCAGAAGTCCCCGGCTTCTTCGCGCATACCCAAGGTCCCCTTCTGGGCCCAGATCATCGCCGGTCTCGTCCTCGGCGCCCTTCTCGGCTGGATAGCCCGCAGCCAGGACGTCGCCTGGCTGAAGGAGACCCTCGGTCAGATCGGCGACATCTTCGTCCAGTTGCTCAAGCTGGCCGTCGCCCCGCTCGTCTTCTTCGCGATCCTGGTCTCGATCACCAACCTGCGGAAGGTGAACAACGCCGCCAGGCTCGCCACCCGCACGCTGCTCTGGTTCATGATCACCTCGCTCATCGCGGTCGCCATCGGCCTCGCGATCGGCCTGATCACCAACCCGGGCGCCGGTACCGGCCTCACCCCGCAGGACGGCAAGCTGCCGAAGCGCGAGGGCTCCTGGATCGACTTCCTGACCGGCATCATCCCGACGGACGTCATCACGCCCTTCACCGAGCTGAACGTCCTCCAGATCGTCTTCATGGCCGCCGTCGCCGGCATCGCCGCCCTCAAGCTCGGCGACCGCGCCAAGCCGATCCTCACGCTCTCCGAGTCGATCCTGGAGCTCCTCCAGAAGGCCCTGTGGTGGGTCATCCGCCTCGCCCCGCTCGGCACCGTCGGCCTCATCGGCTTCGCCATCGCCGACTACGGCTGGGAGCTGATCGGCAAGTACGCGACCTTCACCGCCGACGTCTACATCGGCTGCGCCCTGGTCCTCTTCGGCGTCTACCCGCTGCTGCTGGCCACGGTCGCCAAGGTCAACCCGATCCAGTTCTTCAAGGGCGCCTGGCCCGCGATCCAGCTGGCCTTCGTCTCCCGCTCCTCGGTCGGCACCATGCCGGTCACCCAGAAGGTCACCGAGCGCCTCGGCGTCCCGAAGGAGTACGCCTCCTTCGCCGTCCCGTTCGGCGCCACGACCAAGATGGACGGCTGCGCCGCGATCTACCCGGCGCTCGCCGCGATCTTCATCGCGCAGATCTTCGACGTGCAGCTCGGCATCGGCGACTACCTGCTGATCGCCTTCGTCTCGGTCATCGGCTCGGCGGCCACCGCCGGTCTGACCGGCGCCACGGTCATGCTGACGCTGACCCTCTCCACCCTGGGCCTCCCGCTGGAGGGCGTCGGCCTCCTGATGGCGATCGACCCGATCCTGGACATGATCCGCACGGCCACGAACGTCGCGGGCCAGGCGCTGGTCCCCGTGATCGTCGCCGCCCGCGAGAAGATCCTCGACCACACCGCGTACGAGAACGCCTCGGCGTCCCCGATCGACGAGCTGGTCGCGGTCGGCGAGACCGACCAGAAGGTCGCCGTCACGGCCGCCGCCTGACGTACTCGCCCCGCCCGAACGCCTCCGTGCCCCCTGCCCCCGTCCGGGCAGGGGGCACGTAGGCTTCTGCGGGGCGGCCGGTTGATCTTGGAAACAGGAGTGGGTGCCATGGTTGACGGTGCGAAGGCGCGGCAGTTGCCGCAGCCGCGCGGGAGCGGCAGATGGTGACTCCTCCCCCTCATGTATGAGGGGGCTTCTCGCTATGCCGGGTTGGCGTCGCGACGGACCAGCCCGGCCCGTAGAACGTTCAGAGCGCCCACCGTGTCCGCGTGTGCGGTGTGGTCGCACGAGACGCAGTGGAACTTCTCCTGTGTCGGCCGGTTCTCCTTGGCGACGTGCCCGCATTCGGGGCAGGTTCGTGAGGTGTTGCGGGGGTCCACGGCGATCACTTCCCGTCCGGCGCTTTCAGCAATGCCCCGTTGTAGAGCGAACAGTGATCGCGCAGCATCTCGCCCAGCGCGACCCGCTGGCCCACGGTGGGCCGCATCAGGAACTTGTACGCACGAATCACGCCGGCCCACCCCCTCACCGTCACCCTAGAGGCGGGCACCGGCAGCAACGGCCCTCCTGGCGACAAGTCGCCACCCGCCGAGAATCACCCCGCCAGGCCCGGTCGACAGTCCGAAGGGGGTCAGTTACACCGGCCGGATCGCCGCTGACCGTGATCCGGCAGTACAACGAGGTCCAGAAGCGGCCCGTCCAACCGTCCCGGCGAAGGCACAGCGAAGTCCGGCGCTTCGCACCTCCGCGCTGAGGATCGCCTTCCCGTCCGGCCTGAAGGCCGGGATTCCCTGCCGAGATCATGGGATGGACGAGCTCGCCGGGGTCTCCAAGCCGCCGGTCTGAGCGCTGGTCTCCCCGTTGAGGCTTACTCCGCAGTAAGGTTACCGGCTAGTCATGACCTGGCCCGGCCGCCGCCCCAAGGTCCCCAGGAGCGCAACGTACCGACGCACGACCTCAGTTCATCGCGTAGACCGAGGAGTTGCACGTGTCAGTCGTCACCGCCGCATCCGGGACCGAGCCGGTCGAGCCGCACAAGACGCTGGTCGACGGGCAGGTACGGGAGGTCTCCGTGCCCGCCCTCGTGCCCCGGGTCCGCCGCGGCTCCCTCGCCGACCTGCCGTACGACAACGCCCGCCAGGACCCCGAGGCCGCGCTCTTCTCCCGGAAGGGGCCGGAGGGGGAGTGGTACGACGTCACCGCGTCCCGCTTCGCCGCCGACGTCCACGCCGTCGCCAAGGGGCTCATCGCCCACGGCCTCCGCCCCGGCGACCGGCTCGCCCTCATGGCCCGCACCACCTACGAGTGGACCCTGATCGACTTCGCGGCCTGGGCCGCCGGACTCGTCACCGTCCCCGTCTACCCCACCTCCTCCGCCTTCCAGACCCGCTGGATCCTCCAGGACTCCGGCGCCGCCGCCTGCGTCGTCGAGGACCCCGAGCAGGCCCGGCTCGTCTCCGCCGAGCGCCGGCAGCTCCCCGGCCTCGCCCACCTCTGGGTCCTCGACACCGGCGCCGTCGACCTGCTCCGCAGAGCCGGCGCCCGGGTCGCCGACGAGGCCGTCACCGCCCGCCGCGGACTGCTCACCCCCGAGACCCTCGCCACCCTCGTCTACACCTCCGGCACCACGGGCCGGCCCAAGGGCTGTGCCCTCACCCACGCCAACTTCTTCGCCGAGGTCGACAACGCCGTCCGGCTCCTCCACCCGGTCTTCGTCTCGGAGAGCAAGGAGCCGGCCGCCACCCTCCTCTTCCTGCCGCTCTCGCACGTCTTCGGGCGGATGGTCGCCGTCGGCTGCGTTCGGGCCCGGGTCCGCGTCGGCCACGCCCCCTCCGTCGAGGGCGAGGAGCTCCTCACGGACCTGGCCGCCTTCCGGCCGACCTTCCTCCTCGCCATCCCGTACGTCCTGGAGAAGGTCTTCAACACCGCCCGCGCCACCGCCGAACGCGGAGGCAAGGCCGCCGCCTTCGACCGGGCCGCCCGGACGGCCCGCCGCTACGGACGGACGTCCAGGCCCTCGCTCCCGCTGCGGGCCGCGCGGGCGCTGTACGACCCGCTCGTCTACCGGCGGATCCGGGCCGCGCTCGGCGGCCGGGTGCAGTACGTGATCTGCGGCGGCTCCCCGCTCGCCGCCCCGCTCGCGGAGTTCTTCAACGGCGCAGGCGTCGAGGTCTTCGAGGGGTACGGCCTGACGGAGACCACGGCCGCCTCGACGGTCACCCCGCCGCAGCGGCCGCGCACCGGCACCGTCGGCTGGCCCCTGCCGGGCACGGCCGTCCGGATAGCCGACGACGGTGAGGTCTGGCTCAAGGGCGGCCACGTCTTCGCCGGGTACTGGGACGCCCAGCGCGGGGCGGCCCTGCCGTACACCGACGACGGCTGGTTCCCCACCGGCGACCTCGGCTCGCTCGACGAGGACGGCTACCTGCGGATCACCGGCCGCAAGAAGGACATCCTCATCACCTCGGCGGGCAAGAACGTGGCCCCGGCCCCGCTGGAGGACTGGCTGCGCGCCCACCCGCTGGTCTCCCAGTGCATGGTCCTGGGCGACGACCGTCCGTACGTCACGGCCCTGATCACCCTCGACCACGAGGGCCTCGCGCACTGGCGGCGGATGCGGCACAAGGACCATCTGGCGCTCTGGGAGCTGACCCGGGACGAGGAGCTGCTCGCCACGGTCCAGCGGGGCGTGGACGATGCCAACCGGCTGGTCTCGCGGGCCGAGTCGATCCGTGGATTCCGGCTTCTGACCAGCGAGTTCTCGGAGCGGTCCGGGCATCTGACCCCGTCGCTGAAGCTCAAACGGCGGGCGGTGCTACGGGACTTCGCGCGGGAGATCGACGAGATGTACGGGGCGGGGGGCACCCCCTGAGGGGTGCCCTGCCGGGTGTCCTGCGGGGTGTCCCGCGGGCTCCTCACACCGTGAGCGGTACCTCGTGGATCTCGTCGGCCGCGTGGCCCGTGCGGGCGTGGACCCGCTGGACGGCCTCCATCGACGGGCCGTGCGACAGGCAGTAGACCGTCCCGGAATCCGGGTCGGCCCACGCTCTCTCGAAGTGGACGCCCTCGTCCTTCTCGACCGCGAGGTCGGCCGCGTGCGCTTCCTTGAGCTGCTCGGCCGTGATGCCCACCATCCTGTACGTCCATGTACGTCGCCATGGTTCTCACACCTCCACTTCCATGGTGCGCCGCTTTCAGGGCCAGAGCAGCTCGCGGACCCATCGGGTCGCGCCGGTGGTGCCGGGGGCCGGGTCGCGGCGATAACGGAGGCGGAGGTGGCGGCGGCGGGCGTCGCCCTGGAAGAACTCGACCTCGGCCGGTTCGACCACGTACAGGGTCCAGCTGGGGGCGTGGGCGTCCGGCTCGGCCTCGGCCCGGAGCCAGGCCGCCGCGCTCGCCTCGGCGAGGGTCCCGGGGGAGTCCAGGACCTCGCTCTGCCGGCCGACGAGCGCCGAGGCGAGGGCGCCGGTGGTACGGGCGTGGAGGTCCTCGTACGCCTCCTCGGGGGTGCCGGTGGTGACGTGGCCCCGGATCCGGACCTGGCGGCCCTGGGCCGGCCAGTAGAAGCCGAGCGCGGCCTCGGGGCGGGCGGCGAGCTGGCGGCCCTTGGCGCTGCCGGCGTGCGAGGCGAAGTGCCAGCCGCGCTCGTCGGCGTCGTGCAGCATCACCGTACGGACGTCGGGCCTGCCGTCCTCGTCCACGGTGGCCAGGGAAAGGGTGTGCGGCTCGGTCTGGCCGGCCGCGACCGCCTCGGTGAACCAGTCGTGGAAGAGGGCGAGGGGCTCGGGAGGGGTGTCCGCCGGGTCGAAGGAGGGCAGTTCGGTGTCCCAGACCCGGAGGGAGTGGAGGGCGCGGTGGAAGTCGGTCATGCCGTCACGGTAGGGCGCGCGGGGCCCTCGCCGGTGCCCGCGTCCGTGGCCGGCACGGCGGTGGGCGCGGTCGCGGTCGTGGGCGCCGCGTACTCCTCCAGCGGGACCGCGTTCGCCGCCGCCTGGATCCCGTCGCGGATCTTCTTCGCGATGAGGTTCTTCCACGGGGTCTTCGGCAGGGTCCGCACCATGAACATGCGCAGGGCGATCCTCCACTTCGAGCCGACGGTCATCTCCTTCACGAAGCCCTCGGCCATCTTCTGGTTCTGCAGCACGCCCGGCCGCATCCGCTCCTCGTAGCGGGCGAAGGCCGCCGTGTGGTCGCCGCCGGCCCGGGCCAGCTCGCCCGCCAGGATGTACGCGCCGGTGAGGGCGAGTCCGGTGCCCTGGCCGGAGGCGGGGGAGGAGCAGTGGGCGGCGTCGCCGAGGAGGACGACGCGCCCCCGCGACCAGCGGTCCATCTCGACGAGGGACATGGAGTCGAGGTAGAAGTCGTCGGCGTCGGCCGCGTGTCCGAGGAGCCGGGGGACCTCCCAGCCGTCGCCGGTGAAGGTGTCGGTGAGCAGCCGCTTCTGGTCGGTGACGTCCCGGAGGTCGTAGGGGAGCTTCTCGGGTGCGGAGAAGATGAAGAGGTTCTTGGCGTCGGTCTCGCCGGAGGCGCTGTAGACGCACAGCAGCTTCCGGGGGATCGCGTGGTACGTCTCCCAGCGGTCCAGGCCCAGGTGGTTGGGGGCGGTGAAGATGGAGATGTACGCGCCGAGGTGGCGGGTGAACCGCTCCTCCTCGCCGAAGGCCAGGCGCCGGGTGTTCGAGTGCAGTCCGTCGGCGCCGACGACCAGGTCGAAGCGGCGGACGGTGCCGCTCTCGAAGGTCACCGTGACCCCGTCGGCGTCCTCGTCGAGGGCGGCGATCGAGTCGCCGAAGAGGTACTCGACGTCGTCGCGGGTGCGGTCGTGGAGGATGCGGGCGAGTTCGCCGCGCATGATCTCGTCGTCCTCCTCGACGCGTCCGCCGAAGATGTCGGCGGGCAGCTCGCCGATCGTGCGGCCGGCGTCGTCCACGTACGAACCGCCGCGCATGTCCGTGGAGTTGGCGCGGATCTCGTCGAGGATCCCCATCCGTCGGCAGACCTCGATCGCGGTGCCGCGGATGTCCACCTTGTAGCCGCCGGTGCGGAGTTCGGGGGCGCGCTCGACGACGGTGACGGTGAAGCCGTAGCGGTGCAGCCAGAGGGCGAGGGCCGGGCCGGCGACGGAGGCGCCGGAGATGAGGACGGTCTTGGTCGTGGCCTTGGCGGTGGTGCTGTTCATGGCAGGACTCCTTGTCGGGTGTCTGCGGGCCGTTCCCCTGCCCGCAGACATGACTATACGGATGTCCTACACGACTGTCTATGACGCTTGTATAGATTCTTGGAGGGAGTCAGGACCGGCCCAGCACCACCGTCCCCGAGGAGCAGAACCAGCCCCCCGTCCCCGAGGCCACCGCCAGCTCCGGCAGCGAGCCGTCCGCCCGCCGCACCTGCAGTCCCGGCGCCTCCCCGCGCAGCTGCCGCACCGCCTCCACCAGCAGGAACAGTCCGCGCATCCCGGGGTGGCAGGCGGAGAGCCCGCCGCCGTCCGTGTTCACCGGCAGCCGGTCCTTCTCCCCGAAGAACGCGCCGCCCTCGCCCTTCGCACAGAAGCCCAGGTCCTCCAGGGTCACCAGCGTCATGTAGGTGAAGGCGTCGTAGACCTCGGCCAGGTCGATGTCGGCCGGGGTCACGCCCGCCCGCTCGAAGGCGAGCCGGCCGCTGACCGCCGCCGGGGAGACCGTGAAGTCCTCCCACTCCGACATCGTGGTGTGCGAGGCGTACTCGCCCGTGCCGAGCACCCAGACCGGGTCCGTCCGGCAGTCCTGGACGTACTCCTCGGCGACGAGCAGCACCGCGCAGCCGCCGTCGCTGCGCAGACAGCAGTGCAGCTTGGTGAACGGGTCCGCGATCATCGGGCCGTCCAGCACCTCGTCGACCGTGATCGGGTCCCGGAACATCGCCTCGGGGTTGAGCGCCGCGTTCGCCCGGGCCTGGACGGCGACCTCCGCGAGCTGCTCCAGGGTCGTCCCGTACTGGTGCATGTGGCGGCGGGCGGCCATCGCGTACTTGGCGATCAGCGTGTGCCCGTACGGGACTTCGAACTGGAGCGGGCCGCGCGAGCCGAAGGAGAGGTTCGCCGTCCGGCGCCGGGCCCTGATGTCGGCGCGGGCGGTGGAGCCGTACACGAGCAGGACCGCGTTGGCGTGGCCGGCGGCTATCGCGTCGGCGGCGTGCGCGGCCATGACCTCCCAGGTGGCGCCGCCGACGGCGGTCGAGTCCACCCAGCGGGGGCGCAGGCCCAGGTACTCGGCGACCTCGACCGGTGCGAGGGTGCCGAGACCCGCCGAGGCCAGGCCGTCGATCAGCGAGCGGTCGAGGCCGCTGTCCGCGAGGGCGCGCCGGGCGGCCTGGGCGTGGAGTGCGTACGGGGTGGCCTCGTCGACACGGCCGCAGTCGGAGAGGGAGACGCCGACGACGGCGACGCGGCGGGGGCTGCGTGGAGTGGCAGGCATGAATCTGACGGTACATCAGATTCAGTGAATCGGGACCGGCCTCTCTCTGGGCAACCAGCACTGTACAGCCCTAGCATGACGCACCGTCAGATACGGAGGGAGCTCCATGGACGCCGCCGACACCGCAGCGCTCGCCGCCGCGCTCACCGAGGAACAGCAGGAGATCCGCCGCACCCTGCGGGACCTGCTCACCGAACGGGCCGGGCCACGGGAGAACCGCGAGGCCACCGCCACCCCCGAGGGGTACGACACCGGGCTCTGGGCCCGCATGTCCGGCACCCTCGGCCTCGCGGGACTCGCCCTCCCCGAGGAGTACGGGGGCGTCGGCTGCGGGCCCGCCGAACTCGCCCTCGCCTGCGAGGAGACCGGCCGCGCCCTCGCGCCCTCCCCGCTCCTCGCCACCGCCGTGCTCGCCGCCCCACTGATCGCCGCCCTCGGCACCCCCGCCCAGCGCGCGGAACTCCTCCCGCGCGTCGCCGACGGGAGCCTGACCTGCGCGCTCGCCGTCCCCGGCGGCTCCCTCGCACTCGCCCTCGGCCTGACCGGCGACAACGCGTCGGAGTGCTGGTCGGGCGGTGGCCGGGCCGGCGGCGTCCAGGCGCGCGCGGTGGACGGGGGCTGGCGGCTGTACGGGGAGGCCGCCCAGGTCCTCGACGGGCACAGCGCCGGACTCCTGATCGTCGCCGCCCACGCGGGCGGCTTCGCCCGGAGCCGTACGCTCCTCTTCCTCGTGCGGACGGGGGCGGAGGCGGAGGCCGGCGATCCGGCGGCCCCCGGGACCGTACGGCAGGAAGGCGCCGGTCCGGCGGCCCCCCGGCTCGTACGGACCCGGCGGACCACCCTCGATCTCACCCGCACGCAGGCCACCGTCGAGCTCCGGGACGCCGAGGCCGAACTCCTCGGCGAGGAACCGGCCGACGTCCTCGGCGCGCTCGCCGCCACCGGCCGGACCGCCGCCGTCATGCTCGCCGCCGAGGCGGTCGGCGCCGCCCGCGCCACCCTCGACCGGACGATCGACCACGTCGGCTCGCGCGAACAGTTCGGCCGGCCCGTCGGCTCCTTCCAGGCGGTCAAGCACCGCCTCGCCGACCTCTACGTCCAGGTCGAGGCGGCCCGCTCCCTGACCTACTGCGCGGCCCGCGAGCCGGGACCCGGGCCCGAGAGCGGGCCGCTCGCGCTCGCCCACGCCCTGGAGGCGCTGCGCGCCACCGCCGGCGAGAGCATCCAGCTCCACGGCGGCATCGGATTCACCTGGGAGCACGAGGCCCACCTCTTCTTCAAGAGGGCCGCCTCCGATGAGCTGCTCTTCGGACCCGCCCGGCGCCTCCGCGCCAGGGCGGCGGAACGGACCGGACTCTTCGGAGAGGTGGCGGCGTAGATGCCCGTCGGCGTGAGACTGATGCAGAAGGTGTCCTCGACCCGGACGTTCGCCCGGATCGCCCCGCACGTCATCCCGGCCATGGACAAGGCCGTACACCGGCTGACCGGGGGAAAGGTGCTGCTCAGCGCCCGGATGCTGCCGGGGGTGATCCTCACCGCCCGCGGCGCGAAGAGCGGACAGCCGAGGGTGACGCCGCTCGCCTGCATGCCGGAGCCCGACGGCGGCTGGCTGCTCATCGGCTCCAACTTCGGCAGGCCCGGACACCCGGCCTGGACGGCGAACCTGCTCGCCCACCCGGACGTCGAGGTCAACTGGCGGGGCGAGGACGTCCCCGTACGGGCGGAGCTCCTCGCGGGGGAGGCGCGGGCGGCGGCCTGGAAGTCGGCGCTGGAGTTCTGGCCCCCGTACGCCACGTACCAGCAGCGGGTGGAGCGGGAGATCCGGCTCTTCCGGCTGACCCGGCGCTGAGGGCCGGGTGCCGAAGGCCCGGTGCCGAGTTCCGGTGCCGAAAGCCCGGGAAACGGCTACGCCGACGGCGGTTCCGATCCGTGGGGGCGGAGCGGGACCGCCGTCGGCGTCGACGACAGGACGGGTGAAGGAGGGACGGGCGGGGCTATCTGGTCGGCTTCTTGCCGGTGATGCCCAGGTGCACCAAGAGCGCGAGGTTCGGCTTGAGTTCGGCCTGCTTGACGCCCCAGGTCTGGAAGCCCTTCTGGTGGCCGGCCACCGAGGCCAGCATCGCCACCAGGGAGCCCGCCATGGCGGCGGGGTTGACCTCCTTGTCGACCTTGCCCTTCGCCTGGAGCTCCTTCACCGCGTCCGTGAGGGAGTTGGTGACCGAGTTCAGGATCTTCATGCGGATCTTGTAGAACCTCTTGTCGCCCTCGGCTGCGCCGAGGTCCACGACACGGAGGATCGCGTCGTGCTTGCGCCAGAAGTCCAGGAAGCCTTCGACGAGCTCCTCGGAGGTCTGCCAGCCGGCCTTGCCGACCCAGGAGCGGCCGGAGACCAGCTCGGTCAACCCGGCTCCCTCCTTGGCCATTTCCTCCGCGATCTCGAGAACCGCGCCCTCGACGTCCGGGAAGTACTGATAGAACGTCGCGGGTGAAGTACCCGCCTTCCGGGCCACATCGATGACCTTGACGTCCCGGTAGGGCGAGGAGCTGAGCATCTCACCGAGGCAGTCGAGCAGCTTCTGCCGCGTCGCCTGACCGCGTCGTCCGGCCACGCGGCCGTCGACGGTGCGTACTTGTCCTGTCATGCCGTCAGCTTACCGAGGGGTGATCTGCGCGCGATTCGGCCGACTGCAAATGGGGTGCGGGCCGGTTCCGGGGGCGTTCCACGAGGTCGGCGCGGGTCCGGCGGCTCGGGGTGGAGGGGCGGGTTCAAGCCAGGGCGGCGGGGCGTCACCGTGCGGCCGGAACCGCCCGGCGGATTCGTCGCGGAACCCCGGCGCACCCCCGTACCCGAATAGCCTTATGAACAGCCTGTGGACAACTTCGGTGGACAACTCAAGCGTCCCAAGGGTTCCGGGCCCACGAATCGCCCATTCGTTCGCATGTCGGGACGTGCGGGGGAGCCCCCGCGGTCCTAGCGTGAGGCCATGGCCGTACGTACTGAGGGCACCCCGTGCTGGGTGGACGCGCAGCTCCCCGACCTCGAGGCGGGCAAGCGCTTCTACGGCGAGCTCTTCGGCTGGACCTTCGACCCCGAACGCGACGAGGCCCTCCTCGACGGACGCAGGGTCGCCGGGCTGCTCCCCAAGCGGGACGGCCGCATGCCCACCACCTGGACCGTCTACCTCGCCACCGAGGACGCGGGCGTCCTCGCCGAGCGGATCAAGGCCGCCGGCGGCCAGATGGTCATGGAGCCCTACCCCGTGGGCCCGTTCGGCGTCCTCGCGCTCGCCGCCGACCCCGGCGGCGCCGTCTTCGGACTCCGCCAGTCCGGTGACGACGACGGCTTCGAGAGGACGAACGTACCCGGCGCCTTCTGCTGGATGGAGGTGTACACGCGCCGTCCGGACACCGTCGACACCTTCTACGCCACCGTCTTCGGCTACCTCGGCCGCCAGGCCGACGCCGCCGCGGAGGGCAAGACCGCCGGCTTCGACTACCGCGTCTGGTCGCCCCCCGGCTCCCGGCCCGGCGACGACAGCGCCTTCGGCGGGCGCGCCGTCATCACCGACGACTTCCCGGCCGAGCTGCCCGGCCACGTCCTCGTCTACTTCGCCGTCCGCGACTGCGACGAGGCCTGCGCGACCACCGTCCGGCTCGGCGGCCGCGTCACCACCCCGCCCTTCGACACCCCGCACGGGCGCATCGCCGTCCTCCAGGACAACCAGGGCGCCCGCTTCGCGGTCCTCGCGGAACCCGCCGGTACGCCCTGAACCGTCCACACCTGTCCGGCCCGGTGCACCCGCACCGGGCCGGACCGATATGACCTGTGACACCCCGATCCGCCCCCGGGTTCGCAACCGGGCCCTCGGACAGGAAGAATCAGGGCCACGGGGCCGTACCCTCATGGCCCGACGGGGAGGTGGCAGGCAAGTGGAACAGCTGACGCAGCACGACCCGAGACGTATCGGGCCCTTCGAGGTGCTGGGCCGGCTCGGCGCGGGCGGAATGGGCCTGGTCTATCTCGCGCGCTCGGCCTCGGGCCGGCGCGTGGCGATCAAGACCGTGCGCACGGAGCTCGCCGAGGACCAGCTGTTCCGCGTCCGCTTCACGCGGGAGGTGGAGGCCGCCCGGGCCGTCTCGGGCTTCTACACGGCCGCCGTGGTGGACGCCGACCCGCGGGCCGCCGTGCCGTGGCTGGCCACCGCCTACGTCCCCGCGCCCTCTCTCGAAGAGATAGTGAACGAGTGCGGGCCGCTCCCGGCCCAGGCCGTGCGATGGCTCGCGGCCGGCGTCGCCGAGGCCCTCCAGTCCATCCACGGAGCGGGCCTGGTCCACCGTGACCTCAAGCCGTCCAACGTCCTCGTCGTCGAGGACGGCCCCCGGGTGATCGACTTCGGCATCGCGTCGGGCGTCTCCAACACGCGCCTGACCATGACCAACGTCGCCGTCGGCACCCCCGCCTACATGTCGCCCGAGCAGGCCCGCGACTCGCGGAGCGTCACCGGCGCGAGCGACGTCTTCTCGCTGGGCTCGATGCTGGTCTTCGCCGCCACCGGCCACGCGCCCTTCCACGGCGCCAACCCGGTCGAGACCGTCTTCATGCTGCTCCGCGAGGGCCCCGACCTGGAAGGCCTGCCCGAGGAGCTGCGGCCCCTCATCGACTCCTGCATGCAGATGGACGTCGCCCGGCGGCCCAGCCCCGCCGACCTGCAGGCCCAGCTCGCCCCGCACCTCTTCGGCCCCGGCAGCGACGACAGCGGTACGGCCTCGGCCTGGCTGCCGCATTCGGCCACCGCCATGATCGAGCGGCGCCGCGGCGGCGGCCGTACCACGCCCGCTCCGCCCGCCCCGCCGATGCCGCCGCGCCCGCCCGTGCGGCCCACCGACTGGTCCGGCGGCGACCCGCGCTCCCGGGAGCCCGGTCCCGCGCGTCCCGAGCCGGCGTACTCCGAGCCCGCGCACCTCGGTGGCGGCCGTCACGAGCCCGCGCACGTCGGCGGCGGACAGCCGCAGCCCGCGCAGTTCGGCGGCCGGCACGCGGGTCCCGCCGAGAGCGAGGGCGGCCCCGTCCGGCTGGGCGGCGCCACCGTGCCCATCGGCCCCGGCCCCCGGGTCTCCGACACCCGCGCCGCGCTCGCCGTCGGCCGCAGCGCCGACGCGGGCCCGGCGACCGGCTGGATCCGTCCGCCCGGCGGCGGCCCGCACGGCGCCGAGCCCGGCCCGGCGCCCGGCGCCCGGCCCGTCTCCGTACCCCCGCAGGGCGACGGCGCCGGCCAGGCCCCGCCGGAGCCCGGCCCCTGGCGGCCCTGGCGCTTCCGGATGTCGAACGACGTCTGGGGCACCCCGGTCGTCGACGGCGACCTGCTCTACGTGACCTCCTTCGAGGTCCACGCCCTGGACACGGGGAGTGGCCGGCGCCAGTTCAAGACCCGGGACGTGGCCTGGTCGATGGCGGTGGCCGCGGGCCGTATCCACGCCTCCGACGGGCCCACGCTGTATGCACTCGACGCGACCGACGGCGGCGAGCGCTGGCGGCTCCACACGGACGCCTGGGTGTACTCCCTCCAGGTCGACCGGGGCACGGTCGTCACCGGCACCCGTGGCGGCGGGGTCCAGGGCTGGGAGGCCTCCAACGGCGCCAAGCTGTGGGAGGTCACCGGAGCCCAGACGGACTTCGAGACCCCGGAGGCGGGGCCCGCCGTGCACGGCGACACCGTGTACGTGTGGCGGGACGCGCGGCTCCAGGCCCTCGACGCCCGGACAGGGGTGGAGCGCTGGTCGTACCCGATCGGCGACGCCGCCTCCTGCGCCGGCGTACCCGTCCGGGTGGCCCCGGCCGAGGACGGCTGCGTGTACGTGTCCGCCGGCACCCGGGTCCTCTCGATCGACATCGCCGCCGGGCACGTCCGCTGGCACTTCGAGGCGCCCGCCGTCTTCCTCTCCCCGCCGGCGTTCGCGCCGGGACCGGCCGTCACGGGCGGCGGGGTGTACCTCTCCGACCACCTCGGCACGGTGTACGCGCTCGACGCCACGACCGGCCAGGACCGCTGGCGGATCGCGACGGAGCCGCGCCAGTCGGCCGAGCCGGTGCTCGTCGCCGACGGCAACGTCCACGTCGGCAGCGGCAGCGCGCTCTACACGCTCGACGCGGTCACCGGCACCCCGCGGTGGCGGTTCGCGGCGGGCGGGGGCCTCGTCGGCTCCCCGGTCGTCGCCGACGGACGGGTGCACTTCGGCTCGGCCGACCACGTCCTGTACACCCTGGACGCGACCGGCGGCCAGCTCCGCTGGAAGCTCGCGACGGGCGGCGAGATCACCGGCTCGCCGGTGGTCAGGGGCGGGGTCGTGTACGCGTGCAGCAAGGACCGCTGCGTGTACGCGCTCGACGCGGTCAAGGGCACGGCCACGGGCCGGGGGGCCGCGGCCCGCTAGACGCCGATCCGCCGGACGGGCCCTACGGCCTGTCCGGACGCTGCGGGGGGCCCTCCCGGTCCGGGTCCCAGACCGGGACGTCGAACGGCTGGGTGGGCGCGGCGTACGGCGCCGAGGCCTGCGGATGGCGGTGCGGCCCGTCCGTGACGTCGGTGACGTCGCCCCCGGGCGGCGGGCCGTCCAGCGTGGGGTGGGTGGGCCGCGGTTCGTGGTCCACCCGCTTCCCCCGGTGGCCGCGCGACCGGCCCGACATGACGACCGCGCCGAGCAGCAGCAGGACCCCGCCGCCGAAGGCGTTCGCGACGCCGTCGCCCAGCCCCCTGCCGTCACCGGAGATCACGAGGCTGCCTTCGGCCTGCCCGACCCGCACCATCCAGAAGACGGTGAAGCCGAGGACGACGAGACCGGCGAGGGCGACGAGCAGCCGGGAGCGCAGGACGACCCCGACGAGCGTGACGAGGGCGGCGAAGGCGAAGGGCAGCAGGATCGAGCCGATCACCTCGGCCTTGGCGTCCGTGAGGCCGGTGAACAGCTCGTCGATGGCGTAGTCGCGCCCGTGACGGCCGTCGTACCAGGCACGGAAGGGGCTCCAGACGGCGGCCGTCGCTCCGGTGAGGGCCAGGACCGAGCCGAGGAGATTGCGGATCATCGAGCGGCCTCCTTGACGGTCCGGCTCTCGTTCTCGACGCTACGCCCGGTGCGGGGGCCCCGCCATGCGGCGCCGGGCATCACCTAGGGTGTGGCGCGGACACGACAGAGGAGGGGCGCGATGGTACGCACACGTCTGAAGATGGCGGCGACGCTCACGGTGGTGGTGCTCGCGCTGACCGGGTTCCAGACGAGTACCGGAGGCAAGAGCGGCAGCGGCAAGAGCCGCGGCGGCGACTCCGGCGGCGGCTGCTCCAGCTCCAAGAAGAGCAACGACGACTACGACGGCGGCTCGACGGGCGGCTCGGACAGCGGCGCGGACAGTGGCGCGGACAGTGGTTCGGGCGGCGGCTCCGGCAGCGGTGCGACGGTCACGCCGACCGTCACCTCCTCGACGGCGGCGCGGGTCGAGGTCGTCGTCGTGGACTGCGTGAAGCCCGCGCAGAAGAAGCGCAAGGGAAAGCCGGCCCGCGCCGCCGACACCACGGCGACCGTGGAGGTCACCCCGAAGGACTGGACGGTCCAGGGGGCCTTCGAGATCACGGTGGAGTTCAAGGACGCCCAGGGCGTGACGGTCGACGCGCGGACGGTCGACGTCACGGTCGAGGAGGGCGCGACGGAGACCGTCGACGTGGCCATGCGGACGCCGAAGGCGGTCGACCGGGTGCGGAACTGCGTACCGGGCGAGGTCCGCGAGCGGCCGTAGCGGGACCCACCTGGGCGCGGGCCTCGGGTCCAGGCCCCGGCCCGGGTTCAGGCCCCGCCCCGGGTCCAGGCCTAGCCCCGGGTTCAGGCCCCGCCCCGGGTCCAGGCCTAGCCCCGGGTCCAGCCCCCGGGTCCAGCCCCCGGGTCCAGCCCCAGGGTCCAGCCCCAGGGTCCCGGCCTAGCCCCAGGGCCCCGCCCCCGCGTCTCACCGCAGCCGGTATCCGCCCCCGCCCCCGCTCCTTCTTCCGCCGAACAGCTCCCCCTGGCGCTCCGGCGGCAGGTTCCCCAGGGCGACCAGGTGCGGTGCCTGTGCGAGGGCCGGGGTGCGGGACGGTTCCGTGACCGACCAGAGGGCCCGGACCGTGCCCTGGACGGCCTCGGTCGGGTGCGTCGCGATGACGGCGGCGGCCCGCAGGGCGGCCTCCAGGGCCCCGCCGGTCGGGGTCAGCTCGGAGACGAGCCCCGTCTCGTACGCCCGTCGGGCCGAGATCCGTTCCGCGCTGCCCATCAGGGCCATCCGGGCGATCTCCCCGTACGGCATCCGCTGCGCCATGTGGACGGTCTCGAAGGCGCTGACCATCCCGTAGGTGGTGTGCGGGTCGAAGAAGGTGGCGTCCTCGCCCGCGACCAGGAACTCGGCCTCGCCGAGCAGGTAGAAGGCCCCGCCGCACGCCATGCCCTCGACGGCGGCGACGACCGGCTTCCACAGGTCGTTCGCCTTGGGGCCGATCGTGAGGAGGGGGTCGTCGATCGTGTACGGGGACGAGGGCTGCGGGATGTTCCCGACGGCGTCCCGGTCGATCCCGGTGCAGAAGGCCCGCCCCCCGGCCCCGGTGACGACGATCGCGCGGATGTCGTCCTCGTACCGGAAACCCCGCCAGACGGCGGCGAGTTCGCGGGCCATGTCGAGGGTGACGGAGTTGTGTTTCGCGGGCCGGTCGAGGGTGACGACCGCGACCCCGGTCTCCTTGTCCCGCTCCACCCGGATACTCACCCGCGCTCCAGGAGCCAGCGGGGGACGGTGACGCCGTCGACCTCGGTGAAGGCGACCTTCACCGGGGCGCCGATGCGCAGCCGGCCCGGGTCGACCGAGTTCAGGGGGGCGTCGGGGATGGTGACCACGTTGCCGACGAGACGGATGCGGGGGGCCTCGGCCAGTTCGACGAGGACCGCGTTGTAGCCGGGCTGGGCGGCGTAGTCGGGCAGGAGCGGCGGGTGCGGCAGGACGTACGACCAGATCCGGCCGCGTCCGGACATGAGCCGCCACTCGCTGTCGAAGGAGTGGCAGTGCGGGCAGCAGGGGCGGGGCGGGAAGCGGAGCTCGCCGCAGTCGGGGGCCGCGCAGGCCTGGACGCGGAGCTCGCCCCGGGCGGTGTACTCCCAGAAGGGAGCGCCGTCCTCGTCGGCGACGGGTGTCAGCATCGGTGTCTCGGCTCCTCAGGCTCGAAGGAGGATCGCGGAGGTGGGGACGCCCTCGCCCGCCGTGACCAGGCAGGTGGCCGCGTCGGGTACTTGGGCGGTGGAGGTGCCGCGGAGCTGCTTCACGCCCTCGTTGATGAGGTTGAAGCCGTGGACGTACGCCTCGGAGAGGCCGCCGCCGCCGGTGTTGAGGGGCAGCCGGCCGCCGATCTCCAGGGCGCCGCCCTCGGTGAAGGCGGCCCCTTCGCCGCGTCCGCAGAAGCCGTAGCCCTCCAGGGAGAGCGGGACGAGCGGGGTGAAGGCGTCGTAGATCTGGGCGACGTCGACGTCCTGGGGGCCGAAGTCGGCTTGCTTCCAGAGGTGTCGGGCGGCGGTCCAGGCGGGTCCGGAGAGCGGGTCGTCGTTCCAGTAGTTGACCATGCCGTGGTGCTGGGCGGGCAGGCCCTGGGCGGCGGAGTGCACGTACACCGGCTTCTGCCGGCAGTCGCGGGCGCGTTCGGCGGAGACGATGACGCAGGCGAGCGCCCCGTCGGTCTCCAGGCAGTTGTCGAAGAGGCAGAGGGGTTCGCTGATCCAGCGGGCGGTCATGTACATCTCGCGGGTGAGCGGGCGTTCGTACATGATCGCGGCGGGGTTCTGGTTGGCGCGGTTGCGGCAGGCGAGGGCGACGTTGAAGAGGTGGTCGCGGGTGGCGCCGTACTCGTGCATGTAGCGGCGGGCGAGCATGCCGATCTCGTCGGCGGGGCGGAGCAGCCCGAAGGGGCGGGTCCACTGGCCGGGGGTGGCGAGCTGGGCGGCGGTGTTGGTCCAGGGCCGGGGGCCGGAGCCGCGTTTGCGCGAGCGCCAGGCGACGCCGACGCTCGCCTGGCCGGTGGCGACGGCGGCGGCGAGGTGGCCGACGGTGGCGCAGGAGCCGCCGCCGCCGTAGCCGATCTTGGAGAAGAAGGTGACGTCGCCGGCGCCGATGGACTTGGCGACCTCGACCTCGTCGGTCTCCTCCATCGTGTACGAGGCGAAGCCGTCGACCTCGGAGGGGTCGATCCCGGCGTCGTCGAGGGCGGCGAGGATCGCCCGGCAGGCGAGGGCCTTCTCGGTCTCGGGGAGTCGTTTGGCGAAGGCGGTCTGCCCGATCCCGACGATGGCCGTGGCGTCCTTGAGCAAGACAACCTCCACGTGTGGCAGCTCTACTGACAGCGCGTCAGGTTACAACTAATCTGACGGATAGTCAGCTCACGGGAGCCGGCGGAGTGAGTGCTGGAGGTGGAGATGCGCGGCGACCTGGAGTGGGGCACGATCCCCGGGCTCGTACGGGCGGCGGCCGAGCGGTACGGGGAGCGGGAGGCGGTCGTCGACGGACGCGCCCGCGTCACGTACGCCGAACTCGGCGAGCGGGTCGAACGGGCCGCCGCCGCGTGTCTCGCCACCGGGATACGGGTGGGGGACCGGGTCGCGATCTGGGCCCCCAACACCCTCGACTGGATCGTCTCGGCGCTCGGCGCCGTCACCGCCGGAGCCGTCCTCGTCCCCCTGAACACCCGCTTCAAGGGGACGGAGGCCGCCCACGTACTCCGGCGCTCCCGGGCCCGCCTGCTCTTCGTCACCGGCACCTTCCTCGGCACCTCGTACGTGGCCTCCCTGCGCCGCTCGGGCGTCGAACTCCCGGACCTGGAGAAGGCCGTCGTCCTCGGCGACACCGCGCCCGACGACCCGGCCTGGACGACCTGGAAGGCCTTCCTCGCGGCGGGCGACCGGGTCCCGGCCGAGCGGGTCCGCGCCCGGGCCGACGCGATCGACCCCGCCGACCCCTCCGACATCATCTACACCTCGGGCACCACCGGCAGCCCCAAGGGCGCCGTCATCGGCCACGCCCAGACCCTGCGCTGCTACGCGGTCTGGTCCGAACTGGCCGGCCTCCGGGAGGGCGACCGCTACCTCGTGGTCAACCCCTTCTTCCACACCTTCGGCTACAAGGCCGGCATCCTCGCCTGCCTCATGCGCGGCGCGGTGATCGTCCCGCAGTCCGTCTTCACCGTGGACACCGTCCTCGCCAACATCGCCGCCGAGCGCGTCACGGTCCTCCCCGGCCCGCCCACCCTTCACCAGTCCCTCCTGGACCACCCCGCCCGCGCGTCCCACGACCTCTCCTCGCTCCGGCTCGTCGTGACGGGTGCGGCCGTGGTCCCGCTCCGGCTCGTCGAGCGGCTCCGTACGGAGCTGGGGGTGGGCACGGTCCTCACGGCGTACGGGCTCTCCGAGGCGAGCGGCATCGTCACGATGTGCCGCCGCGACGACCCGGCCGAGACCGTCGCCACCACCTCGGGCCGCCCGATCCCGGACACGGAGGTCCGGCTCTCGCCCACCGGCGAGGTCCTCGTTCGGGGCCACCACGTCATGCGCGGCTACTTCGAGGACGCGGAGGAGACCGCGGCGGCGATCGACGCGGACGGCTGGCTGCACACCGGGGACATCGGCGTCCTGGACGAGGCGGGGAACCTGCGGATCACGGACCGCCTGAAGGACATGTTCATCGTGGGCGGCTTCAACGCCTACCCGGCCGAGATCGAGCAACTCCTGGGCCTCCACCCCGACATCGCGGACGTCGCCGTCGTCGGCATCCCCGACCCGAGGCTGGGCGAGGTGGGCAAGGCCTTCGCGGTACGGAGGGCGGGGTCGCGGGTGACGGCGGACGACCTGATCGCCTGGTCGCGGCGGGAGATGGCGAACTACAAGGTGCCGAGGGAGGTCGAGTTCGTGACGGAGCTCCCGAGGAACGCGAGCGGGAAGGTCGTGAAGGGGGAGCTGAGGGGGCGGGTGGCGGCGGGGGGGTGACGTGGGGGGAGGGGGGTGACGTGGTGGGGAGGGGGTGACGTGGTGGGGAGTGCAACCAACTCTCCACGTGCACACGTCATATGGGCAGTCTTACGCTTCCCTTACCTCACCCCCTCCTTCAGGAGCAGCCGGTGTCGACGCAAGAGATCCCCCTCACCCTCACCCCGCAGCAGGCCGCCACCGGCGTCGTCATCCCGATCCACCTGCCGACCGGCCCCGCCCAGCTCACCGTCCCGCCCTGCCGTCACGGAGACCTCGTCCCGGCCCGGATCGGCGACGGCGTGGTGTACGTGCGGATCACGGTCGCCGGCGGGCAGCAGGCCAAGAGGTCCGGCGTCCTCGGCTGCCTCGTCCCGCTCGTCGTGATCGGCGCGCTCGTCGGGGGCGGGTACCTCCTGAACGACGACAAGGACTCCGCCGGCTCCAAGGGCCCGGGCCCGATCCCGACCTTCTCGGTCGCGCCGTTCCCCACCCTCGACCCCCTCGGCACGGCCACCGCGACCCCCACCGAGGAGGAGCCCGAACCGTTCGACAAGGGCACCTGCCTCAACGGGCGGCTGCCCGACTCCGAGACCGCGCAGAGCGTCGACGACGTCGAGGAGGTCTCCTGCTCGGCCTCGGACGCCCACTACAAGGTGATCCAGACGTTCCCCTTCACCTCCGACATGGACAAGTGCAACGCCAACCCGAAGACGGAGTACGCCTTCTCGCACCGGTACACGATGAACGGCGCCGTCGTCAGCGAGTACGTGTACTGCCTGGTCGGCCTGGGCTCCTACGCCCGCTGAGGCGCGCGGAGGCGTGGTTCCGTACGTCCCGCGCACGCCGAAGGGGCCGGGCGGATGCCCGGCCCCTCCTGTGCGGTGGTCCGATCGCGTTGCGCACGGGCCCTGCCCGGACGGATCCCCCCTGGGTCCGTCGGGTGTCCCCCGAGTCCGTGTGCTCCCCCGTCGACCGGACCTCCTGGGCCCCGGCGGCTCCCCCGAAGTCGCCGCCGCGGCCTTTCCCCGTCGGGAATGGTCTACTTGGCCGGCTCCGTGGTGGCGTGCATGTCCATGGTGGTGATGGACTCCTCGTGGCCGCCGGTGATCTTCTCGGCGATGGCGTCGAGCGCCGGCTCGGAGGTGGCGTGCATGTCCTTGGTGGTGATGGACTCCTCGTGGCCGCCCGTGATCTTGTCCGTGATCGCGTCGAGCGCCGGCTCCGAGGTGGCGTGCATGTCCATGGGCTTGATGATCGGGTCCTGCTTGATCGGGTCGGTCATGCTCGTCAACTCCTGCGTGTGATGTCCGAGAGGTGAGGAGATTCGCCCAGCCGTTCCCCCGTGGACAGCTGGACGAATCTCCGGGGCCGATCACCCTAGTACTCAGGGGCAGTGACCCTCATCGGCGACCCGTCTGCCCCCCGACGCGGCGGATCGCCATGGATAAGAGCATGCCGGGCAGCGATAAACGAACGATGAACGCACTGGCCGGAGCGGTCTGGGGGGTCTTGCCGATCAGTCCGGGCTCGCGGTGTCTGGCACCGCGAGCCCCCTACGCCGCCTTCGCGGGGGTCAGCAGCGCACGGACCTCGGCGGCTTCCGGGGCCCCGAGGGCGTCGAAGATGCCGAGCGCCTCCTGCCAGCAGACCAGCGCTCGGCCGCTCTGGCCGATGCCGAAGAGGGCCCGGCCCAGGACCGTGAGCACGTTGCCCCGCCGCCACTCGCCCCCGATGCCCCGCAGGACCGTGAGGGCCATCTCGGCGTTCGACGCGGCCTGGGCGTGCCGACGGGCGGCGAGGTCCACTTCGGACAGCCTGAAGAGGGTCATGCCCTCCCACAGCCGCTGCCTGCTGTCGGCGAAGACCGCCAGCGCTTCGCGGAGCTGTTCGCCGGCCGCGGCGAGTTGGTCGTCCTGGGTGAGGGCGAGGCCGAGGGCGTACCGCCCGTTGGCGCCCCGCAGCGCGTGCCCCATCGAGTCGTAGATCTCCGTGCCCTGCCGGGCGAGGGCGATGGCACTCGACGTACGGCCCATGGCCAGGTGGATGCGCGACAGATTGCAGAGGGCGCTCGCCTCTCCCGGCTCGTCCCCGATGCCGCGGAACCGTTCGATCGCCTCGGTGAGGTACCGCTCGCCCTCCGCGAAGCGGTTCTGGTACAGCGCGATGATTCCGCGGGCGTTGGCGGACCAGCAGGCCGGTACGGGATCGCCGGCCCGGTCCGCGTGCGGCAGGGCGAGTTCGGCGTCGCGGTCCGCCTCCTTGAACCGGCCCGCCGTGTGGTGGACACCGGCGAGAACCATGAGCGCGCGGCCCTCGGTCCTGGCGTCCGCGTGGGTGCGGGCGGCGTCGCGCACGACGACGCCCGTCGCCTCGAACTCCCTGGAGTTCGCCCCCGATTCCCCGAGGTCCAGCGACGCCCACAGCAGGTCCACGCCCCGGCGCAGCGTGGCCGGGGACGCGGCCGACTGGCGGACCGTGGCCAGGAGGCAGTTGGCCTCCGCGTACAGCCAGTCCTGGGCCGTGTGGCGGTCGGTGAAGGTGAGGCCCTCGTGGGTCGTGGTTTCCAGGTGGTCGACCAGGCGGTCGCCGGGGCGCTCGATCGCGTACACCCGGGCCGCCGTCGAGAGGTAGAAGTCGAGGAGCCGGGAGAGCGCCGACTCCTTCTCCGACGGGGGCTGTTCGTCGCGGTCCGCGCAGGCACGCGCGTAGAGCCGGACCAGGTCGTGGTAGCGGTAGCGGCCCGGGGCCGCCGATTCCAGGAGGGACGTGTCGACCAGGGCCTCCAGGAGGTCCTCCGTGTCCCAGAGGGGGAGGTCCAGGAGCGCGGCGGCCGCCGCGAGCGAGATGTCCGGACCGTCGGCGAGGCCGAGGAGGCGGAAGGCGCGGGCCTGGGCCGGTTCCAGCTGGCCGTAGCCGAGTTCGAAGGTGGCCTTGACCGCGAGGTCGCCCGCCTGGAGTTCGTCGAGGCGGCGGCGTTCGTCGGCGAGCTTCGCCGCCAGGACCGAGACCGTCCAGGTGCGGCGCGCCGCCAGGCGGGACGCCGCGATGCGGATGGCGAGGGGGAGGAAGCCGCAGGCCGCGACGACGTCGAGGGCTGCTTCCCGTTCCGCCCGGACGCGTTCCTCGCCGACGATCCTCGTGAAGAGCTGGAGTGCTTCCTCCGGGGACATGACGTCCAGGTCCACCAGGTGCGCGCCCGCCAGGTCGACCATGCGGATACGGCTCGTCACCAGGGCCGCGCAGCCGGCCGTTCCGGGGAGCAGCGGGCGGATCTGGGCCGCGTCCCGGGCGTTGTCCAGGAGGACCAGGACCCGGCGGCCGTCCAGCGTCGAGCGGTAGAGCGCGGCGCGGTCGTCGAGCGAGTCCGGGATCGCCGAGTCGGGGGTGCCGAGGGCGCGGAGGAAGGAGCCGAGGACGGTCTCCGGGGCGGCGGCGCGGTTGCCGGCGCCCTGGAGGTCCACGTACAGCTGGCCGTCCGGGAAGTGCGGCCGGGCCTCGTGGGCCACGTGCACCGCGAGCGTCGTCTTGCCGACGCCGCCGATGCCCGCGAGCGCCGATACGGCCATGACGTGGCCCTCGGCCGTCGCGAGCCTGGCGCCGAGTTCCCGTACGAAGGAGGACCGGCCCGTGAAGTCCGGGACCGTCGCCGGGAGCTGGGCGGGGCGCGCGACGGGCGCGGCGGCCGGGGCGGCCTCCTCGACCGGGCGGGCCAGCTCGGAGTCTCCCTGGAGGATGCGCTGCTGGAGCCGGGAGAGTTCGGGGGTCGGGTCGACGCCGAGTTCGTCGGCGAGGAGCCGGCGCGTGTCCGCGTACACGGCGAGCGCCTCCGCCTGCCGCCCGCCCCGGTAGAGGGCGAGCATCAGCAGCTCGCGGAGCCGCTCGCGCAGCGGGTGCGCGGCGGTGAGCGCGGTCAGTTCGGAGACGGCCTCGGCGTGCGCGCCGACCTCCAGGTCGATGTCGAGCCGGGTCTCCAGGAGCGTGAGCCGCCACTCCTCCAGGCGGGTCCGCTGCGTCTCGGCGTACGGGCCGGGTACGGAGGCGAGCACCTCGCCGTCCCACAGGGCGAGGGCGTCGGCGAGCCGCTCCCGGGCGCCCGCGCGGTCCCCCGAGGCCCGGAGCTTCTCGGCTCCGGCGGCCAGTTCCTGCGCGGTGAGGAGGTCCAGGGCCTTGGTGCGCAGCGCGTAGCCGCCGGACTCGCTGACCAGGACCTTCGGGTCGAGTGCCTTGCGGAGGCGGGAGGCGTACGTCCGTACCGCGGCGAGTGCCTGTGACGGCGGGTCCTCGCCCCAGATCGCGTCGATCAGCTCGGAGGCGGTGGCGGTGCGTCCGCCGCGCAGGAGGAGGGCGGCGAGCAGGGCGCGCTGCTGGGGCGAGCCGGTGGGCAGGGCCTCGCCGTCGCGCCAGGCGCGTACGGGGCCGAGCACGCCGAAGCGCAGCTCACCGGTGGTGCCGGTGGTGCCGGCGACCACCTCGGTGCCCGTGCCCGCGACCATTCCGGAACCCGTGCCCGCGACCATCCCGGAACCCGTGCCCGCGCCCGCGTCGGCACCCGTGCCCGTCTTCGGAGCCCGCTGCACCGGAACTCGCGGCCCGTCTTCACGGTCCATAGCTCCCCCTGCCCGTACCGCTGGTTTCGCCCACCACAGTCTGCCTTGTCCGGAGGGAGTCCGTCAGCAGCGGGTCGGTCGAGAGCGGGGCCGGGAGCGGGGTTGGAGCCGGGCTGGGACCGGGCCGTTGCGCGACCGTTGTACGCCACGATAGCTGACGGGCCGTCAGATCGGCGCTACCGTGAAAGCCATGGAGAGCATGGAGACCTTCCCGAAGATCATCTCGGTGGACGACCACACCGTGGAGCCCCCGCACGTCTGGCGCGACCGGCTCCCGTCCCGCTTCCACGACACCGGCCCCCGGATCGTCCGCGCGCCCCTCAGGGAAATGACCTTCCTCGGCGGCAAGTTCGCCCCGGTCATGGGCGCCAAGGGCGAGGACGGGCCCATCGGTGACTGGTGGGTGTACGAGGACCTGCACCGGCCCCTCACCCGGCTCGACACCGCCGTCGGCTACGACCGCGACGAGATCCGGCTCGAAGTCATCACGTACGAGCAGATGCGGCCCGGCTCCCACTCGGTCCCCGACCGCCTCGCCGACATGGACGTCAACCACGTCCAGTCCGCCCTCTGCTTCCCCACCTTCCCGCGCTTCTGCGGGCAGACCTTCACCGAGGCGAGCGACCGCGAGCTCGGCCTCCTCTGCGTCCGCGCCTACAACGACTGGATGGTCGAGGAGTGGTGCGGCCCCGAGGCCCACGGGCGGCTGATCCCGCTCACCCTCATCCCGCTCTGGGATCCCGAGCTCGCCGCCGCCGAGGTCCGCCGCAACGCCGCGCGGGGGGTCCGGGCCGTCGCCTTCTCCGAGATACCGCCCCACCTCGGGCTCCCCTCGGTCCATACGGACCACTGGGACCCCTTCTTCCGCGCCTGCGACGAGACCGGCACGGTCATCGCCATGCACATCGGCTCCTCCAGCCGGATGCCGTCCACCTCCGCCGACGCGCCGCCGGCGGTCGGATCCACCATCACCTTCGCGAACTGCTGCTTCTCGATGGTCGACTGGCTGATGAGCGGCAAGTTCGAGCGCTTCCCCAACCTGAAGATCATGTACGCGGAGGGCCAGATCGGCTGGATCCCGTACATCCTGGAGCGCGCCGACGTCGTCTGGGAGGAGAACCGGGGCTGGGGCGGGGTCGCGGACAAGGTCCTGCGCCCGCCGTCCGAGCTCTTCGCCGGCCACGTCTTCGGCTGCTTCTTCGACGACGCCTTCGGGCTGAAGAACCTCGACGCGATCGGGGTCGGGAACGTCCTGTACGAGACGGACTACCCGCACTCCGACTCCACGTGGCCCAAGTCGCGGGAGGTCGGTGAGGCCCAGATGGGCCACCTGGCGCCGGACGTCGTCGAGCGGATCGTCCGCGGCAACGCGATCGACCTCCTCGGGCTGAGCCCGGAGGGCCTCTGGCGGCCGTGACCTGAGACGCCCACCGGTCGGGCCTCGTCCACGTCGTTCCGGGCCGAAGCCCTGCCGGGCCTTCCGTTCAGACCTTGATCACACGGATGCCGGGCCCGCACAGGACGGTCAGGTCCTCCGGGTCCGAGGTCAGGACCGTCACCGGGGCCGGAGAGGACAGCGCGGTCGCGGCCACGAGGGCGTCGAGGGCGTACTTGTGGCCGTGCAGGCCGGCACCCGCCAGGAGCTTGCAGGCCAGGCGGGCGATGGTCTCGCTCGGAGGAATCACGTTCACCCGGGAGGCGGCGTAGTCGAAGCGGGCCTGGGGGACCCGGGCGTCCCGGGCCTCGACGAGGGTGACGGAGCTGGTCACGACCCGGATGTCCTCGGCCTCGGCTGCCACGAGCCATTCGAGCAGGTCGGTGGAGCGTCGCACGAGCAGTGACAGGCCTTCGCAGTCGAGGACGAGCGTCCCGCTCACGCGGCGTCAGTCTGCTTCGCGGCCTCGCCGCGGAGCAGCGCGCGCTTCGCTTCGACGGCGGCGGCGTCGGCCGGGCCGAGTTCCGCCTCGGCGTCCTCGATCAGCTCACGCAGCCGTTCCCGCTCCAGCTGGCGCTGGACAAGCGCCTCGATGTACGAGGACATGCCGCGCTTGCCGGTGCGCTCCTTGAGCGCGGCGATCGTCCCCTCGTGCAGGGAGACCGAGATGGGACGGGTCGGGCCCTCGCCGGGGCCGGGCTGCTCGCTCATGGGGAGAATGATAGCAGTCGATTAATAATTGGATTGTTATTTGCCCCCACCCATCCTCGTTTCACCCCTTGCCTGATGGGCCATCAGGGGTGAGCATGGGGCCGTCGCTGTAACTGACGTAGCGTCAGACAAAGGGGTTCCCATGGTCGTCTACGGGATGCAGCTGCCCGTCCAGTCGCAATCCACCCTCTACGCCGAACCCTGGGAGGCGGCCGCCGGGCCCGGGGACCTGCTCGCCGTCGCCCGGGCCGCCGAGGCGCACGGCTTCGACTACCTCGCGAGCTGTGACCACGTCGCCATCCCGCGCCGGCTCGCCGGGGCGATGAGCACCATCTGGTACGACCCGGTCGCCACGCTCTCCTTCCTCGCCGCCGCCACCGAGCGGGTCCGGCTCCTCTCGCACGTCGCCGTCGTCGGGCTGCGCCACCCGCTCGTCACCGCCAAGGCGTACGCGACGCTCGACCACCTCTCCGGCGGCCGCCTGGTCCTCGGGGTCGGCGCCGGGCACGTCCAGGAGGAGTTCGAGGTCCTCGGGGTGGACTTCGCGCGCCGGGGCGCCGTGCTCGACGAGACCGTCGACGCGCTCCGGGCGGCCCTCGGCCCCGAGGAGTACCCCGAGCACCTGGGGGAGCGCTTCGCCTTCAAGGACCTCGGGCAGCTGCCCCGGCCGGCCCAGGAGCGGGTCCCCGTCTGGGTGGGCGGCTCCTCGCCGGCCGCCGTGCGCCGGGCCGCCCTCAAGGGCGACGGCTGGCTGCCGCAGGGCGACCCGCGCGACAAGCTCGCCGGGAAGATCCGGAACCTGCTCCGGCTCCGCGCCGACGCCGGGATCGCGGCGCCCCTGACCGTCGGCGCCATCACCGAGGCCCTGTACGTCGGTGCCCCCGGCTGGGAGGTCGGCCGCCGCACCCTGAGCGGCCGGCCCGAGGAGCTGGCCGCCTCCCTGCGCGCGTACGGGGAGATGGGCGTGCACCAGATCCAGGTCCGGTTCCGCTCCCGGAGCCGTACCGAACTCATCGACCAGATGGCGGCCTTCGGCACGGAGGTCGCCCCCCACCTGAACTGAGGAGCGTGGCAGGCATGGGCAAGCTCGACGGAAGGGTCGTCCTCGTCACCGGAGCGGCGCGCGGGCAGGGCGAGCAGGAGGCGCGGCTGTTCGCCGCCGAGGGGGCGCGGGTCGTCCTCGCGGACGTCCTCGACGAGGCGGGCGAGGCGCTGGCCAAGGAGCTGGGGGAGGGGCAGGCGCTCTACGTCCACCTCGACGTCACGCGGGAGGAGGAGTGGACGGCGGCCGTGGACGCGGCCAAGGAGCGGTTCGGGAAGATCGACGGGCTCGTCAACAACGCCGGGATCCTCCGCTTCAACGAGCTGCTCGCCACGCCTCTGGAGGAGTTCCAGGCGATCGTCTCGGTCAACCAGACCGGCTGCTTCCTGGGCATCCGGACGGTCGCGCCCGAGATCGCGGCGGCCGGCGGCGGCACGATCGTCAACACCGCCTCGTACACGGGGCTCACCGGCATGGCCGGCGTCGGCGCCTACGCGGCCTCCAAGCACGCCGTCCTCGGGCTCACCAAGGTCGCGGCGCTCGAACTGGCCGCACGGAACATCCGGGTGAACGCGGTCTGCCCCGGCGCGATCGACACCCCGATGAGCAACCCGGAGGGCGTGGACACGGCGTCCACGGCCGAGCTGTACCGGAAGCTCGTGCCGCTCGGGCGGATCGGTCGGCCGGCGGAGGTGGCGGCGCTCGCGCTCTTCCTGACGGGCGAGGACTCGGCGTACATCACGGGCCAGCCGTTCGTCATCGACGGCGGCTGGCTGGCGGGCGTGAGCCTGTTCTGAGGCCTCCCCGAGGTCATCTGACGGTTCATCAGGTATTGACGCGACCACCCCGTGGTGCGACAGTCGGGCACATCAACGATCTGACGGTTCGTCAGAAATAACGAGGACGGTGAACCCCTTGGAATTCGGGATCTTCGTACAGGGATACGTCGGCAAGCGCGCCGAGACCGATCCCGAAGCCGAGCACAAGGCCCTCATGGAGGAGACCGAGTACGTCATCCAGGCGGACAAGTCCGGGTTCAAGTACGCCTGGGCCTCCGAGCACCACTTCCTCGACGAGTACTCGCACATCTCCGCCAACGACGTCTACCTCGGCTACCTCGCCCACGCCACCGACCGGATCCACCTCGGCTCCGGCATCTTCAACCCCCTCGCCCCCGTCAACCACCCGGTGAAGGTGGCCGAGAAGGTCGCCATGCTCGACCACCTCTCCGGCGGCCGCTTCGAGTTCGGCTCGGGGCGCGGCGCGGGCTCCCACGAGATCCTCGGGTTCATGCCGGGCATCACCGACATGAACCACACGAAGGAGATCTGGGAGGAGACGATCGCCGAGTTCCCCAAGATGTGGCTCCAGGACGAGTACGTCGGCTTCCAGGGCAAGCACTGGTCGCTGCCGCCGCGCAAGATCCTGCCGAAGCCGTACGGGAAGTCCCACCCCGCCATGTGGTACGCGGCCGGGTCCCCCTCCTCGTACGCCATGGCCGCCAAGAAGGGCCTCGGCGTCCTCGGCTTCAGCGTGCAGAAGGTCTCCGACATGGAGTGGGTCGTCGAGTCGTACAAGACGGCGATCAAGGAGGCCAAGGCGGTCGGTGACTTCGTCAACGACAACGTCATGGTCACCTCCACCGCGATCTGCGCGGAGACCCACGACAAGGCCGTCGAGATCGCCGTCTCGGGCGGCCTCAACTACCTCCAGTCGCTGCTCTTCCGCTACCACGACACCTTCCCCCGGCCGGAGGGCATCCCCGCGTGGCCCGAGCTGCTCCCCGAGTACTCGGCCGAGATCATCGAACTCCTCATCCAGGAGGAGCTGATGATCTGCGGCGACCCCTCGGAGGTGCTCTCCCAGTGCAAGCGCTGGGAGCAGGCCGGGGCCGACCAGCTCTCCTTCGGGATCCCGATCGGGATCTCGTACGAGGACACGATGAACTCGATCAAGCTGATCGGTGAGCACGTCATCCCCAAGATCGACACGGACCCGGTCCACCGCACGACCCGCTTCCGTCAGGCCGCGGGCTCCTGACGGGGCGCGCCGGACCCCCGTCCCTCCCCGTGTGGGCAATCGTCCCGCAGGGCGGGACGGGTGGGCACACGGGACGGCGCCCTCCGCGGCGCCTCCGCCCTCTGTGCCCTGACCCGCACCACCAGTGCGGCGCACACGTGGTGCGGGTTGAGGCGCAGGAGCCTAGGCCCGGCACGGGGCGCCGTCCCGTTGTGCCCACCCGTCCCGCCCCGGCGGAACGAATGCCCACAACGAGGTGGGTGGTGCCAGCTGTATGAGCGCGGGGCGGTGTCTTCCCGGATCGCTGCCCCGTACCAGCCCCGGCCGGAGGCCGTTCCGCGGCGGCCCCGGTCCGGGGCACACCCGCGTCCACGCACAGACGTCCACGCGCCGCGTCCGCGCGCAGAACAGGAAGGTTCCGTCCATGCTCGACCACCTGATCACCGGCGCCACCGTCGTGGACGGCACCGGCGCCCCCGCCTTCACCGCCGACGTCGGGATACGCGACGGCCGCATCGCCGTCGTCGCCGAACCCGGCACCGTCCGCGAGGAGGCCCGGACCACCGAGGACGCCACCGGCCTCGTCCTCACCCCCGGCTTCGTCGACCCCCACACCCACTACGACGCCCAGCTCTTCTGGGACCCGTACGCCACCCCCTCCATGAACCACGGCGTCACCACCGTCGCCGGCGGCAACTGCGGCTTCACCCTCGCCCCGCTCCACCCGGACCGGCCCGAGGACGCCGACTACACGCGCCGCATGATGTCCAAGGTCGAGGGCATGGCCCTGGCGGCCCTCGAGGAGGGCGTCGACTGGGGCTGGTCGTCCTTCGCCGAGTACCTCGACGCCCTCGAAGGGCGGATCGCCGTCAACGCCGGCTTCATGGTCGGCCACTGCGCCCTGCGCCGGTACGTGATGGGCGCCGACGCCGTCGGCGGGCAGCCCACCCCCGAGCAGCTGGAGCACATGGTCACCCTCCTCAAGGAGGCCATGGAGGCCGGGGCCTGGGGGCTCTCCACCACCCAGTCCTCCACCCACTCCGACGGCGACGGCGCCCCCGTCGCCTCCCGGCACGCCACCCCCGCCGAGCTGATCGCCCTCTCCCGGGCCGTCGGCGAGCACGAGGGCACCCAGCTGGAGGCGATCCTGGCCGGCTGCCTCGACCAGTTCTCGGACGCCGAGATCGAGCTGTTCGTGGAGATGACCGCCGCCGCCGGACGTCCGCTCAACTGGAACGTCCTCACCATCGACGCCGCCGTCCCCGAACGCGTCCCGCGCCAGCTCACCGCCTCCGAGCGGGCCCGCAAGTCCGGCGGCCGGATCGTCGCCCTCACCATGCCGATCCTCACCCCCATGAACATGTCGCTCGGCACGTTCTGCGCGCTCAACCTCATCCCGGGGTGGGGCGAGATCCTCGGACTTCCCCTCCCCGAGCGGATCGTGAAGCTCCGCGACCCCGACGTCCGGGCCGAGATGCTGCGCCGCGCCGACTCCAAGGAGGCCGGGGTCTTCCGGCGGCTCGCGCACTTCGGCCGGTACGTCATCGGCGACACGTACAGCGCGGAGAACGAGGGCCTGACCGGCCGGGTCGTGAAGGACATCGCCGCCGAACGCGGCCAGGACGCCTTCCAGTGCCTCGTCGAGATCTGCGCCAACGACGACCTGCGGACCGTCCTGTGGCCGATGCCCAGCGACAACGACCCGGCCTCCTGGGCGCTGCGCCGGGAGACCTGGGACCACGAGGACGTCCTGCTCGGCGGCTCGGACGCGGGCGCGCACCTGGACCGGATGTGCGGGGCGCCCTACACGACCCGCTTCCTCGGCGACTGTCTGCGCGGCCGGAAGCTGGTTCCCCTGGAGCGGGCGGTGCGGATGCTGACCGACGAGCCGGCCCGGCTCTTCGGACTGCGCGAGCGCGGCCGTATAGAGGAGGGCTTCCACGCCGACCTCGTCCTCTTCGACCCGGAGCGGATCGAGGCGGGCCCGGCGACCCTGGTGCACGACCTGCCGGGGGACAGCCCGCGCCTCGACTCGCGCGCGATCGGGATCGTCTCGGTCCGGGTCAACGGCGTGGAGACGGTACGGGACGACGAGGTGACCGGCGCGATCCCCGGCAGGGTGCTGCGCTCCGGCCGTGACACGAGGACGGTGGCGACGCGATGAGGACCGAGCGGCTTTTCATCGGCGGCGAGTGGGTCGAGCCCGACGGCGGCCATTACCCGGTTATAGACCCGGCCACGGAGGAGGTCGTCGGCCTGGCGCCGGAGGCCTCGCGCGCCCAGGTGTACGAGGCGGCCGCCGCGGCCCGCGAGGCCTTCGGCTCCTGGTCGCGGACGAAGCCGGAGGAGCGGGCGGCGATCCTCGACCGGGCCGCGGACCTGATGGCCCGGGACGCCGAGGAGAACGTGCTGCTCGCGCGGGCCGAGACGGGGGCCACCACCGGCACCGCCCGCGGGATGCAGGTCGCGATCGGCTCCTCCCGCTTCCGGCGGTACGCCCGGGGTGCGATGGAGCCGGTCGAGCAGGCGCTGCCGCCGCAGATCAACGAGGCCGGCCCGATGGGGAAGGCCGGGGTGTTCGGCGCGGTGGCGGTGCGGCGCCCGGTCGGCGTGGTCACCTGCATCACCTCGTACAACAATCCCTGGGCCAACCCGGCGGGCAAGATCGCACCGGCGCTCGCGATGGGCAACACGGTCCTCGTGAAGCCGGCCCCGCAGGACCCGCTGTCGGTGTACGCGATGACCCGGGCCCTGGCGGAGGCCGGCGTCCCGGCGGGTGTCGTCAACGTGGTCACCGGCTCCTCCGTGGAGTCCGGGCAGGCGGCGGTGGACTCCCCGGACGTCGACATGGTCTCGTTCACCGGCTCGACGGCCGTCGGGCAGGCGATCGGCGAGGTCTGCGGGCGCTCGCTCAAGCGGCAGCTGATGGAGCTGGGCGGGAAGGGGGCCGCGGTCGTCTTCGACGACGCGGACCTGGACTCCGCGGTGATGGGCATCGGGACGACCTTCGCCTTCTACAGCGGGCAGATCTGCACGGCCCCGACCCGGGTGCTCGCGCAGCGCGGGATCTACGAGCAGCTGATCGAGAAGCTGACCGGCTTCATGGCCTTCATGACGGTGGGGGACCCGACGGAGCGCGGCACGGTGGTCGGCCCGGTGATCTCGGCGGCCCACCGCGACCGGGTGGAGTCGTACGTCGAGCTGGGGCGGAAGGAGGGGGCGCGGGTCGTCGTCGGCGGCGAGCGTCCGGACTTCGCCAAGGGCTTCTACGTGGCCCCGACCCTGCTCGCCGACTGCACCAACGAGATGCGGGTGGTCCGGGAGGAGATCTTCGGCCCGGTCGTCGTGGTCGTCCCCTTCGACGGGGAGGAGGAGGGGATCGCGCTCGCCAACGACAGCGACTACGGCCTGATCGACTACGTGTGGTCCGGCGACGTGGCCCGCGCCTTCCGGGTCGCGGCCCGGCTGCGGGCCGGCGGGGTGGGGGTGAACACGATCGGACGGAACATGGAGGCACCGTTCGGCGGATTCAAGAAGAGCGGGGTCGGACGGGACGTCGGCTCGTACGCGCTGCACGCGTACAGCGAGCTCCAGGCGGTCGTCTGGCCGGGCTGAGCCCGGGTCGACGGCACCCCGGGGAACCGCTCGGAAAATTCCTCGGGAAATTTTGAAACCGGACATTTGGGGTACAGCTGCGGTTCCCGTATATCGGACACGGGCCGACCGACCTACCAGTTGGTCGGCCCGTGTCGGTCGTCGATCTTTCAATCATTGGCGGGTGTCCCCTTCGACCCGCGTAATGTAAGGCGATGATCGATCAGGTGAGCGGAGTCTGATCTTCCGGATGTGGAAACCGCAGCGTTTAACGTCCTGTTCATGACTCAGGTGGATGCACGGCCCCAGGCCGGAGACACGGTAAGGGGCGTTGACGCCCCGGGCGGCACCCAGGCCGTACGCACCAAAGGCCTCGGCGGCAACTCCGTCGGCCTGCTCGGCAGTGCCGTCATCGGCATCTCGACCGTCGCCCCCGTCTACTGCCTGACCTCGACGCTCGGCTCCACGGCCGGCGAGGTCGGCCTGCAGATGCCCGCGATCTTCCTCGCGGGCTTCCTCCCGATGCTCCTCGTCGCCTTCGCGTACCGGGAGCTCAACAAGGTCATGCCCGACTGCGGCACCTCCTTCACCTGGACCGTGAAGGCCTTCGGCCCCAAGATCGGCTGGATGTGCGGCTGGGGCCTCGTCATCGCGACGATCATCGTGCTCTCCAACCTCGCCGGCGTCGCGACCTCCTACTTCTGGCTCCTCGCGGGTGAGATCAGCGGCAGTGAGTCCATCGCCGCCCTGGACGACAACAAACTCGTCCACATCGCCACCTGCCTCACGCTCATCGCCGTCGCCACCGCGATCAGCTACCGCGGCATGACCGCCACCAAGGGCATCCAGTACGCCCTCGTCGGCCTCCAGCTCGTCGTCCTCGTCGTCTTCGTGGCGATGGCGCTGTCGAAGGCCGGCGACTTCGAGACCTCGGTCTCCTTCTCCTGGTCCTGGATGAACCCCTTCGCGGTCCAGTCCTTCGCCGCCTTCACCGCCGGCCTCTCGCTCTCGATCTTCATGTACTGGGGCTGGGACGCCTGCATGGCGACCAACGAGGAGACCACCGGCAGCGCGAAGACGCCCGGCCGTGCCGCGCTCATCGCGATGGTCGTGCTCGTCGCCTCGTACCTCGCCACCGGCATCGCCGCGCAGATGGTCGTCGGCTCCGGCGAGGAGGGCCTCGGCCTCGCCAACCCGGAGACCTCCGACAACGTCTTCGCCGCCCTCGCCGGCCCCGTCATGGGCCCGACGCTCGGCATCCTGCTCTTCGTCGCGGTCCTCGCCTCGGCGGCCGCGAGCCTCCAGACGACCTTCATCCCGGTCGCCCGCACGGTGCTCGCCATGTCCACGTACGAGGCGCTGCCGAAGTCCTTCACCAAGGTCCACCCGGTGTTCAAGACCCCCGGCAAGGCCACGATCGTGGCCGGCGTCGCCACCGGCGTCTTCTACACCGTGATGACCCTGGTCAGCGAGAACGTCCTGGTCGACACCATCTACGCCCTCGGCCTGATGATCTGCTTCTACTACGCGCTGACGGCCTTCGCCTGCGTCTGGTACTTCCGCGGCGAGCTCTTCCGCACCGGCCGGGACTTCGCCTACAAGGGCCTGATGCCGCTGCTCGGCGGGCTGATGCTCACCGCCGTCTTCGGCAAGACGCTGTACGACATGTGGGACCCGGCCTACGGCTCCGGCTCCGCCGTCCTCGGCGTCGGCTCGGTCTTCGTGATCGGGGTGGGGCTGCTGCTCCTCGGCGTGGTGATCATGCTGGTCATGCAGCGGAAGAGCCCGGCGTTCTTCCGGGGCGAGATCCTGACGAAGGAGACCCCGTCGCTGGTGGTCGCCGACTGACGACGCTCGTACGTTCCTGAGTCGTACGACCTGAGTCATCCGAAACGCGAAGGCGGCGGGCCCGTGGGGGGTCCCGCCGCCTTCGTCCTCGTTTCCCGGGCGGTTCAGTGCCCGGGCATCAGCCGCTCCACCGCCGCGTTCGCGGGCGGCAGGTCGGGGGTGCCGGCGGGCTTCGCCTTGGGGGTCAGGACGCCGCTGAGCGGGACGACGGAGGGCAGGTTCACGCCGCCGGTGTCGGCGGCGGCGGTTCCGGCGGTCGCGCCGGCGACACCCGCGGCGGCGATGGCGGTCAGGGCGGCTGCGGTGAGGATCCTCTTCATGCCCGCTCCAACGCGGACCGCCCGGATCCGGTTACGAGGACCGGGGCGGCCCGTGGGACCCGTACCGCTTACGGGGCGACGCCGGCCGGCTGCCGGACGGTGACGTTGATGCGGTTGAAGAGGTTGGTGACCGCGACCATCAGCACGATCGAGGCGAGCTGCTTCTCGTCGTAGTGGTCGGCCGCCGCGTCCCAGATCTCGTCCGGCACCGCGTCCGAGGCGTCCGCGAGCCGGGTCGCCGCCTCGGCGAGCGCGAGGGCCGCGCGCTCCTCGTCGGAGAAGTACGGCGTCTCGCGCCAGGCGGCGACGGTGAACAGCTTCTCGTCGCTGACCCCGTGCTTCCGCGCGCTCTTCGCGCCGAAGTCGACACAGAAGCCGCAGTTGTTGATCTGGCTGGCCCGGAGGTGCACGAGCTCCAGGGTGGACTCGGGGACCCCGCCCTGGCGGGCGGCCTTCACCAGGTCCATGATCGCCGCTCCGGCGTCGGGCAGGACGTAGGCGGGGTTGGTCATACGGGCCTTGGGCTCGTGGGCCATGGTGATCGCTCCTCGGCGTCTCTCGTGCGGCGTCTCTCGTGCGTCGCTTCCACAGCAATGACGGAGGGGGCGACGCGGATGTGACAGGACCGGAGAACTTTTTTCGAAAGACTTTCCGGGAAGTCCCCCAAGGAGTCCTTACGCGGCCCTGCGCGGCCCTGCGCGGCCCTACGCCTCCGCGATGAGCGCGGTCGCGACCGTGCGGAAGCCGAGCCGTCCGTAGAGCCGGGCCACGTCCGCGTCCGTCGCCGACAGGAACACGAGCTCCGCGCCCCGGGACCGGGCGTCCGCGACGAGGGCGGCCGTCACCGCGAGCCCGAGGCCGCGGCGGCGGGCCGCCGGGACGGTGCCGACGCCGACGACCTCGGTGACCGGTCCGACGGGCTGGTGCTGCCCGGCCGCGAGGGCGCCGCCCGTGCCGTCGAGGGCCGCCGCGAGCCGGGTCAGGCCGGCCGCGATCCGCTCGGCGATCCGCTCGGCGGTGCCGGGCTGCGGGTCCATCCCGAAGGCGGCGTACGGGGCGGCGACGGCGGTCTCCAGGGCGGTGTCGTCGGCGTCGACGATCCGCACGGTGACCCCCTCGGGGTCCGGTACGGCGAGCCCGTCGCCCTCCAGGACCATCAGCGGGTGCTCGTGGACGGTGAGGCCGCTCGCCTCCACGGCGGCCCGCAGCCCCGGGGTCGTCTCCGCGACCCACTCGAAGGCCTCGGGCACCCCCAGCTCCCGCTGCCGGGCCCGTACCGCCTCCACGGCGTCGAGCGGCACCTCACCGGCGTGACCGAGCGCGGGACGGGCGTAGTACGGCCAGCCCTTCCCCTCCTGCACGAACAGGGTCAGGGGCCCGTGCGCCTCGGCGCGGGCGGAGGAACGGGGGACGGCGTCGTAGAACGTCTCGATTCGCTGCAGCACCGGGCCACGGTAGAGGGCGGGGCGGGAAGGCGCAGGCGGTTTTTCCGGCGGACAGGACGGAACCGTCGATGGCATGATCCCGTCACTCACTGCAGGCGTGGGACGAAGGGGGATCCATGAGCCGCACGAGGTACACCTGCCCGAGCTGCGACCGCGACGACCTGGTGCAGGCCGTGCCCGCCGTGTACCTGGCGGGCCGGGACGCGGTCACCAGCCGTGAGCGGGACAGCGACGGCGACATGCGGACCGTGACACGGACCGTGTCCACCGGGCTCTCCGACGCGCTCGCGCCGATGCCGGCACCGCCGACGTACGCGATCGGCTGCCTCGGCGTCCTCGCCACGGCCGTCTCCATCGGCACCTTCCTGGGCGGGGTCCTCGCCGGCAAGTGGTTCAGGGACGAGCCCGCGGACGAGCCGCAGGAGTCGCAGTGGCCGGGCGGCTGGTCCGCGCCGGAGGTGCCCGCCGCGGCTCCGCCGGACCTCGATTTCCTGGGCTGGATCTCGGCGTTCGCGCTGCTCGCCGCCGTCCTCGTGTTCGCCGTGATGCTGCGGCGCCGGGCGACCTTCGCCCGCCTGACGCGCAGGCGCCACCACGCCGAGGAACTCTGGTCGCACGGCTGGTACTGCCACCGCTGCGGCACGGTCCACTTCGAGGACGTCCCGGGCGAGGACCGCACCCCGCTCAGCCTCCAGCGCTTCCGCGAGAAGGTCTGGGAGCACGGCGGGTACGGCGACCTGGCGGGGGAGCGGAGGGTCGTGGACTCGGTCCGTGACTGACGGACAACCCGTGTCGTGCCCCTCGGAAAACCACGCTCCACCCCCTACCGTGCCGCTATGCGGATCTCGACCACGATCTTCCTGACCGACGAGACCATCACCCCCGTGCGGCTCGCGCGCGAGCTGGAGGCGCGCGGCTTCGCGGGGCTCTACCTCCCCGAGCACACCCACATCCCCGTCGAGCGGACCACGCCCTACCCGCAGGGCGGCGAGCTGCCCCGGGAGTACGGCCGCATCCTCGACCCCTTCGTGGCGCTCGGCCAGGCCGCCGCCGTCACCGAGCGCCTCGGGCTCGGGACCGGTGTCACGCTGATCGCCGAGCGCGACCCGATCGCCCTCGCCAAGCAGATCGCGACCCTCGACCACCTCTCCGGGGGCCGGTTCACCCTCGGCGTCGGCTACGGCTGGAACCGGGAGGAGGCCGCCGACCACGGCGTCGACTGGGCGACCCGCCGGGAGCTCACCCACGACCGGCTCGCCCTGATGCGGGCCCTGTGGGCGCCGGAACCCACGGCGTACGAAGGGGAGTTCGGCCGCTCCGTCCGCGCCTCGCAGGCCTGGCCCAAGCCGGTGCGCGGCGGTGCGCCCCGCATCCTCCTCGGCGGCGCGGCGGGCCCGAAGCTCTTCGCGCGGATCGTCGCGGAGGCGGACGGCTGGATGCCGATCGGCGGCCGGGGCCTCACGGAGTCGCTCCCGGTCCTGCGCGAGGCCTGGGAGGCCGCGGGCCGCGACCCGAAGGCCCTCCAGGTGGTCCCGTACGCGGTCCTCCCGAACGCCGGCAAGTTCGCGCACTTCGAAGGGCTGGGCTGCGACGAGGCCGTCCTCCAGCTGCCGCCGGGCGACGAGACGGAGGTCCTGAGGGTCCTCGACCGGTACGCGCGGTTCGCTTGAGCGGCGGCCCCCGTGGGCGGGGAGGTCCACCTTCCTCCGGGGACCCGAACCCTCCCCGCCCCACCCGCTCGTATGCTCGGTTCATGACGGATCACCAGGCAGCACGTCCCACCGAGAACGCCATGCGCCGCGCCCTCAAGCGGGCCAGGGACGGGGTCGCGCTCGATGTCGCCGAGGCCGCCGTGCTGTTGCGGGCGCGAGGGGACGACCTGGCGGATCTCGTCGCGTCCGCCGGGCGGGTGCGGGACGCCGGACTCGAGGCCGCCGGGCGGCCCGGGGTCATCACGTACTCGAAGAGCGTGTTCATTCCGCTCACCCGTCTCTGCCGGGACAAATGCCACTACTGCACCTTCGTCACCGTGCCCGGCAAGCTGCGCCGGGACGGCCACGGGATGTTCATGTCGCCCGACGACGTGCTCGACATCGCCCGGCGCGGCGCCGAGATGGGCTGCAAGGAGGCCCTGATCACCCTCGGCGACAAGCCCGAGGACCGGTGGCCCGAGGCGCGGGAGTGGCTCGACGCCCACGGGTACGACGACACGATCGCGTACGTACGGGCCATGGCGATCCGCATCCTGGAGGAGACGGGACTCCTCCCGCACCTCAACCCCGGCGTGCTGTCCTGGACCGACTTCCAGCGGCTCAAGCCCGTCGCGCCGTCCATGGGCATGATGCTGGAGACGACCGCGACCCGGCTGTGGAGCGAGCCGGGCGGTCCGCACCACGGTTCGCCCGACAAGGAACCCGCCGTGCGGCTGCGGGTCCTGGAGGACGCCGGGCGGTCCTCCGTGCCCTTCACGAGCGGCCTGCTGCTCGGCATCGGGGAGACCGTCGAGGAGCGCGCCGAGTCGCTGTTCGCGCTGCGGCGCGTGGCGCGGACCTACCACTCGATCCAGGAGCTGATCATCCAGAACTTCCGCGCCAAGCCGGACACGGCCATGCGCGGAACACCCGACGCCGACCTCGACGACCTGGTGGCGACCGTCGCCGTCGCGCGGCTCATCATGGGCCCCTCCGCCTGCCTCCAGGCCCCGCCGAACCTCGTCGACTCCGCGTACGAGCGGCTCATCGCCGCCGGCATCGACGACTGGGGCGGCGTCTCCCCGCTCACCATCGACCACGTCAACCCCGAGCGGCCCTGGCCGCAGATCGACGAACTCGCCGAGCGGTCGGCCGCCGCCGGCTTCGAGCTGCGCGAACGGCTCTGCGTCTACCCGGAGTTCGTCCAGCGCGGCGAACCCTGGCTCGACCCCCGGCTCCTCCCGCACGTCCGCGCCCTCGCCGACCCCGAGACCGGCCTCGCCGACCCCGACGCACCCGTGCGCGGCCTGCCCTGGCAGGAGCCCGACGAGGCCTTCACCGCCACCGGCCGCACCGACCTGCACCGCACCGTCGACACCACGGGCCGCACGCACGACCGGCGCGAGGACTTCGACGAGGTGTACGGGGACTGGGAGGCCCTGCGCGAGGCCGCCGCCCCCGGGATGGTCCCCGAGCGCATCGACGCCGACGTCCGCGAGGCCCTCGCCGTCGCCGCCGACGACCCGACGAGGCTCACCGATCCCCAGGCGCTCGCCCTGCTGCACGCCGACGGGCCCGCGCTCGACGCCCTCACCCGGATCGCGGACGACGTCCGCCGCGCGGCGGTCGGCGACGACGTCACGTACATCGTCACGCGGAACATCAACTTCACCAACGTCTGCTACACCGGCTGCCGTTTCTGCGCCTTCGCCCAGCGGCGCACCGACGCCGACGCGTACACCCTCTCCCTCGACCAGGTCGCGGACCGCGCCCAGCAGGCCTGGGAGGTCGGCGCCGTCGAGGTCTGCATGCAGGGCGGCATCCACCCCGACCTGCCCGGCACGGCCTACTTCGACATCGCGCGCGCGGTGAAGGAACGCGTCCCCGGCATGCACGTGCACGCCTTCTCCCCGATGGAGGTCATCAACGGCGCGACCCGCACCGGCCTCTCGATCCGGGAGTGGCTGACGGCGGCGAAGGAGGCCGGGCTCGACTCGATCCCCGGAACCGCCGCCGAGATCCTCGACGACGAGGTCCGCTGGGTCCTCACCAAGGGCAAGCTGCCGACCGCCACCTGGATCGAGGTGGTCACCACCGCGCACGAGCTGGGCATCCGGTCGAGCTCGACGATGATGTACGGGCACGTGGACCAGCCCCGGCACTGGCTCGGCCACTTCCGGACCCTGTCCCGCATCCAGCAGGAGACGGGAGGCTTCACCGAGTTCGTGACGCTCCCCTTCATCCACACCAACGCGCCCGTCTACCTCGCGGGCATCGCCCGCCCCGGCCCGACCGCCCGCGACAACCGCGCGGTCATCGCCATGGCCCGGCTCCTCCTCCACCCGCACATCCCCAACATCCAGACCAGCTGGGTGAAGCTGGGCACGGAGGGCGCCGCCGAGATGCTCCGCTCGGGCGCCAACGACCTGGGCGGCACCCTGATGGAGGAGACCATCTCCCGGATGGCCGGGTCGAGTTACGGCTCGTACCGCTCGGTCCGCGACCTGGTCGCCATCGCGGACGCGGCGGGCCGCCCGGCGAAGCCCCGGACGACCCTCTACGGGGAGGTCCCGGAGGAACGGCAGCGGACGGCGGCCGCCTCCGACGGCCACCTCCCGGAACTGCTGCCGGTCCTGCCGGCGGAGTGAGGCTCAGCCGACCAGCAGGTCCTTCTTCAGCTCCTTGAGCTCCTGCTGGTCGATGCCGAGGCCCTTCCGCAGGTACGCGCGGAAGGAGCCGTACTCCTCCTCGACCTCGGCGAAGCTCGCGTTGAGGTACGCGGGACGGACGTCGAGCAGCGGCTTGTAGACGGCGGCCTGCTGGGCCGGGAGGTGGGAGAGGATCGCCTCGTTGGCGGTGGCCCGGTAGGCGTTGCTGGCGAGGTAGTCCGCCATGACCGTCTCCTCGGGGACGCCGAGGGCGGTGAGCAGAGCCGCGTTCGACCAGCCCGTGCGGTCCTTTCCGGCGGTGCAGTGGAAGAGGACGCCCCGGCGGTCGTCGTCGGCGATGCCGTCGTAGACGGCGGTGTAGGCGGTACGGGCGGTGTCGCCGCTCACCATGAAGCGATTGCCCTCGACCATCATCGCCTCGGCCTCGGCGGGGCTCTTCGGCATCGACGTGAAGGTGCCGGCGCCGGCGAGGACGTCGGCGACGACGTGCGTGGCGCCGACCGGGACGCGGTCGGGGGCGGTGGTCCGCTCGGACTCCATGCGCAGGTCGAAGACGGTGCGGACGCCGAGGCGCTTCAGCGTGGCGAGGTCGGCGTCGGTGAGCTTCTCCAGGGAGTCGGAGCGGTAGACCTCGCCCATCTTCACCCACCGGCCGTCGCGGGTCCGGTAGCCGCCCGCGTCACGGAAGTTGACCGTGCCCTGGAGGCGTATCAGCCGGTCGGCGAGGTGCAGCGGGGCGCCGCGCTCGGGGACGAGGTCGAACCAGCGGCGGTCGGCGGCGGCCAGGCCGGAGACGGTGACCGAGCCGGTGGCGCCGCCGCGGGCGACCGTGCGGCCGTCGGTGCGGATCGCGACGCCGCGGGCGCCGGGGGCGGACCACGTGACGGTGTAGGTGCCGCCGGCGTTCTCGGTGACGGTCGCGGCGGTGAAGGGGATCCGGTGGTCCGACCGGGAGTGCGGGTGCGCGGAGGCGGCGGGCGCGGTGATGCCGACGAGCAGCGCGGCGGCGAGGGCCGCGGTCGAGACGGTCTTGACTCGTGTCACGAGGTTCATGCCGTGGATCGTTCAAGTCGCAACCGAACCTCGGGTGAACTGCGGTCAAAAGCGGCCTGAAGGGCGTCGGATCACATAACGTTCCGGCCCCCGGACGGGCGTACCCGGTCGATTACAGTGCGGCGAGGAACCGTCAGCGAACCGCCGACCGGGGGAGGTCACGTCGTGGCCACGACAGCCGCAGCCGTGTGGGGCCGTGCCGAACAGCAGGACTTCCGGGCCCGCGTACGGGGCTGTCTCCTCGGCGGAGCCGTCGGCGACGCGCTCGGGGCGGGGGCCGACGGACTCACCCTCGCGGAGCTCCGGGAGACCCACGGACCCGACGGCCTGACCGAACCCGCACCCGCGTTCGGGCGCCGCGGAGCCGTCACCGCCGCCACCCAGATGAGCCTGTTCACCGTCGACGGACTGATCCGCGCCCAGGTGCGCCGCGACACCGGCGCCTGGCACCCGCCCACCGACGTCCACCGGGCGCACCTCCGCTGGGCCGCCACCCAGCGCGACTGGGGCCCCGACGAGCGCCGCAAGGACAACGGCTGGCTCGCCCGCGAGGAGTGGCTCTACACCCGCCGCAACCCGCCCCGCGCCTGCCTCACCGGCTTCGGCGACGACCTCCTCGGCACCCTCGACAAGCCCAAGAACCCCGGGGCCGCCGACGCCGGCGCGCTCGTCCGCTCGGCCCCCTTCGGGCTGCTCGTCGGCTGGGAGCCGCAGCTCGTCTGCCAGCTCGCGGTGGAGTGCGCGGCGCAGACGCACGGCGCCCCCGAGGCCACCCTGGCGGCGGGGGCCCTCGCGGTCACGGTGCACGGGCTCGCGCGCGGCGGCTCCGTCGAGGCGGCGGTGGCCCGCGCCCTGGAGCACCTCGCGGAGCGCCCGGGCCACGAGCCGGTCACCGAGGCCCTCACCGCGGCCCTCGGAGCCGTACGGGAGGGGGCGCCGGACGCGGAGCGCGTGGCGGCCCTCGGGGCGGACGAGGACGGGGCCGAGGGGCAGTTGGCGGCGGCCGTCTACTGTGCCCTGGTCGGCGAGGACGTCCGGCACGGGCTGCGGCTCGCCGTGAACCACGACGGGCCCTCGTCGGTCACCGGGGCGCTCACCGGCGCGCTGCTCGGCGCCCTGCACGGCGAGACGGCCCTCCCGCCGGCCTGGCTGGCCGAACTGGAGGGCCGTGCGACGGTCCTGGAACTGGCGGACGACTTCTCGATGGAGATGACCCAGGGGGCCGCCCTGCACTCGGCCACGGAGGCCTCACCGGGCTGGCTGACGCGCTACCCGAGGGGCTGATCGGCGGTTCGTTCGCCGCCGCCCTGCGCGGGTACGGAGGCGACGCCGTCGCTCCCGTCCCCGTCCCCGTCCCCGTCCGGGTCCGTGCCGATCCGGTGCAGGAGCGCGTCCCGCTCCGGGGTGTCCTCCGGCCTGACGAGGCCGATGAGGACGTACAGGACGAGGGAGGTGGCGAGCGGCGAGACGATCTGGATCTGGAGCTCGATGCCGTCGAGGCCGTAGTTGGTGAGCCAGAAGACGAAGAGCCCGGCCGCCCAGGAGACGAGGGCCGCCGTCGGCCCCGACTTCCGGAAGGTCTTCAGCAGGCCCAGCATGAACGGGATGGCGATCGGGCCCATCAGACCGGCCACCCACTTGATGACGACGGTGATGATGTCCTTGAAGGTGGGGGAGTTGACCTGGGTGGCGACCGCCATCGACAGGGCGAGGAAGGCGATCGTCGACCAGCGCGCGGCGAGCAGCCCGGCCCGCTGCGTCCAGCTCCGCGCGGCCTTGCTGAGGACGGGGGCGATGTCCCGGGTGAAGACGGCCGCGATGGCGTTGGCGTCGGAGGAGCACATGGCCATGGTGTGCGAGAAGAAACCGACGACGACCAGGCCGAGGAGGCCGTGGGGCAGGAGCTGTTCGGTCATGAGGGCGTACGCGTCGGAGCCGTCGGGCTTCTGCGGGTCGACGAGCAGCGGCGCGACCCACATCGGGAAGAAGAGGACGAGCGGCCAGACGAACCAGAGGACGGCGGAGAGCCGCCCGGAGCGGGTGGCCTCGCGGGCGGAAGGCGTGGCCATGTAGCGCTGGGCCTGGTTCCACATGCCGCCGCTGTACTCGAAGGTCTTGATGAAGAGGTACGCGAGCAGGAAGGTCAGCGTGTACGGGCCGGCCGTCGGCGCGGTGTGCCCCTGGAGCTCGGGGCGGTCCCACACGGTCCACAGCGCGCTGAACCCGCCGAGCTTGCCGAGGACGGCGACGAGCATCGCGATGCCGGCGAGGAGCTGGATGACGAACTGGCCGAGTTCGGTGAGCGCGTCGGCCCAGAGTCCGCCGACCGTGCAGTAGATCCCGGTGACGACGCCGGTGATGAGGATGCCCTGGTTGAGGGAGATGCCGGTGAAGACGGAGAGGAGGGTGGCGATGGCGGCCCACTTGGCGCCGACGTCGACGATCTTCAGGAGGACGCCCGACCAGGCCAGGGCCTGCTGGGTGGGGAGGTTGTAGCGGTCCTTGAGGTATTCGAGCGGGGAGGCGACCCGGAGGCGGGAGCGGAGCCGGTTGAGGCGGGGCGCGAAGAGGTGGGCGCCGATCGCGATGCCGATGGCGATGGGGAAGGACCAGGTGACGTAGGAGGTGACGCCGTAGGTGTAGGCGATGCCCGCGTAGCCGGTGAACATCACGGCGCTGTAGCCCGACATGTGGTGGGAGATGCCGGAGAGCCACCAGGGCATCCGGCCGCCGGCGGTGAAGAAGTCGGAGACGGTGTCCACGCGCTTGTGGGACCAGACGCCGATCGCGACCATCACGCCGAAGTAGCCGATGAGCACGGCCCAGTCGAGACTGTTCATTGAGCCCCCTCCAAGGGGTCCGGTCCGCCTTGTGAACGCCGTTCATCGTGTGGCGAGTTGCAAGGCAGGGACAATGCAATGGAGGGTCAAGGGACAGTAAAATCGTTCTGTTTACTGACCCCTGTTCACATCTATGAATTTTTGGAGGGGCTCCGGAGAGGGCTTTGGAGGGGCTCCGGAGAGGGTTCCGGAGGGGGCTCCGGTCGGTGTCAGCGCATCAGCTCCCCGGCGTTGACCAGCAGCGACTGGCCCGTGATCGCCCGTGCCCGGTCCGAGGCGAGGAAGGCCGCGGCCTCCGCCACGTCCCCGTCCGTCGCCAGCTCCGGCAGCGCCATCCGCTCGGTGAGCCGGGCCAGCACCTCGGCCTCCGGCACCCCCTCGGTGTGCGCGGCGAACGAGACGTACGCCTGCACCGGCGGCCCCCACATCCACCCCGGCAGCACGGTGTTGACCCGGATCCGGTGCGGCCCCAGCTCGTGCGCGAGCGAGTACATCGCCGAGGTCAGCGCCCCCTTCGAGGCCGCGTACGCCGCCTGCCGCACCTGCGAGGGGGCGGCGATCGCCGACTGCGTACCGATCAGGACCACCGAGCCGCCGCGCTCCTTGAGCGCCGGCAGGCAGGCCCGGGTCATCCGCAGCGTACCGAGCAGATTCACGTCCAGGACCGCCTGCCACGTCGCGAAGTCGGCGTCCTCCAGGCCCCCGAAGTAGGAGTCCCAGGCGGCGACATGGACGACGGCGTCGACCCCGCCGAACCGCTCGACGGCGAGCGCCGCGAGCGCCGCGCACTGCTCCTCGTCGGTGATGTCCGTGACCCGGTACGCGGTACGGCGCCCCTCCGGGTCGATCTCCGCGGCGGACTTGACGAGGTTCGCCTCGGTACGGGCGCCGAGGACCGCGTTCCCCCCGTCCCGCACCACCGTCTCGGCGATCCGGTGACCGAGCCCGGCCCCGACACCCGACACGACGACCGTCTTCCCCTGGAGCAGCATCCGGACCCTCCTCGACCCTGGCGAAGCATCTGACGGTCCGTCAGAGTAGGTCTCCGTCACCGACTTGGGAAGGGACACGCGAGTGAGCGAGACGAACGAGGCGAACGCCGAGGGCGCGGCGAGCGAGACCCACAGTGAGACCTACGCGGAGCTGGCCGCCGTCGGCCCGTACGGCGTGCGCCCCGGCCACGCCCTGATCACCATGGTCGAACCGCACCCGGGCCACGAGCACGCGTACAACCGCTGGTACGAAGATGATCACTACTACGCGGGGGCCATGGCGATGCCCTGGATGTACGCGGGCCGCCGCTGGGTCGCCACCCGCGAGCTCCAGGAGCTGCGCCGTCCGGAGAAGTCCGCCGTCGCGCAGCCCGTCACCGCCGGCTGCTACCTCTCCACGTACTGGGTCACCGAAGGCCGCTACGACGAGCACATGAAGTGGACCGTCGCCATCAACAAGCGGCTCAACCGCGACGCCCGCGTCCACCAGGAACGTACGCACGTCTTCACGGCCTTCCAGGACCACGAGGCGACCGTCTACCGCGACGGGGCGGGCGGGCCGCGCGACTTCCACGCCCTCGACCACCCCTACGCCGGGCTGATCCTCCAGGTCGTCGACGCCGAGGGGCCCGAGGCGCGGGCGGAACTGCTCGACCGGCTGCGCTCGCGGGAGCTGCCCCGGCGGCTGGCCGGCTCACCGGCGGCGATGGTGACGGCCTTCCGCCCGACCCCGCTGCCGGGCGACCGGATGACGTACGTGAAGCAGGTCGAGGGGGTCGACACCCGGCTGACCCTGCTCTGGTTCCTGGAGCGGGACCCGCGGGAGTGCTGGGCGGAGCATTTCGCGGACCTGGAAACCCTCGGGGGCGACGTCGGCCGGGTGGAGCTGGTGGCGCCCTTCATCCCGACGGTGCCGGGGACGGACCGGTACGTGGACGAGCTGCGCTGAGCGTCCGCGCGGGCATGCTTCCGCGCGGGCATCCTTCCGCGCGGGCGCGCTTCCGCGCGGGCAAAAAGCCGAGCCCCCTCGGCCAGGACGGCGGACCGGACGAGAGGGCTCTTCTCGGGTACTGCGGGTACTTCGTGTGCTGCGAGTGCTGCACGTACTGCGGGTGACGACCGGGGGTCATCGGGGCTCAGAGGGCCCCGTTGCTCACCTGGCCGACGAAGGCGTTCCACGATCCCGGTCCGAAAGAGAGGGACGGGCCCTCGGGGGCCTTGGAGTCACGCACCGCGATGGCGGCCACGACGGGGGACTTCACTTCGACGCAGGCGCCGTTGCCGCCGGAGTACGAAGACTTCGTCCACGTGTCCGTTGCACCCTGAAAAATCGCCATTATGCTCAACTCCGGTTCTGCAGTGGGTGTTCGCGCCAACCTTCTTGCCGGCGTGATCGACGCTACTTGCTGGTCCCGCCCGGCGGGACCAGCGTTCACACGACCGGGTGGCATATTCCAACTGCGCTTCCGTGGGAGCGATTGCGGGGTGTACGGTGCCTGACCCGCCGGGATCAGGTCAGCCCTGGGCGTGCTTCTTCGCCATCTTCGCGATGAACTCCCGCGTCTGCTCGACGTTCAGCGCCTGCGCCCTGAGGTGCTCGTACATGACGCTGTACTTGCCGACGTCCTGGGCCTTCTCCAGGTAGAGGTCGCTGGTCACGCCCTCGATGTAGACGACGCTGGAGTCGGATGTGTCCGGGAACTCCAGGATCGAGTACTGGCCGCTGATCCCGGGATGCGCGCCCATCTCGAAGGGGATCACCTGCACGGTGACGTGCGGGAGGTGCGACTGCTCGATGAGGTGCTCCAGCTGCTGCACCATGAGCTGCCTGCTGCCGACGATCCGGTGCAGGGCGCCCTCGTCGATGACGGCCCACAGGCGCAGCGGGCGTTCCTCGTCCCGGATGCGCTCCTGGCGGCGGGTGCGGACGGTGACGCGCTTGTCGATGTCCGTCGGTGTCGACTCCGGCATCGCGCCGGAGATCACGGCCTCCGCGTACGCGGGGGTCTGGAGCAGTCCGGGGATGATCTGCGACTCATACATCCGCAGGCTCTCGGCGTCCGTCTCCAGGCCGATGTAGACGCTGTACGGGATGTCGCCGAAGGCGTGCCACCAGCCTTGCTGGCGCGAGTCCTTGGCCATCTGCATGAGGGAGTCGACCATGCGCTCGTCCTCGACCTCGTACACCCCGCACAGGTCGCGCACATCGCGCTGGCTGATGGAGCGACGGCCGTTCTCCAGCCGGCTGATCTTGGACTGGGAGACGAGGAGGCGCTCGGCGACCTGCTCGGCCGTCATGTTCTTCGCCTCGCGGAGCTTGCGCAGCTCCTGTCCCAGTCGGCGTCGCCTGACGGTGGGGTTGACGTTGGACGCCACGGAAACTGCACCTCCGGCTGTCTGCCTGCGTAGCTGTGAGTATCTACTGCTTGGCAGACTGCCACCAAAGGTCAGGTACGCGCTGGGAAACCGGCACAACGTACGTGTGCGGGGCGGTCGTCACGACCGCCCCGCACACCTGTGCGGCTCCCGGGTTGGTACGTCGTGCGTCGGCTCAGTGAGCCGCCGCACGGGCCATGGTGCCGCGAGGCTGCGCCGGTACGCCCGCTGCGGGCGCACGGCGCGGCTGTGCCGCCGCACCGTTCTGGACGTCCATCACGGCGTGTGCCACGAGGCCGCCCATCGGGTCGTGCCGGATCAGGTCGCGCAGCCGGGACCGCGACGACCGTCCTTCGTTGCCGGGGTAGAGGTGCTTCCCGAGTCCGACCGCGTGGGCCAGCGCGGCAAGCGCCGCGGTCCGCGGGTCCGGCGGTACGCCGGTGCGGATCGCACTGTCCAGCCGGGCTTTGATCTCCCTGCTGATCGCCGTGTCCGTCGCCTGGTAGCGAGTCGTCGGCAACACCCCGCACATCTGGCCCTCCACGGCATGCACCATGCCGCATCGCTCCAGATGCGAGAGATACGTCTGACGGAGCCCCAGTCGGGGTCCGCCGATCCAGTGGACGGCCCGAACCGGGCTGCCGCGCCTGCGCAACAGCTCCAGTGCGGAGTCCAAGGTCGGATCTCCGGTCGGCCGTGGCATCACCACGGCGATACGATCCCCGTCTGGGGCTATCCGTCCTGCCAGAGCCAGCTCCACTAGCTGTGCTCCGGCCAGGCCGAGGTCGAGCGACTGCGGCTGCGCTGTGGTACCCGTGGTCGGGTCCAGAGCGAGCAACAGAAGCTCCTCCGGAATAGTTCTGCGGCTCCTGCCCATCCATGCCTCCCCGCGTGGATGAATGACAGGGTGACCCCTCTCACATTCATCTGTCGAGAGCGCCTGGGTGGTTGATCCGGGAACCAGTAGGTATGTCGTTCTCGTCTAGCACCGGAGCCAAGGGGTTCACACAGGACACTGGTAGACGGTTCGGACGTATGCATGACGCATGGAGGAGGCACGGTGGCGGGCGAGTCCCCCGACAAGGCGGAGCAGCAGGGGTCGTCGGAGAAGACGACGGCCTCGGGCGGCGGCAGCCGGGATCCTCGGCTCTCAGCGCTCCGTGAGTCAGAGTCCTCGACGCCGGCGTCGGCTTCGACGTCGTCGGTCCAGGTCGACCAGCCGACGGCCGTGTTCAAGACCCTGGCGCCCCGGGTGTCGGAGGACGACGCGCCGAAGGCGCCCGAGCGGGATGCCGAGCCGGAGGCCGGGGCTGAGGCCGAGGCCGGGGTCGAGGCTGAGGTTGCGCCCGAGTCCGAGTCCGAGGCTGAGGTCGAGTCGGCCCCTGAGGCCGTGCCCGTGCCCGAGCCCGAGAGTGAGCGCTTGAAGGCGGCGGTGGCGGCGTGGGTCGCGTCGGCGGAGGAGCGTGAGCCGGAGGGCGACGCGTCCGGCGACGCGTCCGGCGACGCGTCCGGCGACGAGGACGCCAACGAGGACGCCGACGAGCCGGACGGGGTTGAGGCCGAGGCCGAGGTCGCGGTCGAGCCCGAGCCCGAGCCCGACGAGGAGCCCGTCGCGGGCAAGGCGCCCTCCGCGCCGTCGGACTCCGCGCCGTCGGACTCCGCCGAGTCCTGGTTCGCCGCGCGGAAGCCGGAAGCGGCCGCCTCGCGGCCCTCCGTCGAGGAGCCCGCAGCCGAGGATCCGGTCGTCGACGAGCCGGCCCTCGATGAGCCGGTCGTCGACGAGCCGGTCGCCGAGGAGCCTGTCGACCAGCCGACGGCCATGTTCAAGATCGTCCGCCCGCCCGTGGCACCCGCCGTGGACCAGCCGACGACCGCGCTGAAGCTCCCGCCCGCCCTGCGCGCGGACTCCGACAGTGAGCGCACGAGCACCTTCGTACCGCTGCGCGCGGACATCCCCGCCGAGCGGAAGGCCGAGCAGGCACAGGCGACGCAGGCGGCTCAGCAGGCACAGGCGGCACAGAAGGCCCCCGGAGCCCCCGGAGCCCCCGAGGCGTCCGCGCGGGCGCCCCAGGCCACTCCTGAGGCTCCTGAGGCCTCTGCGGCCCCCAGGGCCCCCAAGGCGTTCGCCCCGGCCCCCGCCCCCGTACCGCCGGCCTCGCTCGCCGAGGCGGAGCGGACCCGGCAGCAGCCGCTTCCGCCGCTGCCCCCGCTCGACCTGCTCGCGGAGCTGACGAACACTCCGCCGCCGAAGCCGAACGCCCTGCGGACGGCCGCGCGCCGGGTGCGGATCTGGACCCCGCTGGTCGTGCTGCTCTTGATCATCTTTGCGATCGTGCAGATGGTCCGGCCGCTGCCCGCGCCCGTGCTGACCCTCTCCGCCGCGCCGACGTTCACCTTCGCGGGTGGCGAGCTGAAGATGCCGTGGCCCACCGAGGGACAGGGCGCGGTCGAGGTCGAGGGCGTCGGCTCCATGGGCCTGTACGGCCCGCAGAAGCCGGCCCCGATCGCGAGCGTCACGAAGACGATGACGGCGTACGTGATCCTGCGTGACCACCCGATCAAGGGGAACGCGGGCGGTCCCGAGATCACGATCGACAAGAAGGCCGCCGACCAGGCGAAGGCGGCGCACGAGTCGACGGCGGCGGTCCAGGAGGGCCAGACCTACACGGAGAAGGAGCTCCTGGAGCTCCTCATGATCCCGTCCGCGAACAACGTGGCCCGGCTGCTCGCCCGCTGGGACGCCGGCTCGGAGGCCGCGTTCGTCGAGAAGATGAACGCCGCCGCGAAGGACCTGGGCATGACCCAGTCCACGTACACCGACCCGTCCGGTCTGCTCGACAGCACCGTGTCGACCCCGCAGGACCAGCTGAAGCTGGCGAAGGCGGTCATGCAGTACGACGTGTTCCGCGAGATCGTGAACATGCCGAACGTGACGGTGGACGGCATCCCCGGCCGGATCGAGAACAACAACAACATCCTGCTGGAGCCGGGTGTGAGCGGCATCAAGACCGGCTCCTCCACCCCGGCTGGCGGCAATCTGCTCTGGTCGGCGAACACCGTCGTCGACGGCGAGAACCGCCGCATCCTGGGCATCGTGATGGGGGCGAAGGACGCGAAGCTCCTCAACGACAAGCTCCAGCTCGCCATCGACAACAGCCTCAAGCTGATCCAGCAGGCCCAGAACGACGTCACCTCCGCCGCCGTGGTCCGCAAGGGCCAGGTCCTCGGCTACATCGACGACGGGCTCGGCGGCCGGACCCCGGTCGTGGCCACCAAGGAGCTCAAGGCGATCGGCTGGCCGGGCCTCCAGGTCAAGCTGGAGCTCACGAACGGCGGCAAGACCGTTCCGCACACGGGCAAGGCGGGCGACGTCGTCGGCCAGGTGTCCATCGGTACGGGCGTGGGCAAGGTCAGCGCACCGGTCGCCCTCCAGTCGGACCTGGTGGAGCCGGGCTTCGACAAGAAGCTGACGCGCCTGGGCTGAGCAGCCACCCGCTCGGCCGGGTGCCCCGGACCTCCGGGGCGCCCGGCTGTTAGCGTTTCCGGGGGACGAGGAGCGCGCGTGTCACACGCGCGGAGATCGAGACGGGAAGTACGGGCAGTACGGGAGAGGGCCGCAGTGACCACCGCTGAGCCGACACGCGCGGACCGAGCCGACCAGACCGACGGCGAGGATCACCAGGATGAAGCCGACCGTGAAGCTGATGGCACAGCCGATCACGCAGCCGACCACGCCTTCGGCCGCACCGATTCCGCCCCGGAGTCGGCTGCCTCTTCCCTCCCGCGAATAGTGCTCCCGTCCCAGCGACCGGCCCCGGCGTCCCCACCCCCTCACGAGGCGACGGCAGCGTCGGCATCGGCTTCAACACCCCCGCCGACCACACCTGCCCCCACCCCCACCCCCACGCCCTCACCCACGCCCCGCAGGCGGAAGCGCCGCCACACGGTCATGGTGGCCACGGGCGTGGCCGCCGTCACCCACATCCTCTGGTTCTTCTTCTTCGCGAACAGCGGCGGGGATCTGGCGGCGCAGGACGCGTGGGCGGAGTTCGTCGGACGGCACCCGGACTCCGCGTACAACCTGGCCTGGTACGGCGGGATGCACCCGGTCTCGTACAGCGTCGTCTCGCCGTACCTGATGTCGCTGCTCGGCGTGCGCAGCACGATGATGATCGCCGGGACGCTCTCGGCGGCGCTGACCGCGCTGATCCTGGTGCGGGTGCCCGCGGTGCGCAATCCGATGGCGTGCGCGCTCGCGGGTGTCTTCGCCTTCCTCTGCAACGCCATGTCGGGGCGGGTCACCTTCGGCCTCGGCATGATGTTCGCGCTGGGCGCGGTCGCCGCCGTCTTCTGCTGGCCGCACCGCTGGCGCCGCAAACGCTGGGCGAAGGCCGTGGTCGCCGCCCCGCTCGCCGGCCTCGCGACGGCGTGCAGCCCGGTCGCCGGGCTGTTCCTCGGGGTCGCGGCGGCGGCTCTCTTCCTCAACAAGCGGCGCCCGGGCGCGTACGCCCTCGGCCTCGCCCCGGTCGCGGTGGTCGCGCTCTCGTCCTGGCTCTTCCCCTTCTCCGGTACGCAGCCGATGGCGTTCGCTTCGACGGCGCTGCCGCTGCTCTTCGGGGTCCTGGTCTTCGTCCTGGTCCCGGGGGACTGGCGCACGGTCCGTACGGCCGCGGCGGTCTACACGGTCGGCACGCTCCTGACCTGGCTGATCGACTCGCAGATCGGCTCGAACATCTCGCGGCTGCCGATGCTCTTCGCGGGCGTCGTGCTGCTCGCGGCGCTGCCGTACACGGCGCCGCGCTCGCGCCGCTGGTACGCGCTGCTGCTCGCCTTCGCCGGCCTGAACTTCTGGATCGGGTTCAAGGGCGTCGACGACGTCATCCGCACCGCCCCGGACGCCTCCTGGGCGCGTGAGCTCGCCCCGCTGGTCAACCAGCTGCAGGTGCGGGACGCGGGCAAGGCGCGGGTCGAGGTCGTGCCGGCCTCCAGCCACCGCGAGTCCTCCGCCCTCAGCCCGTACATCAACCTGGCGAGGGGCTGGAACCGTCAGGCGGACATGGAGCGGAACCCGCTCTTCTATGACGACACGCTCAACTCCGTGAACTATCAGGACTGGCTCGACCGCTGGGCCGTCCACTACGTCGTCCTGCCGACCGGCGCCCCCGACTCGGGGGCCGCGCGGGAGGCGGAGCTGGTCGAGGGCGGGCTGCCGTACCTGGAGCAGGTCTGGTCGGACGAGAACTGGCGGCTGTACGCGGTCGAGAACCCGACGCCGCTCGCGGACCCGCCCGCGCAGGTGCTGAGCGCGGAGGAGAACGAGGTGGTGATCCGGGTCGACAGCCCCGGCCGGGTCCGGATCCGTGTCCCGTACTCGCCGTGGCTCGCGCTCATGGACGAGAACGGGGGCAAGATCGAGGCCCCGCAGGAGACCGAGGCCTCGAAGCTGGCCCGCGAGGAGTCGGAGACGGAGCTCCCGAAGGTCTTCGCCAACGAGGAGGGCTGCCTCTTCAAGGCGGAGGCGGACACGGAGGGCGACGAGTGGACGGAACTGGTCGCCCCGAAGGCGGGCGTCTACCGCCTGGCGGCCCCGTACAAACTGTCGCGAGGCACACCGTGCCCGGAGGAACTGCGCTGAGGCGTCGAGCGGGCCGTCACGGGCGCCGGTAGCCGGCGAGCAGCCGTCGCATGCCGAAGGCGTGCCCGCCGCTGCCGATGACGAGGAGGCGGTAGGCCCGTCCCGCCGCCCCGGGAAACACCGCCCGCGTCTCGGCCGTCAGCCGCGACCGTCCGTCCCCCAGCTCGTCGAGCCGGAAGACCAGGCTGTACGTGGAGAACCGGTGACGGCCCTCAAGGGCCAGCTCCCGCCCCGGTACGACCCTGACGGCGCGGAACCCGGGGTACTCCGAGCCTTCGGCGAGCGGCCGCGGCCCGGCCGGATCGCGGGGGTCGGCGCGGACGAGCCGGGTGTACCGGGCTCCGGCCTCCCGCGACAGTGACCACTCCAGGCCCGTGAGGAGCCTGCGCCACAGCTCCTCGACCCCGGCGTCCACGTCCACGGCGTGCTCGTCGACGTACGGAAGCGTGCTCATGCCGTCACCTTACGGGCGGTCCGCGCGGCGGGGGTGGGGTCCCGCCGTCGGATCCACCGGGTCGCGAACCGGTCGATTCCGGGCAAAGATGACGAATCGTGGACCGGCTCTCGTCGTCCCCGTCCCTGGCCCCGTGCCCGCCGGTGTGCGGCTCAGGAGCCAGACGGTCGGGCCGCCCACGCCCGCGACCGCCGCGTCGCACTCCTCGTCATGGCCCCGGGATCCCGGGATTCCCACGAAAGGCTCCCTCATGCACCCCGCGCTCGACTCCGACGCACTGGCCGAGCTGCGCCGGCCCCGCCCCTACCCCGCCGTGTCGGTCGTGATGCCGACGCACCGCCGTGAGCCGGACAACGCCCAGGACCCCGTACGACTGCGGAACCTCCTGGCCAGGGCGGCGAAGGCCGTCCAGGACGACCCGTCCGTGACGCGGGAACGGCGCGCGGACGTGCTGGAGCAACTGGAGCGGGCCGCCGCCGAGATCGACCTCGTCCACGCCGAGGACGGCCTGGTGATCTACGCGGCCCCCGGAGAGCACCAGGTGTGGTCGGTCGCCCGGACGGTCCCCGAGCGGGTGGTCGTCGCCGACACCTTCCTCACCCGCAACCTCGTCGCCGCCCAGGCCGCCGAACGGCCGTACTGGGCACTGACCATGGCGGCGGACCGGATGTCGCTGTGGAGCGGCGGGCCGGAACAGGCCGTCGAGCACACGGCGGACGGCTTCCCGCTGACGCGGAGCCTGGAGGACCCGGACGCGGAGCGCAAGGAACAGGTCGGGGACCTTCCGAGCAGCTTCCGCGACGAGGACGCGCGCACCTTCTTCCGCGACGCGCACGAGGCCCTGCGCACCGTCCTCGCCGCCGACCCCCGTCCGCTGTACGTGATCGGAGAGGCGCCCGCGGTCTCGCTCCTGGAGGAGACGGGATCGCTGCCGCAGGGCACGACGTCCCTCCACCACGGCGGCCTGGGGCGCGGGCCCGAGGCGGCCGTGCGCAAGGCCGTGGCCCCCCTGCTCGCCGCCCACGAGGCGGCCCTGACGGCCACCGTCGTGGCCGAGCTGGACGCGGCACGGGGCCGACGGGAGTACGCCGGCGGTCTCGACGAGGTGTGGAAGGCCGTGAAGGAGGGCCGGATCCGTCTGCTCGCCGTCGAGGAGCACTATCGCGCCGCCGTCCGCGACCACGGCGACCACCTCGAACCCGCGGACTCCTCCGACCCCGGCTCCCGGGACGACATCGTGGACGAGATCGTCGAACAGGCCCTGGAGACCGGCGCCGAAGTGAGGTTCGTACGCGACGACACCCTGGCCGGCAACGGCCGCGTCGCCGCCGTACTGCGCTACTGACCGCGACGCGACCCCACCATGCCGGAGGAAGCCACCGTGAACCCCGCTTCGTCCCGCGGCAGGCGACCGCTCCGCGTCCGGGCGGCCGGTGCCGTCGTCGTCACCGCCCTCGGTGCGGCCGCCCTCGTGTCCTGCGACTCGGGCGGCGACGACACCGGCGGCCCGACGTTCAGCGAACGCCCCACGGCGCCCGACACGGCCTCCTTCTCCGGTGACCATCCCTCCTCCGTCGCCTCGGCGGCGAAATCGGCGATCGCGTCCGTGCAGGCGTCGGCGTCGTCCGCCGCGGCCTCGGCCTCCGCGCGGGAGGCCGAGCGCAAGGCGTCGATCGGAGCCGAGGTCGAACGCTCCCGGCAGGCGGCCCAGGACGCCCTCAAGGACGTCGACGGCAAGGGGAACGCCCTGAGCGAGGTCGGGATGACCGGCAAGCCCCTGGCCGACACGGGCGGACTGCTCACCGTCGTCGTCACGATCACCAACAAGACGGACGCGACGGCGTCCTACGCGGCCCAGGTCGATTTCCTCGACTCCTCGGGCAAGGTCGTCGAGACGCAGTTCGTCGGGGCCGAGGACCTCGCGCCGGGTGAGCGGAAGCAGCCCCTGGCCATCAGTCGGCAGCCGGCCGACACCCCGCTGACGCCGAGGCTCACCAAGGCGCAGAGGTACTGAACCGCAGAGACCCGGAGGAAAACCGCATGTCCGAACTCATCGTCATCGGCTACGACGACCACGCGGTCGCGACCAAGGCCTTCAAGGCGGTCCAGAAGCTCCGTGACGACCACGTCGTCGAACTCAAGGGTCTCGCCGTCGTCCGGGTGGACATGGACGGCGAGACCCATGTGGACACCCCCAAGAAGACCGAGGAGGTCGCCCTCTCGGCCACCGCCGGCGCCCTGTGGGGGATGGTCCTCGGCATCGTCATCCTCACCCCGGGGATCGGTGTGGTGGGTGCCGCCGTCGGGGGCCTCATCGGCAAGCTGAACCAGATGGGCGTCGACAACGGGTTCCGCAAGAAGGTGAGCGAACTGCTGGAGCCCGGCTCGGCGGCCGTCGTGATCATGGCCTCCAAGATCACCGAGGACCGGTTCGCCGCGGCCATGGAGCCCTTCGGTGGCACCGTCCTCAAGACGTCCCTCCCGGAGGACCGCGAGCGGGAGCTCGCCGAACAGCTCACCGGCTCCGACACCGAGACGGCGGGGTGACGCGGAGCCGTATCGCCGCTCGGAACGGACACCCGCGGGCCGCCGACTCCTTCAGGGGAATCGGCGGCCCGCGGGCGTCCGTTCGGCCGATCAGGATCCGATCAGGATCCGATCAGAAGTCGACGGCGTCGCGGATCAGCAGGCACGTCATGCAGTGGCCGCCGCCCCGTCCGCGGCCGAGTTCGGCGCCGACGATGGTGATGACCTCCACTCCCGCCTTGCGCAGCGGGGTGTTGGTCGGGGTGTTGCGGTCGGCTACTCCACCAGGACCTCCCCACCGGCGCCCCCGCACGCCCTACCGGATGCTGCACCCGGCCCGAACGCCGAAGGGCACCCCTCGACATCGAGAGGTGCCCTTTGCACTTGTGCCCCCGGCAGGATTCGAACCTGCGACACCCGCTTTAGGAGTTCGGTTGTACGGTCCAGGGCGGGGGAGGGGCGCTACTGACGGCTGCTGCGGCTGGCTGGGCGCGACCGCCGCTGTCCACTGTCGTTGATGTCAGCTATGGATGTCAGCCGAGTCGGATCCGGTAGCCACTATCGCTTCTTCCGGAGCTTCCGCATCTTGGCTTCGGCTTCCTTCTTCTTCTGCTGCTCGACCCCGTACGCGGACCACGGCCCCTGGTGCTTGGAGCACCGCGAGCTGCCGATGATCGCTTTGCTCTGGCAGCGGCCCCCGCTCTTCGTAGGAGCACCGCAATTCGACTGAGCCACCCTGCCACCTCCTCGGGGCCCACGGTGGGCGCCCTTCCCTACGCTGCCTGCAGAGCCGGCTCACGATGAGGGCGCAGAGGACGGCGGTGGAAGCACAGACGGAGCGTCGGGAGCATGGGAGTTGCTCAGAACTCCCGGAACATGGAGGGGTCCCACTCTTGGGGAAGGGACCGGGTCATGAAGACGTAGACGGGCCCGTACGGCGTCTCCGTCTGGAGAGCCTCCCATTGGTCCAGGTCGTGAGCGCAGTACCGGCGCCACAAACCCATCATCTGAGCGACCTCTTCGTCACTGAGGCGATCGCTGTCCTGCCCATCCGTCATGGGCGTCATGGTAGGCGCGCCCCTGAGCCTCCTCGCGGCCCCTACCGGTTGATGGGAATCTCGTAGACGATCTCGCACAAGGCGACGGGTACGACGATGTCCGCTGTCTCGACCGGCCGCCCCTGGTCGCTGTAGTAGCTCCGCCGGATGTGGGTGACGAGCGCGGCCTTCTGGATCCCGAGGAGTGAGGCCTCCTCGGCAGTCGCCTGTCGCGGCTCGGGCTGCTCGACGGCATGGCTGACCGTGACGCCGATCTCGGCCATCCGGTTCACGACCCCGGCCCCGGCGTGTGGCCCGCCCTCGGGAAGGACGACGAGGGTCCCGCCGGTGAGGTCGTACGGCTCCCAGCTCGTCGACAGCTGCACGGGCCGCCCGTCGGCGAGGAACTCGTACACGGTCCGGACGCACAGCTCGCCCTCACCGATACCGAGCCGCGCAGCGATCTCCGCCGGCGCGGGCACCTTGGCATCGGTCCGGCTCTCCCAGCCGCCATTCCTTCCCACGGCCTTCATGTCCGCTCGGAACGGTGACCCATCTGGCTGCTCGCGCGCCGCGGACCGAACCATCCGCACCCGCGCCCGGGGCTCGGCCACGTAGGTCCCGGACCCGGCCCGCCCCTCCAGCACGCCCTGGGAGATCAATAGCTCCTGGGCACGACGAACGACGTTCTCGCCCACCCCGCACTCCTGGCCGATCTGGGCCCGAGAGGGCAGCCGGTCTCCAGGAGTCCACTCGTGCTCCGCGATCCGCCGCCGCAGTTCGTCGGCGATGCGGAGGTAAGGCGGCTGCTCAGGCATATGGAAAATCTAGTCCACTAGCTCTAATCTAGTTAACTAGCTTCACTGAAAGTGACTATCGGTGACGGAGGCTTCCTGTGCCTGCTCCAGAAGTAAGCGCGGAGGCCCTCGCCGCCCGGTTGTCCGCCATCGGACTGACCACACGCGTGCTGGAACACACCAGACACACGTCGATCGAAGCGGAGGTACCGGAAACCCTCCCCGCCGAGACATGGCGGGAGGTCCTGGAAGTCGTGGCTGCGGCTGACCGATTCGGTCTCCTCGCCACCAGCCTGGGCGGCCGCACCCTATGGGCCGCCGTGAATAAAGCGGTCCCCGCGACGGGCGATGTCCGGGGACCTGGCCGTCAGCGATAGGAGCTGATCAGCATGTTCAACCGTATCCGCCGCGCCATCGCGCGCACCAGGGAGCGATGGTCCCAAAGGCCGGGCAACCGTCAGACGTTAAGGCCCACCGGCCCCCCGCTCGCCCACCTCATCCCACCCACCGCACCAACACTGCTCCTGCGACAGCTGCGTGACTGCAGAGACGTCCTTAGGGGCGAGGACACCGCCCTCGTTCGCCCGTACATCCTGGCCAGCGAACAGCGCACAAGGCAGCACTCGAAGCCCACCGCACACGGCCACCTCGCCCACACCTGCTTCGCGCCGGCGGAGGTACACGGATGACGGGCGTCCCCCGGACGGCGAACACGCCCTACCGGTCCACCTCATGCCGTATCGGCACCCACCGCGACTGTGCACACTCCTCCCCAAAGACGGCACCGATCGGCATCCCGGTCATCTACGAGGCATGCACCTGCCCCTGCCACTCCACGGCCGCATCACCGGAGGCAGCCTCATGAACGGCCTCCCCGCCGGTGGCGCACTCGCCTCCCCGGTCGAGATCACTACGGCCACCGTGCAGCGCGGAGACGTCATCCAGATCGGCGGCCAACCGTGCCGAGTAGCCGACCTCCGCCAACTCCCCGGAGGCGCCAAACGCCTCCTCTTCGAGTCGGGCGAACTCCTCACGATGCACACCCGTACGCGCCTGATCGCCGTACGCGTGCTCAGAAGGTGGTGACCGCTCCCATGCCGTCCCTCCACCAAACCATCGCCGCCGACCTCCGAACCCAGATCACCACGGGCCACCTCAAGGCCGGCGAACGCCTTCTCTCGGAACCCCGCCTCGCTACGCACTACAAGGTCAGCACCCCGACCCTGCGCAACGCCCTCGCACTCCTCCAGGCCGAGGGCCTGATCGAGAAGATCCACGGCAAGGGCAACTACGTCCGCGGCCCGCTCCGCAGACTCACGTACACGGGAGGCCGCCTCATCCCGGACACGGACCTCCACGTCACAACCCGCACCACCAACCTCCGAGCACACGGAGACCTGATCTCCCTGCTCAAAGTCCCCGCGCGCACGCCGCTGACGGAGTTCCTCTACCTCACCCACCAGGGAGAGTCCCCGCACAGCTTGACCCGCATATACGTCCCGCGTGACCCGGCGCCAGCCAAGCCCTCTTGGCACCGATCCGCCGCGGAACAGAGCCAAGACCAGATCAGCGCCCGCCTGCCAACCCCCGAGGAAGCCTCGATGCTCCGCATCAGCGCAACCCTGGCCGTCCTCTCCATCACCCGCGTGTCGACCGACACCACAGGCCGTGTGCTGGAAGCTGCCCTCCTAGTCCTCCCCAGCGACCGTGCCGACGCGCTCTTCATCACCCGCAACCCACCCGCCGAGAAAGGGCAAGAAGGATGACGCACCACGACGAACTCCGACTCCTGCCCTGGGCGGGCCCCGACGGCAAACCCTGCTACCTAAGCACCAACGACGAAGGCAGCCACCTGTCCCGCCTCGCTGACACCACCGAGGCAATCCAACTCAACCTGGCAGCCGACCTCGTGGCACACGCAGCGGAGGTCCTCCGAGCCGAGACGATCGCCCCGGAGGACCTCCGACGCCTATCAATGGACCTGACGGAAGCCCTCCAGGATGCACTCCGTGTAGCAACAAGCCGCGGCCACCGCCTGCCGGCAGCGAACGTCACCACCCGCGAGGAAGGTAACGAGGGCCCTCAACTGCAGGCTGCGGCCTTCGGCTAGCAACAGCCCATCCAACGACAGAGCAGCCCCGGATCACGTCCGAGGCTGCTCTGCTTGGTGCTCTGACACGGCAAGAACCGTGGCTACTCGTACATCGTTGCCGCTTGGAGCGCTTGGGCGAAGAAGCGCCAGTCACCTTCGGTCGGCAGCTCGCGGCCGGTGTTGCGGTACCAACTGTCCGAGTCGTCAATCCATGCGGCCAATGCCTCCAGGAACCCAGCAAGGTCTGCGTTGTCCCACGACTCGCCGCCGTCGACATAGCTGCGGTGCAGAGAGAGGACGAAGGACGCCAGATCCTCTCTGCTGACGACGTGATCCGGAGAAGTGGTCATGCGCGGCACCCTACTTGGCATGCCACATACCGCAGTGGGGAGACCGCCTCCACCGGGCCGAGAGACCTACGCGCTGAACGTGCTACTCCTCGTCGCTCCGCTCCAGCACCAAGCCGACGGACCCGTCCTCTAGCCCGTTGCTGTCTTCGAGGTGCAGGTGCGCTCCGTCGGAAACGCCTTCGCCGGCCAGTACGAGCAGGTGCCCAGCCAGCGTCCTGAGGCCCGCGGCATTCGCCTCGATGACAACCTCACTCCCGAGGTTCCGCACCTCGATACGTGAGTCCGCGTCCCACGTGAAAACGAGCGCGGCACCATCCGTCACCGTGACGTGGGTGCTCTCGATTGGGCCACGGACGGGTCTGGAAGTCATGGAGACCATGATGCCGCCCACGACACACGACTCCGGAGGGCGCGTGCGTTCCAGGATTTTGTGCTGGTCAGCCGGATCAAGCGCTCTTGTCCTGCTGTGGCAGTCCACGAATAGGCCGTGTTGCCTAGGTGCGGCTGCTCGTGCTGCCGGCTCTCATGCGGTCAGAGCGCGCTCCCGCGACGCGTGGGATCAGTCGCAATCTCCTGGCCTTGCTGGTCCGCCGAGTCTGCTGAAACTGGTTGCGCTTCAGGGTGCAAGGCCGGATCCTGAAAGGCTTTGCTGGCATCGGAGTGGGGGTTCAACTCGTCATGAGCAGGTTCGACGACCTTCAGGATGAGCAAGTCAAGATCATTACAGGGGATGACGGAGAGGTTCGCCGCACCCTCGAAGAGTGGCAGGTCATCATTGACCAGGCTCAAGACACGCTCGTCAGGGATATTGAGCGGATCGCCCCTGACGTTACACGGGCTGCCCGCAAGGCTTTGAAACGCGGTAAGATTCGACGGTTTCACGAAAAAAGGCATGCAGAGCGCGCGCACCTGAAGAAATTGGGTGTTGGATTTAGGGATTTGGAAGAGGCGGTGATCCTGGCGGAAACAGGTAACAGGGATGCTTCCGAATCATTTGCGCGTTGGCTGGTGCTCAATAAAGGCAGCGATGAACTCCTGGCTAACTCGATCAACGCCCCCAATACGCTTGGCGGGCCTGCCGTTCGTGCACTAACCTTCCTCGGACTCCATGCCCGCGGCTGCACTCTGGTGTCAGAGGTTCTCCTCCTTGTTCGGCATGGATTCATCAAGGGGGCGCATTCACGGGCGCGGAGTCTTTATGAGTTGACTACTACTCTTGCTTTCCTCTCTTTGAGCGATGAACCTCCGTATGTTCTTACGGAGCGGTATAGCCTCTCTGGGCTCGTTGAGGCGCGACGTGACTTGCAGGGGAGCGCTGAAGGGGATCCGTTCGATGGGACACCTGGCTTGGAAGAAGCGATTCGCTCCGCCTGGGGTGATCGCTACTTCAAGCCTTACGGGTGGGCCATCCCTGCAATTGGTGATGGCACTGCCAAGCAGGTCACGTTTCGTGACATAGATGAATCTGTGGGCAACCGCGACTGGCGGCATGCATACCTGACAATGAATCATTCGGTGCATGCTGGTGCGGCAGCAGCGGCTTCATTGTTTGATCGGAGAGGTACTTTTCGTCATCGCACGGGTAGTACAGTCGACTACTACGATGCCGCCTGGGTCCTTTCGATTACAGCCCTGCTTTTTGAAGGATTGCAGATACCCATCTTCCTGGATCTCTCGCCGCTTTTGGGGGCAGATATGGAGCTTGATTTTGCCCCCGTATCTAACCGGTGTGCTGCAGCCAAGACATTTTTCGATGGGTACATAGACAAGCTTTCTTTGATTGGCGAGAGCTGACTAAAGAGCGTCGCCGCGTCACCGCGCCCGCCATCTGATTGAACGTCTCTTGTTTGCCGTTGACCTACGCGCTTTCCAAGTCTGTGGGTACCGGTCAGGGGTGGGTTCCTGGACGTTTACGTGCATTCAGGGTCGGCTGGCTGCCGTCCTCAATCGGTTTCTCGCTCCCTCCCCTGGATGGCCCCGGACGGAGATGAACGAGACGGAAACTGAGGCGGCCCGGCCGAAGCCGAGCCGCCTCTTCGTTGTGCAGCTGACTGATCCGTAGCTCTAGCCAGGCCGGTCAGCACCGGTCATGCCGGCTGCTTCAACGGCCTGCGTGGCCACGTGCAGTCAGGCGCGGTTGCGGTGGTTGCGGTATGTCGCTGTCGCGCCAAGACCTGCCAACGCAGATGTCAGAGCAAGGGCACTCGCGTAAGCGTCAGCGATCTGTGCGGCTGAGCGTGAGATCACCAGCACGATGACGATTACCCCGACGACCCACGGCTTGGGCATGGGGTTTGACAGCGCCCCTGGGTTTAGGGTGACACTCATGTGAGCCTCCAATGGCTTAAGGCCCTCGATCGCACGCGCCGCCAAGCACTCGCGATCGGGGGCACTTTCTTGCCTCCGGACGGTAGCAAGGCCTTGACTGTCGAAGGGTGCAACCGCGACGCCACCGGCAACTCTCAGCTGTAAACTATAGTTTACAGCTACGTTGAGTTACGAAATAACGGACATTCGACCCTAGCTCCTTCTACTTTCCTCGAGAAAAGTAGAAGGAAGACTCAATTGGCTTACCTACCGTAAGTTTTAAAGATGGCCGAAAAGCAACCCCGCCGAACCCGCCCCCAGCTCCCATCCCGTCTGCCGTCGGCCCACACACCGTGGAGCAGGCGCGGTGCCGGGCGTCCAGGTGGAGCGCGCCACTGTACGAACGACCTGGACGCCCGGTGCCGTGTCTGCTCGGCTCTGCCTGGGTCGACGGCAGACGGGATGGGAGCCCTCACCGCTACAACCCACCGGCCGGCACCCGCCCGCGGGCCCCTCCATCCCGGAGCCTGAGCGCCCCCGCCGGAGGCATCGTCCCGAGCCGCACCCGCGTACCGCCTCGGCCCCATCGTGGGTTCGTCACCTATCAACCCGAGCTGTCAGGCGTGCGGACGGCGCCCGGGCTGGAGCGGGGCGTCAGACAGGAGCGCAGGCCCGGGCGACGGGCCGCGCGCGCCGCGCCGTGCGCGGCGGGTGCCTTGATGAAGTAGGGAAACTCTTACCGCATCAGTCCTGTGGGGTCACAGGGCGATCGAGCGGTAGGCCATGGCCTTGTCTACGACTTGCTCGGCGGTCAACTCGGCGGGGCCCAGAAGATGTAGTCGCTGATGTGAGGGCAGACCAGGCCGCGTTCAAGGGCCTCCAGCATCTGGTCCTGCTCTGCCTCGCTGGTCTCCTCGGCGGCCATGAGGCGCTGAACCAGGGAGATGGCTTCCTCGCGGCTCATCGTTCGCACCGGTTCCACGATTACTGCTGTGCGGCAAGCCGACGGCCGTCGTGGCTTCGGACGTGAGGGCCTGCTTCGTCAAGGGCATCCAAGAGGCGGATCGCGTAGACCTCGGTCATTCGGGCGGTGATCTCTTCCGGGGTGAGCCACTCGACCGCGGTCGACTCCGTGGAGGTTCGTTCCTCGCCGCCGGACGGCTTGCAGCGGAAGACCAGCGCCACGATGCCTCGGGCCGTGTTCTTGTAGACGCCGGTCAGTTCCTCGACCTTTACCCGGATGCCGGTCTCCTCCCAGACCTCGCGGGCCACACCCTCTTCGGGGGCCTCCGTGAGTTCGAGGACTCCGCCCGGGAGTTCCCAGGTGCCGTTGTCCGCGCGACGGATCGCCAGGAGCCGGCCGTCTTCGCGTACGACTGCGCCCGCGACGGACACGGAGTGCAGTGGCGTTGACGTCGTCTCTCGGGCGCTGTTACTCATGTACAGGAGCATAGGAGAGTGGGAAAGACTGTGGGAACTCCAGTAGGAGGTGGTCGGTCCGTACCTCGGTACGTCCAGATCGCCGAGGAGATTGTTCAGCAGATCCAGGCTGGGGTTCTCAAGCCTGGGGACCTGGTGCCGAGCGAGTCCGAGCTTGTCGAGCGCTACGGCGTCGCCGGCGGGACCATCCGTAAGGCGATGGTTGAGGTTCGTGCGAGCGGGCTTGTGGAGACGCGGCACGGCAAGGGGTCGATCGTGAAGGACCGGCCGCCCGTGCGGCTGCGGTCGTCGGATCGGTTTCGGGCCTCGCATCGACGTGGGGGGAAGGCCGCATACCTTGCTGAGTCCGCGCAGTCCGGTGCCACCGCCAAGGTGAGCGTCCTCTACATCGGGCCGATGGAAGCGCCGGAGGACATCGCCGAGCGGCTGGGCGTCGACGCCGGTACGCAGGTGCTCGCGCGGCGGCGGCTGTACTTCCGTAACGGCGTTCCCGTCGAGACTGCCTCCTCTTACCTCCCGTGGGACGTCGTTAAGGACATCCCTCAGCTCTTTTCCGAGAACCCCGGCCCTGGCGGCATCTACGCCCGGCTGGAGGACGACGGGCACGTCTTCACTGAGTTCGTCGAGACGTTGCAGGCTCGGCCGGCCGCCAAGGCTGAGGCTTCTGAACTCGCCCTGAGCCCCGGGGCCCCCGTCGTTCACCTGCTGCGGAACGCCGTCACCAAGACCGGGCGGGTGGTCGAGGTCTGCGACACCCTCATGGCCGCTGACCAGTTCGTCTTCGAGTATCGGATCCCTGCCGCCGACTGACGCGCGGTCAACTCTCCTCAACCCGCTCGGACTTCTTCGTCTGGGCGGGTTGACTCATGTATAGGAGTCGGGCACTCTTCTTCATGTCACTCATATAGATGAGTGACGGAGTCCAGCACTTCTAGAGGAGTGATCTCTGTGCGTCAGATCCCCGTCGACACCTCCGCGGCCTCCGTGATGGTCGCCCAGCCCCCGCAGCCCAAGGTGAAGGACCGTCGCACCGGCGAGCGCGCCATGGACGCCGAAACCGGCGCCGCGCTGTCGACCGTGGACGTGATGTTCGCCGCGAACGGCGAGGTCGAGATCCTGACCGTGACCGTCCCGGAGACCGGCGTCTCCGCCGACCTCGTCATGGGCACCCCGGTCGCGGTCACTGGCCTGATCGCCCGGCCCTGGGAGAACGAGTTCAACGGCCAGCGTCGGCACGGCATCGCCTTTCGCGCCGTCGCGGTCACCTCGCTCGTCGGCAGCGCGGCGACCCCGAAGGCTGCCTGATCATGGAGTGGTTGATCGTCTCCGCCGTGGTGATCGTCGTCGCCTTCGCCGGTTTCCTGCGGTGGCGGCGGCCCGCCTGGTACTGGCTGACCTTCGGGGTCGTACTCGCCGCCCTTCGGGTTCTGGGCCGGTACTCCTCGGTCATGGACGCCTGCGGGCTGACCGTTCCTCCGCCCCGGTGGCGTCTCGCCATCGCCCGAATGGCCAACCGGCCCGTGCCGGAGCCCCGGGCGCCGCGCATCCTGCGGCTTCGGCCCACCCGGACCGGCCTCGTCTTACGGCTGGGGCTCCGGCCCGGACAGGACGCCTTCGACGTGGCTGCCTCGTGCGACCGGCTGCGGCACTCGTTCGGCATGCACGGCGTGGCCTCGCGGGAGATCCGCTCCGGCGTCGTCGAACTGCGGATGACCGGATACGACGTACTCAAGCGGGTTCAGATGCCCGTCGGCGTCGAGCGCTCGACCATGCGCTTGCCGGTCGCTCTGCGCGAGGACGGTGCCGTTCATTACCGCGACTACCGCACCACCCCGCACGCCCTCACGATCGGAGCCACCAAGTCCGGGAAGTCCGTCTACCAGCGGAACCTGGTCGCCGAACTCGCCTCCCAGGACGTGGCTTTGGTGGGGATCGACTGCAAGCAAGGGGTTGAGTTGTTCCCGCTTGCTCGTCGCTTCTCCGCTCTCGCTGACAACCCCGACACCGCCGCCGAGCTACTCGATGCACTGATCGCGCACATGGAAGGCGTCTACCAGCTCATCCGCGCCGAACAGCGCATCACCGCAGACACCCCGGACGCCGACATCGCCGCCGACATCTGGGACCTGCCCGACCACCTTCGTCCCGTTCCCGTCGTCGTCCTCGTCGACGAGGTCGCCGAACTCGCCCTCTTCGCCACGAAGGAGGAGGAGAAGCGGCGGGATCGGATCATCACCGCACTTGCTCGACTCGCCCAGCTCGGTCGCGCCGCCGGCATCTACCTGGAGATCTGCGGGCAGCGATTCGGCTCTGAACTCGGCAAGGGCATCACCATGCTCCGCGCTCAGCTCAGCGTCCGTACCGCCCACCGCGTCAACGACGAGACCAGCGCCAACATGGCCTTCGGCGACATCGCGCCGGACGCCGTCCTCGCCACCGTCCAGATCCCCGTCGACTCGCCCGGCCTTGCGATCACCGGCGACGCCTCCGGCGGCTGGGCCCGCATCCGTACGCCGCACACCTCGCTCCGTACGGCCGTCAACGCCTGCAACAAGTACGCGCACCTCGTCCCGGACCTGCCCGGCCTCGCCGCCTTCCGGCCCGCCGTCGAGCCGCCCGCGCACCCGGTCAAGGTTCCGGCCCCGGCGTCCGCCGAGTCCCCGGCTACCGCCTGACCCTCCCCGCCCCACTCGGTCGGCGCGACCGCATCACGCGCCACGTCCCTACCCCGCCATGCCCAGAACGCCCCGCAAAGGAGGTGCCGACATGACCAGCAAGCTCCGCGTCGACGCCGTGCTGGTCCAAGCCTTGATCGCCGGTGCGCTGTCCTTCGCCCACCTGCACGACCTGGCCGCCGCTGCCGGGCAGACCGGATGGAAAGCGTGGGCCTACCCCATCTCCGTCGACCTGCTCCTGGTCGCCGCCTGGCGCCGCCTCCGCTCGGACGGCTCGTCCCGGCTCGCCTGGTGCTGGTTCCTGGTCTCCCTGTTCGCCTCGCTCGGCGCAAACGTCGCCACCGCCGGGTTCCTCGACCTCGCCCATCCACCCGGCTGGCTGCGCTTCGGCATCGCCGGGTGGCCCGCGGTCGCGTTCCTCGGCGGCACGCTCCTCGCACACTCACCGGCGCCGACGGTCTCGGAGACCCACTCCATGGTCGAGCCGGAGCCGATCGGAGAGACGCCGGCTGGCCCGGAACGCGTCCCCGAGTCCGATGCCGTCGCCGAGCTGGAGCCCACTCCGCCCGCGCCGGCAGCCCCGCCCGCCGTGCCTGTCCCCGCCGCCCTGGTCGAGCACGCCCGCAAGGTCGCCGCCGATCACCGCACCCGGACCGGCCACCCCATCGACACCGACACCCTGCGCGCCCGCCTCGGCGTCCCCGCGCCCATGGCGGACGCCATCGCCGCCCAACTCACCTGATCAGAACGGAGAACGCCATGTCCCCTCGCGACCACTTCCACTCCGTGATGCGGATCGGCCCGGTGCAGATCGGCACCCACCGCGACCGGCACGGCCGCACCAAATACGCCGCCGTCTGCACCGCCGACCGCTGCGGCTGGTCCTCCGACTACTCCAGCTCCTCCGCCGCCCAGCTCGCCGCCCGCACCCACCGCTGCCGCATCTCCGACTGAACGGATACCGCCCGTGGATGTCCCGCTCTGGTTCGTACTGCTCGTCGTCGGCGTCCTCGGCTTCAAGCTGATCCGCCCGCCCTGGTGGCTCGTCGCCGTGATCCTCCTCGGCGGCTTCCTCCTCGCCGACAGTCTGCTGGCCCCCGTCATCGACACCGCGATCTCCAAGTGACCTGACCCGGAAGGGAGAACCACCCCATGCTCCGACCCAAGATCCCGACCATGCCGACGCCGACCGGTCTCGTCACCCCGCCCGCCGTCGTCCAGCCGACCGCCGTTGAGCCCATGCAGTCGTCCCCGCCTCCGGTTGCCCAGCGGCCCACCGTCCAGATCACCCCCGGCACCGCGCTCGCCGTCATCGGCGCCGGCACCGCCGTCGTCCTGGTCGTCGGCACGGTCCTGGTCTCGATGCTCCTCGCGACCGCCGTCACCGCCGCATCGGTCGCCGTCTGCGCCCTTGTCGTCCGCTCGCTGCTCGCGTCGCCGGCCAAACGCCCGCGCCACCGTCGCTGACCGGCCCCCGGGCGGCCTCGATACCGCCAAGCATCCGCCGCCCGGGAGCCGTACCCCTCGCCGATCTCTCAACCGGAAGGAACACCCATCATGGATCAGCGCACCGTCGCCACCGCGGCGGGCCTGGACCCGGCCACCCTCCACGACGTTCTCCGAGTCGCCGCCGCCCCCGACTTCGATCGCTGGCGGGACCAGGTGCATCGCACCGGCGGCTGCTCCGATCCCATCCATCTGACCGGCTGGTCCCTCGCCAAGGACCGCACGTCCGGCGAGACCCTCCGCCGATACTCCACGGAGGCCGAGCCCGGCGGCCGTCTCCGCGTCGCCTGTGGCAACCGCCGGGCCTCCCGCTGCCCCTCCTGCGCCCACACGTACGCGGGGGACACCTACCACCTGATCCGCGCGGGCCTGGCGGGCGACGATTCCAAGGCCATTCCCACGACCGTCCGCGACCACCCCCGGGTCTTCGCCACCCTCACCGCCCCGTCCTTCGGCCCCGTGCACAACCGGCCCGACCGCGGCGCCTGCCGCTGCGGCACCCGTCACCCGGAGAACGACCCCGCCTTGGGCACAGCGCTCGACCCCGAGTCGTACGACTACGCCGGGGCCGTGCTCTTCAACAACCACGCCGGACAGCTCTGGCAGCGCTTCACCAACCGTCTACGTCGAGAGCTCGCCGCCCGCGCCGGGCTCACGCAGCGCGAGCTGAAGGACGCGTTACGGGTCTCGTACGGGAAGGTCGCAGAGTTCCAGAAGCGTGGTGCGATCCACTTCCACGCCGTGATCCGGCTCGACGGACGGGACGGCCCCTGCACTGCCCCACCCTCGTGGGCCACTGTGCGGCTCCTCGACGACGCGATCCGCGCCGCTGCCGTCCACGCGTACACGACCATCACCGTCCCGGCCGCCGGAGACCAGCCGCGGCGGCGTTTCCAGTGGGGCCGCCAGCTCGACATCCGACCGGTCAAGGCATTCGGTGACGGCTCCGACATCACCGAGCAGGCCGTGGCTTCGTACGTCGCGAAGTACGCCACCAAGGCCGCCGAGACCACCGGCAGCCTCGACCGGCGGATCGGCAACCGGGAGGTGCTCGACCTCCTGGATGTGGCCGACCACCCCCGCCGCCTGATTGAGGCCTGCCTCGACCTGGCCCCGCTTTACCCGGACCGCAAGCTCACCGCTTGGGCCCACATGCTCGGCTTCCGTGGCCACTTCTCCACCAAGTCCCGCCGCTACTCGACCACCCTCGGCGCCCTCCGCCAGATCCGCGCCGACTACCGCGCCGCCCAGGAACACGTGGATGCCGACCCGGACACCGTGCTCGTCCTCGCCTCCTGGCAGTACGCCGGCCACGGCCACACCCCCGGCGAGGCCGCCCTCGCCGCGACCATCTCGCGCGGTATCCAGCTCAACCGCCAGACGGCCCGCGAAGCTCTGCGCGACCAACTCGTCCTGGACGCCCCGGAAGGAGCCGCAGCATGACTACCGCCACCACCGACGAGCTGCTGACCGTGCCCGAGGTCATGGCACGGCTCAAGCTCGGACGCTCCACCGTCTACGACCTCATCCGCTCGCGCCGCCTCGCCTCCATCACCGTCGGCCGCGCACGTCGCATCCCGGTCGACTCGGTACGGGACTTCATCTCGTACGAGATCGGCGAGGCCGCCTGATGGCCGGACAGCGCAAGCGCAACCCCAACGGCGCCGGCACCATCACCAAGCGGAAAGACGGCCGCTATCAGGCTGCCGTGTACGTCCTCCAGCCCGACGGCACCCGCGCCCGCAAGTTCGCCTACGGCAAGACATGGGAGGAGTGCGACGCCAAGCGCCGTGCGCTTCTGGACAAGGCCAGCAACGGCATCCCCATTCCGACCCGCTCGGCGAAGCTCTCCGAGTGGCTCCCGTACTGGCTGGACAACGTCGTACAGCCGCGGCTCAAGCTCAGTACGTACGACAAGTACGAGGCACACGTTCGCCTCTACCTCGTCCCGCTGATCGGCTCCAAGCGCCTGGAATCCCTCGGCGTCGCCGACGTCCGGCGATTCCTCGTCCAGCTGGAGAAGAAGACCACCGCCGCCACGGCCAGGGAGTCCCACCGGGTCCTGCGCACGGCGCTCACTGCCGCCTGCCGCGAGGAGCTGATCACGCGCAACGTGGCCACCCTCGTGGAGCCGCCCCGAGCCAAGGCGCGAGAGCTGAGTCCCTGGTCCCTGGACGAGACGCTCGACTTCCTCGCAGCCGCGCGCCGGGACCCGCTGTACGCAGCCTTCGTCCTCGCCATCACCATGGGCCTCCGCCGGGGCGAGCTCGTCGGACTCCGTTGGGCAGACGTGGATCTCGATCACCGCGTCCTCTACGTCCGCCAGCAGACCCAGCGGCGCCGGGGTGTCCTGTACGACGACGACCCCAAGGGGCGCCGCCGGCGTGCCGTGCCGCTGCCCGCCATGTGCATCGCGCCCCTCCGCTGGCACCGGATGCGGCAGAACGATCAGCGGGTCAAGGCGGGGGAGGAGTGGAAGGGGAGTGACTACGTCTTCACTACGCGTACGGGCAGCCCGGTCGAGCCGCGAAACGTGTACCGCTCCTTCACCCGCGTCGCCGCCTCCGCCGGGCTCCGCGTCATCCGGCTCCACGACGCCCGGCATGGCTGCGCGACCATCCTCACGGCGGCCGGGGTGCCTCCCCGCGTGGTCATGGAGATCCTCGGGCACAGCCAGATCAGCATCACCATGGACGTGTACACGCACGTCGTCCAGGACACGCAGCGCGAGGCCATCAGTCACATGGACCGGCTGCTCAAGAGGCGGCCCGGCCGTCCCTGACCGTCGCCGTTGATGTCAGCCGTGGATGTCAAAGAGCACCTCCGGAGAATCCGGAGGTGCTCTTTCCCTTGTGCCCCCGGCAGGATTCGAACCTGCGACACCCGCTTTAGGAGAGCGGTGCTCTATCCCCTGAGCTACGAAGGCAGGGGCTTGGAGGAGACCTTGGAGAAAACCCGGCAACTGGATCTTCGCAAGGACGTCAAGCCCGCTGGTCAGGCGCAGTGTGGACCCTGCTGAGCAGTGTTGCTGCCCGACAAGAGCCACGCCAACGGCCGACCAGGGAACAGGGTAGCGGATGGGCGCCCGCGTGGGGTCTTGGATAGTGGGTGCCGAGTGGCGTGGCCGGACTGGTAGGTCGCTGACCTGTGGATTCTCCCGTGTGCTCCCAGGAGAGCGTGTGCGGGACAGTCCTCCAGCGGCGGCCGTTCCCGACCGTTCCGGTCCTGGACGGGCTGAGGGGCGTGATCAGCGCCAGAGTTCCGGCCCCTGGTGGTGTTTGTGGGGTCGTCTTGTGAGGGGCGACGGCGCTCTGTCCTGCTGGCCGGCTGAGACGTTCCTCCCGTACATCGCAGGGCGCCCGCACGAGCACCGTCTCGCGGAGTCGTGGATCGCGGTCCCTTTCGGGGGTGAGCTCGGGCCTTTCCGGAGTGCTCGGATCGCTGAGAGAGGAAGCGATCCAGATTCTTTCCGTCGGTGGGGCTTGTTCTCGATCGAGGGGTGCGCCTGCATGGCTGCGCCGATCGCAATCAGGGCTATCCATTCCATGGACCGCAGGGATTTGCCCTCAATAGAGGGTGGTGTGACTGGTTGGGGCATTGGTTCAACTTGCCGTGGACTCGCCGAAGTTGAGGGTCCGGACCTGACGGATTCGGGGTGACTCTTTCCGTGCGCACTTGCCAGGTGCACATGTGCCGGTGTTGGATCCGGCTGGCCGTCCGGCTGCCATGTGTTTATCGGGGTGGGGATTTCGATGTTGTTCCGTCATGCCTTCGTGATGCCTTTTTCCGGAAGCCCCGAAGAGCGTAACGTCAGGAAATCGCGGACGGGAATCATCGGCGTTCTTTCCATGACCTTGGGCATTTCCCTGCTCTCGGCGCCGTCGTGGGCCACGCCCGTCGCCGTCCCGGGGCCCCCGCCCGTACCGAAGACCGCGTCCGTCGATGGCACCGACTTCGTCCCCAAGGGGCTGAAGAGAAGACCCAAGCCATCGCCACCGTGGCAGGCGCCACCCGTCACCTGGCCCACCCCGGCCGCCGAGGAGCTCACTCTCCCGCCCGGGGAGACGGAGGCCGCGACGGTGGGCGGACTGCCCATCCGCCTCACCACACCCACCTCGCGCGCGAACGCGAAGAAGACCGCTGCCGCCGACCCCGGCCACATCGAAGTGGCGGTCAAGAGCCGCGCCGTCACCCAACAGGCCGGTGTGGACGGCCTGCTGATGTCGGTGCGTCCCACCGAGGCGGCCACCCCTGGTACGCCGGTCGAGGTCGAGGTGGACTACGGCACCATCCAGGGCGCCTACGGGGCGGGCTGGTCCTCGCGGCTGCGCCTGGTGACGTTGCCGGCCTGTGCGCTGACGACCCCCGACAAGCCGGAGTGTCGCAAGCAGACACCGCTGGCGACCGAGAACGACACCGTCGCTCATACCCTCACCGCGACTCTCGCCCCCACGGCTTCCGGCGCACCGCTGAAGGCGGGATCCGGGGCGGAGGCGAAGGCCGCTCCCGCGCTGTCCACCCTTGCCGTGGCCACTGCCGGCGCGACCGTTCTCGCGGCCACGGCGGGGGCCAGTGGCAGTGACGGCGCCTTTACGGCGACCACGCTCGCCCCGTCCGGATCGTGGTCCGCAGGCGGGAACTCGGGGGGCTTCGGCTGGACCGTGCCCATCGACGTCCCCGCCTCCCCCGGCGGTCTGGCACCGAAGATCGCCCTGTCCTACAACTCCTCGGCGGTCGACGGACGTACGGCGTCGACGAACAACCAGCCGTCGTGGATCGGCGAGGGCTGGGAGTACTCGCCCGGCTTCATCGAACGTCGCTACGCCTCGTGTGAGAACGACAAGCAGGGCGGCAACAACACCGCCAAGACCGGTGACCTGTGCTGGAAGTCGGAGAACGCGACACTCTCCCTCAACGGCTCCTCGAGCGAGCTCGTCTGGGACGGCACGAAGAACACGTGGAAGCTCGAAGGCGACGACGGGTCCCGGATCGAGCGGATGTACGACACTGCCGAGCCGAACAACTCCGGTGACGAGGACTTCGAGTACTGGAAGGTCACCACGCTCGACGGCACCCAGTACTGGTTCGGCAAGAACCACCTTCCCGGCTGGGCGAGCGGGAAGCCGGAGACGAACTCGGTCTTCACCGCCCCCGTCTACGGCAACCACGCCGGTGAGCAGGGCAACGGCGCGGACTACGCCTCCTCCGCCGAGGTGCAGGGCTGGCGCTGGAACCTGGACTACGTGGTCGACCCGCACGGCAACGCGATGGCCATGTACTACACGAAGGAGCAGGGCTACTACGCGCAGGACGGCACGTTCGACGACCCCAAGCCGTACACCCGCGGCGGCTACCTGAACCGGATCGACTACGGCCTGCGTGACGACGCCGTCTACGCCACGGCACCGCCTGCCGGACGGGTGACCTTCACCACGGGGAACCGGTGCACGGCCACGGACTGCGCCTTCACCGAGGCCAACGCCACGAGCTGGCCGGACACGCCGGTCGACCTGAACTGCACCACCGGCACGGAGTGCCTCCAGGGCTCCCCGACGTTCTGGTCCAAGCAGCGCCTGACCGGCATCAACACCTTCTCCCTCGTCGGTACGACCCTGGAGCCCGTCGACACCTGGGCGCTGGCCCAGTCGTTCCCCGCGACCGGCGACACCTCCACCCCGGCGATGTGGCTGGACTCGGTGAAGCGCACCGGCAAGGCCGGCGCCCTGGCCGACATCGGCATGACCGAGACCGCCTTCACCGGTGCGCTCATGGCCAACCGTGTCGACGCGGCCGAAGGCCGGCCCGCGCTCAACCGCAGGCGCATCACCCAGGTCACCAACGAGACCGGTGGCCAGACCCTCGTCACGTACAGCGCCAAGGAGTGCACTCCGACGACGCTGCCCGCGACGCAGGACATGAACGCCAAGCGTTGCTACCCGGCTTGGTGGACCCCGGACGGTTACGTGGATCCGGTCAAGGACTGGTTCCACAAGTACCTCGTCACGCGGATCGACGAGAACGACACCACCGCCGGTACCGGTTCGCCGTCGAAGGTCACCAGCTACGAGTACGCCAACGGCCCGAACTGGCGGCGCGACACCGGCGAGTTCACCCTCGACAAGCACCGCACCTGGAGTGACTTCCGCGGATACGGCACCGTCCGCACCTACGCCGGCTCCACCAACCGGGTGAAGACCGAGAAGACGTATTACCTCGGCATGGCCGGCGACACCCTCGCCGACGGCAGCCCCCGACCCGGCATGGCCATCAACGGCGTCGTCGACCGCGAGGACTTCGCCGGTCGCGTCGCCTCCACCGCCACCTACGACAAGGACGGCACCGGCGGCAAGATCGTCGCCAAGACCACCAACACGCCCTGGGAATCGGGCGTGACGGCCACCCAGGCGGTCAAGGGCATCACGGACCCCGACAAGCCGAACGACCCCGCGCCCACCCTCCCCGCCAGAACGGCTCGGCTTTCCGGCACCGGGACGACCAAGGCCAGCACTCTCCTCGACGACGGCACCTGGCGCACCCTCACCACCGACCGGTCCTACGACACCACCTACGGCCTTCTCCTCAAGGAGACGGACGACGGCGCCGGCACGGTCGAAGCCCGCTGCACCTGGACCGACTTCGTCACCCCGGACACGACGAACTGGCTGATCGCCTACCCCAGCGAGATCGTCACCACCGACAGCACCACATGCCTTGCCCGCCCCGGTGAGGTCACGGGCCGCGCCCGTACCTACTACGACGACAATGTGCTCGGCGCAGCTCCCGATCCGGGCAAGGCCAACGTCACCAGGACCGAACGGCTTTCCCACCACGAGGCCGACCTGACGCCCGTCTGGGACACCATCTCCCAGAGCACGTACGACCAGTACGGCCGTGCCCTCGTCGTCAAGGGCCAGGACGGTCAGCCCGTCACCACCACCTACGACCCGGTTGCGGGCGCGCAGTCCACGACGGTCACGGTCACCAACGTCAAGGGTCACACGGCTCGTTCGACGTTCGACGGCATGCGCGGACTCGCGCTGACCACCACTGATGCCGACAACCGCACCGCGACCAACGAGTACGACGCCCTGGGACGCCTGAAGAAGACGTGGAGCACGGGGCGCGCGACCACCGCTCAGCCCAACGCCACCTTCACGTACAACGTCTCCAGTGCGGTCCCCTCCAGCGTCGTGACCAAGGCGCTCTACGAGGACGGCCTGTGGGGCACCTCGACGACGTTCTACGACTCGCTGCTGCGGCCCCGCCAGACCCAGTCCGACGCCGTCGGCACCGTCGGCCGTGTGGTGAGTGACGTCTTCTACGACAGTCACGGCCGCGCGTTCCTGACGAACGCGCCGTTCTACAACAGCACCGCCGTCGCCGGCGCGATGCTGGTGGTCACCCCGAACCAGATCCCGCAGGCGCTGCAGAACGAGTACGACGGGCGTGGCCGGGTCACCGCCGGCATCCAGCTGTCGCTCAACGTGGAGAAGTGGCGCACCAGCAACACCTACGGCGACTACTGGACGGCCACCGTCCCGCCCGCGGGAGGCACCGCCACCCTCACCGTCTCCGACGTACGGGGCCGCCCGACGGAGCAGCGCCAGTACAAGGACCGCAACCCCGTCCCCGGGGCAGCGGCCACGCAGTACGAGAAGACCTCCCACACCTACGACGACGCCGGCCTGCTCGCCTCCGTCACGGACTCCTCGGGCCGCAACAGCTGGACCTACACCTACGACCTGCGCGGCCGACAGGTGGCCACGACCGACCCGGACAAGGGCTCCAGCACCGTCCACTACGACCCGCTCGGACGCGTCGACACGGCGACCGACGCACGCGGCACTCTCGCCAGCACCTATGACGAGCTCGGTCGGAAGACCAGCCTGCGCACCGGATCGATCGCCGGCCCGAAGCTCGCCGAGTGGACCTACGACACCGCGACCGGCGGCAAGGGCCTGCCCGCCACGTCCACCCGTTACGACTCCTCCATCACGGCGAACGCCGCGTACAAGGCTGCGGTCAGGGGCTACGACTCCGCCGGCCGACCCACAGGCACGACGGTGACGATCCCTTCGGTGACAGGTGAGGAGCTGCTCGCCGGCACCTACACCGTCGCCACCACCGCCACACCGGTCAGCGGTATGCCGGCGACCGCCACGTACAGCACGACCAACGCCAACGCGACGACGGCTCTGCCCGCCGAGACGGTCACGAACCACTACGGCGCGAAGGACGTGCTGGGGATCGTCGACGGTTCGCTGAACCACGCCTATCTGCGGGGGGCGAGCTACACGCCGTTCGGTGAGCTCGCGCAGGCGCAGCTCGGCAACATCGGCAAGCTCGTCACACAGACGAACACCTACGAGGCGTCGACCCGGCGTCTGATCGGCAGCACGGTCGACCGTGAGGCGACGGCTCCGGCGACTCCGTCGAACATCACCTACGGCTACGACCAGGCCGGCAACGTCACGACCATCCGGGACGCGCAGACCGACGGCACCGTCGTCGACCAGCAGTGCTTCACCTACGACTGGGCCCGCCGCCTGTCCGAGGCCTGGACCTCGGGCGACGCCTGCGCCACCAAGCCCGTCAACGGCACCGGCACCCCGAACCTGGGCACGGTCGACCCGTACTGGACGTCCTGGACGTTCACCGACACCGGCCAGCGCAAGACGGAGACCCTCCACAAGGCGGGCCCGATCGCCGCGAACACCACCCGCACCTACGCCTACCCGACCACGGCGGGCGCGCCCCGGCCGCACGCCGTCACCTCGGTGACCGCGACCGGCGGAGTGACCGGCACCGACACCTACGGCTACGACGACACCGGCAACCTCCAGAAGAAGACCCCGGCCAACGCCGGCCCGGTCCAGGACCTGACCTGGACCGAAGAGGGCAAGCTCAAGACGTCCACCATCTCCGGCAAGACGACGTCGTTCCTCTACGACGCCGAAGGCACCCGCATCATCAAGCGCGACCCGACCACCACCACGCTCTATCTGCCCGGCGGTCAGGAACTCGCGCTGACCCGGAAGGTCGGCACCACCGCGGCCACCATCGCCAACGGCACCCGCTACTACACCTTCCCCGGCGGCTCGGCCATCCGCACGAGCGATGACGGCAAGGTCCGTCTCCTCGTCGCCGACCACCACAACACCAACACGCTCTCCTTCTCCTCCACCACGCTCACCTTCAACCGCCGCAAGAGCCTCCCTTACGGCGGGCAGCGCGGCGCTGCCCCCGCCTTCTGGCCCGGTTACAAGGGCTTCGTCGGCGGAGACATCGACACCACCACCGGGTTCACCCACATCGGAGCCCGCGAGTACGACACCGGCCTCGGCCAGTTCATCAGCGTCGACCCGCTCCTCAGCCTGGACCAGCCGCAGTCCCTCAACGGCTACAGCTACGCCAACAACAACCCCACGACGGCCAGCGACCCGACCGGTCTCGAGAGCTGCTACCCGCACAACTGCTCGGGCGACAACGGCACGTACGACGACTACACGGAAGAGAACGACCCGGCAGCGACTCCGGATCCGCCGGCGGGAGAGAAGAAGACGACTGGCGGTGGCTCAGGGGGAGACACCGGCGACAAGCAGCCGGTGATCGAAGGCATTCGACTTCCCGCCGAAGACGAACTGCGCGCCATGTCCTTCGCGTGGCCGGGCGACTCCTACGACAAGCTGACCACGAAGTGGGCCAAGAGCAAGTGCGGCGTCGGCACGAGCGGATTCCAGGGGAGCACGAAGGGCTTCTGCGAAACCGCGGACGCCGCGGGTCTTCTTGAAGTGGGTGACGACCCCTGGGGCGTGAAGGCGAATGTCGACTGCATCACCGGAAAGGGCCGGTGCGGAGAAGCGCTGCTCGCGGACGTCATCACTTTGGTCACGTGGGGGATAGGGCGCTTCGTCAGCGGTATCGCAGCCAAGTCCGCCAAGGGTGCCGTCGCCGGGGGCGCGACAGCAGCCGAGAGAGGGGCGGTGGCAAGGCTCCTCGGCGACTGCATGTGCTTCTTGGCCGGAACCGAAGTCCTCATGGCAGATGGCTCCACTAAGGCCATCGAGGACGTGGAGGTCGGAGATTACGTCAAGGCGACTTCCCCGGAGACGGGTGAGAGCGGTGCTCGTAAGGTAACCCGGCTCATCCGAACTGAGAACGATAAGTACTTCAACACCCTGTCTGTTGTCACAGATGACGGAGTCGAACAACTAACTGCTACACACGAGCATCCATTCTGGTCACCGTCCGAGCGTGACTGGATAGAGGCCCGCGACCTCGAGTCCGGCATGACGCTGCTCACCGACGACGGAGACACGGTAGTCGTCACGGGCAACACGCCCTTCAGCAAGCGTGCCCGCACGTACAACCTGACCGTCGATGACCTGCACACGTACTACGTACTGGCAGGAGAAACGCCGGTACTCGTTCACAACAGCACATGCCCTGTGTACGAGAATCCAGGGCACCATGATCCGACGGGTGGTCCGAACCCGTATATTCCGAAGAAGGCGGTGCTGCCGGGTGACGCCGAAGCGCAATTCGCGAAAAGCGTTCTCGTCGACGGCGCCAGGTGGACAAAGGTGGGTTCCGGAAAAAGTGCCGAGTACTACCGTTACTTCGATGACGGCAATGGCAAGTGGCACTGGAGTGGAAGTACCAGGGGCGTGACTAAGTCGGGTACTCTGGTTCCGATTCCGATGAATCATGTTCCGATTCAGGTCAAGAGAGGCTAGTTGTGAGGTTCTTGACCGACGACGGTCGATTCGGATTCCTTGTCGCCCCGCTGGAGGGTCGCGGCATGTTCCGGTTCCAGCTCATCGTCGACAGCCAGTTGATCGGTGACACCGAGCCATGCATTCTGGGTACAGCCATGGCCAGGCTGAAAGGCCTGACGCATCTGGATGACGATCGTCTCGGTCTCTTGTTCTCGGACAGGGATGTCGTTCTCTCGGCGTTGCTGACCGAAGAGGAGCTCCACGATCGCACAACCCTGTCTATCGCCGAGTCTTTGGATGGCTGGTTGATCCACGGGTATGTGTACAAGGGAAATGTGGTTGTGGTGGCGCGAGGCGACGAGGATGGTTCGTTGACGGGCCCTACGCTGGTCGCCGTCGTGGCATCTGCCGAGTACGCCCCGATCGTCGAGGCGGCCCGCAACTATTGGTCGAGCGTCAACAGTTCCTCCATTTCGTGATGTGCTGAACACCTCTGAAGCCCCATCGGCTATGGCTGATGGGGCTTCAGAGATGTCCGACCCTGCGGAGTCGCGGAGGCGTGGTCGGGTAATTCCTCGATGACGCCCCAGCTTGATAAGCCCGCGAGGTCGCGGCCTCCGGGCAAGGGGCTTCGGCCGCCGAGGCCCGGTGGCTCACCTGCCGGCTGGCCGAAGCCCTTACGGGCTGCGAAGGCGGTGCTGGTGGCGTTGAGCGGGGTCGCCCCGACAATGGCGGTGCTTCTTCGGGCGTCCCTGTGTGGGTTGACCCTCGGGGCTGGGGCGCATAGCGTCGCGGCGCTGGGGTGAGCAAGCGCTTAGGAGGTCCTCGTGGTGGTGTCCGGTGGGCAGGCGGGGGAGGCGCGGCTTCGGGCGCCCGGGGCGCCGTTCGCTGTCGAGGGCGGGGTGTACGTCGGCGGGCCGCGGACTCTGCGGGAGTTCGTCGAGGTCGTCTGGGCCTACGGGGATCGCGTGTTCCTCGTGTCCGAGGCCGGGCGGATGACCTATCGGGAGTTCTTCGACGCCGCCTGTGGGCTCGCCCGGCGGCTCGTAGGGGAGTTCGGGCTGCGGACAGGGGACCGGGCCGTCGTCGCCATGCGGAACCTTCCCGAGTGGCAGGTCGCCTTCTGGGCCACCCAGCTCGCCGGGCTCGTCGCCGTGCCGCTCAACGCCTGGTGGACCGAGGACGAGTTCACGTACGCCCTCGACGACTGCGCGCCCGGGGTGCTGCTCGTCGATGGGGAGCGGGTCGGGCGCGTGCGCGCCTGGGCGCGGCAGCATCAGGTGCCCGGGGTCGTTTTTCGGGGGGAGGGTGAGGAAGGGTTCGTCGCTTACGTGGTCGATGACGATCCGCTGCTCGGTCCGCCCCTCGTCGACGTCCTCCCCGAGCACGACTCCACCATCATCTACACCTCCGGCACCACCGGCCGCCCCAAGGGCGCCGTCGCCACGCACCTCGCGCAGGCCGGGGCCGCCATGAACCCCCGGTACTTCGCCGCCGCTGCCGCCCTCGCCCGGGGGGAGGTGCCCGGGACCGGGCCCGCGCCCGTGTCCTTGACCACCTTTCCCTTCTTCCACGTAGCCGCCTTCACGTCCTTCTACGCCGTCATGGCCGCCGGCGGGACGTTGGTGATGATGCGGAAGTGGGATGCACGCCTTGCTCTCGAGCTGATCCGGGAGCACGGCGTCACCCATTACGCCGGTGTGCCCACCACCGCGCTCCAGCTGCTCGAAGCCGCCCGGAGCGCCGGCGACCCGCTGGAGAGCCTCACCCTCCTCAGCACCGGCGGCGCCGCCGCCCCGCCCGGGATCGTCGCCGGGATCACCGCCTCGTACGGCGAGCGCGTCGAGCCCCGTAACGGCTACGGGCTGACCGAGACCTGCGGTGGGGTGCTGTCGAACGTAGGGGCCGAGTACCGGGCGCATCCGGGGAGCGTCGGGCGGCCCTCGCCCGCCACCGAGGTGCGGATCGATCGGCCCGACGGGGAGGGCGTGGGGGAGTTGTGGCTGCGGGGGCAGTCGTTGATCCGGGGGTACTGGGGCGACGACGTCGCCACCCGGCGCGCGTTCGGCGACGACGGGTGGTTCCGGACCGGGGACCTCGCCCGGGTCGACGAGGACGGGCGGGTCAGCGTCGTCGACCGGCTCACCGACATGGTGATCCGCGGCGGCGAGAACGTGTACTGCGTCGAGGTCGAGGGCGTCCTGCAGGAGCATCCGGATGTCGTCGACGCCGCCGTGATGGGTGTTCCGCATCCCCTGCTCGGGGAGGAGGTCGTGGCCGTCGTGCGGTTGCGGGACGGGGCCGATCGCGACGTCGAGCGGCTGCGGGCGCACGTCGGTGCGCGCCTCGCCGCCTTCAAGGTGCCCGCCCGTGTCCTCGTACGGGAAGAGGAGCTGCCTCGGAACCCGACCGGGAAGATCCTGAAGCGGGAGTTGCGAGGGTCCTTCAGCGGCGCGTGACGCGGATGCGGTACGTGCCCGTCGAGTCCTCCGAGAGGACGCTGATCCGGATGCCGTTCGCCCGGTCCGTGAAGATCTCGCCCGGGCGGTACGGGGCGTCCGACAGCTCCGCGTGGACGTTCGGGCGCCGGGTACAGCCGCCGCTGGAGCGGTCGCTGTCGGAGACGGTCACCGGGCCGTGGCCGGTGTCCACGTCGGACTCGACCCGGTAGACGAGGACGCCCTGCTCGCAGACCGCCTCGTCGTTGCCCTCCTTGCTGCGCACCTCGACCGCGTACCCCGAGGTTCCCGAGAGCGGGACGAAGGCGAGCTTGGGGCCGCCCGCGACGGCCAGCGGGGTGAGGGTGTAGTCGGTGGAGCCGGGGCCCGACGCGCAGGCGACCTGGTCGTTGTCGAGCCAGCCCAGCTTCCATTTGTGCCAGCCGAGCAGGTCGTTGTTGGCTCCCCAGTCCTCGGACATGATGTCCCAGTGCCCGACCGTGCCGCCGCCGTCCGAGGTGTAGAGGTCGGGCAGGCCGAAGACATGGCCGTTCTCGTGCGGCAGGACGCGGTAGCCGGTCTCGGCGAAGCTGCCCGAGCCGTCGTCCTGACGGCTGTAGACGAAGGACGTGTTGGCGAGCGGCACGCCGTCGGCGTACGGGGCGTCGTCGTTGCCGGAGAACGTCACGGACAGCACGGTGTCGAGGGCGGACGGCCCGGCGTTCGGCGTCATGAGCACGTTGACCAGGTCGTACGCGCTGAAGTCCACCGTCGTGTCGGCGGCCTTCACGATGTCCTCGACGAGGGAGCGGTAGCCCGGCTCGTACGGTGAGCCGCGCTCGATCCCGTACGAGGTGAACGGCCGGGGCATCCGCAGCCAGTCGGTCATCGGGACCTCGGCCCGGTACTTCAGGCGCCCGTACGAGCTGGTGTGGAACCAGTCGGAGGTCTGCGGGAAGAACTCGCGGAAACGGCTCATCGCCGTGCCCTCCCCGACGGCGTCCGGGAAGTCGACCATCAGGGTGAGGGCCCTGACGCGGCCCGTGGAGCGTACGTATCCGGGAGCGGTGGGCAGCCCCTCCGACATCTGCACGCCCATCGTCGTGGCGATCCGGCACGGCCCGAGCTGGGCGCCGCTCGGCGCGGCGGCCACGGGGCCGGCGGACGCCGGGGCGGGGTCGGGGAGCGTGGTGCTCGCGGAGGCGAGCAGGGCGAGGGAGAGGGCCGTGGTCGCTGCCAGGGCGACGGGTCTGCGTATCCGTCGGCGGGGGTGCTGCATACGGGCGCCTCTCCGGTGGGGGCAGGTCTGCGGCACGGATCTCCTCCGCGGGGGACGGAGATCCGTGTCGTGCGATCAGCCTGTGGTGATCGGCCCGGAGGCGCGCGTCGAGTGGACCGATCGTGGGTATTCCGCGCGGCGTGTCGAATGTGATCCAGGTCACATCATGGAGGGGAAATAAGCGGGGAGCCTCTCCCCGTTTAAGCCTGTGTTCCCCGAAGTGGGGAGTCTGTCCCCGGATCCGAATCCTGGATCCGTCGGACGGGTTCGTTCCCGGATCCGATCCTGGATCCGCCCCCGGATCCGTTTTCCGGACCCGGTCCCGGATTCGTTGTCGGATGAGATGTCGTAGAGGAGGTCGAGGCGTGACCAGCACCCAGGACACCGCGCCCGTCCGCCGCGTACCCCGCCCGCGCGCCGACGCCCTGCGCAACCGCGAGCGGATCGTGACGGCGGCCCGTGAGATGTTCGTCGAGTTCGGCCCCCAGGTGCCGTACGACGAGGTGGCGCGGCGCGCCGGCGTCGGGAACGCGACGCTCTACCGGAACTTCCCCGAGCGCACCGACCTCGTCCGCGAGGTCGTCCTCTCCCTCATGGCCGGCGTCACCGAACTCGCCGAACGGGCGGCCGAGGAGGAGGCCGACACCTTCGCCGCCCTCCGCCGCTTCACGCACGCCGCCGCCGACGCGCGCATCGGAGCCCTGTGCCCGATGCTCGACGGGGCCTTCGACCAGGACCACCCCGATCTGGCCGTCGAGCGCGACCGCCTGGAGGAGGCCGTCCAGGGCCTCGTCGACCGGGCGCAGCGCGCCGGCCGCCTCCGCCCCGACGTCGGAGTCGGGGACCTGATGGTGGCGGTCTCCCAGCTGACCCGTCCCCTGCCGGGCGCGGCCTGCCTGGACTTCGACCAGTTCGTCCATCGCCACCTGCAGTTGTTCCTCGACGGCCTGGAGGCGCCCGCGCGCTCCGAGCTGCCGGGCGCGGCCGCGACCCTGGAGGACCTGAGACGCGACTCCTGCCGGCGGGCGTGATGCCGTGACGCCGTGACGCCGTGATGGCTCCCTAGCGGCCCGCCCCGAACTCCCTTACGTCCTTTTTGCACCTGTACGCGCCAAGAGGTGGCTACCCCCATGTCCAAAATCCCCGAGAACCCCGCTCTCCAGGCCGACCCCGGCCGCTGGAAAGCGCTCGTCTTCATCGCCCTCGCCCAGCTGATGGTCGTGCTCGACGCGACGATCGTGAACATCGCGCTGCCCTCCGCCCAGCAGGACCTCGGGATCTCGGACGGCAACCGGCAGTGGGTCATCACCGCCTACGCGCTCGCCTTCGGCGGTCTCCTCCTCTTCGGCGGCCGCATCGCCGACCTGTGGGGCCGTAAGCGCACCTTCATCGTCGGCCTGATCGGCTTCGCGGCCGCCTCCGCCCTCGGCGGTGCCGCGAACGGCGAGGCGATGATGCTCGGTGCCCGCGCGCTCCAGGGTGCCTTCGGCGCGCTCCTCGCGCCCGCCGCGCTCTCGCTGCTCGCCGTCACCTTCACCGACGGCAAGGAGCGCGCCAAGGCCTTCGGCATCTACGGCGCGATCGCCGGTGGCGGCGGCGCCGTGGGTCTGATCCTCGGCGGCTTCCTCACCGAGTACCTGAACTGGCGCTGGACCTTCTTCGTCAACATCCCCTTCGCGATCGTCGCCGCCGTCGGCGCGTACCTCGTCATCCGCGAGCCCGCGGGCGGCCGCAACCGCTCCCCGCTCGACATCCCCGGCGTGATCCTCTCCACCCTGGGTCTGGTCGCGCTCGTGTACGGCTTCACGCGCGCCGAGTCCGAGGGCTGGAGCGACGCCGGCACGATCGGCCTCTTCGTCGGCTCCGCCGTGCTGCTCGCCGCGTTCGTGTTCACCGAGTCGCGGGTCAAGTCCCCGCTGCTGCCGCTGCGCGTCGTGGCCGACCGCAACCGCGGCGGTGTCTACCTGTCGCTCGGCCTCGCCGTCATCGCGATGTTCGGCCTCTTCCTCTTCCTGACCTACTACCTGCAGGTCGTGAAGGAGTACTCGCCCGTCATGACGGGCTTCGCGTTCCTGCCCATGATCGTGGGCATGATCATCGGCTCGACCCAGATCGGTACGCGGCTGATGACCCGCGTCCCGCCGCGGCTGCTCATGGCCCCCGGCTTCCTGACCGCCGGCATCGGCATGCTGCTCCTCACCCAGCTGGAGGTCGGCACCTCGTACGCCGGCCTGATCCTGCCCGCGCAGCTGCTGCTCGGCCTCGGCATGGGTACGGCGTTCATGCCCGCCATGTCGCTCGCGACGCTCGGCGTCGACCCGCGGGACGCCGGTGTGGCCTCCGCGATGGTCAACACCTCGCAGCAGGTCGGCGGGGCCATCGGTACGGCCCTGCTGAACACGATCGCCGCCTCGGCGACCACCGCGTACCTGGCCGACCACGCGGCCGGCGCGACCACCCCGGCCGCGCAGAAGCTGGTCCAGCTCGAGGGCATGGTCGAGGGGTACGCGGCGGCCATCTGGTGGGCCGTCGGCATCCTGGTCCTCTCGGCCGCGATCGCCTTCGTGTTCATCAACACCGGGAAGCCGGACACCGGGGCGGTCGTCGGATCCGGCTCGGGTGCGGATGGCGACGTGAAGGTGCCCGTCATCGCCCACTGATCCCTGGATCCCCGGATCTCTGGATCCCTGGATCTCTGGATCCCTGGATCCCCGGATCGCCGGATCGCCTGGTCCTCGGGTCCTCGGGTCCTCAGGTCCTCAAGCCCCCCGGTCCTCAAGCCCCCGGTCCTCAGATCCCGGCGGCCCTCCTGCCCTGGTTCCGCGTACGTCAGCGGAGCCAGGGCAGGTCCGCGTCCGGGCCCGCCGGTTCGAGGCCCTCGGCCATCACCCGCATGATCGCGCCGAGCTGCTCCACCTGCTCCGGCGACAGCCGGTCGAACAGGGCCTGGCGTACGGCCGTCACATGGCCGGGCGCGGTGCGGCCGAGGACCTCCGTCCCCTCGTCCGTGAGCAGGGCGAACTGGCCGCGCTTGTCGGAGGGGCAGTTCTCGCGCCGCACCCAGCCGTTCTTCTCCAGCCGGGCGATCGCGTGGGAGAGGCGGGAGCGGGTGATCTTGGCGTTCCTCGCGAGCTCGGTCATCCGCAGCCGTCGGCCGGGCGCCTGGGAGAGCTGGACGAGCAGCCCGTAGTAGACGTGCGGCATCCCGGCGTCGCGCTGCAACTGGCGGTCGAGGTGATCCTCCAGGAGCGTGGTGGCGTGCAGGTACGAGCGCCAGACGTGCTGCTCGCCGTCGCTGAGCCAGCGGGGTTCGGTCATGTCTCCCACGATCTCCGTCGCCTCCATCGGCTCCGTCGTCTCCAGCAGCTCGATCGGCTCCATCGTACGACTCATTCTTGAAAGTTGAACTATGTCGGTCTACGCTGTACGGCAGTGAGCTTGAAGTTTCAAGAACATAGGAAGCCGGAGGTCGTCGCGATGGACGCCACGCTGGAACGGATGCCCGCCCTCTACCTGTCCCACGGCGCCCCGCCGCTCGCCGACGACCCCGTCTGGCCCGGCGAGCTCGCCGCCTGGTCCGCGCAGCTCCCGCGCCCCAAGGCGATCCTCATGGTCTCCGCCCACTGGGAGGAGGCCCCGCTCGCGCTCGGCGCCACCGAGACCGTGCCGCTCGTCTACGACTTCTGGGGCTTCCCCGAGCACTACTACCAGGTCCGGTACGGGGCTCCCGGCGCCCCGCAGCTCGCCGACGCCGTCCGCAAGCTGCTCCGCGCGCCCGGCGCACCCGTCCAGGACATCCCCGACCGGGGGCTCGACCACGGCGCCTACGTGCCGCTCGTCGAGATGTTCCCGGGCGCCGACATCCCCGTACTCCAGATCTCCATGCCCACCCTCGACCCGCGCCGGCTCATGGACATCGGGCGCAGGCTCGCCCCGCTGCGCGACGAGGGCGTCCTGATCGTCGGCAGCGGTTTCTTCACCCACAACCTCGCCGCCCTCCGCCACACCGGCGGCGGCGTGCCGGGCTGGTCCGCCGAGTTCGACGACTGGGGGCACCGCGCCCTGGCGGCCCGGGACGTCGACGCGCTCCTCGACTTCGCGCACAAGTCCCCGGCCGGACGCCTCGCCCACCCGCGTACGGAACACTTCGCGCCCCTCTTCGTCACCATGGGCGCGGCGGACGCGGCCGGCGACCTCGACGCCGAGCGGTCGGTGATCGACGGGTTCTGGATGGGGCTCGCCAAGCGGTCCGTCCAGTTCGGCTGAGCGCCGGGTCCCTCGGAATGACTCGGGTCCGCGGCACGGTTCGGGTCCTTCGGTTCGTCGGGGTCGGCAGGGTCATCCGGTTCGTGCGGTTCGTCGGGGTCCGCAGGGCCCTCCGGGTCTTCAGGGTCCTACGGGCCCTCCGGGGCGTCCGGGTCAGAAGACCGGCGGGTTCAGTTCGACCGAGCGGGCGGCGGCGGTGAGGGCGAGCGGGTCGCCCACGTCGAGCGCCGTGTCGGTGAACTTGATCGTGTGGTCGTCGCCGTGCGCCGCCGCCCGCGCGAAGACCTCCTCGGAGGTGAGGGAGGTCGGCGCGTAGGCGGCGGCCTCCGCCGGGCTGTACGCGGCGGTCACCGCGGCCGACGCCGTCCAGGCCGCCGCCAGGCTCGGCGCCCACAGCTCACGGGGGAGCGCGGGCAGGGTGCGGAGGACCGCGTTCGGGGCGGTCGCCGCGTGGACCAGCATGATCGGCTCGCCGTGGCCGTGGGTCGCGTACCGGTGCGTGGCCGCCGTCACCAGCTCGGTGAGCAGCGCCTTCGCCGTCTCCGGGTCCGGGGCCGTGCCCCAGTCCGGGAACCCGGTGAGCTGTGCCAGTCGGGCGCGGATCCCGCCGCCCTGTTCCGGAACCGGCGGTACGGCGTCCAGGGCGGCCGTCGCGTTCGGCGCCGCGGCCAGCGGGGTGAGCGGGGGCAGCGGCTGGTGGCGGGCCGCCCAGTAGCCGAGGGCGTGCGCCAGCTCGGCGCGGCGCGGGGCGGTCGCTTCCCCGTCACCGCCGCTCAGCAGGGTCCGTACGGCGTGACCGGTACGGATCACCGGGTGCGTCGCGCCGGCCGCGATCCCGGGCAGCAGCCGGGGCCACCACTCGGCGAGGACCTCGCGCCAGGGGCGGGCCTCGGGCCCGTCGAGTTCCCGCGCGAAGAAGCGCGTCCAGTCGGTGATCCGGGACGGGTCGCCGAGCGCCTCGCGCCAGCCGTCCGCCGTGACGGGGCGGTTCGCGGGCGGCACGTCCTCCAGCCTGGGCGCGTAGTGGTCGAGCCAGCGGTGCACGGCCGGGGCCTGGCCGTTGCGGACGAGCGCCTCGACGGCCATCGGGGCGTGGTTGCTGAGCCAGCCGTCGTGTTCGGGGCCGGTGGTGTGGAGGCGTTCGAGGGCCTCGTCGAGGGTGCCGGTCGTGTCGTCGCTCATGGGGACGACGCTAGGACGGGGAGGGGCGGGGCGTAACGGGCTCGGGACCTAGGACTCGGGGCCGAGGACGCCGAGGACGCCGAGGACGCCCGCGCGGGCGCGGGCAACCACACGGCCCGTCGTCGCGTCTGAAGAGATGACGCCGCAGGTGCCCGCCGTTGTGATCGCGGTCTCACCGACAGTGTGGTCGGGAATCCCCGCGAGCGGCGTCGTCCACCCTCCGCGCCCGGTCTGACCTGCGACTCCGTGGGTGCCCGAGGTGCGCCCCAAGGGGTGGCAGCGGCGCAGGATACTGCATGATCGCGAAAATCCATGTGCCTGGTGGGAATTCTGTCCTGATTCCAGTCGTTGTTTCCGTCGGATGCAGGGCACTCGAAAGGGTGTCGCGACCTACTCAGCAAGGGAGCACGCATGGCAACCCGTGCCGTCGCCCGTCGTCAGACCTCCGCCAAGAGCGGGGCGAGTCGGGCAAGCAGCGTTCGCGCCGTGGGCGGGGACATCGCCGACCGCGACCTGGTCGGCATGTACCTCGACGAGATCGCGCGCACACCCCTGCTCGACGCCGCCAAGGAGGTCGAGCTGTCCCAGACGATCGAGGCCGGCGTGTACGCCCAGCAGATCCTGGACGGGACCGTGACACGGGCCGCCGCCTCGGGAGAGGCCGGGGCGGAGTCGGGAGAGGCCGGGGCGGACGGAGCCTCCCGCGAGGAGCTCGAAGCGCTGGTCGCCGAGGGCGAGCGCGCCAAGGACCTCTTCATCAAGTCCAACCTGCGGCTCGTGGTCGCCGTCGCGCGGCGCTATCCCCGCAGCGGCCTGCCGCTGCTCGACCTGATCCAGGAGGGGAACGCGGGCCTGGTGCGCGCCGTCGAGAAGTTCGACTACGCGAAGGGCTTCAAGTTCTCCACGTACGCGACGTGGTGGATCCGGCAGGCCATCACCCGGTCGATCGCCGACCAGTCCCGGACGATCCGGCTCCCCGTCCACCTGGTGGAGGAGCTGGGCCGCATCCGGCGCGTGCAGCGCGAGTTCAACCGGGAGCACGGCCGGGAGCCGGAGCCGACCGAGATCGCGACGGAGCTGGACACGAAGCCGGAGCGGGTCGTCGACGTCCTGGACTGGGCGCGTGACCCGGTCTCGCTGAACATGTCGGTGGACGACCAGGGCGAGACCCAGTTCGGCGACCTCCTTGAGGACACCTCGGCGATCTCGCCCGAGCAGTCGGTGCTCACGCTGCTGCGCAGCGAGGAGCTCGACGACCTCATCGCCAAGCTCGACCACCGCACGGCGTCGATCATCCGTATGCGGTACGGGATCGAGGACGGGCGCGAGCGGACGCTGACGGAGGTCGGCAAGCAGCACGGGCTGACGCGCGAGCGGATCCGCCAGATCGAGAAGCACGCCCTGCTGGAACTGAAGAAGATGGCCCGCGACACGGGCTTCGACGCGGTGGCCTGACCGGGCCGGGGCACCCCTTAGGGGGTGTCCGGTGCGGGGCCTCGAAGAGGCCCGGGGAGTTCCCTCCCCGGGCCTCTTTCGCGTTCCGAAGCCGCCTCGCGGCACGGGTGCCGGGTCCGGCCCCGGCTGCCCCCCCGTGTCGACGCCCCGGCCCGATGCCCCCCGTGTCGACGCCCCGGCCCGCTACCTTCCTGTCGACGCCGCCAGGCGGACCGCCAGGTCTTCCACGTACGCGTGGAGGGGCGGCGGGCCGTGGATCGTGAAGGCGGCGTCCACGAGGGCCAGGCGGAGGGCCAGCCATTCGACGGAGTCGTTGGAGCGGGTGCGGAGCCGGCAGGTCGTCGGGCCCGTCGCGGTCGGGACCAGGTGGGACGGGAGGCGGGCCGTCACGAAGTCGGCCGGGGCCTCGAAACTGACGTCCAGGTCCAGCTCGGGCTGGGTGCGGGACATCGAGCGGACCAGGAGCTGGGCCGCGTCGCCCGCCGGCAGCTCGCGCGGTGTGAAACGGGCGGCCGTCGCGAGCGGGTCGCTCACCCGGTCCACCCGGAAGGTCCGCCAGTCCTCGCGCTCCAGGTCGTACGCGACCAGGTACCAGCGGTGCCCGGTCGACACCAGCCGGTACGGCTCGACCAGCCGTTTCGACTCGGCGCCGTCGCCCGCCCGGTAGCCGAAGCGCAGTTTCTCCCGCCCCGTGACCGCGCCCGCCAGGGTCGTCAGGGTCGCCGGCGTGACCGTGGCGCCGTCGCCCCTGGTCAGCGGGATCGTCGCGTTCTGGAGGGTGGAGACCCGGTGGCGCAGCCGCGCCGGCAGGACCTGTTCCAGCTTCGCCAGGGCCCGTACGGACGCCTCCTCGACGCCCTCGATGGCGTGTCCGGCGCCGGCGCGCAGGCCCACGGCGATCGCGACGGCCTCCTCGTCGTCGAGGAGCAGTGGCGGCATCGCCGTACCGGCGACGAGGCGGTAGCCGCCGACCGCGCCGAGGGTCGCCTCGACCGGATAGCCGAGGTCGCGGAGGCGGTCGATGTCCCGCCGGATGGTGCGCGGGGAGACCGAGAGCCGCTCGGCGAGCTCGCTGCCGGGCCATTCGCGCGGGGTCTGGAGGAGTGACAGCAGATTCAGGAGTCGAACCGGGGTGTCCGTCATGCCTTCCAGGATGCGGCCCATCTAGGACATTATTTGACCTAGATGACTTCTATCTTCTTCGTATGAGTTCACACGAAGCCGTCACGGATGCGGCCCCCCAGGACACAGGTGACAAGCGGCGGTGGATCGCCCTTGCCATCGTCATGACGGCAGCCTTCATGGATCTGGTCGACGCCACGATCGTCAACATCGCGATCCCCAGCATCGAGCGGGACCTCGGCGCCTCCTTCGGGGCCATCCAGTGGATCACCGCCGGATACGCCCTCGCCTTCGCGGCGGGGCTGATCACCGGCGGCAGGCTCGGTGACATCTACGGCCGCAAGCGGCTCTTCCTCCTCGGCACCGCCGGCTTCACGCTCGCCTCGGCGCTCTGCGGCTTCGCCGCGAACCCGGAGATGCTGGTCGCCTCCCGCCTCCTCCAGGGCGCGGCGGCGGCGATGATGGTGCCGCAGGTCCTCTCGATCATCCACGTCACCTTCCCCGCGCACGAGCGCGGCAAGGTCTTCGGCATGTTCGGCGCGATCATCGGCCTCGGCGCCGTCTCCGGCCCGCTGCTCGGCGCGCTGCTCACGGAGTGGAACATCGCCGGCCTCGAGTGGCGCCCGATCTTCCTGATCAACCTGCCGGTCGGCATCGCGGGCCTGATCCTGGGCCGGAAGTTCATCACCGAGTCGAAGGCGCCGAAGGCGCTCCGGCTCGACATCGTCGGCATGCTCCTCGTGACGGCGGCGCTGCTGATGCTGATCTACCCGCTGACGCGCGGCCGTGAGCTGGACTGGCCGCTGTGGGGCCACCTGATGATGATCGGCAGCCTGTTCGTCTTCGCGTTCTTCGTCGTCTACGAGAAGTACAAGGCGAAGAAGGACGGTTCGCCGCTCGTCGAGCTGTCGCTGTTCAAGGTGAAGAGCTTCGCCGCCGGTATCGCCGTACAGCTGACCTTCGGTGTCGTGCTCGGCATCTTCTTCCTGGTCTGGACGCTGTACATGCAGATCGGCCTCGGCTGGAGCGCGCTGAGGGCGGGCCTCACCGGCGTGCCGTTCTCGATCGCGGTGTCCGTGGCCGCCGGCCTCTCGGTGCAGAAGCTGGTGCCGCGCTTCGGCCGCAAGGTGCTCCAGGCGGGCGCGCTCACGATGATCGCGGGCGTCCTCCTCTACTTCTTCGTGGCGGGCCGGTACGGGACCGGGATCGAGTCCTGGCAGATGATCCCGCCGCTGGTGGTCATGGGTCTGGGCATGGGCCTGATCGTCGCCCCGCTGACGGACGCGGTCCTCTCCGAGGTACCGCGCGAGCACGCCGGCTCGGCGTCCGGCCTGATCAACACCACGGGCCAGATGGGCAACGCGCTCGGGCTCGGCCTGGTGTCCGTGGTCTTCTTCGGCGTGATCGACGACCGGAACCTCCAGCAGGCGCCGACCGAGGTGGGGGCGGCCTTCACGGACGCCTTCCAGAACTCGCTCGGCTGGGCGGCGGGCGTGCTCGCCGCGATCTTCCTGGTGATGTTCGCGCTGCCGGCGAAGCCGAAGCAGCACCTGGAGGGCGGCGGCGACGAGGACGCTCCGGAGACCGTGGAGAAGGAGCCGGTGCTGACGCACTGAGCCGCTGCGGCGGAGAGGGGCGGTGCGCTCGCGAGCGCACCGCCCCTCAGTCGTGTCACCTGTCGGTCAGGGACGCTTCAGGCCCGGGATGAGGTTGCGGGACGTGCCGGGAGGCAGGGCGCGCGCGAACTTGTTCGCGCGGAGTGCCACCGGGGTGGGTGTCGTCTGCTGGACCCACGGGTCGTCCCAGATGAAGTTGCCGCCGTTGGTCTCGCCTACCGTCTGCCAGACCTGCCCGCCCTTGGTCACGATCTTGACGAGGGCCGTGTTGCCCTGGTTGTCGTAGGAGACGCCGCAGGCGTCGGCGGGGAAGTTGTCGTTGTCGGGATCCCCCGGGGCGTCGTCCGGGTTGCTGAGGTCCTGCCAGACGATGATCCCGCCCGCGGACGGCGCCCTACCGACGAAGACCTTGCCGCCGGTGAGCACGGCCTGCTGGTCCTCGGTGCTGGAGGGGGCGAAGAGGTCGATGTCGGAGCAGGGCCCGGTGGGACCAGTGGCGCCGGTGGCACCCGTCGCGCCGGTCGCGCCGGTCGCGCCTGTTGCTCCGGTTTCGCCGGTCGCTCCGGTTTCGCCTGTTGCTCCGGTTTCGCCCGTTGCTCCGGTCTCGCCCGTGGCTCCCGTGGCTCCGGTCTCGCCGGTGGCGCCGGTTTCGCCGGTCGCTCCGGTGGCTCCGGTTTCGCCCGTGGCGCCGGTTTCGCCGGTCGCTCCGGTGGCTCCGGTTTCGCCCGTGGCGCCGGTTTCGCCGGTCGCTCCGGTGGCTCCGGTTTCGCCCGTGGCGCCGGTCTCGCCGGTCGCTCCCGTGGCTCCAGTCTCACCGGTGGCTCCGGTCTCGCCAGTGGCTCCCGTGGCTCCGGTCTCACCGGTGGCGCCGGTCTCGCCCGTGGCTCCGGTGGCTCCGGTCTCACCGGTGGCGCCGGTCTCGCCCGTGGCTCCGGTGGCTCCAGTCTCACCCGTCGCGCCGGTTTCGCCCGTGGCGCCGGTCGCTCCGGTTTCGCCCGTGGCGCCGGTCGCTCCGGTTTCGCCCGTTGCTCCGGTCTCGCCCGTGGCGCCGGTCTCACCTGTGGCTCCGGTGGCTCCAGTCTCACCCGTCGCGCCGGTTTCGCCGGTCGCACCCGTGGCTCCGGTCTCACCAGTGGCGCCGGTTTCGCCCGTGGCTCCAGTGGCTCCGGTTTCGCCCGTGGCGCCGGTCTCACCTGTGGCTCCAGTGGCTCCCGTCTCGCCGGTCGCTCCGGTCTCGCCGGTCGCTCCCGTCGCACCGGTCTCGCCGGCGGTTCCGGTCTCGCCCGTGGCTCCGGTCGCACCCGTCGCACCCGTCGCACCCGTGGCTCCGGTCGCTCCGGTCGCCCCGGTGTCGCCCGTGTCGCCCTTCGGGCCGGGCGGTCCGGTCGGGCCGGTCGGGCCTGTTGGGCCGACCTTGCAGTCGTCGCCGCCGCCGACCGGGACCGCGCGCAGGGCGCGGATGTCCTGGCCTTCGACCAGGGGCTGGATCACGTCGTCCAGGAACTGCTGGAGGCCTTCGGCCTCCGGCGAGCCGCTCTGGTCGGCGCTGCGGGGACCGCCCTGGTACTCCCAGGGCGGCGGGCCGTCCTGGTGGTGAGGCGGCGGACCGTCCTCGTGGTGCGGGGGGCGTTCCTCGCAGTGGTCGCCCGTCGACGGGCCTGCCGTCGCCCTCCCCGGGGAGTCCCAGGCGGCGGCTGCTGCCGCCTGGGAGGTGAAGCCCGTGAGGACGAGTGCGACGGAGGCGATGGCCCCGCCGACGACCCAGGGGCGTCGTCGGGGCAGGGGACCCAGCGGGGACCTGGTCCTGGCATCAGGACGCATGCATGCTCCTTCCTCCACCGGCCGCGCCGCGGCCGGTCCGAGTGATGTCCGGGAAGCGTTCGTGCTTCCTAGTCGGATCATCGGATCGCGCTTGCGAAGGCTTGACGGTCTGGCGGCACTCCCAACGCCATGGCGTATCGCTGCTAGCCGAACGGATGCGTACACGAAGGCGAATCTCGAACCGGCCGTCGGCGCGGCGGCACCGCTCCTTCGGCAGGCGCCCGTAGGGTCGCCCACCCCCCGAGTGCTCTCCCGCCCCCACCGGAAGTGGTGTTGCCGTGAAGCCGTCCATCTGCCTGTGCATGATCGTCAAGAACGAGTCCAAAGTCATCGAGCGATGCCTCGCCTCCGTCCGCGGTCTCGTGGACACCTGGGTCATCACCGACACCGGCTCCACCGACGGGACCCAGGAGCTGATCCGTACCGCCCTCGCCGGCATCCCGGGCGAGCTCCGGGAGGAGCCGTGGGTGAACTTCGGGCACAACCGCAGCCTGAACATCGCGCACGCCCGCGGCAGGGCCGACTACCTCCTGCTGATCGACGCCGACCACGTCCTGCGGCAGGACGGACCGCTGCCGGACCTCACCGCGGACGCGTACATGATCCGCCACGAGGGATCCCTGGAGTACCGCATCAAACGCCTGGTCAGGGGCGATCTGCCCTGGCGGTACGAGGGCGTCACCCACGAGTACCTGACGGCCGACCGGGACCACGTGCAGCGGAACCTGGACGTTCTGGCCATCGAGGACCACGCCGACGGCGGCTCACGCCACGACAAGTTCGAGCGGGACGCCCGTCTCCTGGGCGACGAGCTCGTCCGGGATCCGGCCAACCCCCGAACGGTCTTCTACCTCGCGCAGACCCTGCGGGACATGGGCCGCCCCGACGAGGCCGTCGCCCTCTACGAGCGGCGCGCGGCCATGGGCGGCTGGGGCGAGGAGGTCTACTACTCGCTCCTCCAGTCCGGTGTCCTCCAGGCCGAGTCCGGCGTGTGGCCGTCCGCGATGGACGCCCTCTCGCGGGCCTGGGAGTCGCGGCCGGAGCGGCTCGAAGCCTGTTACGAGCTGACGGCGCGGCTGCGGAAGATGCGCCGGTACCGGGCCGCCCACGCCGTCGTCTCCGCCGTCCTGGACGGGAGGCAGCCGGACGACCTGCTGTTCATGCAGCCGTGGGTGTACCGGTACGGGCTGCTCTTCGAGTACTCGATCACCGCGTACTGGATGGGCGATTACGTCGCCTCGCTCGCCGCCTGCGACCGGCTGCTCGCACTGCCGGACCTGCCCGCCGCGTACCGCGAACAGACCCGCGCCAACCGGGCGTTCGCCGTGGGGAAGCTGGCCGAGGCCGGGATCGAGGTCGAGGCAGAGGTCGAGCCCGGGATCGAGGGGGGTGCTCCCGCTTCCGAGCCCGCACCCGCCCCCGCGCTCGTCTGAGGAACGCGGGGGCGGGAGCGGAGTCCGGGGCCGGTGTCAGCGGACCCGGGAGCGGAACTCCATCGCCCGGCGGGCCGAGGGCTCGTCCTCGTACACCTCGCACATGTGCCGGCCGTCGGGGGTCGCCGTGTGCTCGACCTCCCACAGGCTGACCTCGCTGCCGTCGAGCAGCAGGAACTGGTGCTCGTAGAGGGTGAAGCCGGCGTCCCGGCCACCCTCCACCGCGCACTGCCGCCCGAAGGCCTGGGTGATGTGGTGCGCGAACGCCAGGCGGAGCCGCCGTGCCGTCCGCTCGCCCGGCCGGTCCACGTTCTCCGCGCGCCGCAGGACGCGGCGCGCGTGGTCGGCCGAGTTGTCCGGCACGTACATCCGGGGCTGGGCCGGTATGGGGCGGGCGAGCAGGGCGCTCAGCAGCTCCATGTCGGCGTCGTCGTCGTCGAGGGCGCGGCCGTCGTTTCGCTCCAGTCTCCAGCCCGGCAGCGGCCCGGTCGGCAGTCGGGAGGCGGCGAGCCGGGCCTCCGCCTCCTCCGTGTACAGCTCGTGCTGATCGGTGCCGTCCCGGCCGGCGTTGTGCGTGAGCTCCCACAAGCTGAGAGCGCTGCCGTCGGCGAGCAGGTACGTGTGGCGATAGGTGGTGCGGTGCAGCGACGCGCTGTGGTGCGAGGAGTGCAGCGCGCTGGAGTGGGCGAGCGCCGTGCCGAGGCGCTCGACGGTGGAGTCGGGCAGATCGAAGGAGTTGAGCGCCCTGCCGAGGAGCCGCTCAAGGTGCGTCTCGGTCGTCTCGTACGGATCGTGAGGATCCTGCGGATCGTTCAAGAGGGTCTCCAGGCCGTCGCCGCATGTCACTTGGTGCTTGCTAAACGTAGTCCCTGGGTCTGACATCGTGTCCGGCGTTCGGAAAAACGAAGGGAACGCACCGGAAGTTCCCGCAGGTTTCCTCCCCAACTCCCTTGTGGTTACCGGGAGTACGGTGGTGTGGCGGCCGGGCCCCCGGTCGCGTCCGGGGTCGTGCCGGGCGTCGCGTCCGGGGTCGCGTCCGGGGTCGGCCAGGGGGTCGCGCCCCCCTCGTACAGCTCGCGGTACGAGGGGAAGTCGCCGCCCGGGCCGCGCTGCCCGCCGGGGGCCGCGAGCAGGGCCCGGACGATCGCCCGGGTCACCAGGTCCGCGCCCGCCGCCAGGATCTCGTTCAGGGCCAGCGGACCGGCCTCCTCCGGGAGTTCGCGCCGTCCGGTGGCGAGCGTGAAGACCGTGTCACCGTCGTTCATCAGGTGCACAGGACGCACCGCGCGCGCGATGCCGTCGTGCGCCGTCCCCGCGACCTTCTGCGCCTGCGCGCGCGTGAGCACCGCGTCCGTGGCGACGACGGCGAGCGTCGTGTTCAGCGGGGGAGGGGCGGCCGCCGCCCGGGCCTCCGCGAGCCTCCGCAGCGCCGCCTCGTGCACCGCCTCCGCCGGGACGTCGGGCAGGCCGCGGCCCTCGAACCAGCTCCCGTACGGGACGCCCGTCGCCGGGTCGACGGCCGACCCGACCGCGTTCACGACGACCAGGGCGCCGACGGTGATCCCCGACTCCAGGACCGTGCTCGCCGTCCCCACCCCGCCCCGCAGCCCGCCGACGACGGCCCCGGTGCCCGCACCGACCGCGCCCGTCTCCACGCGCGCGTGGTCCCCGCTCGCGTCGGCCGCCTCCACCGCCGCGCGGCCCGTCGCCGCGTCCGGCCGGGCCCGGAAGTCACCGCCCCGCCCCAGGTCGAAGACGCAGGCGGCGGGCACCACCGGCACCACGTGCGAGGGGTCGGGTCCCACCCGCACGCCCCGGTGCCGCTCCTCCAGCCAGGCCATCACCCCGGCGGCGGAGTCCAGGCCGTACGCGCTGCCGCCGGTCAGGACGACCGCGTCGATCCGCTGGACCACGTTCCGGGGGTCGAGCGCGTCCGTCTCCCGTGTGCCGGGCCCGCCTCCCCGGACGTCCACGGCGGCGACGGCCCCGCCCTCCGGGGCCAGGACGACGGTGGTGCCGCTCAGCGCCCCGGGCCCGGCCACGCGCGCGTGCCCCACGCGTACTCCGCTCACGTCGGTGATCGCGTCCCGGCCGTCCGCCGCCGTCGCCGCCTTCGTCGCCGCCTTCTCGGGCTGTGTCATGCCCTCTCCCTACCACGGGGCTCGGCTCGGCGCGCGTGCGCCGTACAGCCCCTGGCCGGGCCCGCGTTCACCCCGCGAGGAGGGCGCCGACCTCCCCGACGAGCCGCGCACCGAGCGGGGCGCCTCAGGCGGCCGGCGCGCGGGTTGCCGGGTTCCGGGCGGTCAGTGTCACCCCGGTCGCGACCGTGGCCGCCGCGACGAGTCCGGCGGCGAGGACCGCCCAGCCGCCCGCGAACGTGCACAGCAGGATCGCCGCCGACGCCACGGGCAGCACCAGCTGCTGGGCGACGCCGACCTTGAAGTAGCGGGCGTGCAGCAGCCATACGGAGAGCAGGAACACGGCCGACGGGATGGTCACGGCGGCGGACGCGGCGAGCGTCGAGAGGTGCGCCTCGCCGACCGCCTGCTCCACGGCGATCTCCAGGCCCGCACCGACGGCGGCGGCCGAGGCGAAGATGACGTAGTGGCCGTAGCCCCACAGGAAGCCCTGGCGACTGGAGGTCAGCCGGTCGTGGGCGGGCACGACGAAGTAGATCCACCAGGCGGCGAAGACGAGGAGGAGGCCGCCGACGGCGATCGGCAGGAGCTCGCCGAGGGCGTCGTTCTCGACGACGCCGGACTTCACGGCGACGGTCGCGGCGGCGACGGTCTCGCCGAGCACGATGATGGTGAACAGGCCGTACCGCTCGGCGATGTGGTGCGGGTGCCAGGTGCTGGGGGCGTCCTTCTCCGCGTACACGGGCACGGCCATCTCCGCGAGCGCCATGACGAGGAAGATCCAGCCGCGGGCGGGCTCGGGCGCGAGGACCAGCGCGAGCCAGCCGATCTGGACGGCGACGACCCCGCCCGCGTACCGCCGGCACATCGTCCGCTCGGCGGGGTCGGTGGCGTGGTGGGCGGCGCGCAGCCACTGGAAGGCGAGGGCGAGCCGCATGACCAGGTAGCCGAGGTAGACGACGAGGAAGTCGTGGTCCTGGAAGGCGCGTGAGACGCCGGCGGCGAGGACGAGGACGCCGGCGATCTGGACGAGGGTGACGACGCGGTAGAGGACGTCGTCGTTGTCGTAGGCCGAGGCGAACCAGGTGAAGTTCATCCACGCCCACCAGATCGCGAAGAAGACCATCGCGTAGTTGACGATCCCCTCGCCGGTGTGGCCCTCGGCGACCGCGTGGACGAGCTCGGCGCCGGCCTGCGCGACGGCGACGACGAAGCAGAGGTCGAAGAAGAGTTCCAGGGGGGTGGCGGCCCGGTGCGACTCCTCGCGGGAGCGCGAGGTGAGGGGGAGGAACGGTTGTGTCATGCGCCCCAGCACAGCAGAGGGGTCGGCGCGTCCTGCCGCATGCCACGCGGTACGGGGTCGGTGTCGCGGGACGTGGGGGCGGGAGCGTGGGGCGCGTACGGCGGCAGGGACAGGCCCGTACGGGATAGGTGTCGCGGGACCCGTACGGCGCGGGACCTAGGGGGTGTCTTGTAGATCAGGCCGGGCTCGCGGGGTCTGATCTACAAGACACCCCTAGGCCGCGGGTCCCTCCGACCCGCCACTGACGGGACCTAGGCCCGCCCGGCCGGCGACCATCGGCACTCACCTCCCCCTTATGCCGGGGCGCAGCCTGGAAGAGCAAGGAGAGTCTGCGAAAAGGCAGGGAAGCGCCATGAGTTCCGTAGTCCGGTCCCAGGAGCAGGGCAGCAGAACGGCGAGCGGGCCGCCCGCCTCGTACGACACGGAGCAGTACCGCCCCGGCAGGCCGATCACCGACTGGGAGCCCGAGAACGAGCTCTTCTGGAAGTCCATCGGCAGGAAGGTCGCCACCCGCAACCTGTGGATCGCGGTCCCGGCGCTGCTCGTGGCCTTCGTCGTCTGGCAGGTCTGGTCGGTCACCGCGACCAACCTCAAGGACGTCGGCTTCGGCTTCTCCACCTCGCAGCTGTTCTGGCTGACGGCCATCCCCGGCCTCACCGGCGGCACGGCCCGGATCCTCTACACCTTCCTCGGCCCGATGGTCGGCCAGCGCCGTTTCACCGCGCTGTCGACGGTCGTGCTGATCGTGCCGCTGATCTGGCTCGGCATCGCCATCCAGGACCCGACGACCCCGTACGGCGTGATGGTCGCCATCGCCGCTCTCTGTGGCATCGGCGGCGCGAACTTCGCCTCCTCCCTCGCCAACATCGGCTTCTTCTTCCCCAAGGCGAAGAAGGGCAGCGCGACCGGCATCAACGGCGGTCTCGGCAACCTCGGTGTCTCCGTCGTCCAGCTCCTCACGCCGATCGTCATCACCTGGTCGACCATCGCGATCGGCTCCGCCCAGCACAAGGCCGACGGCACCCCCGTCTACCTGCAGAACGCCGCGTTCCTCTGGGTCCCGGTCCTGCTGGTGCTCGCCGCCGTCGCCTGGTTCGGGCAGAACGACCTCAAGGTGGCCTCGACCCCCTTCAGCCGGCAGAAGATCATCTTCAAGCGCAAGCACAACTGGCTGATGACCTGGCTGTACGTCGGCACCTTCGGCTCCTTCATCGGCTTCGCCGCCGCCCTGCCGATGCTGATCAAGACCACGTTCCCGGACTACTCCGTCGCCACCTACGCCTGGATGGGCCCGGCCGTCGGCGCCCTCGCCCGCTGGGGCGGCGGCTGGATCGCCGACAAGTGGGGCGGCGCCCGGGTCACGATCCTGTCCTTCGTGGGCATGGCCGTCGCCATCGTCGGCGTGATCAATTTTCTGCCCTCGGGCAGTGACGGCGGTTCCTTCTACGGCTTCTTCTTCTGCTTCCTCGCCGCGTTCTTCTTCTCCGGAATCGGCAACGGATCGACGTTCCGGCAGATACCGGTGATCTTCCGCGGCACCCACCTCAAGGGCCTTGAGGAAGGCACCCCGGAATACGCCAGGGCGCTCAAGCAGGCGGAAATGGAGTCGGGTGCCGTCACCGGATTCACCTCGGCCATCGCCGCCTACGGATTCTTCTTCATCCCGGCCCTCTTCGGCTCGGTGGCCGTGACCAGCGCGATGTGGGGCTTCGTCGCCTTCTACCTCAGCTGCACGGTCGTGACCTGGTGGTTCTACGCCCGCAAGAGCGCCGAGGCGCCCAGCTGAGCCCCCCTTTCCCCACGGAGGAGAAGGCCCCGCCACGGCGGGGCCTTCCGGCATACCCGGAACAGGACCAAAGGCCGTCGACCGGTGACCAACGCCGACCGGAACGACCGGTCGGCAGGAGTGAAATGGAAGGAGGAAACGACGCGATCGAATGAAGCGAAGAAGGCGGTGCGGGCAGTGACTGCGACCCCTGCTGAGGCAACGGCAATGGCGAACGAGCAGGCCTGGAAGGGCTTCAAGGGCGGGCTCTGGCGCGACGCCGTCGACGTCCGCGACTTCATCCAGCAGAACTACACCCCGTACGAGGGCGACGACTCCTTCCTGGCCGGGCCCACCGAGCGGACCACCGCCGTGTGGAAGGTCATCACGGACAGGTTCCCGGAGGAGCGCGCCAAGGGCGTCCTCGACGTCGCGTACGACATCCCCTCCACCATCACCGCCCACGCCCCCGGCTACATCGACCGCGACAAGGACCTGATCGTCGGCCTCCAGACCGACGCCCCGCTGAAGCGCGCGATCATGCCGTACGGCGGCTGGCGCATGGTCGCCGGCGCCCTGGAGACCTACGGCTACCCGGTCTCCGCAGACCTCGAGAAGGTCTTCACCGAGTACCGCAAGACCCACAACGCCGGTGTCTTCGACGCGTACACCCCCGAGATCCGCGCCGCCCGCAAGGCCGGCATCGTCACCGGCCTCCCCGACGCCTACGGCCGCGGCCGCATCATCGGCGACTACCGCCGCGTCGCGCTCTACGGCGTCGACCGGCTCATCGCGGTGAAGAAGGAGGAGAAGGAGGAGCTCAACGCCCTCCCCGCCGGGAACCGTTCGCTGGAGGAGACCATCCGCCTCCGTGAGGAGCTCTCCGAGCAGATCCGCGCCCTCGGCGAACTCAAGGCGATGGCCGCCTCCTACGGCCACGACATCTCGGGCGCCGCCGCCAACGGCCACGAGGCCGTCCAGTGGCTGTACTTCGCCTACCTCGCCGCCGTGAAGGAGCAGAACGGCGCGGCGATGTCCCTCGGCCGGACGTCCACGTTCCTCGACGTCTACCTCCAGCGCGACATCGAGGAGGGCCTCCTCACCGAGGAGCAGGCGCAGGAGATCGTCGACGACTTCATCATCAAGCTCCGCATCGTCCGCTTCCTGCGCACGCCCGAGTACGACGAGCTGTTCTCCGGCGACCCCACCTGGGTCACCGAGTCCATCGCCGGCATGGGCGAGGACGGCCGCCCGCTGGTCACGAAGACCTCCTTCCGCTACCTCCAGACCCTCTACAACCTCGGCCCGGCCCCCGAGCCGAACATGACCGTCTTCTGGTCGCCGCAGCTTCCGCAGGGCTTCAAGGAGTTCTGTGCCCGGGTCTCCATCGACACCTCCTCCGTCCAGTACGAGTCGGACGAGCTGATGCGCCCCCGCTTCGGCGACGACACCGCCATCGCCTGCTGCGTCTCCGCGATGCCCGTCGGCAAGCAGATGCAGTTCTTCGGCGCCCGCGTGAACCTGGCCAAGACCCTCCTCTACGCGATCAACGGCGGCCGCGACGAGAAGTCCGGCGCCCAGGTAGGCCCCGTCGGCGGCGGGCCCATCACCGCCGAGGTCCTCGACTACGACGAGGTCATGGCCCGGTTCGACGAGCAGATGGAGTGGCTCGCGAGCGTGTACGTGCACGCCCTGAACGTCATCCACTACATGCACGACCGGTACGCCTACGAGCGCGTCGAGATGGCGCTCCACGACCGCGACGTGCGCCGCACCATGGCCTGCGGCATCGCCGGACTCTCCGTCGCCGCCGACTCCCTCGCCGCCGTGAAGTACGCCGAGGTCACCCCGGTCCGGGACGAGACCGGTCTCGCCACCGACTACGTGGTCGACGGCGAGTACCCGGCGTACGGCAACAACGACGAGCGCGTCGACGAGATCGCCGTCCGGCTCGTCGAGGAGTTCATGCGGAAGGTGCGCAAGCACCCGACGTACCGCGACGCCGAGCACACCCAGTCCGTGCTGACCATCACCTCCAACGTCGTCTACGGCAGGAAGACCGGCAACACCCCCGACGGGCGTCGCGCCGGCGAGCCCTTCTCGCCGGGCGCCAACCCGATGAACGGCCGCGACACCCACGGCTACGTGGCCTCGGCCCTCTCGGTCGCCAAGCTCCCGTACGAGGACGCCGAGGACGGCATCTCGCTCACCAACACCGTCACCCCCGACGGTCTGGGCCGCACCCCCGAGGAGCGGATCAAGAACCTCGCGGGCGTCCTCGACGGCTACATGGCGAGCGACGGCTTCCACATGAACGTCAACGTCCTCAACCGCGACGTGCTGATGGACGCCATGGAGCACCCGGAGAACCATCCGCAGCTGACCATCCGGGTCTCCGGATACGCGGTCAACTTCGTCCGGCTCACGCGCGAGCAGCAGCTCGACGTCCTGAACCGCACCTTCCACGGCTCGCTGTAGCCCTGGGGGTGTCTTGCCCTCACCCCGGCCCCGGGCCGTGCCCGACACCCTCCGAAGGAGGTCCTGCCATGACCAGCCTCACCATCGGACCCGCCACCCCGGCCGCCGCGGCGACCCACCGGCCCTCCGAGGGCTCGGTCCACTCCTGGGACCTGTCCACCGGTGTCGACGGACCCGGCACCCGCTTCGTCACCTTCCTCTCCGGCTGCCCCCTCACCTGCCTCTACTGCCACAACCCCGACACCTGGAAGATGCGCAACGGCAAGAGGACCTCCGCCGACGACGTGATCGCCGAGGCGCGCAAGTACGTCCGCTTCATCGCCGCCTCCGGTGGCGGAGCCACCCTCTCCGGCGGGGAACCGCTCCTCCAGCCCGTCTTCACCGGCGAGCTCCTGCACCGGATGAAGCACGAGCTCGGCCTCCACACGGCCCTCGACACCTCGGGCTTCCTCGGCGTCCGCGCCACCGACGCCTTGCTCCGCGACACCGACCTCGTCCTTCTCGACATCAAGTCCTGGGACCCGGACACGTACAAGAAGGTCACCGGGCGGCCGCTGCGGCCCACCCTGGACTTCGCCCGGCGCCTCGCCGACCTCGGCCAGGAGGTCCACGTCCGCTTCGTGCTCGTCCCGGGGCTCACCGACGACCCCGCCAACGTCGAGGGAGTCGCCGCCTTCGCCGCCGGCCTCGGCAACGTCTCCCGCGTGGACGTCCTCCCCTTCCACAAGCTGGGCGAAGCGAAGTGGCAGGCACTCGCCAAGCCGTTCACCCTGCACGACACCCCGTCCCCGACGCCCGAGCAGGTCGCCGATGCCCGCGAGGTCTTCCTCTCCCACGGCCTGCACGCCGTCTGAGCGACGCGCTCACCCCGCCACCTCGCAAAACAGGACGAAAGGGTACGCCCGCCCTTAGCGTGGCCGCGTGACCGAGCCACCGCAGACAGCCGAGCCGAGCCCCGCCCCCGGAGACCCGACTCCCGGAGACACCGCCCCCGCGTCCGCGGACCTCGCGCCCGGGGCCCCCGCGGCCGCCGGCCCCGAGCCGCAGACCCCCGCCGCCGTGCGCCGCCGCGCCTCCCTCACGGGCGCCGTCGTCTCCGTGCTCCTGATCCTCGCGATCGTCTTCGGCAGCCGCCTCCTCCGCGACTTCGACTCGGCCCTCCTGCCGTACGCCGTCGCCACGGTCTTCCTCGCCTTCGGCGTCGCCTACCGGTACACCGTCTGGATCTCCGCCCCCGGCGCCCGCCGCCTCTTCCGGCAGGGCTGGCGCTCCTTCTTCTCCGCCGCGAACTTCCGCAAGGCCCCCACCGCGCTGCCCCGGATGATCGCCACCTACCTCGGCTTCCAGAAGTTCCTCGGTGCCCGCTCGCACGCCCGCTGGGCCGCCCACCAGCTCGTCTTCTGGGGCTGTCTGCTCGCCGCCGCGATCACCTTCCCCCTCACCTGGGGCTGGTTCACCTTCACCTCGTCCACCGGCTCGGGACCCGGCTACGAGATGCGGATCTGGGGCTTCAAGGTCATCGGCTTCGACGCCCTCAGCGTCCTCGGCTGGCTCATGTTCCACGGACTCGACATCGCGGCCGTCCTCGTCATCGCCGGCGCCTCCTACTTCCTCTGGCGCCGTATGAAGGACCGCGGAGCCATCACCGGCCAGCGGTTCGCCTACGACCTGGTGCCCCTCATCGCCCTCATCGTCATCTCCGTGACGGGGCTCCTGCTCACCTTCTCGTCGATCTTCCTGCACGGCGGCGGCTACGAGTTCCTCGCCATCCTCCACATGGTGTCCGTGGTCTTCACCCTCATCTACATCCCCTTCGGGAAGTTCTTCCACATCGTCCAGCGGCCCGCGGCCGTCGGCATGCAGCTCTTCAAGTACACCTCGCGCCGCCAGGACGAAGAGGTCCTCGCCTGCCGCCGCTGCCACGAACCCATCGACACCGCCCCCTACGTCGAGAACCTCCAGGGCACCATGCGCGACCTCGACCTGGGCTTCGACGAGTGGACCGAGTACTGCCCCCGCTGCAAGCGCGTCCTCCGCGGCAGCGCCTACCTCGACCACGTGAAGAAGGGCTTCAAGTGACCGCGACCGACCCCGTGACCACCCCCGGGCGGCCGGTGCCGCTCGATCCCTCCCTCGCTCCGCCCGGCACCCGCAACTTCCGCGACGCCGGAGGCATCCCCGCCGACCGCTGGCACGCCGACCAGAACGGCGAGACGCTCGTCCCCACCCACTGCTGCTTCTGCGGCGTCCAGTGCGGCATGTACCTCCGCGTCGACCGCGGAGGCAAGGTCTTCGGCGTCGAACCCCGCAACCACGACATCAACCGGATGCGGCTCTGCCCCAAGGGCATCAACGCCTACCAGCAGGTCAACCACCCCGACCGGCTCACCGCACCCCTCATGCGCAAGAACCGCGACGAGGAGTTCCGCGAGGTCAGCTGGGAGGAGGCCCTCGACCACACCGTCGCCGAGATCCGCCGCATCCAGGGCGAGTACGGCAACGACGCCTTCGGGCTCCTCGGCGGCGCCAGCCTCTTCTCCGAGAAGACCTACCTCGTCGGCAAGTTCGCCCGCGTCGCCCTCAAGTCCCGGCACGTCGACTACAACGGCCGGCTCTGCATGGTCTCCGCCGCCGGCGCCAACAAGCTCGCCTTCGGCATCGACCGAGCCGGCAACCCCTTCTCCGACATCCTCCTCACCGACTGCCTCCTCATCGCCGGCTCCAACGTCGGCGAGTGCTTCCCCGTCATGACCCAGTACCTGTGGGGAGCCCGCGACCGGGGCGCGACCCTCATCGTCATCGACCCCCGAGAGACGGCCGTCGCCCGCACCGCCGACGTCCACGTCGCCCTCAAGCCCGGCACGGATTCCGCGTTCTTCAACGCCGTCCTCCACGTCGTCGTCGCCGAAGGCCTCACCGACGAGGCCTACCTCGCCGCCCACACCACCGGCTGGGACGAGGTCAGGAAGACCGTCGCCGACTATCCGCCCTCCCGCTCCGCCACGATCTGCGGCGTCCCCGAGGAGCAGATCGTCCAGGTCGCCCGCATGTTCGCCGGCGCGGGCAAGGCCATGGCCTGGCACGCCCGCGGCGTCGAGCACCACTCCCAGGGCGTCGAGAACTGCCTCTCGATCATCAACCTCTGCGTCGCCACCGGGAACATCGGCAAGCCCGGCGCCGGCTACGGCACCATCACCGGCCAGGGCAACGGCCAGGGCGGCCGCGAACACGGCCAGAAGTCCGACCTCCTCCCCGGCGGCCGCTCCATCACCAACCCCGAGCACCGCCGCCAGATCTGCGAGATCTGGGGCGTCGACGAGGCCGAGCTCCCCCTCGCCGGCACCTCCATGATGGAGATGGTCTGGCAGATGCAACGCCAGGAGATCCGCGGACTCGTCGGCATCTGCAACAACCCCTTCGTCTCCCTTCCGAACTACGCCACCGTCAAGGACGGCTACGACACCCTCGAGTTCCACGCCCAGTTCGACTTCTTCCTCTCCGAGACCGCCGCCAACGCCCACGTCGTCTTCCCCGTCACCGTCTGGGCCGAGGACGAGGGCGTCATGGCCAACGCCGAGGCCCGGGTCGTCAAGCACAACAAGGCCCAGGAACCCCCCGCCGGCGTCCGTACCGACACCTGGGTCATGTGCGAACTCGCCAAGCGGCTCGGCGCCGGGGACAAGTTCGACTTCCCCGACTCCCGCTCCGTCTTCGAGGAGCTCCGCGTCGCCTCCGCCGGCACGGTCAACGACTACTACGGCATCACCTACGAACGGCTGGAGGAGACCGGCGGCATCGCCTGGCCCTGCCCGAGCACCGAACACCCCGGCACCCCGCGCCTCTTCGAGGACGGCAGGACGTACCACGCCGACGGCAAGACCCATATGCAGGTCGTCGAATGGCACCCGCCGATGGACCCGTACAGCGAGGAGTACCCCCTCTCGCTCACCACCGGCCGGACCGTCGCCCACTTCCTCTCCGGCAACCAGACCCGCCGGCTCGGCGCCCTCGTCGAACAGACCCCCCGCCCCTGGGTCGAGGTCCACCCCTCCCACGGCTTCCGCAACGGCGACCCCGTCCGCGTCGTCACCCGCCGCGGCAGCGAGGTCTTCCCCGCCCTCGTCACCGAGGCCATCCGCCCCGACACCGTCTTCATCCCCTACCACTGGCCCGTCCCCACCGCGGCCAACGCCCTCACCATCGACGCCCTCGACCCCCGCTCCAAGATCCCGGAGTACAAGGTCTGCGCGGCCCGCATCGAGGCCGCCGAACGCGTCGACGAGGTCCCCGCCCCGCCCACCGCCCCCGGGCACCGGGCCTACCCGGAGACCCAGGTCTCCCGCACCGACCCGCTGCCCCCCACCTCCCCCCAGGGCCGCGGCACCGCGGAGAGGAGCTGACCCGCACATGATGGGCCGCACGATCTTCATCGACCCGGGCCGCTGCATCGGCTGCCAGGCCTGCGTCTCCGCCTGCCGCGAATGCGACTCCCACCGCGGCAAGTCGATGATCCACCTCGACTACCCCGACGAGGGCCACTCCGTCGCCTCCCTTCCCACCGTCTGCATGCACTGCGAGGACCCCGTCGCCCCGTGCGCCGAGGTCTGCCCCGCCGACGCGATCCTCGTGACCGCCGACGGTGTCGTGCAGCAGGCCGACACCACCCGCTGCATCGGCTGCGCCAACTGCGTCAACGCCTGCCCCTTCGGCGTCCCCAAGATCGACCTCCAGGCGAAGCTCCAGATGAAGTGCAACCTCTGCTACGACCGCACCGCCTACGGACTCGCCCCCATGTGCGCCACCGTCTGTCCCACCGGCGCCCTCTTCTACGGAACCCTCGAAGAGCTCCAGGCCGAACGCCCCGGCGTCCAGGTCGCGGACTCCTTCACCTTCGGCTCCACCACCGTCACCACCGGCGTCGCGATGGTCGTCCCCGCCGACAAGGTCCAGTGGCCGGTCCCCGGAGGGCTCCCCGTCGTCGAGATCAATGGGGTGGACGTGAGCGAAGCGAACTCGAACAAGGGTGGCGGCGGGCGACGGGAGGGAGTCCGATGAGCGTCACCGACCCCCAGCCGCCGGCGCCGGACCCCCGCGCCGACGCGGCCCAGGAGGCGCTCCGCGACCGGATCGCCGCCGACTCCCTCACCACCCGCCGCGACTACCTGCGGATCGTCGCCACCGTCTCCGGCGGCCTCGCCGTCGGCGGCGTCGCCGTCGCCTCCGGCATCCTGCACCGCCACGGCGACAGCGACGAGGCACCCGAGATCAAGAAGGTCGCCGACCGGATCGAGCCGGGAGAGTCGCTCGCCTTCCGCTACCCGGGCGACGAGGACAGGGCCATCGCCGTCCGCATGGACGACGGCACCCTCGCCGGCTACTCCGCCGTCTGCACCCACCTCGCCTGCGCCGTGTTGTGGCGCAAGGAGCGCGGCAGCGAGGGAGAGCTGTACTGCCCCTGCCACGAGGGGATCTTCGACGCCCGTACGGGAGAGGTCACGGCGGGACCGCCGCCGAGGGGCCTGCCGAAGGTCCTGCTCGTCGAGCAGGTCGACGGCAGCGTCTGGGCGATCGGCACCGCCCGCTCGGGCGAGAGCGCCGTCGAGGGCTTCTGCCGCCAGAACGGCGACGACCGCCCGGGCTGCCCCGGCTTCGGCGCCGGCGGCCCGGCCGGCCCGAGCGCGGTCCCGAGCGGCGCCGACGGGAAGACGGCCGAGAGGAGTGAGCGGACATGAGCGAGACCCCGTTCCCCCGGGACCCCGGGGCGCCGGAGGCACCGGAACCCCCGCCGCCGCCCGCGTACACCCCCGGCAGCGCCCAGCCCCGCCTGAACCGGCCGGTCCACGAGCGCTATCCGCAGATCCGCCCCACCAGCGGCTACGGCGACCCCCGCGTCCGGCACACCGGCCCGGGCCCGGGAGCCGGTACGGAGCAGGAGCCGGAGCGCTCCTCGAAGCTGTCCGCGCGTCTCGCGCTGGCGCTCACGGTCGTCATCGGCCAGCTCTGGGGGCTGACGATCGTGGTGGACGAGTGGATGTCCGGCGACACCGGCACCGCGTGGTGGGGCGCGGGCTTCCTCGTCCTGTCGTTCCTGGTGGTGCTCGGCCTCTGGCTCATCGACCCGAAGGACCGCTGATCAGCGGGGTACGGGGCGGGGGAGCGGGCGTACCCTGAAGGCATGAGTACCGCCCCCGCCCACGGACCGCGAGACGCGAAGCGGCCCGGCTCCAGGCCCAGTCCCGAGAACACGCCGAAGCCGGTACTCGTCTTCGACGATCCGCTGGACCAGCAGTCCGCGGACGACACGGACCGCGGGTGGGGCGAGCGGCCTCCGGCCGGCAGCGACAGCGCCGCCGACCTCGCGCGCTTCCTCGACGAGAAGCCGCCGCACCACCTCTGATTCCGGCGTGCTCCGCCGGTCAGGAGGTGGGGTGCGTCCCCGTGCCACCGCCGGAGCCCGAACCGGAGCCCGTGCCCGTCCCCGTGCCCGTCCCCGTGGAGTGGTTGCGCTGGGCGACGAGGTGGTCGCGGATCTCCTTGAGCACCTCCAGCTCGCTGATCTCCATGGTCTCCGCGACGCCTTCCTTCGCCTTGTCGTGCGCGGCACGCTTGGCGAGGATCTTGGCCATCGGCAGGACCATCAGGAAGTAGACGACGCCCGCGGTGATGATGAAGCTCAGGACCGCGCTGAGGACCAGGCCCCACTGGAGCTGGACGCCCTGTACCTCGCCGTTGACCACCACGCAGGTGCCCTTGATGCAGGACGAGTAGCTCTCCAGGTCCTTCGTGCCGAAGGCGCCGACGACCGGGTTGATGATGCCCTTGACGACCGAGTTCACGATGTTGGTGAACGCGGCGCCGATCACGACCGCGACCGCCAGGTCGATCACGTTGCCGCGCATCAAGAAGGCCTTGAAGCCTCCGAGCAAGCTTTCCTTCTTCTCGGCCACCAAGGTGCCTTTCGTTCTCGTCGTGTGTGCTGTGTGCGGAGCCATTACGCCGTGAACGGCGCAGAGGCGTCCAATCCGTACACACGGACCGGCGACTTGACAGTGAGTCAGTGCGAATCAGCACAGCGTCACCGCCAGTTGGGACGTGACACCGGCACCTGCCAGCACCGCCGCGGTCGACCGTGGCACGGACAGGACGACGAGTGCCCCTCCGTCCGAACGAGTCTCGCCCGCGCGTGGAACTTCGGCCACTCGGGCGCCCGTCGCGACCACGCGGGCCTCACCGGCTTCGCCCATCGGGGAGTTGGGCGCGGCGATCACGTCGACCCGGTCTCCGGGGCGCAGCAGCCGTACCGTCTCGGCGTCGGCGATCCGCACCGGCGCGGACACCAGCCGGACGGCGGCGGGCGGCCGTGCCCGAGGCGTCACGCCGGGCCCCGGCGGCGAGACCCCCGGAGCCGCACCCGCACTCGAACCCGCACCCGAACCGGCGCCCGAAACCGAGCCCGCGCTCGCGGCGGCCAGGGCCGCGACCGTGAGCACCAGGAGCACGACCGGGGTACGCCGCCCCCGGCGCAGGGCCCTCAGCGGCCCGCGCCGGCCGCCCCCGCTCCGTACCGGCTCGAAGGCCGGCACGGAACACGGCGCCGGAACGGAGGAAAGGGAATGCGTGGTCATCGGGGTACCGCCTGTCCTGGTCGGGAGAAGGGCCACGCCCCACCTTCCCGGCCGTCCCGCGTCCCCGCTCCGACCTGTGGATCACCCACCGTCTGTGGACAACTCCCTCACCCCTGAGGAGGAGGGGAGGCCTCGCCGGGCGGCCCTACGGCAGTGCGATCCCCAGGTCCCAGCCCGCGTGCGCCTCCGTGCACAGGCAGTCCCGGTCCGCCGTCGCCGGGAGCGCGCCCACCGCGTCGAACAGCACCTCCCGCAGCCGTCCCACGTTCTCGCCGAACACCCGCAGCACCTCGGTGTGGGAGACGCCCTCGCCGGTCTCGGCGCCCGCGTCGAGGTCCGTGACCAGCGCGAGCGAGGTGTAGCAGAGGCCCAGCTCGCGGGCGAGGACCGCCTCGGGGTGGCCGGTCATGCCGACGACCGACCAGCCGGCGGCGGCGTGCCACCGCGACTCGGCCCGGGTGGAGAAGCGGGGCCCTTCGACGACGACCATCGTGCCGCCGTCCACCGGCTCCCAGTCCCGCCCCCGGGCGGCCTTGACGGCGGCCCGCCGCCCGTCGGGGCAGTAGGGGTCGGCGAAGGTCACGTGGACGACGTTGGGCACGGCTCCGTCGGACCGCCGCTCCCCGTCGAAGTACGTCTGTGCCCGGCTCTTCGTCCGGTCGACGAGCTGGTCCGGTACGACGAGGGTGCCCGGCCCGTACTCCTCGCGGAGCCCGCCGACGGCGCAGGGCCCGAGGACCTGCCGTACGCCGAGGGAGCGCAGCGCCCAGAGGTTGGCGCGGTAGTTGATCCGGTGGGGCGGGACGGAGTGGTCCCGGCCGTGGCGGGGGAGGAACGCGACCTGCCGGCCGGCGATCGCGCCGAGGAAGAGGGAGTCGCTGGGGCTGCCGTACGGGGTGTCCACGGACACCTCCGTGACGTCCTCCAGGAAGGAGTAGAAGCCCGATCCGCCGATCACGCCGATGTCCGCGTACGCACCATGGGTCGTCATGGCCGTCACCCTACGGGCGCCGCCGGAAAACGCCGAGGGCCCCGTCGCGCACGGCGACGGGGCCCTCGGTGAGGCAACGGATCAGGCGGCCGAGGTCGAGCTTCCGGCGCTCGACGACGACGAAGAGGTCGAGGACGCGGACGAAGCGGTAGAGGTCGACGACGCGGCCGGCTTCGAGTCCGAAGAGGACGTCGAGGACGACGGGGTCGAGGACTTCGACGCGGCCGGCGAGCTGCTGGACGACGAGCCGCGGCTGTCGTTCCGGTAGAAGCCGGAGCCCTTGAAGACGATGCCGACGGCCGAGAACACCTTCTTCAGGCGTCCCTTGCAGCTGGGGCACTCGGTCAGCGCGTCATCGGTGAACTTCTGCACCGCCTCGAGGCCTTCGCCGCACTCGGTGCACTGGTACTGGTAGGTCGGCACTGTGACTTCCTCCTGGCACTCTCACTCGTTGAGTGCTAACAATTTTCCATAGTAGCGGCTGCCGCCAGTCGATCGGAGTAAGATTCGTCACCTGCTCCGGCAGCGGTCAGGGCTTGGCCGTCACAAGAGCCTGCGGGCTCAAGTGAGAAGCCGCCTCCAGTAGGCGGAGGAGTCACACTGACGTATTCCGTGGAATCGTCACGCATTTCCGACTGCGACAGGATCGCGGTCGACCGTGCCCCGCGCGACCGTACGGGTCGCGCGGGCCGGCGCCAGCCGCGACCGGAGGGCGACGAGCGTGCCCAGGGCGAGGACGGTGCCGACGGCCGGCACCAGGAACCCGGCGCTCGAACCCTGGGAGTCGGCGAGGCGGCCGGCGACCGTGACGGCCGCGGCCTGGCCGAGCGCGACGGCGCCGGTGAGCCAGGTGAAGGCCTCGGTACGGGACGACGCCGGGATCAGGGTCTCGACGATCGTGTAGCCGGTGATCAGGGCGGGGGCGATGCACAGGCCCACGACCAGGCCCAGGGCGCCGAGGAGGAGCACCGAGTGGGCGGTCCACAGCAGGGAGGCCGCGATCGTGAGGCCGGCGTAGCCGAGGATCAGGCGGCGGCGGGGGCCGGTCTTCCAGGCTACGGCGCCCATCGCGATGCCGGCGAGCATGTTGCCGGCGGCGAAGATCCCGTACAGCAGGCCGTTGGCGCCCGGGTTGCCGATCTCCTCGGTGAAGGCGGTCAGCGAGACCTGCATTCCGCCGAAGACGGAGCCGATGCCGAGGAAGGCGACGATCAGGACGCGGACGCCGGGGATGGAGAGGGCCGAGCGCCGGGGTCCGGCGGCGTTGGCCGCGGAGATCCCGAACGGCGGCTGGGTGGCGCGCTGCGCGGCGAAGAACAGGCCGCCGACGAGGGTGAGGGCGGCCTCGGCGATCAGGCCCGCGGCCGGGTGGATGCCGGTGCACAGGGCGGTCGCGAGGACGGGGCCGACGACGAAGGTGAACTCGTCGGTCACGGACTCGAAGGCCGCGGCCGTCGGCATCAGCGGCTTCCCGTCGAGCTTCGCCGCCCATCGGGCCCGGACCATCGGTCCGACCTGGGGGACGGAGGCGCCGGCGGGCACGGCGGCCAGGAACAGCGCCCAGAGCGGGGCGCCGGCCAGGGCGAGGACCACGAGCAGCACGACCGAGGCGGTGTGGACGAGGACGCCGGGGATCAGGACGGCGCGCTGGCCGTACCGGTCGGCGAGCTTGCCGCTCTGCGGGGCGAACAGCGCCATCGAGACGCCGGTGACGGCGGCGACGGCGCCGGCGCTGCCGAAGGAGCCGGTGGTGTGCTGGACGAGAAGGACGATGCCGATGGTCAGCATCGCGAAGGGCTGCCGGGCGGCGAACCCGGGGAGCAGGAAGGACAGCGCACCGGGGGTGCGCAGGAGCTGCCCGTAGCCGGGCCGCTTGTCCGAGATGACCGTGGACGCCACGGTCCTGGCCTTTCTGCCGCCTGGTAGCGCGTCCCGTGCACGGTGGTGCGGGTGTCGCCGAGAGCTGTCCTCATGCGCGGAACTGCGGTAGATACCGGGCCGGCCTCCTTGCGGAGGAGGCGCCTCGGCCGCCATACGGTCGCGCCAGCTCTGCGTCAGGCAGAGTTGGTTCGATCAGGTGTGCCTTCATGCTACAGGGGAGAGCGTCTTCCCGCCTGGGAAAACGCTCCCGCACCTGAATTAATGCCTGCGATTAACCGGCTGTTTTCTTCGAGGAGCCACTGCCGTGGCGGTTTTCGCCACCGTCATGGCCGCCGTGGCCGCCGTCGCGACGGCCGTGGCTGCCTTCGCGACCGCCTCCGCCGCCTTCGTGGCCTTCGTGGCCGCCGGGAAGGTGGAAGCGCATCGCCGTGGCGCTGGGCTTCGTGGCCGCCGTGGCGCCCCCCGTACCCAGCCAGCCCGCGAGCTTGCCGCCCTGTCCGACCGCCCGCAGGCGCCGCTCCGTGGCGTCCCGCACCGGGTCGGTCGCGACGACGAGGAGCTCGTCGCCGCGGCGCAGGACGGTCGCGGGGCCCGGTACGAAGCTCTTCTCGTCCCGTACGACGAGGGTGACCGCCGCTCCGGCCGGGAGCCGCAGCTCGGCGACCTCGACACCGTGCATCCGGGAGCCCTGCGGGATCGCGACGGAGAGCAGGTGGCCGCGGAGCCGCTCCAGGGGGGCCGATTCGACGCCGAGGTCGGCGGCCTCCGCGGAGTCGCCCAGCTTCAGCGCCTTCGCCAGCCAGGGCAGGGTCGGTCCCTGGACCAGGGTGTAGACGACGACGAGGACGAAGACGATGTTGAAGATCCGCTCGCTGCCCTCGATCTGCCCCACCATCGGAATGGTGGCGAGGATGATGGGGACGGCTCCGCGGAGGCCGGCCCAGGACATGAGGGCCTGCTCCTGCCAGGGGATCCGGAAGGGCGCCAGGCTGACCAGGACCTCCATCGGCCGCGCGACCATCGTCAGGACGAGGCCGATGACGACGGCGGGCCAGAAGTCGTGCACCAGCTCGTGCGGGGTGACGAGCAGGCCGAGCAGGACGAACATGCCGATCTGGGCGATCCAGCCGAGCCCCTCGGCGAAGCCGCGGTTGGCGGGTGCGTGCGGCAGTTTGGCGTTGCCGAGGACCATCGCGGCCAGGTAGACGGCGAGGAAGCCGGAGCCGTGGGCCAGGGCGCCCGCCGCGTACGCCACCACCGCGATGGCCATGACGGCGATCGGGTAGAGGCCGGAGGCGGGCAGGGCGATGTGCCGCAGGCCGTACGCGCCGAGGAAGCCGACGGCGAGGCCGACGGCGACGCCGATGGCGAGCTCCAGGGCGATCGTGCCGACGAGGACGTACCAGGCGTCGACGGGTCCCGCGGTGGAGAAGGCGACGACGAGGATGACGACCGGGGCGTCGTTGAAGCCGGACTCGGCCTCCAGGACACCGGTGACCCGGGAGGGCAGCGGCACCTTGCGCAGCACGGAGAAGACGGCGGCGGCGTCGGTGGAGGAGACGACGGCGCCGATGATCAGCGCCTGCTGCCATTCGAGGCCGACGAGGTAGTGGGCGGCCGTGGCCGTGATGCCGACGCTGACGGCGACGCCGACGGTGGAGAGGACGACGGCGGCCGGCAGGGCCGGCTTGATCTCCTTCCACTTCGTGCCGAGGCCACCCTCGGCGAGGATCACGACGAGGGCGGCGTAGCCGATGACCTGGGTCAGCTCGGCGTTGTCGAAGGCGACGTTGCCGATGCCGTCCTGCCCTATCGCGATGCCGATCCCGAGGTAGAGCAGCAGGCTGGGGAGCCCGCTCCGCGACGAGATCCGCACGGCCGCGACGGCGATCAGCAACACCAGCGAGCAGATGAGCAGAAGTTCGTTGAGCTCGTGGACAGTCAGTGGCCGTTCCTTCCCCTCGCATGCAGCTGGATCGTTCCTCCAGCGGCCGACACTTCGTTACCTTACCTAATCTTTAACGTTTTCTTGACGCCTCCTTTGCATCGGGCCGCTCATCAGTACGGTTCTCTTCCTGACACCGCGTCCGGGCCCTCCGGACGCTGCGCCTAAGGTTGCTCCCGTACTCCAGGACCACCCTGCCCCTCGAAGGACAGCGATGCCCTCCAACACGACCGCGCCCCCCGCCAAGAAGAAAGGGCGGCGCGTCCGCCTGCTCCTCCTCGTCCTGGTCCTTGCGCTGGTCGCGGGCATCGGATTCGCCGGGTACTGGGGTGTCACCACCGTCCGGGCCTCGTTCCCGCAGACCACCGGCGAGATCCGGATCGACAGCCTCTCCGGCGACGTCGAGGTGAAGCGCGACGCGAACGGCGTCCCGCAGATCTACGCGGACAACGAGACGGACCTCTTCCGCGCCCAGGGCTACGTCCAGGCGCAGGACCGCTTCTACGAGATGGACGTCCGGCGGCACATGACCGCGGGCCGGCTCTCGGAGATGTTCGGCGAGGGCCAGGTCGACACCGACGCCTTCCTGCGCACGCTCGGCTGGCGCCAGGTCGCGCAGCAGGAGTACGACAAGGTCCTGTCGGCCGAGACGAAGAAGTACCTCCAGGCCTACGCGGAGGGCGTCAACGCCTACCTGAAGGACCGGGACCCGGCGGACATCTCCGTCGAGTACGCGGCGCTGGCCTTCACCAACGACTACGCGATCGAGCCGTGGACCCCGGTCGACTCGGTGGCCTGGCTCAAGGCGATGGCCTGGGACCTGCGCGGCAACATGCAGGACGAGATCGACCGCTCGCTGATGACGAGCCGGCTGAGCGCGAGCCAGATCAAGCAGCTGTACCCGGCGTACCCGTACGCGCTCCACCAGCCGATCGTCGACCAGGGCGCGGTCGACGAGTCGACCGGCTCCTTCGACCCGACGGCGAAGGCCGGCGAGGCCGACGGCGCGACGACGGGCGACACCCCGGGCACGGGCCCCGGCGGCTCCTCCGGTTCGTCCTCCCAGGGCGGCGGCGTGGACGCCCAGCTCAGCGGGCTCTCCGAGGTCCTCGACAGCATCCCGGCCCTCCTCGGCCCCAACGGCAACGGCATCGGCTCGAACTCGTGGGTCGTCGCCGGGAGGTACACGACCTCCGGCAAGCCGCTCCTCGCCAACGACCCGCACCTCGCGCCGATGCTGCCGTCCCTCTGGTACCAGATGGGTCTGCACTGCCGCTCGGTCTCGGCCACCTGCCGCTACGACGTCGCCGGCTACACCTTCTCGGGCATGCCCGGCGTGATCATCGGCCACAACGACAAGATCGCCTGGGGTCTCACCAACCTCGGCGCCGACGTCACCGACCTCTACCTGGAGCGGATCGGCCCCGACGGCTACCTCGTCGACGGCAAGGTCAAGCCCTTCACGACCCGCGAGGAGACCATAAAGGTCGCCGGCGGCGAGGACCGGAAGATCACGGTCCGCTCCACCGACCGCGGCCCGCTCGTCTCCGACCGCTCCTCCGAACTGGAGAAGGTCGGCCAGAAGGCCCCCGTCGGCAACGCCGCCCCCGACCGCGGCACCGGCTACGGCGTCTCCCTCCAGTGGACCGCGCTCCAGCCGGGCAAGTCGATGGACGCGATCTTCGCGCTCGACCGCGCCAAGGACTTCACCACCTTCCGCGCCGCGGCCCGGAACTTCGAGGTCCCGTCCCAGAACCTGATCTACGCCGACACCGCGGGCAACATCGGCTACCAGTCCCCGGGCAAGATCCCGCAGCGCGGCAAGGGCGACGGCACCCTCCCGGCGCCGGGCTGGGACTCCACGTACCGGTGGAAGGGGTACATCCCCTTCGCGCAGCTGCCGTACGAGTACAACCCCGACCGCGGCTACATCGTCACCGCCAACCAGGCCGTGATCGACGAGAAGACCTACCCCGACCTGCTCACCAAGGACTGGGGCTACGGCTCGCGCAGCCAGCGGATCAACGACCTCATCGAGTCGAAGATCAAGGACGGCGGCAAGATCTCGCCGGACGACATGCGGACCATGCAGACGGACAACCGCAGCGAGATCGCGACCCTGCTCAACCCGCTCCTGCTGAAGGTCGACATCTCGGACCCGTACGTCCGCGAGGCGCAGAAGCTCCTGGAGGGCTGGGACTACACCCAGGAGCCCGACTCGGCCGCCGCCGCCTACTTCAACGCGGTCTGGCGCAACGTCCTCAAGCTCGCCTTCGGGAACAAGCTGCCCAAGGAGCTGCGCGCCGAGGGCGACTGCATCACCGTGCGCCCGGCCGACGCCACCGGCCCGGTCGACGAGCAGAACAAGCTCGTCCGCGAGTGCGGCCAGCGCGACCCCGACTCGGCGCAGCCGGACGGCGGCGACCGCTGGTACGAGGTGGTCCGCCCGCTCCTCAAGCAGGAGGACAGCGAGTGGTGGACGAGTCCCGGCAGCCGCACCGACGCGGCCACCGAGACCCGTGACCAGCTGCTCGCCCGGGCCATGAAGGACGCCCGCTGGGAGCTGACCGCCAAGCTCGGCAAGGACGTCTCGACCTGGAGCTGGGGCCGGCTGCACCAGCTGACCCTGAAGAACCAGACCCTCGGCACCGCCGGCCCCGGCCTCGTGCAGCAGCTCCTCAACCGCGGCCCGTGGAACCTGGGCGGCGGCGAGGCGGCGGTCGACGCGACCGGCTGGAACGCGGCCGGCGGCTACGAGGTGATCTGGGTGCCGTCGATGCGGATGGTGGTCAACGTCGGCGACTGGGACAAGTCCCGGTGGGTCAACCTGACCGGGGCCTCGGGCCACGCCTTCGACCCCCACTACACCGACCAGACGGACGCCTGGGCGAGGGGCGAGCTCTTCGACTGGGCCTACGGCAAGGCGGCGGTCGACGCGGCGACGAAGGACACGCTGGTCCTCAAGCCGTAGGGGTCGTCGGGAAGCGGCTGACCCCCAGCGGGGTCACCACCGCGTGGACGGGGTGGTCGTGCGGTTCCTCCGGGACCCGGGCGACCACCTCGTCCGCGTACAGGAGCACCACGAGGGCCGGGTCGGCGCCCGCCCGGGCGAGCCGGGCGAGGACCCGGTCGTACGAGCCGCCGCCCCGTCCGAGCCGCATCCCGCGCCCGTCGACGGCGAGCCCGGGCAGCAGCACGGCGTCGGCGGCGCAGACGGCCTCGGGGCCGAGGCGGGGCCCGACCGGTTCGAGGAGCCCCCGGCCGGCCTTCGCGAGCCGCTCGGGACCTTCGTACGCGGCCCAGTCCAGGTCGTTGTCGGGGAGCAGCACGGGGAGCAGGACCCGCACCCCGCGCGCGTGCAGCGCGTCGAGCAGCGCGCGCGTGCCCGGCTCGCGGCCGACGGACACGTAGGCGGCGACGGTGGACGCCTCCGCGAGTTCGGCCAGTTCCACTCCCCGGCGGGCGAGGGATTCGGCCGTGTGCGCGAGGGCTTCGGGGCTCAGGGCGGCTCGGGCGGCCAGAAGTCGACTGCGGAGCATGGTCTTTTCGGACATCTCGGGTGTCATGACGGCCTCATGTGAATTCACGAAACTCTCGTAACTGTCTTTATGTGGAGGAAGTTAATCGGAGCCACATCTTTCTCTCATTCCGAACGACTAAGGTGCACCGCATGAATCAGTCGCTCCCCAGGCTCGGCCGGATCAGCAAGGCTGTCATCCCGGCCGCCGGACTCGGCACCCGCTTCCTCCCGGCGACCAAGGCGACGCCGAAGGAGATGCTGCCGGTCGTCGACAAGCCGGCCATCCAGTACGTCGTCGAGGAGGCCGTCGCGGCCGGCCTCTCGGACGTTCTGATGATCACCGGCCGGAACAAGCGTCCCCTGGAGGACCACTTCGACCGGAACTACGAGCTGGAGGAAGCTCTGATGCGGAAGGGCGACGACGAACGCCTTTCCAAGGTCCAGGAGTCCAGCGACCTCGCCACCATGCACTACGTGCGCCAGGGCGCCCCGCGCGGGCTCGGCCACGCCGTGCTGTGCGCGGCCCCGCACGTCGGTGACCAGCCGTTCGCGGTGCTCCTCGGTGACGACCTGATCGACCCGCGCGACCCGTTGCTCGCGCGGATGGTGGAGGTCCAGGAGCGCGAGGGCGGCAGCGTGATCGCGCTGATGGAGGTCGAGCCCGCGCAGATCCACCTCTACGGCTGCGCGGCGGTCGAGGCGACCGTCGACTCGGACGTGGTGCGGGTGACGGACCTGGTCGAGAAGCCGGAACCGGCGGAGGCGCCCAGCAATTACGCGATCATCGGCCGCTACGTACTGGATCCGGCCGTCTTCGGGATGCTGCGGGAGACCGAGCCGGGTCGCGGTGGCGAGATCCAGCTGACCGACGCCCTGCAGAAGCTGGCCACCGACGAGAAGATCGGCGGGCCGGTGCACGGTGTCGTGTTCAAGGGGCGCCGTTATGACACCGGTGACCGCGGGGACTATCTGCGTGCCATTGTCAGACTCGCGTGCGAACGTGAAGATCTGGGACCGGACTTCCGGGCCTGGCTCCGGAGATACGTCAGCGAGGAGATGTAGGACCTTGAGCAGCAGCGCGACACCGTCGTCGTCAGGCGAGCACCCGTCCGACGGCCACGGCCACGGCCACGGCCACGGCCACGGCCACGGCCACGGCCACGGCCACGGCCACGAGCACGGCCCGGCGGACCCCTGCGCGGGTCCGGCCGGCGGCCTGTGGTCGGTGGACGAGCACCTGGCCGACATCCTCGCGACGGTCGGCCCGCTCGAACCCATCGAACTCCAACTCCTCGACGCGCAGGGCTGCGTCCTCGTCGAGGACGTGACGGTGCCGGTCGCGCTGCCGCCCTTCGACAACAGCTCCATGGACGGGTACGCGGTACGGGTCGCCGATGTCGCCGGTGCCACCGAGGAGTTCCCCGCCGTCCTCACGGTCATCGGGGACGTCGCGGCCGGTGACGGCGGGCTGCCCACGGTCGGCCCCGGCCAGGCCGCCCGGATCATGACGGGCGCCCCGCTGCCGCCCGGCGCCGAGGCCGTCGTCCCCGTCGAGTGGACCGACGGCGGTACGGGCGGGGGCGCGGCCACCGGCATGCGCGCCGCGAGCTCCGCCCCGGAGGGCGCGGGCGGCGAGGTCCGGGTGCACCGGGCCGCCGAGGCCCGCGCGCACGTCCGCGCGCGCGGCAGCGACGTCCGGGCCGGGGAGCTGGCCCTCGCGGCGGGCACGGTCCTGGGGCCGCCGCAGATCGGGCTCCTCGCGGCGATCGGCCGGGGCACGGTCCGCGTGCGGCCGCGTCCGAGGGTCGTGGTCATCTCCACCGGCAGCGAGCTCGTCCAGCCCGGCGAGCCGCTGGGCGAGGGCCAGATCCACGACTCCAACAGCTTCGCGCTGGCCGCGGCCGCGCGGGACGCGGGCGCCCTGGCCTACCGGGTGGGCGCCGTCACCGACGACGCCGAGACGCTGCGGGCCACGATCGAGGACCAGCTCATCCGGGCGGACCTGATCGTGACGACGGGCGGGGTGAGCGTCGGGGCGTACGACGTGGTGAAGGAGGCGCTGGGCGCCGACGGGCAGGTCGACTTCCGCAAGCTGGCCATGCAGCCGGGCAAGCCGCAGGGCTTCGGCGCGATCGGCGCCGAGCAGATCCCGCTCCTCGCGCTGCCGGGCAACCCGGTCTCCTCGTACGTCTCCTTCGAGCTCTTCGTGCGGCCCGCGATCCGGGCCCTGATGGGCGTCGAGGACCTGCACAGACCGACCGTCACGGCGGTCCTCACCGCGGACAAGGCGCTGTCGTCGCCGGCCGGCCGCCGTCAGTTCCTGCGCGGCGCGTACGACCCGGAGGCGGGCACCGTCACTCCGGTGGGCGGCGCCGGCTCGCACCTGATCGCGGCCCTCGCGCACGCGGACTGCCTGCTCGTGGTCCCCGAGGAGACGGACAGCGTGGAGCCGGGCAGTGAGCTGGAAGTGGTCCTCCTCGGCTGAGGGGGCGAGGGTGGGGGTACGGTGTCGTCCCCATACAGCGACCGGGAGTGTCACGGCCATGAGCACGCAGCAAGGTCTCACCCACATCGACGAGGCGGGTGCGGCCCGCATGGTCGACGTCTCCGCGAAGGACGTCACGGCCCGCACGGCGCGGGCCAGCGGCCGGGTCCTCGTCTCGCCGCGCGTGATCGAGCTGCTCCGCGGCGAGGGCGTCCCCAAGGGCGACGCGCTGGCGACGGCCCGGATCGCCGGGATCATGGGGGCGAAGAAGACCCCCGACCTGATCCCGCTCTGCCATCCGCTCGCCGTCTCGGGCGTCACGCTGGACCTGGCGGTCACGGACGAGGCCGTCGAGATCCTGGCGACGGTGAAGACGACGGACCGCACGGGCGTCGAGATGGAGGCCCTGACGGCGGTCTCGGTGGCGGCCCTGACCGTCGTCGACATGGTGAAGGCGGTTGACAAGGGCGCGGTCATCTCCGACGTACGGGTGGAGGAGAAGACGGGCGGAAAGTCGGGCCACTGGACGCGGAGCGGATCGTGACGCGCGCGGGCCGGGTGGCGGGAGCACACGTCCACGAGGCCGAGGCGCCGACGAGCGAGTCGCTCCCGGCCGTGCTCGGCGGTGCCTTGTCCGCCCCGTACTCCGCCCTGGTCGTCACCGCCTCGAACCGCGCCTCGGCCGGCGTGTACGAGGACAAGGGCGGTCCGCTGATCGCCGAGGGCCTGGCCCGGATGGGCTTCGCCGTGGACGGCCCGCAGATCGTCCCGGACGGGGCGCCGGTGGAGGCCGCGCTGCGGGCGGGGATCGAGGCGGGGTACGACGCGATCGTCACCACCGGCGGTACGGGCATCTCGCCCACCGACGAGACGCCCGAGGTCACCCGCCGGGTCCTGGACCGCGAGATCCCGGGCATCCCGGAGGCGATTCGCGCGTACGGCCGGGAGAAGGTGCCGACGGCGGCGCTCTCGCGCGGCCTCGCGGGGGTCGCGGGCGGCACCCTGGTGGTGAACCTGCCGGGTTCGCCGGGCGGGGTACGGGACGGGCTCGCGGTCCTGGAGCCGCTGCTGCGGCACGCCGTCGACCAGATCCGCGGCGGCGACCACCCGAGACCGTCATGATCCCGCCCTGGCCCGTGGTCCTGGTGGACGGGGACGTCGTCCTCCGTCCGATAAAGATGGCCGACCAGCGGGCCTGGCGCGAGGTGAACCGACGTAATCGCGAGTGGCTGCGGCCCTGGGAGGCGACGGTGCCGCCGGCGGCACCGGGCGGCCCGGTCGCGCAGCGGCCGACGTACCGTCAGATGGTGCGTCATCTGCGGTCGGAGGCGAAGGCCGGCCGGATGCTGCCGTTCGTCATCGAGTACCAGGGGCGGCTCGTCGGTCAGTTGACCGTGGCCGGGATCACCTGGGGCTCGATGTGCTCGGGCCACGTGGGGTACTGGGTGGACAGCGAGGTGGCCGGGCGCGGGGTGATGCCGACGGCGGTCGCGCTCGCCGTCGACCACTGCTTCCGCGCGGTCGGGCTGCACCGCATGGAGGTCTGCATCCGTCCGGAGAACGGCCCTTCGCGCCGCGTCGTCGAGAAACTCGGCTTTCGCGAGGAGGGGCTGCGCCCCCGCTATCTCCATATCGACGGCGCGTGGCGGGATCATCTGGTCTTCGCGCTGACGGTGGAGGAGGTGCCGGAGGGGCTCGTCCGGCGTTGGCGTCAGACGAGAATGAAATAAGTGTTCGAATTCAATCGGTAGTTGCACGCAAACGATCTGAACAATCACAAAAAAGTTCAGTGATATCAGCCAGATCGTGCGACACACCGGGCCAATTGGCCGATGCCCCCACGCGAACCCCTCTACCGTGTGAGGCGTGAGCAGCAGCGGCCTCATCTACGCAGTCATCGTCGGGGCCTGGGCCGCCTACTTGGTGCCGATGTGGCTCCGCAGGCAGGACGAGCTGAACGAAGCCCGTCCGACGGAACGCTTCAGCACCGCCATCCGGCTGCTGTCCGGACGGGCGGGAATGGAGCGCCGGTACGCCAAGGAGCTCAAGGAGCGGGACCTTACGGCGGAGGGACCGACGCCCGACGTGGACCCGGACGTGGAGACCGAGCATCTGAGCTCGGTCGACGTCCGGGCCTTTTCCGCGCCCGCGGCCAGGACCGAGGCGCGCCTCGAACTCCCGGAGCCCGAACCGGAACCCGCGCCGGAACCCGCCTCCGCCCCCGCCCCGGCCCGCCCGGCCACGGGCGCGGCGGCCGAGCGGGCCCGCCGGGGCAAGGTCCTCGCCCGGCGCCGGCGCACCACGACGCTCCTCTTCGCCGGCTTCACCCTCGGCGCGGTCGTCGCGGCCGTCGGCGGCGTCCCCTTCCTGTGGGCGCCCGCGGTCCCGGCGCTGCTCCTGAGCTCGTACATCGTGCATCTGCGGGTCCAGGAGCGGCGGCGCTTCGTGTACGTGATGGACCGGCGCCGCGCGGAAGCGGCGGCGGCCCGGCTGCGCGAGAGCCGACGGCCCACCCCGACGCCCGAGCCGGCGCCCGAGGCCTCCCCGCAGGAGGCGGGCCGCCGTGCCCTGGTCGAGCAGACCGACCACGCGGAGTGGGTGGACCAGCAGCGCGAGCGCGGCCCGGCCCGCGGCGACAGCTGGGAGCCGGTCCCGGTCCCGCTCCCCACGTACGTCACCGCCCCGGTCGCCCCGCGCGCGTCGAGCGGCGTCGACATCACGGACCCGGAGACCTGGAGCGCGGCCCGCTCCTCGACGGCCGCGGACCCGGCCCCCGCCCCGTCCCCGGCTCCTCGCCGCCGGAGCGCCCCGCCGCGCCGCGGCCGCGACAACGGCCGCACGCCGCTCTTCGACCAGTACGCGGACGACGACCGCCCTCGGGCGGCCAACGAATGACCCCCGCCGGGGGCCCGCGACGGCCCCCGGTGACCTGCGGCGGAACGGATTTTTGCGTGAGCCGGTAGGGATGCTAATGTTTCACACGTCGCAAGGGCCTGTGGCGCAGTCTGGTAGCGCACCTCGTTCGCATCGAGGGGGTCTGGGGTTCAAATCCCCACAGGTCCACAGACACCGGGAATCCCGTCCGATCGAAAGATCGGGCGGGATTTTCGGCGTTCCGGGGCATGCCGCGCGCCGCGCCCCCCGGGGAGCGCGGCGGTCGGCGTCAGGCCAGGGGCTTGGCGAAGCAGCGGCTGGTCGGGTAGTCGCGGTAGTGGCCGAACTTGACGCAGGGTTCGTACCCGCTGGAGGTGTAGAGGGAGATGGCTTCGGGTTGGGCCACGCCCGTCTCCAGGACCATGCGGGTGCGACCCGCCGCGCGGGCGTCGGACTCCAGGGCCGTCAGGATGCGGCGGGCCAGGCCCAGGCCGCGGGCCTCGGGGATCACGTACATGCGCTTCAGCTCGGCGTCGCCGTCCGCGTAGCCCGCGTCGTTCGTGTTCTGGGTGCGCCAGCCGCCCGTGGCCACGGGGTGGCCCTGGTCGTCGTAGGCGAGGAGGTAGAGGCCGTGCGGGGGGACGAACATCGCGGAGTCCAGCGGTGTGACATCGCCCTCGTCGTCGTAGCGGGCGGCGTATTCGAGCTGCACCGCGTCGTTGAGCTTGACGGCATCGGGGTGGTCGAAGGGGGTGGGCTGGATGTTCATGCAGAGTATCGTACATGTATGCAGATATGCGGTGTCGGTATTCTCCCGGGATGCTCACTGTCACGTCCGTGAATGTCAATGGACTCCGTGCCGCCGCCAAGAAGGGCTTCGTCGAGTGGCTGGCCGGTAGCTCCGCCGATGTGGTCTGCCTCCAGGAGGTCCGCGCCGAGGAGGCCCAGCTGCCCGCGGAGGTACGGGCGCCCGAGGGCTGGTTCACCGCCCACGCGCCCGCCGCCGCCAAGGGCCGCGCCGGAGTCTCCCTCTACACCCGCCGCGAGCCCGACCGGGTGCGCGTCGGCTTCGGGTCGAGCGAGTTCGACGGCAGCGGCCGGTACATCGAGGCCGACCTGCCCGGTGTGACCGTCGCCAGCCTCTACCTGCCCTCCGGCGAGGTCGGCACCGAGCGCCAGGACGAGAAGATGCGGTTCATGGGCGAGTTCCTGCCGTACCTGAAGGACCTCGGGGAGCGGGCCGCCGCCGACGGTCGCGAGGTCGTCGTCTGCGGCGACTGGAACATCGCCCACCGCGAGGCCGACCTCAAGAACTGGAAGGCCAACAAGAAGAACGCCGGCTTCCTGCCCGAGGAGCGGGAGTGGCTGGGGCGGGTCCTCGACGAGGGCGACGGGGGATACGTCGACGTCGTGCGTGCCCTGCACCCCGAGCAGGAGGGGCCCTACTCCTGGTGGTCCTACCGCGGCCGCGCCTTCGACAACGACAGCGGCTGGCGGATCGACTACCAGGTCGCCACTCCCGGCCTCGCCGGCAAGGCCGTCAAGGCCTACGTCGAGCGGGCCGCCACCCATGCCGAGCGGTGGAGCGACCACGCCCCCGTGACCGCGGTGTACGACCTGTAGGGAGCGGCGGAGGGGCGCCCCGTCCGGCTGCGCCGCTCGTGGTCTCCGTGGGGATCCGGGCGCGCTCCGGGCGGTGTGCCGCCGGGAGTCAGGTGTCCTCGGGGCGCAGGCGTCGGTCGAGTGCCATCGACAGTTCGGCCTCGACGACGCTCTTCGCGAGCGGTCGCAGCCGCCACACGTCGTCCTCGGCCGCGTGCGCGCGCAGCAGTTCGGTGAAGAGCTCCGCGAGCGCGTCGGCGTGTTCGCGGACGCGGGCGCCCGCCTTGAGGACCTCGGCGAGCGGGATGCCCTCGCGGACGAGCGAGGCGGAGACGTCGAGCAGGCGGCGGCTGACGTGGATGATCTCCTCGCCGTCGGTGGCGAGGTAGCCGAGGTCGAGGGCGGCCGCGAGGTTCTCGGGGGTGACCTCGCCGGAGAAGTGGTCGGCGAGCTCCCCGGGGGTGAGGCGGACGGGCTCCTCCTCGGTGGGGGGACCGAGGGCGAGGACCTCGCGGACGTTCCGTCCGGTCTCGAAGGCGGTGGTGAGGTCGGCGATGCCGGTGAGGGTGTGGCCGCGCTCCAGGAGGGCGGCGATGGTGCGCAGCCGGGCGAGGTGGTGCTCGTCGTACCAGGCGATCCGGCCCTCGCGGCGGGGTGGCGGGATCAGTCCGCGCTCGCGGTAGAAGCGCAGGGTGCGCACGGTGATGCCGGCGGCCGTCGCCAGATCGTCCATGCGGTACTCGCGTACGCCGTCGTGCACGCCGTCGTGTCCGACGTCATGAGCGTCGGCGTGCACGGTTTCGTGTGCGCCCGTGTCGGGACCTGATCCTTCTGCCACACCCGCCAGCCTATGTTGTACCGCCGGTAACTTTCCCTCGCCGTACCCCTACCGCTCGGTATGGAGCTGCTCTACAGTCCGGACTGTGCCAGTGATTGCTGGCGTGATCTGCCGGGCGCACGGGAGGCGGCATGGCGAAGCACGAGAACGTACGGGTGGCGGTGATCGGATCGGGATTCGGTGGCCTCGGCGCCGCCGTCCGGCTGCGCCGCGAAGGAATCACCGACTTCGTCGTCCTGGAACGGGCCGACTCCGTGGGGGGCACCTGGCGCGACAACAGCTACCCCGGCTGTGCCTGCGACGTGCCCTCGCACCTCTACTCCTTCTCCTTCGCGCCCAACCCGGACTGGCCGCGGACCTTCTCCGGACAGCGCCACATCCGCGCGTACCTGGAGCATGTCACGGACACCTTCGGGATCCGTCCCCACCTGCGCCTGAACCACGAGGTGCGGCGCATGGAGTGGGACGCCGAAGCGCTCCGCTGGGAGATCGAGACGAGCCAGGGCTCCTTCAGCGCCGAGGTCGTCGTCTCCGCGACCGGGCCGCTCTCCGACCCCAAGATCCCCGACATCCCGGGGCTCGCCGACTTCCCCGGCAAGGTCTTCCACTCCGCCCGCTGGGACCACGACTACGACCTCGCCGGCAAGCGCGTCGCCATGATCGGCACCGGCGCCTCCGCCATCCAGATCGTGCCCGCGATCCAGCCCCTGGTCGGGAAGCTGACGCTCTTCCAGCGCACGCCCCCGTGGGTCATGCGCCGCATGGACCGCGCCATCTCCGGCCCCGAGCGCTGGCTCCACCGTGCCGTGCCCGTCACCGGCACCCTCCGCCGCGGCCTGCTCTGGGGCATCCGCGAACTCCAGGTCGGCGCCTTCACCAAGCACCCCAACGAACTCGGGCTGATCGAGAAGCTCGCCAAGGCCAACATCGCCAAGGCGATCAAGGACCCGGCGCTGCGGGCCAAGCTGACGCCCTCGTACCGCATCGGCTGCAAGCGCATCCTGCTCTCCAGCACGTACTACCCGGCGGTCGCCCAGCCCAACGTCGACGTCGTCGCGTCCGGACTGCGCGAGGTCCGTGGTTCCACCCTGGTGGCCTCGGACGGCACCGAGACCGAGGTCGACGCCATCGTCTTCGGCACCGGCTTCCACGTCACCGACATGCCGATCGCCGAACGGGTCGTCGGCGCCGAGGGGAAGACGCTCGCCGAGAGCTGGAAGGGCGGCATGGAGGCGCTGCGCGGCGCCACCGCCGCCGGCTTCCCCAACTTCATGACGGTCATCGGACCCAACACCGGCCTCGGGAACTCCTCGATGATCCTGATGATCGAGTCCCAACTGAACTACATGGCCGACTACCTGCGCCAGCTCAACATGCTCGGCGGCCGCTCGGCGCTCGCCGTCCGGCCCTCCGCCGTCGGCGCCTGGAACCGCAAGGTGCAGGCCCGGATGGAGCGGACCGTCTGGAAGGCCGGCGGCTGCGAGAGCTGGTACCTCGACGCCAACGGCCGCAACACCACCCTGTGGCCGGGGACGACGGGCGAGTTCCGGAAGGAGACCCGGCAGGTCGACCTCTCCGAGTACGAGGTGCTGCGCGCCCCCAAGTCCGCGAAGCCCGCCGACGCCGCCCGCCGTCCGTCCCGCAAGAAGGAGGCGGCCCAGTGAGCCGGCACCTGACCTCGCTGCCCGCGTCCCGGGAGCTGACCGCCGTCTCCGCCGACGGCTCCGGGATCCACGTCGAGGTGTACGGCCCCGAGGGCGCCCCCGTCGTCGTCCTCGCCCACGGCTGGACCTGCTCCATCTCCTTCTGGGCCGAGCAGATACGGGCACTCGCCGCCGACCACCGGGTCATCGCCTACGACCAGCGCGGCCACGGCCGCTCCCCGGCCCCCGCCGGTCCCTCCGGCTACTCGGTCCGGTCCCTCGCCGACGACCTCGAAGCCGTCCTCGCGGCCACCCTCGCCCCCGGCGAGAAGGCCGTCGTGGCCGGGCACTCCATGGGCGGCATGACCGTGATGGCGGCGGCCTCCCGCCCCGGCTTCCAGGCGCACGCGGCGGCCGTACTGCTCTGCTCCACCGGGCCCTCCCGGCTGACCGCCGAGGCCACCGTCGTACCGCTGCGGCCGAGCGGCCGGCGTACCCGGCTCACCCGGGGCGTCCTCGGCGCGAAGGCCCCCCTCGGGCCGGTCACGCCCCTCTCGAAGAAGATCCTCAAGTACGCGACGATGGGACCGGGGTCGGCTCCCGAGCGGGTCGACGCCTGCGCCCGGATCGTGCACGCCTGCCCGCGCGGCGCCCGCGTCGGCTGGTCCCGCGTCCTGTCCGAGCTCGATCTCGACGAGGCCGTACGGGGGCTGGACCTGCCGGTGGCCGTCCTCGTCGGCACCGCCGACCGGCTCACCCCGCCCGTCCACTCCCGCGCCATGGCCGAGGCGCTCCCGCAGTGCGTGGGACTCCTCGAACTGACCGGCGCGGGCCACATGACACCGGTGGAGGCCCCCGAGGCCGTCACGGCGCGGATCCGTGAACTGACCGACACGTACCTGGAAGTGAAGGAGAAGGCATGAGCCGGGTGAGTCTGGAAGGACAGGTCGCGGTCGTCACCGGAGGGGCCCGAGGCGTCGGCGAACTCCTCGCCCGCAAGCTCTCCGCGCGCGGCGCGAAGATCGCGCTCGTCGGTCTGGAGCCGGAGCAGCTCAAGGAGGTCGCCGGGCGGCTGCACACCGAGGCCGACTGGTGGCACGCCGACGTCACCGACCACGAGGCCATGGCGAAGGTCGCGGCCGAGGTCAAGGAGCGGTTCGGGAAGGTCGACATCGTCGTCGCCAACGCGGGAGTCGCGGCCGGCGGACCGTTCGTCGAGTCTGACCCCGACGCCTGGCGGCGGGTCATCGAGGTCAACCTGATCGGCGGCGCCGTGACCGGCCGCGCGTTCCTGCCCGTCCTCATGGAGTCCCGGGGGTACTTCCTCCAGATCGCCTCGCTCGCGGCGCTCACCCCGGCCCCGATGATGACGGCGTACTGCGCCTCCAAGTCGGGCGTCGAGGCCTTCGCGCACAGCCTGCGCGCCGAGGTCGCCTACAAGGGCGTGAAGGTCGGCGTCGGCTATCTGTCCTGGACCGACACCGACATGGTGCGGGGCGCCGACCAGGACGACGTGATGCGGGAGCTCCGCTCGCGGCTGCCGTGGCCGGCGAACCGGACGTACCCCCTCGGCCCGGCCGTCGACCGGATCGTCGCGGGCATCGAGCGGCGCTCGTCCCATGTGTACGCGCAGTGGTGGCTGCGCGGGATGCAGTCGGTCCGGGGCTATCTGCCCGGGATGATCGCGACGGTCGGTCAGCGCGAGATGCGGCGCTTCGAGCCGCGCCTCGGCTCGGTCTCCAAGGGACTGGTGGGCGCGGGCGGGGCGGCCGATGAGCAGGCGCGCACGGGGGGTGCGGCCCGGCGGTGACGTGGGGCGCGGCCCGGCGGTGACGGGGGCGCGGCCCGGCGGTGAGGGGCGTGCGGCCCCGCGGTGACGCGGTGTGCGGCCTGGCCGGGACGGGTGTGCGGCCCGGCAGTGAGGGGCGTGCGGTCCCGCGGTGACGCGGTGTGCAGCCCGGCCGGGACGGGTGTGCGGCCCGGCGGTGCGGGAGGGTTCCGTGGGGTGGTGACGGGGTGTGTCTGATCGACATGCGCGGGATGTGCGCCCGTGCAAGGCTGATCGAGGCCCAAGGGGCGCGACGCCCCGTCCCCCTCACACCCTTCTAGGAGTGACTTTCATGGGCATGCAAGACCAGTTCAAGGACAAGGCGGAGCAGCTCAAGGAGCAGGCCAGGCAGGCCAGGGGCAAGGCGAAGGACGAGGCGTCCGAGCGCGCTTCCCAGGGCCGCGACCGCTCCGACGAGGAGACGCGCCGGGCCCAGCAGGAGGCCCAGGACCGTTTCGACCAGGACTACGACGCCTGACGTCCGTCCTTCGGACGCTCCGTCGTCGAGGAAGGCGCACCCGGGACGCCGGGTGCGCCTTCGCGCGTCCGGGGCGGGCGGGCCGGTCGGGGCGCCCAGGGGGTCACCGAGAAGGTCCGGTCGAGGAGGACGCTCTCGGCGCGGGCCTGGAGGCTGCGGGTGAGGGGCTGGAGTTCGGCCGCCCGGGCGGACGGCAGGGATATCGCCAGGGTGGCGGCCGAGGAGCCGACCGTGATGGGGACGGCGGCGCAGACGGTGCCGAGGGTGTACTCCTCGTACTCGAGGTGGGGCGCGCCGCGTTGCCGGGAGGCGAGCCGGCGTTCGACGGCGGTGCGGCCGGCCACGGTGTGGCGGGTGAGCGGGGTCGCGGGGTGCCGGGCGAGGTGGTCGGCGCGCTCCTCGTCGGAGAGCTGGGAGAGGAGCGCCTGGCCGGCGGCGTGCGCGTGGCCGGTGAGCCGGAAGTCCGCCCATTCGGTGACGGGGGGACAGGCGGGGTTCCGGGAGGCGGCTGTGACCCGGATCTCCCCCTCGCGGTAGACGACGAAGTAGACGGCGGCGTTCAGTTCCAGACTGAGCTGGTCCGTCCACTCCTGGGTGGGGAGGCTGTCCGGGGCGGAGGGCTGCGGCACGGCGAGGCCGCCCGGGTCCGCGAGCGCGTACCCGTGGCGGTCCTTGCGGACCAGTCCCTCGTGGCAGAGCGTGCGCAGCAGGTGGTACGCGGTGGGCAGCGGCAGGTCGGCGTCGCGCGCGAGCTGTTTGGCGCTGGCGCTGCCGCCCCGGTGGTTCAGGGCGCGCAGCAGATGGACGGCGCGCTGGACCGACTGGATGAGGGTCTGGCCGGTCGGTGGTCGATCGGGCATGCGTGTTCCTGTTCTGCATCTTCTGCATCACGGACGGCGTGCTCCGCCCGGCGGGATTCCGCCGTGACCGGCCCCAAGCCGCAGGATATTCGGGCGCCGCCCCGCGGAGCGAAGGCATACCTTGCCTTCATGTCCGTACTGCAGCGACTGCGCCCCGACCACGCGCCCGCCCTGCTCGTGTTCGAGCGGGAGAACAGGGCCTATTTCGCCGCGTCCGTACCCGACAGGGGCGACGCGTTCTTCGAGGAGTTCGAGGCCCGGCACCGGGCGCTGCTCGACGAGCAGGAGACCGGTGCGATCCATTTCCACGTCCTGGTGGGGGAGGGCGGGGAGGTCCTCGGCCGGTTCAACCTCGTCGACGCCGTCGACGGGGGCGCCGAGCTCGGCTACCGGGTGGCGGAGAAGGCGACCGGGCGGGGCGTGGCGACGGCCGCGGTGCGCGAGCTGTGCCGGCTGGCGCGGGAGGAGTACGGGCTGACCAGGCTGACCGCCGCGACGACCCTCGACAACGAGGGGTCGAGGGCCGTGCTCGGGCGGGTCGGTTTCGGCGCGGTCGGGAGCGTGACGCTGGACGGGAAGCCCGGCGCCTCGTACGAACTGGACCTGGGCGCCCCGTACGCGTAGGGCCTGCCCGGCGGTCATGGCCGGGGTCGCGGGCTCCTCCCTACGGCTCCGACCTCGGCGGCAGTTTCGGGCGGGAGCGGTCCGGTACGGCCTCGTAGCCCGGGGGGCTCGCCGGCGGGGTCTTGCCGAGGAGCGAGAGGGCGACGTCCACGGCGTCGTCCAGCTGGGCGTGCCTGCCCTCGGCCCAGTCGAGCGGGGTGCGGAGGACCGCGAGGTCGGGTTCGACGCCGTGGTTCTCCAGGGACCAGCCGTACTCGGGGAACCAGGCCGCGTTCATCGGGACGGTGATCTGGGTGCCGTCGCCGAGCCGGTGGCGGCCGGTCATGCCGACGACTCCGCCCCAGGTGCGCTGGCCGACGACGGGCCCGAGGCCGAGGAGCTTGAAGGCGGCGGTGATCATGTCGCCGTCGGAGGAGGTGGCCTCGTCGGCGAGGGCGACGACGGGGCCGCGCGGGGCGTTGGAGGCGTACGAGACGGGCTGGGCGTTCCTGGTGAGGTCCCAGCCGAGGATCTTGCGGGTGAGTTTCTCTATGACGAGCTCGCTGATGTTGCCGCCGGCGTTGCCGCGGACGTCGACGATGAGGGCCGGCCGGGAGACCTCCATGCGCAGGTCGCGGTTGAACTGGGCCCAGCCGGAGCCGCCCATGTCGGGGATGTGCAGGTAGCCGCAGCGGCCGCCGCTGAGGTCCCGGACCACGGCCCGGCGTTTGGCGACCCAGTCCTGGTAGCGCAGCGGCCGTTCGTCGACGAGCGGGACGACGGCGACGCGGCGGGAGCGGCCCTCGCCCTCGGCGGGGGTGAAGGTGAGCTCGACGGTGGTGCCGCCGGTGCCGGAGAGCAGGGGGTACGGGCCGGTGACCGGGTCGACGGGCCGGCCGTCGACGTGGGTGAGGACGGCGCCCTCGCGGATGCCGGTGCCGGCGAGCGGCGAGCGGGCCTTGGAGTCGGAGGACTCGCCGGGCAGGATCCGCTTCACCGTCCAGCCGGCCTCCCGGGGCACGAGGTTGGCGCCGAGGAGGCCCATGGGCCGCTGGTAGTGCGGCGGGCCCTCGTTGCGGCGGGCGGGGGTGACGTACGCGTGGGAGGTGCCCAGCTCGCCGACGACCTCGCGGAGCAGGTCGGCGAACTCGTCGGGGGAGGCGACCCGTTCGACGAGCGGCCGGTACTGGTCGAGGACCGCCGTCCAGTCGACGCCGCCCATGCCGGGTTCCCAGAAGTAGGCGCGGACGATCCGGCCGGCCTCGTCGAAGGCCTGGCGCCACTCGGCGCCGGGGTCGACCTCGTGGAGGATGCGCCGCAGGTCCAGGTAGACGGTGGAGTCGCCGTCGCCGGACTCGGTGGCGGGCACGGCCCGCAGCTCGCCCTCTTCGGCGACGACGAGCCGGGTGCCGTCGCCGCTGACCGCGAACCAGTCGAGGTCCTTGGCGAGTTCGGTCTTGCGGGCCTTGGTGATGGTGAAGTGTTCGAGCGAGGGGCGGCCCGAGGTGTCGGCCGGGTTGGCGAAGGTCTCGCCGAGCGCGCCCGAGATGGGCCAGCGCAGCCAGACGAGGCCGCCGCCGCTGACGGGGTGCAGCGCGGAGTACTTGGAGGCGGCGACGGGGATGGGGGTGACCCGGTCGGGAAGTCCCTCGATCTCGACGGTGACCGTGCCGTCGCCGGTGTCCGTCTCGTCGTCGGCGGGGTCGAGCCCGCCGGCCGCCGGGCGCCCGTCGGGCAGCAGCGCGAAGGGGGAGGGGGTCGCGGAGGAGAGCGGTACGAGGTAGGGGCGGCAGCCGAGCGGGAACGACAGGTCGCCGGTGTGGACGTCGTACACCGGGTCGAAGCCGCGCCAGGAGAGGAAGGCGAGGTAGCGGCCGTCGCGGGTGAAGACGGGGTTCTCGTCCGCGAAGCGGCCGTTGGTGACGTCGACGACGGTCCGGGCGCCGGGGCCGGAGATGCGGGCCAGCTTGATGGAGCGCAGGGAGCGGCCGATGCCGGGGTGGGACCAGGTGAGCCAGTCGCCGTCGGGGGAGAAGGCGAGGTCGGTGACGGGCCCGTTGACGGACCGGATCAGCTCGGTGACCTCGCCTCCCCCAGAGCCTTCGGCCTGGGAGGTACCCCCAGAGTCCTCGGTGGCGTCCAGGAGGAGGAGGCGTCCGTCGTGGGAGGCGATGGCGAGCCGCTTGCCGTCCGGGTCGGCGATCAGCTCCTCGACCCGGCCGAGGCCGCCCGAGGCGAGCCGGCGCGGCGGCCGGTCGCCGCTGGCACGCGGCAGGTAGGCGACCTCGACGGCGTCCTCGCCCTCGGCGTCGGTGACGTACGCGACCTGGCCGCCGCTGCCGAGCATCTCGGGCAGCCGGACGCGGACGCCGGGCGAGTCGATGATCGTCCGGGCCGGGCCGTCGCGGTGCGTGAGCCAGTACAGGCTGCCGCGTACGGAGACGGCGCTGGCCCGGCCGGTCTCGTCGACGGAGACCGCGTCGACGTGGTGGGCGGCGGGCACCTGGTAGGCGCGGCGGCCGACGCGCTGTCCGCCGAGCCGGACCTCCAGCTTCCGGGGGCGGGAGTCGGCGGTGAGCGCGTCGACGATCCACAGCTCGCCCGCGCACTGGTAGACGACCCGGTGGCCGTCGCTCGACGCGTGCCGGGCGTAGAAGGCGTCGTGGTCGGTGTGGCGGCGCAGGTCGGTGCCGTCGGGCAGGCAGGAGTAGAGGTTGCCGACGCCCTCGTGGTCGGAGAGGAAGGCGATCCGGCCGTCGACGGCCATGGGGCAGTCCAGGTGGCCGCCGATGTCGGGCAGCAGTCGTTCCCCGTGCAGCCAGAGCCGTCCGGTGGCGCCGCCGAGGTACCGCTTCCAGGCGGCCGGCTCGTGCGGCGGCTTCCCGGTGAGGAGGAGCGTGCGGTGGTGGTGGGCGGGCTGCTCGCCGTGACGGGTGGTGGCCGAGGCCGTGGTGACGGCGATGTCGGAGACCGGGCCCCAGGGGAGGCGGCGGCCGGGGGAGCCGTCGGTGGGGACGGTGTAGGCCCAGGAGTAGTACGAGAAGGGCTGTCCGTGCGAGGAGACGGCGAGGATGTCGGAGTGGCCGTCCCGGTCGGGGTCGGGGGGTGTCCAGCCGCAGACCCGGGTGTCGGTGGAGCCCCAGTAGGTGAGGCGCCGGGCGGAGCCGCCCTCGATGGGGACGAGGTGGATCTCCGGATCGAGGCTGCGCCAGTTCGTGTACGCGATGTGGCGGCCGTCCGGCGAGAAGCGCGGGTGGCCGACCCGGGTGCGGTCGACGGTCAGCCGCCAGGCCCGGCCGGGGCGGTGGCCCTCGGGCACGAGGGGGGCGATCCAGAGATCGTCCTCGGCCGCGAAGCACAGCAGGTCGTCGTGGATGTGCGGAAACCGGAGATACGCGACGTCGTCACTCACCTGTACATGCTTTCCGCGCGGAGAGGGTGCGGCAACTCGTACGTGTGTACCGGTCCGGTGGGCCGGTCCGGCGCACCGGACCGGAGCCGGACTGTGGCCCAGGACACGTACGAAACGGTTTCGTTTCGCTGGGGCCGCGGGTACCTTCGTACTGTACGAAACCGTTTCGTTCGCACCGTCGGATCGGAGGAGCCGCTCATGGCTCGCAGCAGACTCACTCCCGAGCGGGAGTCCGAGCTGTACGCAGCCGTGCTCGACCTCCTTCGCGAGGTCGGCTACGACGCCCTCACCATGGACGCCGTCGCCGCCCGCACCCACTCCAGCAAGGCCACCCTCTACCGCCAGTGGGGGAGCAAGCCCGAGCTGGTCGCACGGGCGCTGCGCGCCAACAAGCCCGCCGATCTCACCGAGATCGACACCGGCTCGCTGCGCGGCGACTTCCACGCGCTCATGGAGCGCACCGACGACTGTCAGATGGAGAAGGACTCCGCGCTGATGCGGGGCCTGGCCCATGCCGTCCACACCCACCCCGAACTGCACCGGGCGCTGCGCGAGCTGCTCATCGAACCCGAGATGAACGGCCTCGACGAACTGCTGCGCCGAGCGGTCCGCAGGGGAGAGGTCGACGCCGACAACCCGGCGCTGAAGCTCGTTCCCCACATGCTGATCGGTGCGTTCGTCGCCCGGCCGCTGATCGAGGATCAGCCGGTCGACCGCGCCTTCCTCAGTGCCTACGTCGACGCCGTCGTGCTCCCCTCACTCGGCGTCTGACCCACCATCTGCCCGGAGAACCCGCAGGGCAGTACCCGCACGGCAGTACCCGCACAGCAGTACCCGCACCACCTGACGTCGAACCGCTCACGCCGTCGGGCCGGCTCCCCATGTCCTGTCCCGCCCCACAATGGGAGTACGCCCCCGTGGCCACGTTCCTCTACAAGCTGGGCCGTTCCGCCTTCCGGCGCCGACGGCTCGTCGCCCTCCTCTGGGTGGCGCTCCTGGCGGTCGCCGGTATCGGCGCCGCCACCGCGCCCGCCCCCACCTCCGGTTCCTTCTCGATCCCGGGCACCGAGGCCCAGCGCGCCTTCGACCTGCTCGAAGAGCGCTTCCCCGGCGCCGGCGCCGACGGGGCCACCGCCCGTGTCGTCTTCAAGGCCCCCGAGGGCCAGAAGGTGACCGACACGGCCCACAAGGCCGTCGTCGAGGAGACCGTCGCCGCGCTGGAGTCCGGCTCGGACCAGATCGTCTCGGTCGCCGACCCGTACACCGCGCACGCCGTCTCGCAGGACGGCTCCACGGCCTACGTCTCCGTCGCCTACAAGGTCAACGCGATGGAGCTGACCGACGAGACCCGCGAGGCGCTCACCCAGGCCGGTGAGAACGCGCAGGGCAAGGGGCTGACCGTCGAGGTCGGCGGTGACGCCCTCCAGACCATGCCGGCGACCGGCGCGGGCGAGATCGTCGGCGTGATCATCGCCGGCATCGTGCTCGTCATCACCTTCGGCTCGCTCGTCGCGGCGGGGCTCCCGCTGCTCACCGCGATCATCGGCGTCGGCATCGGCGTCTCCTCGATCGCCGCCCTCGCGAACGTCCTCGACCTGGGCTCCACCACCTCCACCCTCGCGATGATGATCGGCCTCGCGGTCGGCATCGACTACGCCCTCTTCATCGTCTCCCGCTACCGCGCGGAGCTCGCCGACGGGCGCGAGAAGGAGGAGGCCGCGGGCCGCGCGGTCGGCACGGCGGGCTCGGCGGTCGTCTTCGCCGGACTCACCGTCGTCATCGCCCTGGTCGGCCTGGCCGTCGTCAACATCCCGATGCTGACGAAGATGGGCTTCGCCGCCGCCGGCACGGTCGTCATCGCCGTACTGATCGCCCTCACCCTCATCCCGGCGCTGCTGGGCTTCGCGGGTGACAAGGTCGTCGGCCGCAAGGTCCGCAAGGGCACCGCGAAGGTCGACGACAAGCCGAACGGCGGCACCCGCTGGGCCCGGTTCGTCATCCGCCGCCCCCTGATGGTGCTGCTCGTCGGCGTCATCGGCCTCGGCGCGATCGCCGTGCCCGCCGCCTCCCTGGAGATGGGCCTGCCGGACGACGGCGTCAAGCCGACCTCCACCACCGAGCGCCGGGCGTACGACACGCTGTCGGACGGCTTCGGCCCCGGCTTCAACGGCCCGCTGCTCGTCGTCGTCGACGGCGACAAGGCCACCGCGGACAAGACGGTCTCGGCGATCAAGGGCCTCGACGGCTGGGCGGCGGTCACCCCGGCGACCCAGAACAAGGCCAAGGACGCCGCGATGATCACGGTGGTCCCGAAGGACCGTCCGTCCTCCGTCGCCACCGAGGAGCTGGTCCACGACATCCGGGACGCCACCGGCGACGAGGTCCTCGTCACCGGCGCCACCGCGATGAACATCGACTTCTCGCAGAAGATGAACGACGCGCTCGTGCCCTACCTGGCACTCGTCGTCGGCCTCGCCTTCCTGCTCCTGACGGTGGTCTTCCGGTCGATCCTGGTGCCGCTCAAGGCGGCCCTCGGCTTCCTGCTCTCGGTGGTCGCGGCCCTCGGCGCGGTCGTCGCGGTCTTCCAGTGGGGCTGGCTCGGCAGCCTCTTCGGGGTCGAGCAGACCGGCCCGATCATGTCGATGATGCCGATCTTCATGGTGGGTGTCGTCTTCGGTCTCGCGATGGACTACGAGGTCTTCCTCGTGACCCGGATGCGCGAGGCGTACGTGCACGGGGAGCGGCCCGGCGAGGCGATCGTGACCGGCTTCCGGCACAGCGCCCGGGTGGTCGTCGCCGCGGCGGTCATCATGATCGCGGTCTTCTCCGGCTTCATCGGCATGACGGACCAGATGATCAAGATGATCGGCTTCGGTCTGGCCGTCGCGGTCCTCTTCGACGCCTTCGTGGTCCGGATGGCGATCGTCCCGGCCGTGCTCGCGCTCCTCGGCCACAAGGCCTGGTGGCTGCCGAAGTGGCTGGACCGGGTCCTGCCGAACGTGGACGTGGAGGGCGAGAGCCTCGCCGGGTCCACGGGTGAGGACGCGGCGGCGAAGCCGGACCTCGTCAAGGCCTGATCGCGGGCTCGCCCTCCGTACGCCGCCGGCGTGTCGTCACCGACGCGCCGGCGGCGTCGGCGTACCCGCGTCGTACGTGTGCCGGAGGAAGCGGACCAGGGCGACGGTGTCGAACTGGACGACCGCGACCCCGTCGGCACGGTGGAACTCGACGACCGTCTGGACCCGGCCGCAGGGCCAGACCTCGATGTCGCCGCGGCGGGTCGGGGTGCGCAGGCCTGTTTCGAGGAGCGTGCGGGGGAAGGACCACTCGACGTCGCCGGGGAAGACGAAGCGGACGGTCGCGGGGGAGAACTCGGGGTCGTAGCGGAGGCCCACCGGGACGGGCCGGGACAGCGGGGCGTCGCTGATGATCCGCCCCTTGGCGTGGTCGTCGACTACGCGTTCGTCTACAGCGGCCATCGAGGCTCCTTAACGTTTTGTCCTCTTATCGGTCAATGTGTCACTCCTTCCCGCGTTGTGTGCGGGTCATGCGCCATCCGTGCTGTGACCTGTGACCCATGCGCTCTTGCAAGTAGTTCGCAAGAAGGCTCATGATTCGGGACGTGCATGTACCTGACGGATTCATCAACGCCCCCGTATCGGCCGTGGCCGGTGTCGTCGCCGCCGGCGCCGTCGCGGTCAGCCTGCGCGGGGCCCGCCGTGAGCTCGGGGGCTCCTCCCGTGCCGATGGCCACGGGGGAGAGCGGACGGCTCCGCTCGCCGGCCTCGTCGCGGCCTTCATCTTCGCCGTGCAGATGCTGAACTTCCCGGTCGCCGCCGGGACCAGCGGACACCTGCTCGGCGGCGCGCTCGCCGCGATACTCGTCGGCCCCTGGACCGGCGTCCTCTGCATCGCCGTCGTCCTGCTGATGCAGGGCATCCTCTTCGCCGACGGAGGCCTCACCGCCCTCGGCGTGAACATCACCGTCATGGGCGTCGTCACGGTCGTCGTCGCGTACGCGCTCTTCCGCGGCCTCGTCCTCGTGCTGCCGCGCACCCGCCGCTCGGTGACCGTGGCCTCCTTCGTCGCCGCGCTCGTCTCCGTACCGGCCGCGGCCGCCGCCTTCACCCTCGTCTACGCGGTCGGCGGCACCACCGACGTACCGCTCTCCAAGGTCCTCACGGCCATGGTCGGCGTGCACGTCCTCATCGGCGTCGGCGAGGCCGTCATCACCATGCTGACCGTCGGCGCGGTCGTCGCCGTCCGCCCCGACCTCGTGTACGGCGCCCGCGGCCTGACCACCCCGCTCAAGCTCCGCGTCGACGGCGAGCTGGTCGACGCCGAGGCCCCCGCGCCCGCGCCCGCCGGCTCCCCGAGGAAGCTCTGGATCGGCGGGGTCGTCACCGCCCTCGTCCTCGCCGGCTTCGTCTCCTTCTACGCCTCCGCCAGCCCCGACGGCCTGGAGAGGGTCGCCGCCGACCAGGGCATCGACGCCAAGGTCGAGGAGCACGCGGCCGCCGGCTCGCCGCTCGCCGACTACGGCGTCAAGGACGTCGACGACGCCCGCCTCTCCGGCGGCCTGGCCGGCGTCATCGGCGTGGGCGCGACCCTCGCCGTCGGCACGGGCGCCTTCTGGGTCGTGCGCCGCCGGCGTACGAACGAGGAAGCCGCCGCGCACCAGGAAGCCGCGGCGGCCTGACATGGGAGCAGGTGGGGGTACCTCCCGTGCCGGAGGCCACGGGGGAGCCCACAAGCTCTACCGGCACGCGCACTCGCCGGTGCACGCGCTGCCCCCGCACACCAAGCTCGCCGCCGTCCTCGGCTTCGTCGTGGTCGTCGTCTCGACGCCCCGCGAGGCCGTCTGGGCCTTCGCCCTCTACGCCCTGCTCCTCGCGGTCGTGGCGGCGAAGGCCCACGTCCCGGCCGGCTTCCTGCTGAAGCGGCTGCTCATCGAGGTGCCGTTCGTCGCGTTCGCGCTGCTCATGCCCTTCGTGGTGCCCGGCGAGCAGACGACCGTCCTCGGGGTGTCGCTGAGCGTCCCCGGCCTGTGGGGCGCCTGGAACGTCCTCGCCAAGGGCACCCTCGGCGTCGCCGCCTCCGTACTCCTCGCCTCCACCACCGAGCTGCGCGCCCTGCTCCTCGGCCTCCAGCGGCTGAGGCTGCCCCCGCTCCTCGTCCAGATCGCCTCGTTCATGATCCGGTACGGCGACGTCATCACCGACGAGATGCGCCGCATGTCCGTCGCCCGCCGCTCGCGCGGCTTCGAGGCGCGGGGCGTCCGCCACTGGGGCGTCCTCGCCAAGTCCGCCGGCGCGCTCTTCATCCGCTCGTACGAGCGCGGGGAACGCGTCCACCTCGCCATGGTCAGCCGTGGCTACACGGGCACCATGCCGGTCATCGACGAGGCGACCGCCACCCGCGCCCAATGGGCGTACGCCGCCGCGCTCCCGCTCACCGCACTCCTGATCTGCCTCCTGGGATGGACCCTGTGACGACTCCCCCCTCGCTTGAGGTCCGTGGCCTCGCGTACGCCTACCCCGACGGCCACCAGGCCCTCTTCGGGGTGGACCTGACCGTCGGACGCGGCGAGCGGGTCGCCCTCCTCGGCCCCAACGGCGCCGGCAAGACCACGCTCGTCCTCCACCTCAACGGCATCCACACCGGCGGCGCGGGCACGGTCACGGTCGCCGGGCTCCCGGTCGGCAGGAAGCACCTCGCCGAGATCAGGCGCAAGGTCGGCATCGTCTTCCAGGACCCCGACGACCAGCTGTTCATGCCGACCGTCCGCGAGGACGTGGCCTTCGGCCCGGCCGCGGCCGGACTCCGGGGCGCCGACCTGGAGGCCGTCGTGCGGAAGGCCCTCGAACGGGTCGGCATGGCCGAGTACGCGGACCGGCCGCCGCACCACCTCTCCTTCGGGCAGCGCCGCCGGGTCGCCGTGGCCACCGTCCTCGCCATGGAGCCGGAGATCCTCGTCCTCGACGAGCCGTCCTCCAACCTGGACCCGGCCTCGCGCCGCGAGCTCGCCGACATCCTCCGCTCCCTCGACGTCACCGTCCTGATGGTCACCCACGACCTGCCGTACGCCCTGGAGCTCTGTCCGCGCGCGGTGATCCTCAGCGAGGGCGTCATCGCCGCCGACGGAAGGACGGGCGACATCCTCGCGGACACGGAGCTGATGGCCCGGCACCGCCTGGAGCTGCCGTTCGGCTTCGTCCCGAGCTCCGTGGCCTGACCGCCCCGGAATCCGTCCTTCGCGTGCCGCGTTGCACCATGGAGGGTCGGAGCAACGAGTGAGGGAGTGGGGACGTGGACGTCCAGGGCACGGTGGCGGCGGGCTGGGAGCCGGTCAGGGACGCGTTCCTGAACAACTTCGAGCAGCGCGGCGAGCGCGGGGCGGCCGTCGCCGTCCACCACGACGGCGAGAGGGTCGTCGACCTGTGGGCGGGGACGCGTGACGTGGACGGTACGGATCCGTGGCTGGCGGACACCGCCCAGGTCGTCCGCTCGGCCACGAAGGGCGTCGCCGCCGCCGTACCCCTGCTCCTGCACCAGCGAGGCCTGCTCGACCTGGACGCCCCCGTCGCCACGTACTGGCCCGAGTTCAAGGCGGCCGGCAAGGACCGGGTGACCGTACGGCAGCTCCTCGCGCACCGGGCCGGCGTCCCCGTCCTGGACCGCCCGCTCACCCTCGCCGAAGCGATCGACCTTCCGACGGCGACCCGCGCGATAGCCGCCCAGGCCCCCGTCTGGGAGCCCGGCACCGCCCACGGCTACCACGCCCACACCTTCAGCTGGCTGCTCTCCGGCCTGGTCCACCGCGTCACCGGCCGCACCATCGGCCGCTGGGTCGCCGAGGAGATCAGCGACCCCCTCGGCCTCGACCTGTGGATCGGGCTCCCCGAGGCGGAAACCCACCGGGTCGGCCGACTCGGCCCCGTCGAGGAGATCGACCCGCCCGGCGGCGGCGCCCTCAAGCTCCGCCCCAAGCGCTCCGTCAGCGAGGCGTACAAGGACCCGGACTCCCTCACCCGGCGCGCCTTCGGGGTCATCGAACCCAAGCCCGACGAGAACGACCCCGTCTACCGGGCCGCCGAACTGCCCGGCTCGGCGGGCGTCGCCACCGCCCGCGCGCTCGCCCGCTTCTACGCGGCGACCCTCGGCCCCGTCGACGGCGCCGAGCGCCTCTTCGCCCCGGCGACGCTCACCCTGGCCCGTACGGAGGAGTCGGCGGGAGCGGACCAGGTGCTGCTCGTCGGCACCCGCTTCGGCCTCGGCCACATGCTGCACGGACCGGCCTCCCCGCTCCTCGGCCCGTCCTCCTTCGGCCACCCCGGCCGCGGCGGCTCCCTCGGCTTCGCCGACCCCGAGTCCGGGATCGCCTTCGGGTACGTCACCAACGGCATGCGCAAGACGGTCACGGCCGACCCGCGCGCCCAGGCCCTGGTGAGGGCCGTGCGGCGGGCGGCGGACCTGACATTCTGAGCGCCCGCCGGGCGGGCCCGCGGGCGGGCGGCCGGTAACGTGTGCGGGCCCACTGATACCGGTGGGTAGGCACGGGGGTGCAGGTGAGTGAGTTTCCGCCGCGATCGACCGGACCGGAGACGAGCCGGATCGGGCCGGGCGCCATCCGGATCGGGCCGGGCGCCATCCGGATCGCGAGCAGCAGGCTCTGGGAGATCTACGGCAGCATCGGGCTGCTCTCGGCGCACCGGGGCCTCGTGCCCTGGCCGTACGCCAACTGGGACAAGGCCGCACGCCGTTCGCTGAGCCGGTCCGAGGTGACCATCCCGGGCTGGCTCGTCCAGCTGTACCGGGCCGGCGGCGGAACCCTGCCGTCGTTCCTGCTCGCCGTCCCCGCCTCGGACGAGGCGAACCTGGACGAGGAGCTCGCGGCCCTCGGGGCGGTCTGCCCTGCCCGAGCCCGCGCGGAGCTCGAGGAGAGCTTCCCGCAGGGCGTGCCCGCCGAACTCCGCCCGCTGTACGCGGACCCGGCGGCGCACATCGCCGAACTCGTCGCCTTCCTCCCGGAGTACTGGCGGGCCGCCCTGGCCCCGTACGCGGCGACCCTGCGGGCGGCGACGGAGGAGGACCTGCTGTTCCGCTCCCGCACCCTGGCCACGCAGGGCCCGGAGGCGCTCCTGGGCGAGCTGCCGGGAGCGGCCGGGGCGGCGGCGTCGGAGGCGCTCACGTCCGCCGGTGCCGCCCGGCTCGTCCTCGTACCTCTGCTGTTCGGCCGGGGAGCACCCTTCTCCACCGCGTCCCCGGACGGCTCGGCAGCCGCCCTGTCCTACCCGGTCGAAGGCTCCGCCGTCCTCGTCGGGCAGACACCGCCCGAGCGGCCGGCCGACATACCCGTGCGCGGCGACCGGCTGGAGATCCTGATCGGCCGGAGCCGGGCCGGGGTCGTCCGGGGCCTCGCCGCGCCCACGACCACCTCGGACCTCGCGGCGGCCCTCGGCCTCGCCCCGAGCACCGTCTCCCAGCACCTCACGGCGCTGGTGGCCGCGGGCGTGGCGCGACGGCGCCGGGAGGGCGTACGGGTGCTGTACGAACTGGACCGCCCGGGCGTGGTGTTACTCCGGCACATGGACGGCGCGCGGGGAATGCCGACGGCGCACTGAGCCGCCCCCATGGTCAGGCCGCGGACGGGGTCAGCGCGAGGACCATCCCGAGCCCGACGAGGATCGTCCCGATCACCTTGTTGAGCACGGTCTGCCGCCGGAGCAGCCGGGTGCGCAGGTTCTGGTGGGAGAAGAGGAGCGCGGCCAGCGCGAACCAGACCAGGTGCGCGAACGACATGAAGAGGCCGTAGCCGACCTGCTGGAAGACGGGGGTGTCGGCGCTGACGACCTGGGTGTAGGTGCTCAGCACGAACAGCATCGTCTTGGGGTTGAGCGCGTTCGTCAGGAACCCGGTGCGCAGCGCGCCCGCCTTCGACAGGCCGGCGTCGCCCGAAAGGTCGATGTCCACCTGGGCTTTGGTGACGAAGGTCTTGTACCCGATGTACACCAAATAGGCGGCGCCGATCAGTTTCATCGCCGTGAAAAGCATCGGGGTCCGTGTCACGAGAAGCCCGACACCGAGCATGGTGTAGGTGACGTGGACGAGAACGCCCAGGGCAATTCCGACGGCCGCCAGAACCCCCGCGGTGCGCCCGTACAGATAACTGTTGCGGACGGTCATCGCGAAGTCCGCTCCGGGGCTGATGACAGCCAGAACGGTGATGACCGCCACAGCGATGAGCTGACCCATTTTCCGTCCCGTATTCCCGTCTTCTTCTCACTGGTTCACGCGGCGGCGCGGCTGCGGGAGGGCCGCCGTGACGGACGCCTCCCCGCACCCGCGCCGTACATCAGGGCTTGTGACGGTAGGTCACGACCAGCACGTCGCGCGAGGCCGGGAAGGCGGCATGGATCTGCCCGATCGACGAGACGCCGTGGTAGACCCGCTCGTCGTTGACGAGGGCCAGGTCGAGGGGGTCGGTCAGGACGAACTTCTCCACCGGCCGCCCGTCCAGGTCGAAGACGGTGCTCTCGCCGCCGGTGGCGTTGGAGCGGCCGATCATCGCCACCAGGGCGAAGGCGACGCCGTCGCGGTGGACGGCCTCGGGCGCGGGCAGGCCGACCTGCGCGCCGTCGACCTCGACGCGGAGCTGGTGGGCCTCGATGTGCCACGCGGAGTACGGGGCGAGGCGGCCGAAGATGTCGCAGCCGAGCGTGATCAGGCTGTCCATCGTGGCGCCGCGCAGGGTCGCGTCCTCGAACGGCTCGTAGTGCCGGGCGGCGCCGCCGTTGAGGTTGTTGTAGTCGAGCCCCTGGTAGTGCGGCTGGTGGGCCTCGACGCGGTAGTCGGCGCTCGACCGGGGCGCGCTCAGCGTGGCGTGCCGGCGGCGACGGCGCCCGCCGTTCGCCATGGAACTGTCGAGCGGCATCCGGGCCCAGCTCTCGCGGAAGCCCTCCAGGTCGTCGAGCGCGGTTTCGGATCGCTTGAGGAGAAGTCGCCGGGCCTGCTCGCTGGAGCGGAGGTCATAGCTTCGGGAGGAAAGCGACCGGCATATTTCCTCAACTCCGGATTCGTACGCCGAAGACATTGTTCCCCCTGTGTGCAAGTGATCAACTGCAGAGTTGATCGTGGTATTCGCTGCTGGGGCATGTCAAAGGGTTTCGGCTCTGGCCGAATTGTCATGACTCCTCTTTCCCCGCGCTCCCGCCGCGACGTTCGTGAACGGAATGTTGCGGGCGGGCGGCCCGATGGGTAGGGGCCGCCCATGGATCTCAGTCAGCGCTTCGACGGGTACGCGGTACTGATCACGGGAGCGGCGCGCGGCATCGGCGCGGCCACGGCACGGCGCCTCACGGCGGAGGGCGCGCGGGTGCTGGTCACGGACATCGACGAGGACGAGGCGGCGAGGACCGCCGCCGAGCTGCCCGGGGCGGTGGCCCTGCGCTGCGACGTGGGCGACCGGGACGCGGTGGAGGCGGCGGTCGCGTACGCGGTGGAGACCTTCGGCGGCCTCGACGTCCTCGTCAACAACGCCCTCGCCCCCGTCGCCCCCGACCGGGACCGCTTCGAGGACGAACCGGACGGGGGCTTTGCGGGCCAGCTCGACGTGACGCTGATGGGCGCGGTCCGCTGCTCCAGGGCCGCGCTGCCGCACCTCGCGGCGGCGGGCGGGCGCGGGGCGATCGTCACCATCGGCTCGGTCAACGCGGAGGTGGACTTCGGGGGCCACGCCTACAGCGCGGCCAAGGCGGGCCTGGCCTCCCTGACCCGCACGCTGGCGGGCGACGCGGCTCCGCGCGGCGTCCGAGTCAACCAGATCAACCCCGGGACGATCGCGACGACGGCCTGGGCGGGCAGGGAGGCCGAACTCGCGGCCCTGGCGGACCGCGTCTACCCCCTGGGCCGCGTCGGCACGCCGGAGGACGTGGCCGCGGCCGTCGCGTTCCTCGCGTCGCGGGACGCGGCGTGGATCACGGGGACGGTGGTACGGGTCGACGGCGGCCTGCTGGCGGTGAACACGCACTTCGCGGAGGTACTGGCGGACTGAGGGCCCGAGAACGCCTCGGCCGGAGAACGCCCCGGTCGGAGAACGCCCCGGCCGGTCCGAGAACTTCTTCGACCGGGGACGCAACCTCGGGAGGTGCCACACGTCTGGTGGGTTGAAGGCGCCCTTCACCGCACGTCCCAACCCATCCCACCTCCTCACCTGGAGAACCCCATGAACCGCAACCCCCGCCGCGTCCTGGGCGCCGTCGCCGGTGCCGCGCTGCTCCTGGGCGGTGCCTTCACCGCGCAGGCCGTCGCCGACTCGGGAGCCAAGCCGGCGCCGAAGGTCGTCACGCCCGCCGAGTCGGTCCCGCAGCCGGCGTCGAAGCCGGTCGTGGTGAAGCCGGGCACGGCCGCCTCCGACGCCGGCGAGAAGGGCGTTCCCGCCACGAAGTCGGTGCCCGCCGAGACCGCGCCCCGCGTGATCACCCCGGGCGAGTAACCAAGGAACCAGGGCGGGCCGGCCCCACCAAGGGGCCGGCCCGTTCCCGCCCACCCACCCCGCGACGGATCGAGCGAGACATGCAGTACGCGATGGCCGCGGCGCCGCCCTGGTGGTCCCGGCTGCTGGCCCGCGTGTCCGGGACCGGGACAGGGGCCGAGGGCCGGGCGGTGGTACGGGAACTCCGTCCGCGCGCTCGGGTCACGTCGTACGACGAGCGACCGCCGACGTTGACCGACCTGTACAGGGCCCGCCGGCTCGACATGGTCCGACTGGCGCTGTTCCTCGTCGACGACCTGCACACGGCCGAGGACGTCGTCCAGGACGCGTTCGCCGCGGTCTGCCGGTCGTACGGCACCTCACTGGACGGCCTCCAGGACCCGGGGGCGTACCTGCACACCGCCGTGGTCAACGCGGCCCGTTCCGTCCTGCGCCGCCGCCGTACGGCCCGCGGCTACACCCCGCCCCACCAGCCGGCGAGCGCGCCCGTCGACGAAGGCCTCCTCCTGGCGGAGGAGCACCGTCACGTCCTCGACGCGCTGGCCCAGCTGACGCGCCGCCAGCGCGAGGTCCTGGTCCTGCGCTACTGGTCGGAGCTGACGGAGGCGCAGATCGCGGAAGCCCTCGGTCTGTCACGGGGCACGGTGAAGTCCACGGCGAGCCGCGCCCTGGACGCCCTGGAGAAGAGACTGGAGGCGTCCCGATGACCCCTCACCCGCCCGCCGAAGACCGCCACGCCACGACGGAGACCCGCCTCAGAGCGGCCCTGACGGCCCGAGCGGCCCTCGTCACCCACCAGGACCTCCGCCGCGAGAACCCCCCGCAGGGTCGCGCCCGGACGGCCCGGGCCCTGTACGGCCCCGGCCTTGCCGCGCTGGCCGCAGCGGCGGCGGTGGCGGCCGTCTGTGTCCTGTACCTGCTGCCGGGCGGCCTCCTGGCCCCGGCCCCGGTGCAGCCGGCGCGCCCCCCGGGCATCACGGACCCGGCACCGCCCACAACGGCCCCGACGACTCCCTCGCCGGCCGCGGAGCCGCGTGTCCTCAGGCCGTCGGACTGACGGGACGAGTCGTCGGAGCGGGACGGACCGGGGCGCGCGCGGCCCATCTGCCGGAAGTCTCAGCGGAGTCGGGCGTCGGCCCAGGCGGATGCGGAGATCCCGGAAACGGACGGGCCGACCGCGACCTACAGCCGCTCGGCCTTCACGGCCCCGACGAACGACGCCCAGGCCTCCGCCTCGAAGAAGACGCACGGTCCGGTGGGCGTGGCCTTGCTGTCGCGTACGGCGGTTCCGTCCACGGCGGTGGCGGCCGTCTCGACGCAGTCACCCTGCTGATCCGAGAAGGACGACTTGCGGAAAGCGCTGACGATCTCAGGTGTCACTTTGCCTCTTCCATCTGATCCGGGACGACGCCGCCCAGGGTCTGCCGGATGCGCTCCGCGCTCTCCTCTGCGGACATCGCCGCCGAGCGTAGTAGATCGAATACGTTGACGTAGGCGGCGAGATCCTCGGGCGCTTCGACGACGGTCGTGTTCGCGGCCGTGCGCACCGCCACCGCCTCGACGTTGGGTTCGATGCCGAACGAGAACGCGACGAACGCACCCGACATCCCCGCCGCTTTGCTCGCCGCAGCCGGCAGGATCTGCACGGTGACGTTCTGGCGCTGCCCGGCGTCGAGCAGGCGGCGGAGCTGGCCGTCGCGGACGGCCGGATCGTGGCGGAGCGCGGCTATGGCGGGCTCCCAGATGATGGCGGTGAAGTGGACCCCGCCGTCCTCGATCCGCCGCTGACGCTCCTGGCGGACCTCGACCAGCTGGGCGATGCGCTCCTGCGGGATGAAGCTGGGGCCGGAGGAGATCACCGATTCCGCGTACTCCGGGGTCTGCAACAGGCCCGGAATCAGCGAGGGTTCCCACGATCGGATGTAGGTCGAATCGCTCTCGAGCGTGATGTGATCCGCGTAGTCCGGGCGCAGGGTCTCCTGGTAGTCGAACCACCAACCGCGTTGATTGCTCGCACGCGCCAGTTCCTCCAGCCTGCGTCGCTCGTCCCCGTCCCGGACCCCGTAGCAGTCGAGGAGCGTCCTCACCTCCAGTGCGGAGGCGGAGACTTGTCCGCTCTCGAGCCGGCTGACCTTGGTCACCGACCTCAGGATGGCCTGGGCCGCGACCGACTGGTCGACGCCGGCTGCCTCCCGAAGGCGCTTGAGGGCGGAGCCGAGCCGCCGACTGCGAACCGTCGGCTTCCCACCTGCGGGCATGCCGTCTCCTCTCAACGTGACGTCCAGTGTGCCGCTTTGGGGCAAAGCGGAGCCAGCCTGGACCCCCGCTGGAGCGGTCGCAAATTTGCGAGAGGTCCACTTGCGGTGATGGCGGCGTCACCTCTAGCGTGATGACGTGACGTACCGCACATGCTTCATCGCGATACGTGATCTTGGTGGTGCGCCGACTGGCGGCCGACAGCCGCCCGGCGGCCGATGCCGGAATCCCCGGGTAAGGGGAGACCCCCGCGACCGTGCGACCGGTCCGGGGGCGTGGTCAACGCTTAAGAGGAGCGTCAACGTGAGTAACCCTATCGTCCGCCTTGTCGGACTGGTCCTGCGGCTGTTACTGCCCCCGTCGGGGCGTCGGCGCCTGGGTGGGGCTCCGCCCCCACCGGTGCGCGGGTGCACCACCCGAACCGCAACTGTCCGGTGCCACACCCGCGTTCCCCTCCTCCGAGGGGAGGACAGCCGACTCGTACGCCCCTACCTGGATGCACACGAGACCGCACGGTCCCAGCGACAGCGCCGGCGGGCCCTGTGGTTGGCCACGCACGGGGTCGACGTCGGGCCGCGGCGGATCCACGGCGTGGAGGTGGCCTGATGGGGCCCGCGCCCGACGAGACCGTGGTGCTGCGCTGGCGGCCCGCCGCCCGCAGCGTGCCGCTCGCCCGGCGTGAGCTGCGGCGCGTGCTCGCCCGGTGGGAGTGGGGAGTCGTCGAGGACGTCGCCTCGCTCGTGCTCTCCGAGCTGCTGACGAACGCCGTCCGGCACGGCCGCGTGCCCGGCCGCGAGGTCGAGACGCACTTCGCTCAAGTGCCCGGCGCCAGACTGCGTATCGAGGTCCATGACGCCTCCGAGCGGCGGCCGTTGATGGCGCTGCCCGACGGTGTCGGCGACGGCGGGTGGGGGCTTCCCCTCGTCGACACCCTCTCCGCCAAGTGGGGTGTCTGCGACCGCCTCGGGACGGGAAAGCTGGTGTGGGCTGAGCTTGCCGTGAAGGGGGAGTCGGATGCGCCGTGAGGGTATTGCGTTAGGCCGGGTGGCGGGGTCGTACCACCGGGGCGCCCGGCGGCCCAAGCTCTGGGCGTTACGGGCCGACCGCTCCGGAAGCGGGCCGATCACCGAGGCCGAGTGCACGACCTGTCTGGACGGTTCCGGCGCGGCGGACGACGGGCGCGGGCCCGCCGTCTGGTGCCTGGCTCACGCCGAGGAGACCGGACACACCGGCTTCCGCCGCATCCGTACCGACTTCTTCAGGGCCTCCTGTGACGGCCCGGAGGCGGCGGCTGTCAACGGCACCTGACGTCGTTCAGGCCGCCTTGGCGACGTGGTTGGCCACCGCCACCCCGGAGGCATCGTGGGCCGCCTCCGGGGCGGCGCGGTCTGCCTACGGCGCCGTGGCGCGCAGGTCGGGACGGTTCCTGGGGAGTCCGAAGCCCGCCATGTGCTTCTCCTCGTAGGACAGGAAGCCCAGGCTCCGGTAGAACGCGTGGTTGCGCTCGCCTTCCGGTGACGACTCGTGGTCCGTGGACAGGAGGAAGAACCGGCAGTGCGAGTAGCGTCGCGTGAGGTGCTCGACCAAGGCACGGCCGACGCCCTGCCGGTGATGTGCGGGGTTGACCACGACGTCCTGCACGTAACAGATGTGTTCGTCGTCGGAGACGGTCCGGGCCAGTCCGAGGAGCGTTCCGGAACCGTCCCGTGCCGTGATGACGAGGTGGGAGTTCGCCAGGCCGCGGCAGAGCCGGCCGACATCGCTGGTGTAGCCCTCCCAGCCGACTGATCCGTAGAGGTCCAGCATCTCCTCAGGATCGAAAGCGTCCTCTTCCGTGATGAACACCGTGAGTCCCTCCGTTCGTATGGCGCGGGCCGGTTCAGCCCGCTTCCGCCCGCTTCACCCCGCCTGGAGCATCAAGCCGATGCCGATGACCATCAGGCCCGCCGCCGCGATCCTCGGGCCGCCGAAGCGTTCCTTGAAGAAGAGCGCGCCGATCGCCGCGCCCACGATGATCGAGGACTCGCGGAGCGCGGCGATCGGGGCCAGCGGGGCCTTCGTCTGGGCCCACAGGACGAGCGCGTACGCCGAGACCGAGAGCGCCGCGCCGAGGAGGCCGCGGGCCGCGTACGGGCGGAGCTGGGGGAGGAGGGCCGCGCGGCGCCGCCACAGGGCGTACGCGGGGATCACGAGGCCCTGGAGGATCATCAGCCACGCGATGTAGCCGAGCGGGGTGGCGGAGGCGCGGACGCCGACGCCGTCGACGACCGTGTAGAGCGCGATGGACAGACCCGTCGCGCCCGCCGCGAGCAGCGCCGGCCAGTGCGGGCGGGTGTCCTTGCCCCGGATGCCCCACAGGGCCAGGCCCGTCAGGCCCGCGCACGCCACCGCCACCCCGAGCAACTGCCAGCCGCCCGGGACCTCGTGGAGGAAGACCGCCGCGAGGACGGTCACGACCAGCGGGGCCGTACCGCGGGCGATCGGGTACATCTGCCCGAAGTCGCCCAGCGTGAACGAGCGCATGAGCAGGGCGTAGTAGCCGATGTGGAGCAGCGCGGAGGCGATCAGGTACGGCCAGGCGCCTGCCGCCGGGAGCGGGACGAAGACCGCCGTGACCAGGCCGATCAGCGCCCCGCCGCCGGAGATCAGCGTGAAGGAGAGCAACTGCTCCTTGATGTGGTGGGCGATGGCGTTCCAGCTCGCGTGCGTGACGGCGGCGACGAGCACCGCGAGGGTGACGAGCGGGGTCACGCGGTGGGCTCGCGCACGTCCACCAGGGTGGCGCCCGCGTGGGTGACCAGCGTCTTCGGGTCCATCGCGAAGACGGTGTGCGGGGTGCCCGCCGCGGCCCACACCACGTCGTGGTCGAGGATGCCCCGGTCGGCGAGGACCCGGGTCCGGGTGCGGTGCCCGAAGGGCGGGACGCCCCCGATCGCGTACCCGGTCGTCTCCCGGACCACCTTCGCGTCGGCCCGGGTGACCTTCCCGGCGCACAGTTCCCACCGTACGAGCTCGACGTCCACCCGCGAGGCGCCGTCCATCAGGACGAGGACCGGCACCCCGTCGGCGGCGAAGATCAGCGACTTCACGATCTCGGCGACCTCGCAGCCGATGGCCTCGGCGGCCTGCTGCGCGGTGCGGGTCTCGTCCGGGAAGCGACGGACCTCGACATCGAGGCCCAACTCCTGGAGTGCGGCGGCGAACTGGGGGTGCGCGAGGGAGGTGTCGTCAGCGGTCATGGCCCGCACGCTAGCGGTAGCTGTACGGGCCACGCGACCGGGTTCCGGGGGTCGGTCAGCCGGGCCGACCGGTCAGCCGGCCTTCAGGACCTGCGCGACCACCGGGCCCGCGGCGTCGCCGCCGTGGCCGCCCTCCTCGACGACCGCCGCGGCCGCGAGGTCGCCGGAGTAGCCGGTGAACCAGCTGTTGGAGGTCTGGCCGTCGACCTCGGCGGAGCCGGTCTTCGCGCCCTTGGGGGTGGGGACCCCGGCCATCGCCGCCGTCGCCGTGCCGTCGGACGCGGTCGCCGCCGCCTTCATCATCGTCTTCAGCCCCGAGGCGACCTCGGGGGAGAGGCGGTCGGCCTGGGCGAACTCCCGGTCGTCGAGCTCCCTCGCCACCAGGTACGGCTGGAGGAAGCCGCCGTTCTTCACGGTCGCGGAGAGCGAGGCGACGTTCAGGGCGCTCATCGTGATCTTGCCCTGGCCGATGTAGGAGGCGGGCGTCTCGCTGCCGGCCGACTCGGGGACGCTGCCGTCGGCCGCCGGGACGCCCACCGCCCAGCTCTGACCGATGCCGAAGGAGTCACGGGCGGTGTCACCGAGGGCGGTGTCCGCGATGCCCTTGTCGCTGAGGGTGCTGATCGCCTTGATGAAGGCGGTGTTGCAGGAGCGGCGGAATGACTCGGCGAGGGTGCCGTTGGGGATGCTGAACCTTTTGAGGTTCTGGAAGGTGGTGCTCCGCGAGACGACGTCAGGCGGACACTCGACCTTGCTGCCGGGCGTCGCGATGCCGTTCTGCATCATCATCGCCGCCGTGACGATCTTCATCGTCGAGCCGGGGGCCTGGGCGCCCTGGAAGGCGGTGTTGTAGTCGGTGGCCGGGTTGTTGGCCACCGCGCGTATCGCACCGGTCGACGGCTCTATCGCCGCCACCGAGCTCTTTCCGTACTTCTTGACCGCCTTCTCCGCCGCCGCCTGCACGCCCGCGTCGATGGTGGTCTTCAGCGTGCCCGGCTTCCCCTTCGACAGGACGAGGACGGTCGAGTCGGGGACGGACGCGCTGCCCGAGTCGATCCACGTCTCGATGCCGGTCTCGCCGCCGGCCTTCGCCCCGTACCGCTTGCGCAGCTCGTCCAGGATCGGTCTCAGCGAGGGGTACGTCTCCGCCGTCAGCTCCTTGCCGTTCCGGTCGACGGCCTTCACGGAGGCGGTCTCCGCGACGCCCGTGCGCACCGTGGCCTCGGCGGTGAGCAGCTTCGGGTGGAGCACGGACGGCGCCCACTTCACCAGCGGCCGGCCGGTGGTCTGGCCCCGGACGACGGTCAGCTCGGAGGCGTAGGTCCAGGGCTTCGACACGCCCTTGTACGTGATCGTGGCCTTCACCGTGAACGGCACCGTCGCCCCGACGGGCGTCCCCGGTGTGATCTCGGCCTCCGAGACGCTCGCGCCGTCCCGGTAGGCCGCCACGGCGGGTCCGGCGGTGACGGGGTCGTTCGTCAGCTGCCCGGCCTTCTCCGGCTCGCCGGCGGCCCAGGCCGCGAGGAACTCCTTCGCGGTCGTCGTCACCTCGTCGCCGGTGACGGGCCCGGTCTTCGGCGCGTTGTCGGAACGGGTTCCGACGTTCGTGTCGCCGCCCGTGATCCCGTTGTAGAGGTTGAGCCCTCCGTATCCGACACCGCCCGCCACGACGAGGAACACGCCCCCGACGATCGCGGTCTTCGCTCCACTGCGCATGACTGCGCTCCCCTCCCCAGGTGGCCGTCCAGTCAAGCAGCGTCCCTTCGGTGTGTCGAGCAACTACTGCCGTATCCGTCACAACGCAGCGGGCGCGACCGGTTGCTCCATCGGAATCGCCGTGCCCGACCTTCTCGCGCGGCTCGCCCGAAATAGCGGATATGCCTGGGAATCTTCGTGTTCCACGATCTTCCGGGACTGTCGGCCGCTAGGAGATATCCGATGGGCGTTGCCTCTACGAGTACGTACGGCGCGTGGTTCTACGCCGGCCAACAGGACGGTTCGCGGCGTTCCGCCGAGTCCGTGCTGCCGCTGGTGTTCGACCTCGTCAGGCCGTCGAGTGTGGTGGACGTCGGCTGCGGCACCGGCTCCTGGCTCGCCACCGCCCAGGACCTGGGGGCGAAGGAGATCCTGGGCGTCGACGGCCCCTGGGTGTCCGCCGACGCGCTGCGCATTCCCCCGGACTGCTTCATGGAACAGGACCTCACCTACCCGCTGCGCCTCGACCGGCGGTTCGACCTGGCGATGTGCCTGGAGGCCGCGGAGCACTTCGACGCGGCCCGCGCCGACTCCCTGGTGGGTGACCTGTGCGCCATGGCGGACGTCGTCCTCTTCTCCGCCGCGATCCCCGGTCAGACCGGGACGGATCACCGCAACGAACAGTGGCCGCCGTACTGGCGCGGGCGTTTCGAGCAGTGGGGCTACGAGCTCGCCGACTGCCTGCGCACCCGCTTGTGGGACGACCCGACGATCGAGCCCTGGTACGCGCAGAACGCCTTCCTCTACGTCAGCGGCGACCGGCTCGCCGGCGACGAGCGGCTCCGCGCAGCGGCCGCCGAGAACGGCCGGATGCCGCTGTGCGCCGTCCACCCGGGCGTCCTCGCGCTGTTCTCCGCCCCCTACGCGCCCGCGGAGCCCGAACCGGCGGACCGCCGGGGCGCACCACGCAGATTCATCAGCGGCTGAGCCTGACGACGAAGAGGGCGCGACCACCGGTCGCGCCCTCTTCGTCTCTTCGTGTCCTTACGCGGCTAGATCCACGTGTCGAGCCACATCCGGTTCCGCCATTCGTCTATCGGAATCGGCGTGCCCGTGTAGATCGGCCAGAAGTAGATGAAATTCCAGACGATCAGGAGAACCAGACAGCCCGCCGCCACCGCGCCGAAAGTCCGGCGCCTTTCCGATGATCCCCGTGGGCCGATGATCGCGCCCAGCATCATGGCCACCGCCAGGCACAGGAAAGGCACGAAGACGACCGCGTAGAAAAGGAAGATCGTGCGCTCCTGGTAGAGGAACCAGGGGACCCAGCCGGCCGCGATGCCGCAGGCGATCGCGCCCGCGCGCCAGTCGCGGCGGAAGGCCCAGCGCCACAGGACGTACAGGAGGGCGAAGCAGGCCGCCCACCACAGGAGCGGGGTGCCGAGGGCCAGGACCTCCTGGGCGCACTTCTCCTTGGCGGTGGCCGGGCAGCCGGCGGTGCCGGGGGCCGGGGACTCGTAGAAGTACGAGACCGGGCGGCCCAGGACGATCCAGGACCAGGGGTTCGACTCGTAGGTGTGCGGCGAGGTCAGGCCCACGTGGAAGTTGAAGACCTCGTACTCGTAGTGCCAGAGGCTGCGCAGCCACTCCGGCAGCCAGCCCCAGAAGCTGTCCCCGCCCCCGGGGAGCTTGTCCTGCTTGGCGGCCCAGTCGCGGAAGTAGCCCTTGTCCGAGACGAGCCAGCCGGTCCAGGTCGCCAGGTACGTGGCGATCGCCACCGGCACCACCGACACGAACGCCGGGAGGAGGTCCTTCTTGAGCACCGCGAGGTGCGGGCGGACGGCGCCGGCCGTGCGGCGGCCGCCCACGTCCCACAGGACCGTCATCAGGCCGAACGCCGCCATGACGTACAGGCCGTTCCACTTCGTCGCCGCCGCGAGGCCCAGCATCACGCCGGCCGTGATCCGCCACGGCCGCCACCCGAGGCGCAGGGTCTCCGCGAGCTCCGCGTCGGGCCGCAGCACCCCCTCCTCGTCCTCGGGGAGCGCCGCCGCGAGCCGTTTCCGGGTGCGGTCGCGGTCGAGGACGAGGCAGCCGAAGGAGGCGAGGACGAAGAACATCAGCACCTGGTCGAGGAGCGCCGTGCGGCTCATCACGAAGTGCAGTCCGTCGACGGCGAGCAGCAGGCCCGCCAGACAGCCCAGGAACGTCGAGCGGAAGAGCCGGCGGCCGATCCGGCACAGCATCAGCACCGACAGGGTGCCGAGCAGCGCCACCATGAAGCGCCAGCCGAAGGGCTCGAATCCGAAGATCTTCTCGCCGACGCCGATGACCCATTTGCCCATCGGGGGATGGACGACGTACCCCGGGTCGGTCGGGATGAGCACCGCGCCCGGGTCCGCCAGGATCGTCTTGTCGATGTCCTTCGGCCAGGCCCCCTCGTACCCCTGGTTGATCAGGGCCCACGAGTCCTTGGCGTAGTACGTCTCGTCGAATATCACCGCGCGCGGCTTGCCGAGGTTCCAGAACCGCAGCAGGCCCGCGACCGCCGTGACCAGGAGCGGACCGCCCCAGGCCATCAGCCGCCACAGCCGCTCGGCCGGGCCGGGGCCGAGGCGGAGGAGCGACCACACGTGCTTCGAGGGGCGGGTGTACGGCGGGTCGAGCCGCTCCCGCAGCCCGATGGGAGCGGGGTTCTCGGCGCGGGGGGCGTAGCCGAAGCGCCGCAGCCTCTGCTGCCACGAAGAGGGCTCTGCCACGGGCTCTGCCATGGGGTGCTGGCCCTCCAGGGCCTCGGGTGCGGTACTGGTCACCGCGCCATCGTAGGGAACGCGCCTGTGCGCGTCGCCTGTCCGGGCTGGGAGGATGTCCCGTGTGACAGGAACGCTGGTACTCGCAGGGACCCCCATCGGTGACATCGCGGACGCTCCGCCCCGACTCGCCACCGAACTGCAGAACGCGGACATCGTGGCCGCCGAGGACACCCGGAGGCTGCGCGGGCTGACCCGGGCCCTCGGGATCCACACCACGGGCCGGGTCGTCTCGTACTTCGAGGGCAACGAGTCCGCCCGTACGCCCGAGCTCGTCGAGGCGCTGGTGGGCGGCGCCCGTGTGCTGCTCGTCACCGACGCGGGCATGCCGTCCGTCTCGGACCCCGGCTACCGCCTGGTCGCCGCGGCCGTCGAGCAGGACATCAAGGTCACGGCCGTCCCCGGCCCGTCGGCCGTGCTCACCGCGCTCGCCCTCTCCGGGCTGCCCGTGGACCGCTTCTGCTTCGAGGGTTTCCTGCCGCGCAAGGCGGGCGAGCGCCTCGGCCGGTTGCGTGAGGTCGCCGACGAGCGGCGCACCCTCGTGTACTTCGAGGCCCCGCACCGGCTCGACGACACGCTCGCCGCGATGGCGGAGGTCTTCGGCGCCGAGCGCCGCGCCGCCGTCTGCCGCGAACTGACCAAGACGTACGAGGAGGTCAAGCGCGGCCCGCTGACCGAACTCGCGGCCTGGGCAGCCGAGGGCGTACGGGGCGAGATCACCGTCGTCGTCGAGGGCGCCCCGGAGGCCGGACCCGGTGAGCTCGACGCCGCGGAGCTGGTGCGCAGGGTGCAGGTGCGCGAGGAGGCGGGGGAGCGGCGCAAGGAGGCGATCGTCGCGGTCGCGGCCGAGACGGGGCTGCCCAAGCGCGAGGTGTTCGATGCGGTCGTGGCGGCAAAGAACGCGGCAAAGGGCTGACAGGAAAGGTCCCGCCAAACGCAAAGGACTAACCTGAAAGGCAAAGCCGAACCCGGCGCCGGGACTCTTCGCAGGGCGCTTGGCAAGGGAAGAGCCAAAAGCCTTCCATGGTTCGTCCTCTGCTGATGCGCTCCGGCCCGAAAAGGCGTCCACTGATCAGTGGAGAGGAGCTGGCATGAGCGAGATCACCGGCACCGGCATATCCGTCGCCCATGAGGCGTACGCCTTCGCCTGCATGCGCTGTGGATACGGCTGGGAGCAGGCGTACGACATCGAGCACCACGTCGACGCCGCCGGCCAGGAATTCGTCGTCTACAAGGCCGACGGGGAGCGGGTCCCGTCCCCGCTGTCCAGTCCCACCTGCATGAACTGCAGCGGTCACGTCGTCAGGATCATGCGCGCGGGGCAGGTGTCGTCGGTGCTCGACCTGATCGCCGCGACGGAGAAGCACCGGCACGGGGCGAGGGCGACCAAGCCCGTCTCGCCGGCCGGGCCGATCGGGCAGGAGCTGACCGAGGACCCGGCGGGGCCCGTCGAGCCCACCGGGGACACTCCTGAGCCGCCGCCCGTGCCGCACCACTGGCAACTGTCGGACCTGCTGCATCCCTTCCGTCACCACGACAAGCAGGCCGGCGGGTAAGCCCCGCGCGCCGGTGCTCATGGCCCTCGTACGATCGGGGCCATGAGTGCCAAGGACGCCCCGCCGCCGCTGCCCGAACCCCTGCTCGTGGAGGTCGCGGACTCGCACACCCACCTGGACATGCAGTCCGGGACCGTCGAGGAGGCCCTGGTCAAGGCCGCCGCCGTCGGGGTGACCACGGTCGTCCAGGTCGGCTGTGACGTGAAGGGCTCCCAGTGGGCCGCCGAGACCGCCGCCGCCCACGCGAACGTGCACGCGGCCGTCGCCCTGCATCCGAACGAAGCCCCGCGGATCGTGCTCGGGGACCCTGGGGGCACCTCCCAGCCCTCTGGGGCTGGGGGAGGCTGGTCCCGGCAGGGTGCGCGCCCGGGCGGCGGGGACGCCGCCCTCGACGACGCGCTCGCCGAGATCGACCGGCTCGCCGCCCTGCCGTACGTGCTCGGGGTCGGCGAGACCGGCCTCGACTACTTCCGTACGGGCCCCGAGGGCATGGCCGCGCAGGAGCGTTCCTTCCGCGCCCACATCGAGATCGCCAAGCGCCACGGCAAGGCACTGGTCATCCACGACCGCGAGGCCCACGCCGACGTCCTGCGCGTCCTGGACGAGGAGGGCGCCCCGGAGCGGACCGTCTTCCACTGCTACTCCGGCGACGCCGCCATGGCCGAGATCTGCGCCGCCAAGGGCTACTACATGTCCTTCGCCGGCAACGTCACCTTCAAGAACGCCCAGCCGCTGCGGGACGCGCTCGCCGTCGCCCCCCTGGAACTCGTCCTCGTCGAGACCGACGCGCCCTTCCTCACCCCCGCGCCCTACCGGGGCCGCCCCAACGCCCCCTACCTGATCCCGGTCACCGTGCGGGCGATGGCGGCCGTGCGCGGCATCGGCGAGAACGAGCTCGCCGAGGCGATCGCCGTGAACACGGCCCGCGCCTTCGATTACTGATCCATAACGGTTACGTGTCGTAGCCGGACAGTCCGTGAGAGTGACCGTCGGCGGGGCTAGTGTCCCGGCCTCGTGAGCACTTCCCAGGGCAGTCACCGCGCCGGACGACGGACGGCGACCCTGCCCGTCCACGAGCAGCCGACCCAAGCAGCGCCGCTCGTCGCCCCCGGACCGGGAGGCGGAGTCCCCGGGGCCGCCTCCGCCCCAGTCCCCGGGGCCGTCCCCGCCGCCGTCCCCGGCCAGGCCGGCTCCCGCGCCGCGTCCCGCCGGGCCGCGCGCCGCCGCAAGGCCTCCGGCTCCGCCGCCGGCAGCCTGCGGCGGCTCGTCCCGCAGGCCCTCGTCGTCGCCTTCCTCGCCGGCGGCACCAGCGCCTTCGTCGCCAACGACAAGGCGGTCCGGCTCTCCGTCGACGGCGTCCCGCGCAGCCTCCACACCTTCGCCGACGACGTCGACGAGCTCCTCGCCCACGAGGGCCTGTCCGTCGGCGCCCACGACATCGTCGCCCCCGCCCCCGGCGAGGCCCTGACCAACGGCGACGAGATCATCGTCCGGTACGGGAGGCCGGTCGCCCTCACCCTCGACGGCCGGCGCCACACCATCTGGACCACCGCCAGGACCGTCGAGGGGGCGCTGCGCCAGCTGGGCGTCCGCGCGGAGGGCGCGTACCTCTCGGCCTCCCGCGCCGCCCCGATCTCCCGCCAGGGCCTCGCGCTCGACGTCCGCACCGAGCGGACGATCACCTTCCTCGCCGACGGCCGCGAGCGCGTCGTCCGGACCAACGCCGCCACCGTCCGCGAGGCCCTCGCCGAGGCCGGGATCACCCTCTCCGGGCAGGACACCACCTCCGTCACGGCCGACACCTTCCCCCGCGACGGCCAGACGGTCACCGTGCTCCGCATCACCGGCTCGAAGCAGGTACGGGAGGAAGCCGTGCCGTACGCCGTCGAGAAGGTCCGCGACCCGGAGCTCTTCGCCGGCACCGAGGTCGTCGAGCGGCAGGGCGTCACGGGCGTCCGCCGCGTCACGTACAGCCTGCGCACGGTCAACGGCGTCAAGCAGAAGCCCCGCAGGACCGGCGAGGAGATCGTCCGCGAACCCGTCAGCCGCAAGGTCCGCGTCGGCACCCGCGCACTGCCCACCACCGTCGCCGGGGCCGACGGCCTCGACTGGGGCGCACTCGCCGCCTGCGAGTCCGGCGGCCGGCCGAACGCCGTCGACCCCTCGGGGACGTACGGCGGGCTCTACCAGTTCGACCCGGGCACCTGGCGGTCCCTCGGCGGCACCGGCACCGCCCAGAACGCGCCCGCCGCGGAGCAGACCTTCCGGGCCAAGAAGCTCTACGTGCAGCGGGGGGCGAGTCCGTGGCCCCACTGCGGCCGACGGCTGCACCGGTGAGCGGGGGCCGCACCGGTGGTCGACACTCCACCGGTGAGCCCGGGCCCTGTGCGGGGCCTACGCTGTACCGGTGAGCACCACCACCGGCCCCGAAAGCCCCGACGCCCTCCTCGGCCCCGCCGACATCCGTGAGCTGGCCGCCGCCCTCGGCGTGCGCCCCACGAAGCAGAAGGGCCAGAACTTCGTCATCGACGCCAACACCGTCCGGCGGATCGTCCGGACGGCCGGGGTACGGCCCGACGACGTCGTCGTGGAGGTGGGGCCCGGACTCGGTTCCCTCACCCTGGCCCTCCTGGAGGCCGCGGACCGGGTGACGGCCGTCGAGATCGACGACATCCTCGCCGCCGCGCTGCCGGCCACGATCCAGGCCCGGATGCCCGCGCGCGCCGACCGCTTCACGCTCGTCCACTCCGACGCCATGCAGGTGCAGGAGCTCCCGGGCCCGGCGCCGACCGCGCTCGTCGCCAACCTGCCGTACAACGTCGCCGTGCCGGTCCTGCTCCACATGCTGGAGCGGTTCCCGACCATCGAGCGGACCCTCGTCATGGTCCAGGCCGAGGTCGCCGACCGGCTCGCCGCCAAGCCCGGCAACAAGGTCTACGGCGTGCCGTCGGTGAAGGCGAACTGGTACGCGGACGTGAAGCGGGCCGGCTCCATCGGCCGCAACGTCTTCTGGCCCGCGCCGAACGTCGACTCCGGCCTCGTCTCCCTCGTGCGCCGCACCGAGCCCGTCGCGACCACCGCCACCCGCCAGGAGGTCTTCGCGGTCGTCGACGCGGCCTTCGCGCAGCGCCGCAAGACCCTGCGCGCGGCCCTCGCCACCTGGGCGGGCTCGCCCGCGGCGGCCGAGGACGCCCTGGTCAAGGCCGGGATCTCGCCGCAGGCGCGCGGCGAGGCGCTGACGGTCGAGGAGTTCGCGAGGATCGCGGAGGCGAAGGCGTGACCACCTCCGGCAGCGTCACCGTCCGCGTACCCGCCAAGGTCAACGTCCAGCTGGCCGTCGGCGCGGCCCGCCCCGACGGCTTCCACGACCTGGCCAACGTCTTCCTCGCCGTCTCCCTGTACGACGAGGTGACCGCCACCCCCGCCGAGACGCTGACGATCACCTGCGAGGGCCCGGACGCCGACAAGGTGCCGCTCGACCGCACGAACCTCGCCGCGCGCGCCGCGGAGCTGCTCGCAGCCCGGCACGGCATCTCCCCGGACGTGCACCTGCACATCGCCAAGGACATCCCCGTCGCCGGCGGCATGGCGGGCGGCAGCGCGGACGGCGCGGGCGCCCTGCTCGCCTGCGACGCGCTCTGGGGCCTGAACTCCTCGCGCGAGGACCTCCTGGAGATCTGCGCCGAACTCGGCAGCGACGTGCCGTTCAGCCTGGTCGGCGGGGCGGCGCTCGGCACGGGCCGCGGTGAGAAGCTCACGGGGCTTCCGGTCGGCGGCACCTTCCACTGGGTGTTCGCCGTCGCCGACGGCGGGCTCTCGACCCCGGCGGTGTACGGCGAGTTCGACCGCCTCACCGAGGGCGTCGACGTCCCCGAGCCGGCCGCCTCCCCGCTCCTCCTGGACGCCCTGCGCACCGGCGACACCACGGCCCTCGCGGGCGCCCTCGCCAACGACCTCCAGGCCCCGGCGCTCTCCCTGCGCCCCTCGCTCGCGGCGACCCTGTCGGCCGGTACGGAGGCGGGCGCCCTCGCGGCCCTCGTCTCCGGCTCGGGCCCGACGACGGCGTTCCTGGTGAAGGACACGGAGGCGGCGGAGTCCGTCGCGGCGGCCCTGACCGCCTCGGGCACGTGCCGCACCGCGCGCGCGGCGACGTCGCCGGCGGAGGGCGCGGTCGTCCTCCCGGCTGCCTGACACCTGCGCCTGTCATCATGGGCGCGTCGGCGTACAAGCCTGTGGGGGGCATCGCGTGAAGTTCAGGTTCCATCCGTTTCTGAAGGTGCTGAGCGAAGTCGCCCAGATCGTTCTCTTCACCGGACTCACCGTCATCTACGTCCAGGAGCCGCTCTTCGACGGTGTCTGGAGATGGGTGCCGCCCGGCCTGTTCGCCCTCGGGGCCCTCGGCGCCTGCCGGGGCGTCGTACGCGCCTGGCGCGAGTGGCGGAAGTGGCGCAGCGACGCCGACTACTCAGCCACCGGTTGAGTATCCGCGCCCTGTCGGCCCCCAGCCCCCGCGCGGGACCGTACCGGCATGGGAAGCAGCAACCGCCTCAGCGCGCGTGACCTCGCCGCCGCGACCCCCGCCACCCGGGACCGGTACGTCGATCTCCTCCGCGTCGCCTCGCTCGCGGTCGTCGTCCTCGGCCACTGGCTGATGGCGGCGGTCGCCGGGGACGGGCAGGTCGGGAACCTCCTCGCCGTCGTCCCCGAGCTCCAGCTCGTGACCTGGGTCTTCCAGGTCATGCCGGTGTTCTTCTTCGTCGGCGGCTTCTCGCACGCCCTCGCCCACCGCTCCCGCCCCGCGTACGCGTCCTTCCTGCGGGCCCGGCTCCAGCGGCTGCTGCGGCCGACGATGGTCTTCGTCGCGGTGTGGGGCGCCGCCGCGCTCGTCCTCCAGCTGACCGGGGCCGACGGCGGGCTCACCGGGGTCGCGCTGCGCCTGGTCACCCAGCCCCTCTGGTTCATCGGGATCTACCTGGCGATGGTCGCCTTCACCCCGCCACTGCTGCGGCTGCACGAGCGGTGGGGCTGGGGCGCGTTCGCCGCGCTCGCGGGCGGGGCGGTCGCGGTGGACGTGCTGCGGTTCGCGGCACACGTGCCGTTCGTCGAGTTCCTGAACTTCGCGTTCGTCTGGCTGGCGGTCCACCAGCTCGGCTTCCTGCGGGCCGACGGCATGATCCGCCGCCCGGCGCTGCTCGCCGGCGCGGGGCTCGTCGGCGCCGCCGCGCTCGTGGCCCTCGGCCCGTATCCGCTGTCGATGGTCGGAATGCCCGGTGAGGAGGTCTCGAACATGGCGCCGCCGACCCTCGCCCTGCTCTGCCACGGCCTGTGGCTGGTCGGCGCGGTCGAGCTCCTGAGGGGGCCGGGGGCGCGGCTCGTCGCCCGGGCCGGGGTGTGGCGGGCGGTGGTCGCCGCCAACGGGATCGCGATGACGGCGTTCCTCTGGCACCTGACGGCGATGCTCGGCGTGTACGGGGCGATGCTCGCGTCCGGTATGAGGCTGCCCGACCCTGCCTCCGGCACCTGGTGGGCGCAGGTTCCGCTCCGGATCGGTGCGGCGGCCGTCCTCACCGGCGTACTCGTCGCCGTGTTCCGCCGCTTCGAGGCCCCGCTCCCGACCGCGCCGGGGACCGGCGAGGGCGGCCCCGTCGCGGCCCTCGGCATCTCCCTCGCCCTGCTGGGCGTCCTGGGCCTCTCCATGACGGGCTTCGGGGGCCTCCTGACCGGCCACTCGGCGACCCTGATCGCCGTACCGGTCACGGCCCCGGCGGCCGTCGGCCTCGCCCTCGCGGGCTGGCTGCTGGTGGAGCGGGCGGGGCGGCGCGGGGCCGGGGACGGTCGACGGTGACGTCAGTCGTCGAGACGCTCGTCGTCGATGTTCACGGTCACGGTGCCCGGGGGGTAGAGATCCTCCTGATCCGTCAGGATCAGGTCCATGGTGGGACGGTGCGGCGCGGGCAGCGCGGTGTAGAGGGCGTGGCAGAGGTCGGGTCCGCCGAATCCGCCGCGAACCATCCGCGCGACGGTCACCGACGCCACCATGTCGAGAGGGACGACGTCGATGCCGGGGAGCGCCAGGGCCGCGTCACCCGCCCCTTCGTCCTCCGTCTCGGCCTGCAGCAGGCACAGGGCGGGCACTTGGAGATGTCGGAACGGCGAGGCCGCCGCGTTGTCGGCGACGCGCTGGAGCTTGCGGTGGCCGCGGGCGAGGGCGAGTACGGCGGAGGTGTCGAGAATGATCACGCTGCGGTGTCCCCGAAGGCGCGGCGGGTGTTCTCGGCGGCGATCTCGTAGACCTTGTCGAGGGCGTTCGGCGTCGCGTCGAACTCTTCGTCGGTGAGCGTGGAGTGCATGCGCTCACGCATGATCCGCCGGCTCTCGGAAACCTTCTCCCGCGCCTGCGCGGCCGTGAGCTGGGACGCGGCCAGTTCGGTGACCAGCGCTCCTATCGTGGTGCCCCGCTCGCGGGCCAGCGAGGCGAGGTGGTCGCGCGTGGTGTCCGGCACCTTGATGGTGGAGTCAGCCATACCCCCAACGGTACACCGCTGGTGTACCGGAGGTGTACCAGCGGCGGCAACGTACCCTGGGACGTCGATCGATCCCCCGTACAGGAAGAGTCAACGTGGCCGTCAACCTGGTCAATGTCGAGGCCGTCAGCAAGGTGTACGGCACCCGTGCCCTGCTCGACGGGGTCTCGCTCGGCGTCTCCGAAGGGGAGCGGATCGGGGTCGTCGGGCGCAACGGCGACGGCAAGACCACCCTCATCCGGATGCTCGCCAAGCTGGAGGAGGCCGACACCGGCCGCGTCACGCACAGCGGCGGGCTGCGGCTCGGCGTGCTCACGCAGCACGACTCGCTCGACCCGAAGGCCACCATCCGGCACGAGGTCATCGGCGTCATGGCCGACCACGAGTGGGCCGGCAGCGCCAAGATCCGTGACGTGCTCACCGGGCTCTTCGGCGGGCTCGACCTGCCCGGCTTCGAGCAGGGCCTCGACACCGTCATCGGCCCGCTCTCCGGTGGCGAGCGGCGCCGGATCGCGCTCGCCAAGCTCCTCATCGACGACCAGGACATGCTCGTCCTCGACGAGCCCACCAACCACCTCGACGTCGAGGGCATCGCCTGGCTCGCCAAGCACCTCCAGGAGCGCCGCTCCGCGCTCGTCTGCGTCACCCACGACCGCTGGTTCCTCGACCAGGTCTGCACCCGCATGTGGGACGTGCAGCGCGGTGACGTGCACGAGTACGAGGGCGGCTACTCCGACTACGTCTTCGCCCGCGCCGAGCGCGAGCGCATCGCGGCCACGGAGGAGACGAAGCGGCAGAACCTGATGCGCAAGGAGCTGGCCTGGCTGCGGCGCGGCGCCCCCGCCCGTACGTCCAAGCCGCGCTACCGCATCGAGGCCGCCAACGAGCTGATCGCCGACGTGCCGCCGCCGCGCGACACCAGCGAGCTGATGAAGTTCGCCAACGCGCGCCTCGGCAAGACGGTCTTCGACCTGGAGGACGTGACCGTCACCGCCGGTCCCAAGACCCTCCTCCAGCACCTCACCTGGCAGCTGGGCCCCGGCGACCGCATCGGCCTCGTCGGCGTCAACGGCGCGGGCAAGACCTCACTCCTGCGCGCGCTCGCCGACGCCGCCGTCTCCGGCGGCGAGGAGCAGCCCGCCGCGGGGAAGATCGTCGTCGGCAAGACCGTCCGGCTCGCCTACCTCTCGCAGGACGTCACCGAGCTCCCGGCGACGCTCCGCGTCCTGGAGGCCGTCCAGCAGATCCGCGACCGCGTCGACCTCGGCAAGGGCCGCGAGATGACGGCCGGCCAGCTCTGCGAGCAGTTCGGCTTCACCAAGGAGAAGCAGTGGACGCCGGTCGGCGACCTCTCCGGCGGTGAGCGCCGCCGCCTCCAGCTGCTGCGCCTGCTCATGGACGAGCCGAACGTCCTCTTCCTCGACGAGCCCACCAACGACCTCGACATCGAGACCCTCACGCAGCTGGAGGACCTCCTCGACGGCTGGCCGGGCTCCATGGTCGTCATCTCCCACGACCGGTTCTTCATCGAGCGCACCACCGACAAGACGCTCGCGCTGCTCGGCGACCAGACCCTGCGGATGCTGCCGCGCGGCATCGACGAGTACCTGGAGCGCCGCCGGAAGATGATCGAGGCGTCCGTCCCGACGCCCTCCGCGGCCGCCGCGCCGCAGAAGGCGGGGGTCTCCGCCGCCGACGCGCGTGCCGCGAAGAAGGAGCTCCAGAAGGTCGAGCGGCAGCTCGACAAGGTCTCCCAGAAGGAGGCGAAGCTGCACGCGCAGATCGCCGACAACGCCACCGATTTCGAGCGGGTCGCGAAGCTCGACGCGGAGCTCAGGGAACTCGTCGGTGAACGCGATGAGTTGGAGATGCGCTGGCTCGAACTGGCCGAGGACGCATAACAAGGGCATCACGGGCCGGTCCTCCCTTGGGCACAAGGGGCGGACCGGTCGCTTTTGCGCCATCGCGTGGGTGGTAGAAAGAAAACCCGCTCACGTCAAGGGGGAAACCGCTGATGACCCAGCCGCCCAGCAACCAGCCGCCGGGGGGCTTCGGAGCCCCCCAGGACCCGAGTCAGGGCCTCCCGCCCGTCCCGCCGGTCCCGCCGCAGGCCCCGCAGTCCCCGCCGTCCGTCCCGCCGCAGGCCCCGCCGGCCGCCGCGCCCGGGCCGTACGGTCAGCAGCCGCCGCAGCAGCAGCCCGGTTACGGCTACCCGCAGCAGCCCGGCCAGCCCGGCCCGTACGGGCAGCCCACGCCGCCGCCCTACGGCTACCCGCAGCAGCCGACGCAGCAGCAGCAGCCCGGGCCGTACGGCCAGCAGCCGCAGCAGCCGGGTCCGTACGGTCAGCAGCAGAACCCGTACGGCGGTTACCCCACGCAGCCCATGTACCAGGGCGGCCCCACCCCGCCCCCGCCCGGTGGCGGCGGCCTCAAGGGCCGTACCGGTGTCGTCGCGGCCGTGGCCGCCGGTGCCGTGCTCATCGCCGCCGTGACGACCTGGGCGGTCGTCGGCGGCGGGGACGACGAGAAGGACCCGATCGCCCAGCCGACCGCGACCGCCTCGTCCTCGGCCTCGTCCTCCGGGGCTCCCACGCCGACCGAGTCGGTGGACCAGGGCGACGGTTCGGGCGACGGCCGGGGCGGCGACGACGACCTCAACGGCGGCCGCCAGGCCGGCGAGGCGAAGGTCGACTGGCTGCTCAAGAACGACGTCGACCTGCCCCGCAACGGCGCCGACGTCCACGGCCCGTGGATCGTCGGCGACACCGTCGTCAAGGCGATGTACAAGGGCATCGACGGCTACAGCCTGAGCGACGGCTCCAAGAAGTGGCACGTCGACGTGCCGTTCGAGCTGTGCGCGACGCCGCCGGCGCCCTCCGCCAACGGCATCATGGTCGTCGCGTACAACGACAGCGCCAAGGACGGCGCCAAGTGCACCGGACTCCAGCAGATCGACCTGAAGACCGGTAAGGCCGGCTGGAAGAAGGCCGTGCCGAAGGCCACCGGCCTCTTCGCCTTCTCCGACAACACCCTGGCCATCAGCGGCAACACGGTCACCGCGGCCGGTTCCAGCACCGCCTACGGCTTCTCCCTCACCGACGGCAAGCAGCTCTTCAAGGGCGCCACCACCGGCTGCAAGCCCTTCGCCTACGCGGGCGGCAGCAAGCTGATCGCCGCCATGGACTGCCCCTCGGGCAGCACGAGCAAGAAGATCCAGGCGGTCGGCGAGGTCAACCCGGCCACCGGCAAGCCCAAGTACACCTTCCAGCTGGAGGCGAACTGGGAGGTCGACAAGGTCTACTCGGTCGACCCGCTGGTCGTCTCGGCCACCCAGCGCGAGCAGAAGAAGTGGACCATCTTCGCGCTCGACGCCAAGGGCAAGCTCCGCTCGCAGATCCAGGGCGGCAAGGACAAGTTCGCCCCGTCCTGCGGCGGCAGCTTCGTCATCTTCGGCAAGAACCTCCAGGGCTGCACCGGAGTCGCCGCCGACGCCAACACCTTCTACATGGCCACCGAGACCTCGTACGGCACCCCCAACGAGGTCGTCGCCTTCGACCTGAAGACCGGCAAGGCGAAGTGGCGTTCCAAGGCGCCGGGTGAGCAGTCGATGATCCCGCTGCGCATGGAGGGCGGGCAGGTCCTGCTCTACGTCGATCCGTCGTACGACAAGGGCGGCGCCGTCGCGACCATCGCCCCGACCGGCGGGGCGCCGAAGATCGTGCTTCAGCACCCGGCTTCGGCCGCCACGATCGAGAACAGCTTCTACGACCCGGGGTTCGCCTACGGAGGCGGCCACTTCGTCGTGACGAGCGGACGGGTCTCCGCGTCGAACGACAAGGAAGAGAAGCAGGTCAAGACGATGATGTCGTTCAGCAAGTGAGGGATTCGGACCGATGACACAGCCACCCCCGCCCCCGCCCAACCAGCCCCCGGATCCCCAGGGCGGCTTCGGCGCCCCCACGCCCCCGCAGCAGCCGCCGCAGGAGCCGGGATACGGCTACCCGCAGCAGCCTCCGGCCGATCCCGGCTACGGCTACCCGCAGCAGCCTCCGGCCCAGCCGCCGTACGGCTACCCGGCGCAGCCGCAGCCCCAGCAGCCCCAGCAGTACGGCGGTTACCAGCCACAGCAGCCGGTCCAGCCTCCGTACGGCTACCCGACCCAGCCTCAGCAGCCCTACGGCGGCTACCCGGGGACCGTCCAGGCCCCGGTCGCGGCGCCCGGCGGCAAGAAGCTGTCGGCGCAGCTCCAGATCGTGATCGCGGCGGTCGTCGCGGTCGTCCTGATCGTCGGCGTCGGCATCTGGTACGCCAACTCCGAGAGCGGCGGTGGCAAGGACGGCGAGGCCAAGAGCTCGGCCGGCACCTCGCAGGGCACGTCGCAGGGCGGCTCCGGCGGCAGCGGCGAGTCCAAGGGCACGGGCGGGGGCGGCAGCGAGAAGCCGCCGGCCGACACCCAGGCGAAGCTGACCTTCCAGGTGCCCAAGCCGGCGGTCCCGGACGTCACCGACGTCTCCGGCTCCTGGATCACCGACAAGGCGTACGTCAAGACGGGCATCAACTCGATCGTCGGCTACGACCTCGCCAAGGGCACGCCCCTCTGGACGTTGCCGCTGGTCGGCCAGATCTGCGGCGTCTCGCGTCACGTGACCGCCGACAACAAGCTGCCGATCCTCTTCGAGGCCTCCAAGCGGGTCGCGCCGCGCTACTACCAGCAGTGCACCGAGGTCGGCCTGGTCGACCTCGACGCGGGCAAGCTGCTCTGGTCGACCTCGATCACCGGCGGCTCCGCCGGTGACCAGAAGGCCCGGTTCGGCGAGATCACGGTCAGCGGGAAGACGGTCGCGGCCGGCGGCAACGACGGAGGCGCGGCCTTCGACGTCGCCAACGGCAACCCGCGGTGGAAGCCGCAGGTCAGCGACCAGAACTGCTACGACATGGGGTACGGCGGCGGCGCCGGCCTCGTCGCGGTCCGCAAGTGCGGTCCGTACGACAGCCAGTACGTGCTGATCCAGAACATCGACCCGATGACGGGCGCGCCGGTCTCGCAGTACAAGATGCCGACGGGCGTGAAGTACGCGTCGATCGTCTCCACCAAGCCGCTGGTCGTCGCGGCCGACGTCGGCGACAGCGCCGACGACGGCAGCGGCATCTCGGACTTCTTCTCCCTGGACGAGAAGACCGGCAAGCTGAAGGCGAAGATCACGGCGGACGCGGACCAGTACGCGGGCCGCTGCCGCTCGACGAAGGTCGAGTCCTGCACCAAGGTCGTCGTCAACGGCAACCGGCTGTACGTGCCGACCGAGGAGCACGAGGGCAGCACCGGGGAGTACGGCGACGAGACGAACGAGCTCATCGCGTTCGACCTGACCACCGGGCGGACGGCGCCGGAGAAGGCGGACGCGGGGGACAAGTACACGCTGGTCCCGCTCCGCATGGACGGCGGCGACATCATCGCGTACAAGTCCCCGCCGTACGACAAGGGCGGTCGGATCGTCGCGATCAACGGCGTCACGATGAAGGAGACGCTGCTCCTGGAGAACCCGGCGGACCCCTCGATCAACGACATCGAGAACAGCTTCTCGCCGGACTACTCGGAGATCCTGTACCGCGACGGACGGCTGTTCATGTCCGCCATGATGCTCTCCAAGCCGCGGGCGTCGGCATCGCCCGACGACAAGGAGCCTCTGGTGGTATCGTACAGCACCAAGTGAATCCGCTGACACCCCCTGGGGTGTCCGTGGGAGACTCGCGCGGCCCGGCGCATCGGTTCACCCCGATGCCCCGGGCCGTTTGCGTTGCTCGCCGGCTGGTGAGGAATTCGAGGTCGAGCGGGCCGGGCCGGGGTACGGCGGGCCCGGAGGATGGGGGATGACCGGGATGGGCGTACGCCTCGTGGTGGTGGACGACCACCGACTGCTCGCCGAGGCGCTGGCCTCGGCGCTGAAGCTGCGCGGGCACCGGGTGCTCGCGGCGGCGGCGCCGGTGGCCGGGGCGGCGGAGCTCGTGGTGGGCCGGGCGCCGGAGGTGTGTCTGCTCGGCACGGCGGCCCCGGCCGAGCCGGGCGCCTTCGACGTGGTCGTACGGATCAAGCGGGAGCGGCCGCAGGTGGCCGTGGTGGTGCTGGGGCCGGTGCCGTCGCCGCGCGGGATCGCGGCGGCCTTCGCGGCCGGGGCCTCGGGGTACGTCCGGCACGACGAGCGCATCGAGGGCGTCGAGCGCGCGATCGTGAAGGCCCGCGCGGGGGAGTCGGCGGTGGCGCCGCAGCTGCTGCAGGCGGCCTTCGCGGAGCTGCTCGACCCGGCGGTACGGGAGGACGACGAGGGTCAGCGGCTGCTGCGGCTGCTCACCCAGCGGGAGGTGGAGGTCCTCGTCCGGGTCGCGGAGGGGGAGGACACCCGGCTGATCGCGGCGGGGATGCGGATCGCGCCGAGCACGGCACGGACGCATGTGCAGCGGGTCCTGATGAAGCTGGGCGTGGGCTCGCGCCTGGAGGCGGCGGCCCTGGCGGCCCGCACGGGGCTCCTCGACCGGGCGGTGCCGACGCAGCGGGGCTTCCGGCCGTAGGGGGTCACTCTTCCCGTCCTTCGCTCGTTCATCGACGCGGAGGGCGGGCTTCGCCATTGACGGTGATGTTTGAATGTGATTCTTTGTGCGTGGTTCTGTTTGATCCCGCCCGGAGGGCACCCCCGTGAAGAAGACCGTCACCACGCTCGCCGACGGGCGCGAGCTCATCTACTACGACTCGCGCGACGACGTCGTGCGCGAGGCCGTCGACCCGCGCCCCCTCACCCCCGTCGTCTCCCGCTCCGAGATCCGGTACGACGAGCTCACCGGCGACGCCGTCGCCGTCGCCTCGCACCGGCAGGCCCGCACCTACCAGCCGCCGGCCGACGCCTGCCCGCTCTGCCCCGGCCGGGACGGCCGCGAGAGCGAGATCCCCGACGCGAGCTACGAGGTGGCGGTCTTCGAGAACCGCTTCCCCTCCCTCTCCGGAGGCCTCGGCCGCTGCGAGGTCGTCTGCTTCACCGACGACCACACCGCCTCCTTCGCCGACCTCACCGAGGAGCAGGCCCGGCTCGTCCTCGACGCCTGGACCGACCGGACCGCCGAACTCTCCGCCCTGCCCGGCGTCCGGCAGGTCTACTGCTTCGAGAACCGCGGCCAGGAGATCGGCGTCACCCTGCCCCACTCGCACGGCCAGATCTACGCCTTCCCGTACGTCACCCCCCGCACGGCCCAGATGCGCCGCCGCCTCGACGAGCACCGCGCGGAGACCGGACGGAACCTCTTCGACGACGTCGTCGCCCGTGAGCGCGCCGACGGCGAGCGGGTGGTCCTGGAGACCGAGCACTGGATCGCCTTCGTGCCGTACGCCGCGCACTGGCCGTACGAGGTGCACCTGTACCCCAAGCGCCGGGTGCCCGACCTGCTCGCCCTCGACGAGGCCGCCCGCACAGAGTTCGCACAGGTCTACCTGGAACTCTTGAGGCGCTTCGACCGGCTCTTCGGCCCGGGCGAGCCGCCGACGCCCTACATCGCCGCCTGGCACCAGGCGCCGTTCACGGACGCGCGGCGCGAGGACTTCGGACTGCACCTGGAGCTTTTCACCGTCCGACGGGCCTCTGGCAAGCTGAAGTTCCTCGCGGGCACGGAGTCCGGCATGGGCGCGTTCATGAACGACGTGCGGCCGGAGGACGCGGCCCGACGTATCCGAGAGGTGGCCACCGCATGAGCACAGCCGATCCCCGAACCCGCCGCTACCTCGTGACCGGCGGCGCCGGTTACGTGGGCAGCGTGGTCGCGGCCCACCTCCTGGAGCGCGGCCACCGGGTCACGGTCCTGGACGACCTCTCCACCGGCTTCGCCGAAGGCGTCCCGGAGGGCGCGGAGTTCGTCGAGGGCCGCATCCAGGACGCCGCGAAGTGGCTGGACTCCAGCTACGACGGCGTCCTGCACTTCGCCGCCTTCTCCCAGGTCGGCGAGTCCGTCGCCAAGCCGGAGAAGTACTGGGAGAACAACGTCGGCGGCACCATGGCCCTGCTCGCCGCCATGCGGACGGCAGGGGTGCGCAAGCTGGTCTTCTCCTCCACCGCCGCGACCTACGGCGAGCCGGAGTCCGTGCCGATCACCGAGTCCGCGCCGACCGCGCCCACCAGCCCGTACGGGGCGAGCAAGCTGGCCGTCGACCACATGATCGGCGGGGAGTGCGGCGCGCACGGCCTGGCCGCCGTCTCGCTGCGCTACTTCAACGTGGCGGGGGCGTACGGCTCGCTCGGCGAGCGCCACGAGCCCGAGTCGCACCTGATCCCGCTCGTCCTCCAGGTCGCCCTGGGCCGGCGCGAGGCCATCTCCGTGTACGGCGAGGACTACCCGACCCCGGACGGCACCTGCGTCCGCGACTACATCCACGTCGCCGACCTCGCCGAGGCGCACCTCCTGGCGCTCGACGCGATGACGGCGGGCGAGCACCTGATCTGCAACCTCGGCAACGGCAACGGCTTCTCGGTCCGCGAGGTCGTCGAGACCGTACGGAAGGTCACCGGCCACCCGATCCCCGAGATCACCGCCGCGCGCCGCCCCGGCGACCCGGCCGTCCTGGTCGCCTCCGCCGAGGCCGCGCGGGAGCGGCTCGGCTGGACGCCGTCCCGCCCGGACCTGGCGGACGTCGTCGCCGACGCCTGGGCCTTCGCACGTCACCGCGCAGAGGAGGCCCGGCCATGACGTCGATGAATGTCGCCGCCGGCTTCGAGGCGCTGTACGGCGCCGTGCCCGACGGGGTGTGGGCCGCCCCGGGGCGGGTCAACCTCATCGGTGAGTACACCGACTTCAACGACGGCTTCGTGCTGCCGCTCGCGCTGCCGCACACCACCGTCGCCGCCGTGTCGCGCCGCGACGACGGGGTCCTGCGCCTGCACTCCGCCGACATCGACGGCGGGATCGTCCAGCTGGACGTCGAGGCCCTGGAGCCGCTCTCCGGCGGCGGCTGGGCGGCCTACCCGGCCGGTGTCGTCTGGGCGCTGCGGGAGGCCGGGCACCCGGTGACGGGGGCGGACGTCCACCTCACGTCGACCGTGCCGACCGGCGCGGGGCTCTCCTCCTCGGCGGCCCTGGAGGTCGTCACGGCGCTCGCCCTGAACGACCTGTTCGGGCTCGGCCTGTCCCGCCCCGAACTGGCCCGGCTGGCCCAGCGCGCCGAGAACGCGTTCGTCGGCGTCCCCTGCGGGGTCATGGACCAGATGGCCTCCGCGTGCGCGGAGGAGGGCCATGCCCTCCATCTGGACACCCGTGACCTCTCGTACCGGCAGGTGCCCTTCGACCTGGCCCGCGAGGGGCTGCGGCTGCTCGTCGTCGACACCCGCGTGAAGCACGCGCTCGGGGACGGCGCGTACGCGGAGCGGCGCGCCGGTTGTGAAGCGGGTGCGCGGGCGCTCGGGGTGAGTGCCCTGCGCGATGTGAGCGCCGTGCACCTACCCGAATCCCTCGCACGTCTGAGCGATGAGACGGTTCTTCGGTACGTCCGGCACGTCGTCACGGACAACGCCCGGGTGGAGCGCGTGATCGCGCTCCTCGACGCCGGGGACACCCGTGCCGTCGGCCCGGTCCTCACCGAGGGGCACGCCTCCCTCCGGGACGACCTCAGGGTCTCCTGCCCCGAGCTGGACCTCGTCGTCGAGGCGGCGAACGAGGCCGGGGCGCTGGGCGCGCGGATGACGGGCGGCGGCTTCGGCGGCTCGGCCGTCGTCCTCGTCGAGACCGATCGGGCGGAGGCGGTCGCCGCCGCCGTCGGGAAGGCCTTCGCCGAGGCCGGGTACGCGGCCCCCGGCGTCTTCCCGGCCGTGCCCTCGGAGGGCGCCCGCCGGCTCTGACGCCCGGTCACGCGCCGGGCCATACGCCCGGTCACGCGACGGGTCCCCCGTCCGGTCGCCCGTCCGGTCATCCGTCCGGTCACACGTCCGTACGACTTCGCCCAGTTCCGCCAAACGGCCCCCACCGCGACGCCTCGCCCCTACCCTGAGGGGCAGCGCCGGTGGGGGCCGGTGCTGTTCAGGGGTCGAGACCCGTCGGGTACGGCGCCATCAGCGGGGTAACAGTCAACGCACGGCGGCGGCCGCGCGACCGACGGACCCGCCTCCGGCGCCGTACCCGCGCCGGTCCGTTCCTCGACCCTTGGGGGTGTCCGTGGCACGTATCCGGGTCCTGGTGGTGGACGACCACCGCATCTTCGCCGAGTCGCTGGCCGCCGCCCTCGCGGCGGAGCCCGACGTGGACGTCTCCGCCGCGGGCAGCGGACCGGCCGCCCTGCGCTGCCTGGACCGCGGTATCGCGGAGGGCCGCAGGTTCGACGTCCTGCTCGTCGACGCCGAGCTGGGTACGGGACCGACCGGGGCCGCCCTCGCGGCAGCGGGCCCCGGCGCGGCCGGCGCGGCCCGCTCCGCACCGACCGGGGCCGAGGTCCCGGTCGACGGGATCTCCCTGGTGGCAGGGGTGCGCAGGGTCCAGCCCGCCGTCCGCACCGTCGTCCTGGCGGAGAAGGACGACCCGCGCAGGGCCGCGCTCGCGCTCCAGGCGGGGGCCTCGGGCTGGGTGGCGAAGGACTGCTCGCTGCAGCGTCTCCTCGCGGTGGTCCGGGGCGTGCTGCGGGACGAGACGCATCTGCCGCCGGCGCTGCTCACGGGCGTGCTGCGGGAGTTGACGGCGGCCCGCAAGCACCGGACGGACAGCGAACGGCTGGTGGAGTCGCTGACCCCGCGCGAGCGGGAGGTGCTGCGCTGCATGGTCGCGGGGCTCGGCCGCAAGGCGGTCGCCGAGCGGCTCTTCCTCTCCCCGCACACCGTCCGTACGCACATGCAGAACGTGCTGGGGAAGCTGGGCGTCCACTCGACCCTGGCGGCGGTGGCGCTGGCCCGCCGCGCGGGTGTCGGACCGGCGCCGCTGGGAGCGGACGGTCCGTCCGGGCAGGGACTATCCGGGGACGTTGTCGAACGGGGCGGTCAGTCGGCGTAGCAGCGCGGCCAGTTCGCCGCGCTGGGCGCGGGAGAGCTGGGCCAGGATGGCGCGTTCCTGCGCGAGGAGTCCGGCGAGCGCCTCGTCGGCGCGGTCGCGGCCCTCGGGGGTGAGCCGGACGAGGACCCCGCGCCGGTCGCTGGGGTCGGGGAGCCGCTCGACGAGGCCCTTCTTGGTGAGCCGGTCGATGCGGTTGGTCATGGTGCCCGAGGTGACCAGAGTCTGGGTCAGGAGCTGGCCGGGGGAGAGCTGGTAGGGCGCGCCTGCCCGGCGGAGCGAGGTGAGGACGTCGAACTCCCAGGGCTCCAGCTGGTGCTCGGAGAAGGCGAGCCGACGGGCGCGGTCGAGGTGGCGGGCGAGTCGCGAGACGCGGCTGAGCACCTCGAGCGGTTCCACGTCGAGGTCGGGGCGCTCGCGGCGCCATGCTGCGACCAGTCGGTCGACCTCGTCCTCCATGACGATCAGTGTAGAGGGTCTGTTGACATAAAGTCTCTTGTGTTCAAGTTTCTCGATTTCAAGCATCTTGATTACGAGATATATTTCCCTGGTGTGCGGGGAAGAGACCGGGCCGGAACACCGTTCCGCTTCGGCAACTCGTTCCAGCAAGGGGGCTTCGAACATGCATTCCGTGGAATCCGCCGCACCAACCTGGGATCCGCAGCAGTACCTCCGCCACTCCGGCCACCGCACCCGGCCCTTCCTCGACCTGCTCGCCCGAATACCGCGCCTCCCCGCCCAGGGCAGGCCCGCCCGGATCGCCGACCTCGGCTGCGGCCCCGGCAATGTGACGGTCCGCCTCGCCGACCGGTGGACCGACGCCCACATCACCGGATACGACCTCTCGCCCGAGATGCTGGAGCGCGCCGAGAAGGACTGGTCCGGCACCACCCGGGGCGGCGGCTGGCTCGACTTCCGGGCGGCCGACGCCGCGCACTGGACCCCCACCGAGCCCTACGACCTGATCGTCTCCAACGCGGCCCTCCAGTGGGTGCCCAACCACCCCGAGTCCTTCGCCGCGTGGATCGACGGACTCCGCCCCGGCGGCACCCTCGCCTTCCAGGTCCCCGGCAACTTCACCGCGCCCAGCCACGCGCTGCTCGGCGAACTCTGCGACACCCCCGAGTGGCGCGCCCGCCTCGGCGACCAGGGCCGCCGCTTCGTCCACATCCTCGACGCGACCGAGTACCTCACCCGGCTCACCGGGCTGGGCTGCGAGACGGAGGTCTGGGAGACCACGTACTGCCGGCTCCTCCAGGGCGAGGACCCCGTCCTCGACTGGGTGAAGGGCACGGCGCTGCGGCCCGTCCTCACGACCCTGGGCGATGACCAGGAGGCGATCGACGCCTTCCTCGGCCAGTACCGCGCCCGGCTCCGCGAGGCCTACCCGGCGGGACCGCACGGCACGGTCTTCCCCTTCCGCCGTGTCTTCGCCGTCGCACGCAAGCCGGCGTGAGCGCCGTGACGCACGGGCGCTTAAACACGGGCGCCCCGCACCGGAGATCCGGGTGCGGGGCGCCCGTGCGGGACCACGAGGGTCACGCCACGGGGTCGGGCCGTGAGGTCACGACATGTGGTTGTAGATCCCGAAGCCGTAGCCGATCTGGAACTTCGGGGCGAACTTGCCCGGGGCGGTGTTCAGGTAGCGGTACAGGTCGCCGCCCGAGGTGACGCCCAGCAGGTCGGCCTTGCCGTCGCCGTTCACGTCGCCGGGGGCGATCAGCTTCGGGTACGCGTTCCAGCCGGCACCGATCTTGACCCCGGCCTTGAACGGCGTCGCCGCGACGCCGGTGCCCGCGTACAGGTAGAGGGCGCCGCCCGGCGTACGGGCCACCAGGTCCGCACGGCCGTCGCCCGAGAGGTCGCCCGCGCCGACGATCCGGTCGAAGCCGCCCCAGCCCGCGCTGATCTTGGTACGGGACGCGAGCCCCGTGCCCTGGCCGTTGCCCCGGTACAGGTACAGGGAGCCGGAACGGTCCCGGGCCAGCAGGTCGCCCTTGCCGTCGCCGCTCACGTCGCCCGGGCCGACCAGGTGGTTGTAGATGCCCCAGCCCATGCCGATGTAGTTGCCGTTGACGTACAGCTCGCCGTCGAGGAGCTGCCCGATGTCCGAGGAGCCGTCCGCGTCCATCGAGGACAGGTGCAGGACGGTCGCGCCGAGCCAGTTCCCCGTGTCGCTGAGCTGCGAGCGGGCGCCCAGCTGGCCGGTGGTCTTGTTGCCGTACCAGAAGAGCGTGCCGGCCTTGTCGCGGGCGACGACGCCTTCCTTGCCGGTGTACGGGATGTTGCCCGCGCCGCCGAACTGCGCGATGCCCGCCCAGTCGCCCACCGGGCTGCCCTGCACAGGCCCGGCCAGGGTCCCGTTGCCGTTGGCGTCGTACCAGAAGAGCGTGCCGGCGGTGTCGCGGGCGAGCAGCTCGCCGTCGCCGTCACCGTCGTTGTCGCCCGCGGTCATGATCTGGTTGTAGATGTTCCAGCCGCTGCCGATCGCCTTCTTGCCGGCGAACGGCGCGGACGTGTTGCCCGTGCCGGCGTAGAACCACAGCGTGCCGGCGGTGTCGCGGGCGACCAGGTCGGCCCGGCCGTCGCCGTTGTTGTCGCCGATGCCCACGAGCTGGTCGAAGACGTTCCAGCCGCCGCCGATCTGCTTGCGCGTGCTGAGCGGCGCGCTGGTGTTGCCGGTGGCCAGGTACAGGAACAGCGTGCCGTTGGTGTCGCGGGCGACCACGTCGGCCCGGCCGTCGCCGTTCACGTCACCGGGCGAGACGATCTTGTTGTAGATCTGCCAGCCGCCACCGTGCCACGTCTCGTACGGCGTGCCGGTCATCGCGGCGTCGACGTACAGGGTGAGCGTGCCGTTCTCCGAGAGCACCAGGACCTCGGGCTCGGTGCTGTAACCGCCCTGGTTGCCGATCGGGATGATGTCCTTCGCGACCTGATCGGTGCGGTAGAGCTCGAATTCGGAGCCCTCCTGGCCGGTGGACGTGTAGGTCTTGCCGTCCACGGCGCGGAAGACGAAGTCGTCGATGCCGTCGCCGTTGAAGTCCGAGAGCGGCAGGACCGAGGTCGCACCCTCGGCCGAGGCGGCACCGGCGCGGGCCTCGCTCCGCGGGATCGTCAGCTTCGGGAGCGGGAAGGCGGAGTCGTCCGCCTTCTCGGCGACGGGGAGCGGCGCCGGGTCGGCGGCCGACGCGGGAGACGCCAGCAGCATGCCGGCGGAGAGCGCGAGCGCGGTGCACGCGGCGACACGGCGGCCACGACGGGAGTTCAGGAAGAACAAGAAGATCCCCCCCAGGGATCAGAGGTTCAAGGGAACCAGCCAGGGGGGTTCGCACAGGCGTCGAACGGCGTCAGCGCGCGCCGATGGGCACGCGGAGACCACTTCGCTGGACGGTCGGAACACCCCCCCGGATGTTGAACGCGAGTCTACTCGGGCGTCCGCCGTTTGCCAGCGCTTTACTCCGCGAAGGTGAACGTCCGCTTCAGTTCTTGCGGTGCCCTATCAACCGCGGCTTCTGCTCCAGACCGTCGAGCCCGTGCCACGCCAGGTTCACCAGATGCGCCGCGACCTCCGACTTGTCCGGCTTGCGCACGTCCAGCCACCACTGGCCCGTCAGCGCCACACTGCCCACCAGCGCCTGCGCGTACAGCGGGGCCAGCTTCGGGTCGAAGCCGCGGGTCTTGAACTCCAGGCCGAGGATGTCCTCCACCTGCGTGGCGATGTCGCTGATCAGCGAGGCGAACGTGCCCGTCGACTGCGCCACCGGCGAATCCCGCACCAGGATCCGGAAACCGTCCGTGTAGTTCTCGATGTAGTCGAGCAGCGCGAACGCCGCCTGCTCCAGGAGCTCCCGCGGATGGCCCGCGGTCAGCGCGCCCGTCACCCCGTCCAGGAGCTGCCGCATCTCCCGGTCGACGACGACCGCGTACAGCCCCTCCTTGCCTCCGAAGTGTTCGTACACCACCGGCTTGGAGACCCCGGCCTTCGCCGCGATCTCCTCCACCGACGTGCCTTCGAAGCCCTTCTCGGCGAACAGTGTGCGGCCGATGTCGAGGAGCTGCTCCCGGCGCTCCGCGCCCGTCATCCTCACCCGGCGGCCACGCCGGGGCTTCTGCCCGCTACTGCTTCCCGCGCTTCCGGTACTCCCGGTACCGCTGGTACTGCCCTCGATCGCCACGTCTTCCATCATGCCGCGTCTGCGGCCGGGCTCTGGCGCCGGGCTTCGATGCGCTCCTTCGCCGGCCACCGCACGTCGGACGCCCAGCCCGCCAGCTCGAACCAGCGGATCAGCCGCGCGCTGGAGTCGACCTGGCCGCGCAGCACGCCGTGCCGCGCCGAGGTCGGGTCCGCGTGGTGCAGGTTGTGCCAGGACTCGCCGCAGGACAGCACCGCCAGCCACCACACGTTGCCCGAGCGGTCACGCGACTTGAACGGACGCTTGCCCACCGCGTGGCAGATCGAGTTGATCGACCAGGTCACGTGGTGCAGCAGCGCCACCCGTACCAGCGAGCCCCAGAAGAACGCGGTGAAAGCGCCCCACCAGGACATCGTCACCAGACCGCCCACCAGCGGCGGGATCGCCAGGGACAGGATCGTGAAGGAGAGGAAGTGGCGCGAGATCGCCCGGATCGCCGGGTCCTTGATCAGATCGGGCGCGTACTTGTGCTGCGGGGTGCGCTCCTCGTCGAACATCCAGGCGATGTGCGCCCACCACAGGCCCTTCATCAGCGCCGGGACCGTCTCCCCGAAACGCCACGGCGAGTGCGGGTCACCCTCCGCGTCCGAGAACTTGTGGTGCTTGCGGTGGTCCGCCACCCAGCGCACCAGCGGCCCCTCCACCGCCAGCGACCCCATGATCGCCAGCGCGATCCGCAGCGGCCGCTTCGCCTTGAAGGAACCGTGCGTGAAGTACCGGTGGAAACCGATCGTGATCCCGTGGCAGCCGATGTAGTACATCGCCACCATCAGCCCGAGATCCAGCCAGCTCACCCCCCAGCCCCAGGCCAGCGGCACCGCCGCGAGCAGCGCCACGAAGGGCACCGTGATGAACAGCCCCAGGGTGATCTGCTCGATCGATCCCTTGCTGTCACCGCCCAGCGTGGCGGAGGGCAGGTCCGTGGCGCCGGCGGGCGCCTCGGGAGCCTCGGGTGCCGAGGTCACCTCGGTGCTAGTGGTCATGGGTGTCCCCTGGGGATGAGGGTGAGGGTGAAAGGAGCGGAAATCGCAGCCGAGGCTACGGGACCGTAACCTACGGCGTCGTAAGTATGGCAGCGCCGTGACCCGCGGCAAGGGGGCACGAGAGGGGCGTTGCCCACACCGCCGCGGCGGACACCTATCCTGGGTCCGTCGGACAGCGCGGTCCGCAAGCCTCCAGTACCCCTCCAGACGTGCTCAAACACTGCAAGGAGCCGCACCTGTGAGCAGTGCCGACCAGACCCCCACCGCCAGCGCCGAGCTGCGCGCCGACATCCGCCGACTGGGCGACCTGCTGGGCGAGACCCTCGTCCGCCAGGAGGGCCACGAGCTCCTCGACCTCGTCGAGAAGGTCCGTAGCCTCACCCGTGAGGACGGCGAGGCAGCCGCCGAGCTGCTCCGTGGCGTCGAACTCGAGACCGCCGCCAAGCTGGTGCGCGCGTTCTCCACCTACTTCCACCTGGCGAACGTCACCGAGCAGGTCCACCGCGGCCGCGAGATGCGCGAGAAGCGCGCCGCCGAGGGCGGCCTCCTCGCCCGCACCGCCGACATGCTCAAGGACGGCGACCTCGCGCACGTACGCGAGACGGTCAAGAACCTCAACGTACGACCCGTCTTCACCGCGCACCCCACCGAGGCCGCCCGGCGCTCCGTCCTCAACAAGCTGCGCCGCATCGCCGCCCTCCTGGAGACCCCGGTCATCGAGGCCGACCGGCGCCGCCATGACCTGCGGCTCGCCGAGAACATCGACCTCATCTGGCAGACCGACGAGCTCCGGGTCGTCCGCCCCGAGCCCGCCGACGAGGCCCGCAACGCCATCTACTACCTCGACGAGCTGCACGCCAACGCCGTCGGCGACGTCCTGGAGGACCTCGCCGCCGAGCTGGAGCGCGTCGGCATCGAACTGCCCGCCGGTACGCGCCCGCTGACCTTCGGCACCTGGATCGGCGGCGACCGCGACGGCAACCCCAACGTCACCCCGCAGGTGACCTGGGACGTCCTGATCCTGCAGCACGAGCACGGCATCACCGACGCCCTCGAACTCGTCGACTTCCTGCGCGGACTGCTCTCCAACTCCATCCGCTACACCGGAGCCACCCAGGAACTCCTGGACTCCCTCCAGCGCGACCTGGAACTCCTGCCGGAGATCAGCCCCCGCTACAAGCGCCTCAACGCCGAGGAGCCGTACCGCCTCAAGGCCACCTGCATCCGGCAGAAGCTCGTCAACACCCGCGAGCGCCTCGCCTCCGGCACCCCGCACCAGGACGGCCGCGACTACCTCGGCACCGCCGAGCTGATCCACGACCTCACCCTGATCCAGACCTCGCTGCGCGAGCACCGCGGCGGCCTCTTCGCCGACGGCCGGATGGACCGCACCATCCGCACCCTCTCGGCCTTCGGCCTCCAGCTCGCCACCATGGACGTCCGCGAGCACGCCGACGCGCACCACCACGCGCTCGGCCAGCTCTTCGACCGCCTCGGCGAAGAGTCCTGGCGCTACACGGACATGCCCCGCGACTACCGGCAGAAGCTGCTCGCCAAGGAGCTCCGCTCCCGCCGCCCGCTCGCCCCGACCCCGGCCCCGCTGGACGCCGCCGGCGAGAAGACCCTCGGCGTCTTCCACACCATCAAGCAGGCCTTCGAGCGCTTCGGCCCCGAGGTCATCGAGTCGTACATCATCTCGATGTGCCAGGGCGCCGACGACGTCTTCGCCGCCGCCGTCCTCGCCCGCGAGGCCGGCCTGATCGACCTGCACGCCGGCTGGGCCAAGATCGGCATCGTGCCGCTCCTGGAGACCACCGACGAGCTCAAGGCCGCCGACGTCATCCTCAACGACATGCTGGCCGACCCCTCCTACCGGCGCCTCGTCTCGCTCCGCGGCGACGTCCAGGAAGTCATGCTCGGCTACTCGGACTCCTCCAAGTTCGGCGGCATCACCACCTCCCAGTGGGAGATCCACCGCGCCCAGCGCAGGCTCCGCGACGTCGCCCACCGCTACGGCGTACGCCTGCGCCTCTTCCACGGCCGCGGCGGCACCGTCGGCCGTGGCGGCGGCCCCTCGCACACCGCGATCCTCGCGCAGCCCTGGGGCACCCTGGAGGGCGAGATCAAGGTGACCGAGCAGGGTGAGGTCATCTCCGACAAGTACCTGATCCCGTCCCTCGCCCGGGAGAACCTCGAACTGACCGTCGCGGCCACGCTGCAGGCCTCCGCCCTGCACACCTCCCCGCGCCAGTCCGACGAGGCCCTCGCCCGCTGGGACGCGGCCATGGACACCGTCTCGGACGCCGCCCACACCGCGTACCGCGAACTCGTCGAGGACCCGGACCTGCCCGCGTACTTCTTCGCGGCGACCCCCGTCGACCAGCTCGCCGACCTGCACCTGGGCTCCCGCCCCTCGCGCCGCCCCGACTCCGGTGCCGGTCTCGACGGACTGCGCGCCATCCCGTGGGTCTTCGGCTGGACGCAGTCCCGGCAGATCGTCCCCGGCTGGTTCGGCGTCGGCTCGGGCCTCAAGGCCCTGCGCGAGGCCGGACTCGACGCGGTCCTCGGCGAGATGTACGGGAACTGGCACTTCTTCCGCAACTTCCTCGCCAACGTCGAGATGACGCTCGCGAAGACCGACCTGCGGATCGCCCGCCACTACGTCGACACCCTCGTCCCCGACGACCTCAAGCACGTCTTCGAGACCATCGAGGCCGAGCACGCCCTGACGGTCGCCGAGGTCCTCAAGGTCACCGGCGGCGAGACGCTCCTGGCCTCCAACCCGGTGCTCCAGCAGACCTTCGCCATCCGCGACGCCTACCTGGACCCGATCTCCTACCTCCAGGTCGCCCTCCTCGCCCGCCAGCGCGCGGCCGCCGAGCGCGGCGAGGACCCGGACCCGCTGCTCGCGCGGGCCCTGCTCCTCACGGTCAACGGCGTCGCGGCGGGCCTGCGCAACACCGGCTGACCCCTGCCGTACGAACGACTGTGCCCCCGCCGGAATCCTCGGACTCCGGCGGGGGCACAGTCATGACGGCGTGAAGCGACTACTACTACTGCTGGGCGGCCTTGCGGCGGCGGGTCACCAGGAACGCGCCGGCACCCGCGAGGGCCACGGCCACGGCGGCGAGGACGCCGACCGGGGCGCTGGAGCCGGTCTCGGCGAGGTCGCCCTCACCGGTGCTGCCCGTGCCACCGGTACCGGCGGTCTCGCCGGCCGGGGTGGTGGCCGACGGCGACTCGGTGCCGCCCGGGGTCTCGCCCGGCGCCGGGGTCTCACCGGGGGCGGTGGTCTCGGTGCCCGGGGTCGTGGCCTCGGTGCCGGGGGTCGTGGTCTCGGTGCCCGGAGTGGTGGTCTCGGTGCCGGGGGTGGTGGTCTCCGTGCCCGGGGTGGTCGTCTCGGTGGCCGGGGTCGTGGGAGACGTGGTCTCGGTGACCGGGGTGGCCGGGCAGGTGTGGGAGAGCGGGAACTTGTTGCCCTTGCCCGGGAGCGGGCCGCCCGTGATCTCGGCCTCGACGGACTTCAGCGTCGCGCCCGGCGCGGAGGCCACGTACGCGTGCTTGCCCTCGGGGTTGCCGAAGGCGCTGAAGTCGGTGATGACCTGCGTGCCGCCCGGCTCGAACGTCACGGTCAGCTCGACGAAGTCGGCCGTGCCACCGGGGAGGACGAAGTGCCAGCCATCCTTGTCGGCGGGGATGCCGGGGCAGGTCTCGCCGCCCTCGTTGTCGAACTCCGCAGCCGTCAGGGGAAGCTCCTGACGCAGAGTGGGGTGGTTGGCGCCGGGACCCTCCGACGCGGAGGCGATCGGGGCGAGGACCAGGGAGCCCGCCAGGGCGGCGACCAGTGCGCCGGAGGAAAGGAGAGTACGTCGCATGTGCAGTCGTCCATCTGGGAGATGAGGATGCCGTGGGAGGTGGCGGGGGCAGCCTATCCGTCGCTTTAAGCCACTCTTAACCCAGAGGTTCATAACGATCGCGACGGACCCGCCGGTATCACCGGGTATCGGTCAGAGTGCGAAGAACGCGGCCACGAGAAGCGCCCCGCCGGCCCCCGCGAGCGACCACGCCGTCCGTGAAAGACGCAGTCCGCCGCCGACCACCGGCGCCGCGAGCAGCAGCGCCCCGCCCAGCGGCACCCACGCGTGCAGCCCGCCGCCCCAGCCCGTCCGTACGCCCTCGTCCGTGCCCGGCTTCACGACCACCGGGATCGCCATGCCCTGCTCCGCCGCGACCGAACGCGTGATCGTCAGCGTCCGCCGCGTCGACGACGGGTCCTCCGGCGCGTACGTGCCGCTGCAGGTGTCGTCCGTGCAGCCGGTCACCGTGAGCGTGCCGTGTTCACGCCCCTTCGCGAGCAGGACGTGCTGGGCGGAGTCCCACGACGCCCAGGCACCCCCGACGACGAGGAGCAGGGCGACCAGGGCCATCGCGGCGTTACGGACGTGCGTCATGACCCGCGATCGTACAGTCGTACGTTCCGACCGCGAGGGGTCACGACGCCCTCTACGAGTTGTACGCCGTCTGCGCCCGCTCCAGGCCCTCCGCCAGCAGGCACTCCACCGAGTCCGCCGCGCGGTCCACGAACCAGTCGAGGTCCTTGCGCTCCGTCGACGAGAAGTCCTTCAGGACGAAGTCCGCGACCTGCATCCGGCCCGGCGGACGCCCGATCCCGCACCGCACCCGGTGGTACTCGGGACCCATCGCCTTCGTCATCGACTTCAGACCGTTGTGCCCGTTGTCGCCGCCGCCGATCTTCAGCCGCAGCACCGAGTAGTCGATGTCCAGCTCGTCGTGGATCGCCACGATGTGCGCCGTCGGCACCTTGTAGAAGTCGCGCAGCGCCGTCACCGGACCGCCCGACAGGTTCATGAACGACATCGGCTTCGCGAGGATCACCCGACGGTTCTCTGGCCCGGGCGGCCCCATGCGGCCCTCGACGACCTGCGCCTGGGCCTTCTGCGCGCGCTTGAACGAGCCGCGGATCCGCTCGGCGAGCAGGTCCACGACCATGAAGCCGATGTTGTGGCGGTTGGCCGCGTACTCGGGCCCGGGGTTGCCGAGGCCGACGATCAGCCAGGGGGCGTTGGCGTCGTCCGTCATGTGCGTCAGGTCTCCTCGTATCCGTCCACGCGTCCGTACTTCCGTACTTCCGCACAAGAGAAACGGGGTGACGGGCCGAACGGCCCGTCACCCCGTCACGTCAGGCAGAGCCTACGGCTCAGGCCTCGGTGGTCTCGGCGGCCTCGGCGGCCGGCTCCTCGGCCTGCGCGGCCAGGACCTGCAGGACGACGGCGTCGGCGTCGGTGGCCAGGGTCACGCCGGCCGGCAGGGTGATGGCGCCCGCGAGGATGGAGGCACCGGCCTCCAGGCCCTCGACGGAGACCGTGATGGCCTCGGGGAGGTGGGTGGCCTCGGCCTCGACGGAGAGGGTGCCGAGCACGTGCTCCAGCAGGTTGCCACCGGCGGCGAGCTCACCCTCGGCCTGGACCGGGACCTCGACCGTGACGGTCTCGCCGCGCTTGACGAGGATCAGGTCGACGTGAACGAGCGAGCCCTTGATGGCGTCGCGCTGGACGGCCTTCGGGATCGCGAGCTCGTTGGTGCCCTCGATGTCCAGGGAGAGCAGGACGTTCGGCGTACGAAGCGCCAGGCCGAGCTCGTGGGCCGGGAGGGAGATGTGGACCGGGTCGGTGCCGTGGCCGTAGAGGACCGTGGGGACCAGGGAGGCGCGACGGAGCTGGCGGGAAGCGCCCTTGCCGAACTCCGAGCGGACGGTGGCGGCGAGCTTGACCTCGGACATGTTGCACTCCTCGTAGATGGTGACGAAACAAGTGGTCACCCGGCCACGACTGGCGTTGGCCTGCTACGAAGAGCGCGTCGATAACGGACCGCCGTGACCCTGTACATCCGTACGGGTACGGCCTCCCTCGCCGAGCAACTACGGCAGTCTACCGGCCGACCCCCGTACCACCCAATTCGATCATCCGGGATCACCGGAACACGGCGGAGGGCCGCTCCCCCCGGACGGGGAAGCGGCCCTCACGTGTCACTCGGGGGAAGCTCAGTGCTCCTCGAAGAGGCTCGTCACCGAACCGTCCTCGAACACCTCGCGCACCGCGCGCGCGATCGTCGGCGCGATCGACAGCACCGTGATCTTGTCGAGCTCCAGGGCGCCGGGAACCGGCAGCGTGTCCGTGAAGACGAACTCGCTGACCTTGGAGTTCTTCAGACGGTCGGCGGCCGGGCCCGACAGGATGCCGTGCGTGGCCGTCACGATGACGTCCTCGGCACCGTGCGCGAACAGGGCGTCCGCGGCGGCGCAGATCGTGCCACCGGTGTCGACCATGTCGTCCACCAGGACGCAGACGCGGCCCTTCACGTCACCGACGACCTCGTGGACGGTGACCTGGTTGGCGACGTCCTTGTCGCGGCGCTTGTGCACGATCGCCAGCGGGGCGTCGAGGCGGTCGCACCAGCGGTCGGCGACGCGCACGCGGCCGGCGTCCGGGGAGACGATCGTCAGCTTGGCGCGGTCGACCTTCGCACCGACGTAGTCCGCGAGCACGGGCAGCGCCGACAGGTGGTCCACCGGGCCGTCGAAGAAGCCCTGGATCTGGTCGGTGTGCAGGTCCACGGTCAGGATGCGGTCCGCACCGGCCGTCTCCAGCAGGTCCGCGACCAGACGCGCCGAGATCGGCTCGCGACCGCGGTGCTTCTTGTCCTGACGGGCGTAGCCGTACGACGGGATGATCACGGTGATGCTGCGGGCCGAGGCCCGCTTGAGCGCATCGACCATGATCAGCTGTTCCATGATCCACTTGTTGATCGGAGCCGTGTGGCTCTGGATCAGGAAGCAGTCCGCGCCGCGGGCCGACTCCTGGAAGCGGACGTAGATCTCACCGTTGGCGAAGTCGAACGCCTTGGTGGGAACGAGACCGACGCCCAGCTGGTGCGCGACCTCCTCGGCCAGCTCGGGGTGGGCGCGGCCGGAGAAGAGCATCAGCTTCTTCTCGCCGGTCGTCTTGATCCCGGTCACAGCACTGTCTCCTCAGACGTGTTCTCTGGCCGCGGCCCCACGCCCTGCGGGCGCGTGTGCGAACCAGCCGAATTTGTGTGCACGTATCACGGTACGCCGAGTTCGACGCACCCGTTTCCGGTCAGCTTTCGCTTGCGGAGTTCTCCGAGGCCACCTGGGCGGCCTGCGCGGCGGCGCTGCCGGGCCGCTTCCGGGCCACCCAGCCTTCGATATTCCGCTGCTGGCCCCGGGCCACGGCGAGCGAACCGGCGGGAACGTCCTTCGTGATCACGGACCCGGCGGCGGTGTAGGCCCCGTCCCCGATGGTGATGGGGGCCACAAACATGTTGTCCGAGCCCGTACGGCAGTGCGAGCCGATCGTGGTGTGGTGCTTGGCCTCGCCGTCGTAGTTCACGAAGACGCTCGCGGCGCCGATGTTCGTGTACTCGCCGATGGTCGCGTCGCCGACGTACGACAGGTGGGGGACCTTGGTGCCCTCGCCGATCGTCGCGTTCTTCATCTCGACGTACGTGCCGGCCTTGGCCTTCGCGCCGAGGTTCGTGCCCGGACGGAGGTACGCGTACGGGCCCACGGAGGCGCCCTCGCCGACCACGGCGGAGTCCGCGACGGTGTTGTCCACCCGGGCGCCCTTGCCGACGCGGGTGTCCTTCAGGCGGCTGTTCGGGCCGACCTCGGCGTCCTCGGCGACGTGCGTCGCGCCGAGCAGCTGCGTGCCCGGGTGGATCACCGCGTCGGCCTCGAAGGTCACCGTCACGTCCACGAGGACGGAGGCGGGGTCGACGATCGTGACGCCGGCCATCATGGCCCGCTCGACGAGGCGCTGGTTCAGCAGCGCGCGGGCCTCGGCGAGCTGCACGCGGTTGTTGATGCCGAGGATCTCGCGGTGGTCGCCGGCGACGGACGCGCCGACCCGGTGACCGGCCTCGCGCAGGATCGACAGCACGTCGGTGAGGTACTCCTCGCCCTGGCTGTTGTCCGTCCGCACCTGGCCGAGGGCCTCGGCCAGCAGCTTCCCGTCGAACGCGAACACGCCGGAGTTGATCTCCCGGATCGCGAGCTGCTCGGCGGAGGCGTCCTTGTGCTCGACGATCTCGGTGACGGCGCCGGCGGCGTCCCGCACGATCCGGCCGTAGCCGGTGGAGTCCGGCACCTCGGCGGTCAGCACGGTCACGGCGTTGCCGTCGGCCGCGTGCGTGCCGGCCAGGGCCTTCAGGGTCTCGCCGGAGAGCAGCGGGGTGTCGCCGCAGACGACCACGACGGTCCCGTCGGGCGTCTTCCCGAGCTCCTCCAGGGCCATCCGCACGGCGTGCCCGGTGCCGTTCTGCTCCTCCTGGACGGCGGTGCGGGTCCCGGCGTAGTGCGCCTCCAGGTGACCCTTCACCTGCTCACGGGCGTGCCCGACGACCACGACGAGGTGCTCGGGCTCCAGCTCCCGGGCGGCGGACACGACATGTCCGACGAGCGAACGCCCGGCGATCTCGTGCAGGACCTTGGGGGTCTTCGACTTCATGCGGGTGCCCTCACCCGCTGCGAGGACGACGACGGCTGCCGGGCGGTTGGCGCTCACGGGTATGCCCTTCGGCTTTGGGTGGTGGACGCACGAAGGATACCGGGGGGCCAGGGTCCGGACATGAGCGCGGGTCCTGACCGTGACGGTCAGGACCCGCAACCATGGGCTCCCGGAGAAGGATTCGAACCCTCATTCAATGGACCAAAACCATTTGTCCTGCCCTTAGACGATCCGGGATTGTTCGCCCTCTATGTCTGGATTTCCGTTGAGGAGATCGAGACGGCCCCTACTATGCCGCACCAGGCCCCCTCGATGCGACGGTAAAGATCGGCACTCCCGAGGATTCTGATCACGAGACAGCCGTGGTACTCGGCGTTCACGTTCTTGCGGTTGGTCCGCGGATTGTGGCGCTTGAGGGTCGTCTTGCCGAATGCCGAGGGGGCGGCGCCGACGAGGCTGCCCCAGTACCGCTCGGCGCCGGACACGTCCCCGGTCTCGTGGATCATCACCCAGTACCTCCGTCGCGCGGGCTCGATGCCGAGGAGGTCCAACCAGGCGGCGAAGACCCGGATCATCCGGGGGTCGCTGTTCACGAACGTCACGCGTTCACGGCGGGCGTGCGGTTTGTCCTTCGTCCCTTCCGCCCAGTAGAGGCCCACGCCCAGGAGGAAGAGCTCGCGCTCGGACATCGCTCCGATCTCCTCGGCCGCCGCGCGTTTGGCCGCTTCTCGCTCCTCCTCGCGACGGCGCATGGTCGACTCCCAGCCCCGCTTGGCGATCTCGGACGCCTCTTCCCGGGTCCGCTTCCTCTCCGGCTTCGGCAGGTCGCGGACCCACAGGGAGATCGAGCTCTTCGAGCAGCCCAGCTCGGCCTGGATCCGGTCGTAGGTCCAGCCCTGGGCGCGCAGCGCGCGGGCGCGGTCGCGGAGGTCGTCCTTCGCGTTCGGGCGCTTCGTCCATTCCGGCGGGGGTTCGCCTTCGAGGAGGCGGTTGAGCATGTCGTTGTTGTCGACGTGGATGCGGTCCCGGATCTGGCGGCGGCTGAGACCCTCGCGTCGGAGGGCGATCGCCTGTTCGCGGAGGGATTCGAAGTCGGCGTACCGGCTCGTTTCGGTTGTCATGCGACCACCGTCGTCCGAAATGCGGACGTCTGGGTCCGGAAGCGGGGGAGATTCAACAGTTCGAGGGACTGGTGTCCGAAGCGTCTGCGGTTCGCCGTGTCGTGTGCGGCGCGCCCGTAGGGTGGAGGGCATGACCACAACGGGGGCAGACCGGGACGCTGCGGGCGTTCGTTCGGGGAGTTGGTGGTGGTGGGGGAGACGGCGGAGCGCCGTCCTTGATGTGGGGCTCGCGCTGGTGTCCGCGCTGGAGTGCGGCATCGAGGGCGTCGGGTTCGCCGAGAAGGCCGGGTTGCCGGTGCCCGTGGGGGTGCTGTTCGGGCTGATGGTGGGCTCGGTGCTGCTCGTGCGGAGGCGGTGGCCCATCGCCGTCGTGCTCGTCTCGATCGCGGTCGCGCCCGCCGAGATGGGCTTCCTCATGGGGATCGTCGGGCTCTACACGCTCGCCGCCTCCGAGGTGCCGCGCCGCATCACCGCCGTACTGGCGTCGATGTCGACGGTGGCGGTGTTCGTCGTGACCGTCGTGCGGATGCGCCAGGACGTCGCGCAGGCCGACATCGGGCAGCGGGAGATCGACCCGAGCGGTTGGTACGTGCCCGTCGTGGCGCTCTTCATGACCCTCGGGCTCAACGCGCCGCCGGTGCTCTTCGGCCTCTACATAGGGGCCCGCCGCCGCCTCATGGAGAGCCTGCGCGAGCGGGCCGACAGCCTGGAGCAGGAGCTGTCGCTCCTCGCGGACCGGGCCGAGCAGCGGGCACAGTGGGCGCGGCAGGAGGAGCGGACGCGGATCGCGCGGGAGATGCACGACGTGGTCGCGCACCGGGTGTCGCTGATGGTCGTGCACGCGGCGGCGCTGCAGGCGGTGGCCCTGAAGGATCCGCAGAAGGCCGTGAGGAATGCCGCGCTGGTCGGTGACATGGGCCGGCAGGCGTTGACGGAGCTGCGGGAGATGCTGGGCGTGCTGCGGGAGGAGGCGGCGCCCGCCGTCCCGGCGGCGGTGCCGCTGGCCGCGGTGGGCCGGGCGGCCGCGGCCGCGGCCGAGGCCGCCGCCGAGGACGGGCCCTGCCTGGACGCCCTGGAGGCGTTGTGCGAGCAGTCGCGGCTCGCGGGGGCGGTCGTGAAGCTGTCGGTGCTGGGTGAGGCGCGGGCGTATCCGCCGGAGGTGGAGCGGACGGCGTACCGGGTGGTGCAGGAGGCGCTGACCAACGTCCACAAGCACGCGGTGGGCGCCGAGGTCGTGGTGCGGCTCGCGCACCGCGAGGCCGAGGTCGCGATGCAGGTGGAGAACGGCCCCCGCCCCTCGGACGCCGAGGTCTCGGACGTGCGGCTGCCGAGCGGTGGGAACGGTCTCGTCGGGATGCGGGAGCGGGTCTCGCGGCTGGGCGGGGTGTTCGTGTCGGGTCCGACGGACGCGGGCGGGTTCCGGGTGTCCGCGGTGCTGCCGACGGGGGAGTGACGGGCGCGCCCGGACTACCCCGCGGTCAGGCGGGTCGGCTGGACACCCGTGACCAGGGTGGACAGCGCCGCGTCGATGTCCTTGCCGAGGTACCAGTCGCCCGCGTGGTCGAGGCTGTACACCCGTCCCTCGACGTCCATCGCGAGGACGGCCTGCTGGTCGCCCTCCTCGCCGAGCGGCGCGAGCTCGCTCTCCAGCGCGCGCCCCAGGTCGGCGAGGGTGCGTGCCAGGTGGAGTCCGGCGAGCGGGTCGAAGCGGACCGTGGTGGGCGCTATCGTCCGCCCGTGCCCGGGCGAGGTGATCCGCAGGCCGCCGAACTCCGCCCAGGCCTCGACGGCCGCGGGGAAGACGCTGTGCCGGTGGCCGGCGGGGGAGACGTGGGCGCGCAGGGCGTCGGCCCATTCTTCGGCGAGCTTGATGTCCCAGCGGCCGGGCTGCCAGCCGGCCTCGCGGAGGGCGGCGTCGACGTTGACCGGGAACCGGGTGGTGCTGAGGTGGTCGGGCATGGGTGTGCGGTCAGCCGTTCTCGACAGGTGTCGTGGGGTCGACGGTGCGGACGCCGAAGTGGGCGAGCATCGCCGTGCAGGACCGGCAGGGTGCCGCGTAGCTGCCGTGGAGCGGGTCGCCGTCCTCCCGGATGCGCCGGGCGGTGAGTTTGGCGTGCTTGAGGGACCGGCGGGCCTCGCCGGACGTGAGCGGCTTGCGCTGGGCGCGCTTGGAGCGGCCGTTCTCGGCGGCGGTGAGGTGCCGGGAGAGCAGGATCGCCTCGGGACATCGCCCGGTGAAGCGTTCCCGCTGGCTGCTGGTGAGGGTGTCCAGGAAGTCCTGGACGAGGGCGTGCAGGAGGGGCGGGCGGTCGCCGCGGCCCGCGGTGCACGTGAGGGTCTCGCCGCGTACGGAGAGGGCGGCCCCGACGGTGGGAAGGATGCCGTCGCGGCGGTGACGCAGTAGGGGTGCCCGGGTCGCCTCGGCATCGCTGCTCCAGTTGAGGCGTGGGTCACCCTGTGTGGGTGTCGTTGTTGCGTGCATGGTGCTTGTGTTCCCCTCCTGCAATCCCCCGAGTTGCGTGGACAGCCTGCCAAATAGGGAGCCATATGGGGAAGCTGGGGCGCCGAATGACCCGCCCGGTGTGTCGGAACCATGGTGCAACTGTCATGGCGTCGTGACAGTTGGTCACCGCCGGACGGGGGCCGTTCGGGCTCTTGTGGCAGCGCATAGGCTGTGCCAGATCAGTCGGTAGCAGCAGTCAGCGACGCCAGTGCAGGGGGCAACCGCCATGACGACAGGTCGGCTCGGGCAGGACACCGCGCCACCGAACGCGGCCTATGCCGGGCAGGTCGTGCATTTTCCGGACCCGGTCCGTGCCGCCCGTCATCCCAGAGGGGTGCGGATCGACGAGCACGGTCACCCGGACTTCTCGCCGTACGCGCGTGCGGCGGCGGAGATCGCCGATCCTCCGGAGGGCTTCGGCGTCGACGAGCTGCGTCTCACGGACTACGTGTCGGCGAACGCGGCGATGGCGGCGACCGGTCATGAGCTGTGGGACACGATCCCGTCGGTGGCGACCCCGCACGGCTGGACCTGGCACCACGTGGCGCGCAGTCGCCGGATGGAGCTGGTCCCGGTCGAGGTGAAGGCGTTGCTGCGGCACCACGGTGGTGTGGCGACGGCCGCCGTCGATCACGGGAAGCGGGGGACGCGGCCCCTGCAGGAGACCCGTCCGGCGCACTTCGGCCTGCCGAAGACGCTCGTGTCGGTGTCGGAGCTTCAGCTCCAGGGCGTCGAGGAGGACCTCGGCTACCGGCTGCCGGGGGCGTACCGCTCGTTCCTGAAGGCGGCGGGCGGCTGCGCGCCGGTGGGTACGGCGCTCGACGCGGAGCTGGGGCTCCTGGTCGACCAGCCGTTCTTCACGGTGCGGGAGCAGGCGGGTGTCAACGACCTCGTCTACGTCAACAAGTGTCTGCGCGACCACCTGACCAAGGACTACCTGGGCGTCGCCTTCGTCCAGGGCGGTCTGGTCGCGGTGAAGGTGCGGGGTGACGCGATCGGCACGGTGTGGTTCTGCGCGTACGACGACGCGCGGGACTCCGGGCCGGAGGCGGCGGGCTGGTCGGTGGGCGAGCGGGCGGAGCGGCTGCTGCTGCCCTGCGGCGAGGACTTCGACGCGTTCCTGCAGCGCCTCGCCGGTAATCCGCCGGAGCTGGAGACGGTGGCGAACCTGATGGTGGACGGTGGCTTCGCGCGCGCCGTGCCCGTGGTCCCGGTAGGGGAGTGAACTGGCTGTGGTGACGTTCGCGCAGGCGCAGGAGCGCGCCGAGGAATGGATCAACGGCGACCTGCCGGCGTACCAGCACCGTGAGGTGCGGGTGCGGGAGTTCGAGCTGGGCTTCGTGGTGTGGTCGGAGGACCGCGAGGGCGGTCCGGTCTCGGACGGTGGCCGGCAGCGTCTGGTCATCGCGCGGGACAGCGGCGAGGCCACGCTGTGGCCGGGGCTGCCGGTGGGCGAGGTGATCCGGCGGTACGAGGAGGAGTACGGGACGCAGGAGGCGGCGGCTGCTCCGGCGGCGCCCCAGGCGGCCCGGATCGATCTGAACCAGACGTCGTTCCTGCTGAGCCCGCCCGAGTGGCTGCAGGACGCGGCGGACCGGATCGGCTTGCCGGCGGGGCCGAACGCCTCGCAGGAGGACGGGAGCGCGTCGGCGTCGGTGGACGACGTGTCGGACGCGGGGCCTTCGGGGCCTGTGCCGGGGCCGTCGGTGCCGGTGGGTGGGGTGGTGGATGCGCCTGCGCCTTTGCCCGCGCCTGTGGCTCCTCAGGCTCCGCCTGCCCCTGCCCCTGCCCCTGCTCCGGCGCCTGTGTCCGTGGCTCCTCAGGCTCCGCCTGCCCCTGCGCCTGCCCCCGTTCCTGCCCCTGTCCCCACTCCCGCTCCGGCCCCCGCTCCTTCGGTGAGTCCGTGGGCGGATGCGAACGCGAGTTCCGGTGGGGCGGACGGTGCGGTGCCGCTGCCCGCGACCGTGTTCGCGCCGCCGCTGTCGGGGACGGACGACGAGGACACCCCGCCCCCGGTGGTGGGTGCCGACGCGCCGACCGCCCTGATGAAGGGGGGCAGTGCGCTGCCCGCGACCGCCGTGGCCCCGCGGCTCGACCCGGCCGCGCCGCCGCCGTCGCTTCCGCAGGCCCCGCCGGTGTCGCCCGTGCGGCAGCCCGCGCCCCCCGTCCCGCCGGCCCAGGCCGGGCCCGGGGCGCCGCCGCCTCCGCCGCCCGCGCCTTCGGTGCCGGGTGCCGGGGACATCGCGGACGCGGCGACGAGCAAGGCCACGATGCCGCCGAAGAGCGGGCGCGGTCCGGCGTCGCCGCCCCCGCCGCCCGGCGCGCCCGGGGTTCCCGGTGGGTCGGGCGCCCCCGCGTACGTACCGACGCAGCTCGTCTCGCAGCTCGGGCCCGAGGGGCTCCAGCCGCCGGGTCCGCCGCAGCCGGCCCCGCCCGGTCCGCCGGCGGCGCCGCAGCCCGTGCATCAGGCGGCGACGATGCTGGCGCACCCGAGCCAGGGTGGTCCGGGCGCGCCTCCGCCGCCTCCGCCGCCGCCCGGTGTGCCCGGTGGCACGCCGGCCGGTGGGGTCGCGCACGCCGCGACGATGCTGGCGCACCCGGGTCCCGGTGGCCCGGGCGGTCCGTCGACTCCGGCGCCTCCGGGGCCCCCGGCCCCGCCGCCGCCGATGCACGGCGGGCACACGCCGCCGCCCGGCCCCGGTCCCGTACCGCCCGCGTACGGATATCCGCAGCCGGCGGGTCTGCCGACGGTCGGTCCGGGCTATCAGGCGGTGCTGCGGTACCGGGCGCCGGACGGTTCCGAGGCGCAGATCATCCGGCGCTCGGCGCCGGGTACTCCGCATCCCGAGTGGCAGATCCTGCACGAGCTGCGGGCGATGAACGTGCCGCCGCAGCAGGTCCTCGAGCTCCACACGGAGCTGGAGTCCTGTGAGCTGCCCGGTGGTTACTGCGCGCGGATGATCCGGGAGACGTGGCCGCAGGCGCGGATCACGAGCATCGCCCCGTACGGTCGCGATCACCACGGCCGTCAGCAGGGGATGCGGCAACTCCTCACCCATCAGGGCGAGTTGCACCAGGTAGCGGACGGGCCGGCGCGGCCCGCTCCGGTACGGGCGCCGCTGCCGCAGGTGCAGCCCGCGCCGCCGGTCCCGCCGGAGGCGATCGCGCAGGAGCTGGCGGGGGCGTTCGGCCCGGGCATCCTCCGTTTCGACCAGCACGCGGTGTCCCGTCAGGGTGTGCCGGAGCTGGTGGCGCGGACGCTGGTGTGGGCGGGGCTGCCGGCGGACTTCGGTCCGTTCTTCTGGGCGCAGCCGGCGGTGCCGGTGGTGCCGACGCTCGCGGAGCTGGCGGCGCAGCGGCAGGTGCAGCCGGCGGCGGACGCGAGCTCGTATCTGGTGCTCGGTTCGGACTTCGGGCGGGCGATCTGCGTGCAGTACGGGACCGCGCACATCGTGGCGGTGCCGGTGGAGGCCGGTCCGGGCGGGCAGCCTGTGCCGCCGCAGTTCGTGAACACGGGGCTGCCGGAGTTCACGCGTGCGATGGCGCTGCTGGGCCGGATGTGGCGGCTGCGGTTCGGGTTGAACCCGGAGCAGGCGGGCCGCTGGACGGTCGACTTCCAGGCGCAGTTGGCGATGCTGGATCCGGCGGCGCTGTCGTCGCCGGAGAACTGGTGGTCCGTGCTGCTCGAGCAGATGTGGGACGGCCTGCTGTAGGTCCCTTCGTAGGCCCTCTGTAGGCCCTCTGTAGGCCCTTGTGTGGTCACAGTTGGACAGAATGTGACGAAAGGCGCTCGACGTGTATCCACGTTGGGCGCCTTTTGTCCGTTCTGATGGCGCATCCTGGACGTTCGGGACGTTGGGGTCACAGGGAAGGGGCGTCAGGGATGAATTTCGCTGTCGGACGGGGGCGCGGGTACCGCCCCGAGCAGGTCGACCGCCACCTCGCCGCGCTCTCCGAGGAACGCGACGGCGCGTGGGAGCGGGCGGCACGGCTCACCGTCCTCGCGAAGGACATGGAGGCGGAGGCGGCGCGGCTGCGCGAGGCCGTCGAGGCGCTCGCGCCGCAGCGGTACGAGACGCTGAGCGACCGGGCGCGCAAGATCCTGGAGATGGCCGAGCAGGAGGACGAGACGCTCGTCCGCGCGGCGGAGGCCGAGGCGCAGTCCCTCGCGGAGGCGGCGGAGGCGGCGGGCCGGGAGGCGGAGGAGTCGGCCCGGGCGTACGCGGAGGGCGTCCGGACGGCAGCCGAGTCGGCGGCCCGAGCGACCCTGACGGCCGCGCGCGAGCGGGCCGAGGAGCTGGCGACGGACTCGGGCCGCGAGGCGGAGGAGCGGCGCTCCGCGGCGCGCGAGGCCTTCGAGGAGACCGAGCGCCGTGCGGCGGCGCTGCTCGCGGAGCAGCAGGCCGAGCAGACGGCGATACGGGACGAGGCGGAGCGGGCCGCGGAGGGCAAGGCGGCCGAGCTGGACGCGCGCCACGAGGAGCTCGTGACCTACGCGGAGGAACGGCTCGCGGAGGCGCAGCGTGCCCTGGCGGAGACCGAGGAGCAGGCCCGGCACGGCCAGGAGGACGCGGAGGCCCGCGCGGAGGAGGTGCTCGCGGAGGCCCGGATGAAGGGGGAGCGGGTCGAGCGCGAGACGGAGCGGGTGCTCCGGGAGCACGACGAGGCGCGGGACGAGATCCATGGCCACATGGAGCACATCCGGAACTCGCTGGCGGCGTTGACGGGCCGGGTGGCACCGCCGTCCATGGAGACGGAGACGGAGACGGAGACGGAGACGGAGACGGAGACGGAGACGGAGACGGAGACGGAGGCGGAGACCGGGGCCGAGGGGGAGGCCGAGGCGACGAAGCCCTCGAAGGCGGCGGAGCCCGTAGAGGACGAGGAGTCCCCGGGGGCGGACGCGGCTTAGGGGACACCCGGGCCCGGGGCGAGGCGAGGCGAGAGGGCGGGGCCCCGCCCCGGGGCAAGACCCAGGCGCCCCGCCCCGCCCCGGGGATTCACCTCGCCCGGGTCCGAGTTGACGGACTAGCCTCGCTCTTCATGTACATGAAGCTGACGGCGGTCACGCTCGACTGCGCCGACCCCCTGGCCCTCGCCGCGTTCTACCACCGGGCCACGGGCCTCCCCCTCCACGAGGGCTCGGACGGCGACTTCGCGGGTCTCCTCGGCGCGGGCGAGACCGAGGGCGCGAACGGCCTGTACCTCGGCTTCCAGCGGATCGACGACCACCGGGCCCCGACCTGGCCCGACGGCGCGGTGCCGCAGCAGAGCCACCTCTGCTTCGACGTCGACGACCTGGACGAGGCCGAGACCGAGCTCCTCGCGCTGGGCGCGACCCTCCCCGCCGCCGCTCAGCCCCACCCCGACCTGTGGCGGGTCCTCCTGGACCCGGCGGGCCACCCGTTCTGCGTCTCGGTTCCGAAGACGCGGCGGGCGGAGACGCCGTAGTCGTCGCACACGGGCGCTGCCGGAGGCCTGGCATCCATTAATCTCCCCTCACCCAGGGGAGGGAAGATCTTGATGCACTCACGTGTGCCCCGTACGGCTGTCGCTGTCGCCGTCGTTCTCGCCGCGGTCTCCACACTTCCGGCCGCCGCCGCGCCCGCGTCCGTGCCCGTGTCCGCCGTCGTCGGCGGAGAGCAGGCGTCCGACGTCGTGCCGTTCCCGCGCGGCGCGGAGGTCGTCGGCGCCGGGCGGACCGGTTTCCTCACGTACCTCCGGGACGCTACGACTCCGGGCGAGCTGCGCTGGACCCGCTACGCCGACGGGACCTCGACGGTGCTGCCAGCCAGCTCCGGGTCGTTCAGCGCCGGCGCCACGGGCATCGTGGTGACGGGGGACCACGTCTCCGACATCAAGCAGTCCCGGGTCTTCACGGTCCACGACATGGCCTCGGGGGCGGCGCCCCTGGTGGTGGACACCGCCGAGCTGGGGGAGGCGGGGGACACGTACACCTACCGGGGTGCGGTGGGCGCCACCCTCGTCTTCTCCGTGCAGAAGGCGGACGGGACCGGACAGGGGCGTCTGGTCGCCCCGGGCGCGGACGGCGCGGAAGAGCGCGTCATCGGCGGACTCCCCGCCGACCTGCGCGCGTTCGTGATGCTCTCCGGCTCCTCCCACACCGCCCAGCTGTTCGTCGGGGCCGGGCCGGTGGACACCTCCCGGTACTCCGATGTGGTCCTGGACATCCCGACCGGCGAGATCACCGACACGTACCCGGTCACCGGGATCAGCCCCTACCGGACCGGAGCCGTCTCGGCGGGGCGCGTCGCCTGGGTGGCGCCCGAGTCCGCCACGTCGGTCGTCGTCGGCACCCGCGGAACCGGCGATACGCGGCAGTTCCCGATCAAAGCCGCCGGCGACCGGTACGGCCTGGTCGGGAACTGGCTCGTGTCCGGGCCGCCGACCCGGCCCGAGAGGGAAAGTGCGGTGACCCCGCTGACCGCGTGGTCCCTGACCGAGCCCGGAGTGGGACTGCCGCTGCTCGACCGGATGAGCTCCCTCGCCCCGGGCCCCGACGGCTCCCTGCTGGCCAGGGGCGGCACCGTCGAGCACGGCGAGGGGCTGTACCGCGTCACGGCCGGCGCCGAGGGCGAGCCCGTCGTCGAACTCGTCGCCTCCACGGGAGAGCCGACCGCACTCACGTACCTCGGCGAGGACGTGCCCGACGTGGTCGACCTCGACCGTCAGCGGAGCATCGGCTTCCGGTGGAACCTGTCCCGGACGAACGTACGGTTCCGTCTCACCTTCGGCCTCAAGGGCACCACCGGCACCACCGTGACGCTCCCGGACAACGACTCGGCCCTCGGGCCCGGCGCCTTCGACTGGACCTGGCACGGCGAGGAGCCGGCCACTCCCGAGAAGGCGGCCCAGCCCGGCGAGTACGCCTGGCGGATCGAGGCCGTGCCGCGCGACGGAATCGGCGACACCGTCCGCGCCTCCGGCACGGTCACCGTCCGCCGCACCCCTGGCGCGCACGACTACGACGGCGACGGTGAACCCGAGATCTTCGGGCGGGAGGCGAACGGGCGCCTGTACGTGGTCTCCACCTTCTACCGTCCCGGCGCGGTGTCCTGGGGCACCGCCCGCGTGTACCTCGGCAGCGGCTGGAACACCTACGACCGGCTCGAATCCGCCGGCGATGTCGCCGGGACACGTTTCGCCGACACCCTGGCCCGGGACAAGAGCGGGGTCCTCTGGCTGTACCAGGGCTCGGGCGAGTGGATGCGTTCCCTCCTCAGCCGGGTGAGGATCGGCGGCGGCTGGCAGACGTACGACCGGCTCGCGGGCGGCAGCGACCTGACAGGCGACGGCCGGGCCGATCTGGTCGCCACCGACAAGACCGGCGCCATGTACCTGTACAAGGGCACCGGCAAGGCGTCCGCGCCGTTCGCCACGCGCCGGAAGACGGGTGCGGGCTGGGGGATCTACAACGACATCACGGCGGTCGGCAACGTCGCCGGCGCGCCGGCCGGCGACCTCGTCGCCCGGGACAAGGCCGGCGTGCTGTGGCTCTACCTCGGCAAGGGGGACGGCACGTTCGCGCAGCGCCTGCGGATCGGCGGCGGCTGGAACGCGTACGACGGTCTCATCGGGGCCGGCGACGTGAACCGCGACGGCCGCCCCGACCTTCTCGTCCGCACGGGCACCCTGAAGCTCTTCTACCCGGGCACCGGCGACTGGAGGGCCCCCTTCAACGCGGGCGGCAAGGAGTACGTGTTCACCGAGGAGCCGGCCTACAACGAGGTGTTCTGACCCATCACCGTCACCGGGCTCCGCGCCGCGACGCGGAGCCCGGTGACGGCCGGACGCCGACCGTCCGCTAACCTCCCGTTTCCCAGGGGAGGGAACATGTACATGAACATCGCACGCGCGCGCGGCCGCAGACTCGCGGCCGCCGCCGTCACCATCGTCCTCGCTGCCACAGGCGGCACGCTCACCGCGCTTCCGGCCGCAGCCGCCGTGCCGGGGGCCGTCCAGGACGACCAGCAGGTCACCGTGCCGTTCCCGCTCGACGCGGACGTCGTCGGTGCGGGGCCGAGCGGTTTCCTGTCGAAGACCCGCGGCAGTACGCCCGAGTTCCGCTGGACCCGGTACGCCGACGGCTCGTCGACCGTCCTGCCCGGGGCCTACGCCATCGGCGGCGGCTCGGACCTCGTCGTCACCGGCGACAAGCCCATCGACTACACCAGCCGGCGGCTGACGGTCCACGACATGTCGACGCCCGCCTCGGCCGCCGCGGCGCCGGTGGAGGTCGATCTCGACGCCCTCGGGGGCTACCACCTCACGGGCCTGGTCGGCAGCACCCTCCTCCTCACGCGGGAGGAAAGCGGTCACTGGAAGCAGTACGCCGGCACGATCGACGCCGGCACGCTCAAGGTCCGCTGGGTGCTCGGGGGGCCCGGGTTCGAGTGCTACGGGGGCGAGGAGGGTTGGACCGACACCGGTTCCGCGCTCTACGACTGCTGGGTCGGCGAGCCGAGTACGGCCTCCAAGGTCGTCGTCGACTTCGCGTCGGGGAACTCGCCCGCGTACCTGCAGGGCCCGAACGAGTACGCCCAGCAGGGCGCGGTCTCCGCCACCCACGTGGCATGGCGCGAGATGCGGCTGTCGGGGGACGGGATCGTCGCCCACCGCCGCGGCTCCTCCACCGAACGCTGGTTCCCGTCGGACGACCTGAACGACCCGCTGTACCTGGTCGGCGGCTGGATGGCGTCCGGCCAGAAGGTCCACATCAGCGCGTCCACCTACGTCCAGGGCGCGGACAACCCGACGAAGCGGCCGTTCACCGTCCAGTCGATCGAGACCGGGGAGAAGATCGTCCTCCTCACCGCGTTCTCCTCCGCCGTCGCCGGCCCCGACGGCAGTCTCCTGGTGCGCGGTGGCACCCCCGAGCACGGGGAGGGCCTCTACCGGATCTCGCCGCGCGCCGACGGCGGCCGGCCGGACGTCGAACAGGTCGCGTCCACAGGGCAGTCGACCGTCCTGACCCTCACCGGCTCCGTCGCTCCGAAGGCGCTCACCGGCGAGCAGGTCGCGCGCGGTGTCGACTTCAGCTGGGACCTGTCCCGGGCTGACAGCGAGGTCTGGCTGACCCTGACCCACGTGCGCAGCCGCAAGACGGTGTACGACGGGTGGTCCGTCCCGAACGGCATCACCCCCGGGACGCCGCGCCGTGTCACCTGGCACTGGGACGGCAAGGACCTGGAGGGTAAGGACTGGGGGAGCCCCGCCCGCAACGGCGAGTACGAGTGGAAGCTCACCGCCCGCCCGGACGAGGGCATCGGCCCCGAGCTCGTCTCCACCGGCCGGTTCACCGTGACCCGGCCCGCCGCCCCGCACGACTACGACGACGACGGCACGGCCGACCTCCTCGTCCGTGACCTCGGTGGTGTGCTGTGGCGCTTCGGCACCCGGCCCACCGCCCCGGGCGCCTCCCTGACGGACACCGGCGCCTCCCGGGTGGGAGGCGGCTGGGGAGCCTACGACCGGCTCGAATCCGTCGGGAACGTGGCGGGCACGGCCGCGCCCGACACCGTCGCCCGGGACCGCGACGGCGTCCTCTGGCTCTACCAGGGCACCGGTGACCGGGACAAGCCGCTCACGGGCCGTACGAGGATCGGCGGCGGCTGGCAGGCCTTCGACCAGCTGGCGGGCGGCAGCGACGTCACCGGCGACGGCCGCCCCGACCTGGTCGCCACCGACAAGACCGGCGTCATGTACCTGTACAAGGGCACGGGGAGCACCTCCGCGCCCTTCGCCGCCGGAAAGCGGCTCGGCGCCGGCTGGGGCATCTACAACCAGCTGACCGCCACCGGGAACATCGCGGGCGCCCCGGCCGGGGACCTCCTCGCCCGCGACAAGGCCGGCGTCCTCTGGATGTACCTCGGCAACGGCAACGGCACCTTCGCCAGCCGGATCCGCGTCGGCGCCGGGTGGGGTGCCTTCACCGGGCTCACCGCCGTCGGTGACGCCAACGGCGACGGACGCGCCGACCTGGTCGCCTCGAACGGCGACGAGGTCTTCTACGCGGGCACGGGCAGCTGGTCGGCTCCCTTCAAGCGTGGCGCGAACGTGTCCCTGACCCAGGACACGTCCTACAACACCGCCTTCTGACCCTCGTCCCCTAGGTGAGGGCGCACTCCGCCCACACCGTCTTCCCCGGCGCCCCGCGCCTCGGGCACCAGCCCCACCGGTCGGCGAGCGCGTCGACGAGCAGCAACCCCCGGCCCCCGTCCGCGAGTTCCGGACCGGGGCCGGGGAGCTGTCCGGGCCGGGGCGGTACGCGTTCGGCGCGGGTGTCGCTCACCTCGATCCGCGCGACGGGCCGGGGCGCGTCCGTGACCCGCAGGAGCAGGTGGAAGTCCCGCCCCGGCACGTGCCCGTGCCGTACCGCGTTCGTCGCCAGCTCGGCGGCGACCAGGACGACGGTCTCGTGCGCCCCGCTCCCGTACGGCACGCCCCACTCGTCCAGCCGGACGGCGACCAGCCGCCGCGCGAGCCGGGCGCCCCGGGCCGTCGACGTGAACTGCAGGGCGAAGACCCTGCTGCCCAAGTAGGGCGAGTCGCCGGAGAGTTGGGTGGTGCCGGTGGGGCTGAGGTTGTTGCTCGTCATGCCTCCCAAGCTCCTCTTGGTCGCGTAGCGTGACCAGTGGTGACGCACCGACGCGACTGCCTTGTACGTGGCGTGTCGGTGCATGTACGAGAGGTGGGGTGCGGTGGCGGAAGAGCAGGCGGAGCCCGAGGCCGACGAGGCGGAGGGCGCCCATACGGCGGACAAGTCCGCGCGGGGTGTGGTGGCCGCGTTCGGGCAGAGCCTGAAGACGTTGCGAACACGGGCGGGGATGGAACGGGAGGAGTTCGGCAAGCGGCTGGGCTACTCGGCCTCCACCATCGCCTCGTTCGAGCAGGGCCGCCGAATTCCGCCACCGCGCGCGATCGACCGGTCCGATGAAGTGCTGGACGCGGGCGGACTGCTGACGGTGTGGAAGGACCAGTTGGAGAGGGCGCAGTACCCGGCGTTCTTCCAGGGCATGGCGCAGTTGGAGAAGCAGGCGATAGAGCTGCTGTCGTATGACACGTTGGTGGTCAACGGCCTGCTCCAGACCGAGGAGTACATGCGAGCGTTGGTGGGCAATCATTGTCCGCCGGTCGACGCGGAGACCATCGAGCAACGCGTGTCCGCCCGGCTGGCCAGGCAGGCGATCTTCGAGCGAAAGCCTGCGCCGTTGCTGAGCTTCGTCATGTGCGAGTCGGTGCTGCGGCGGAAGGTCGGCGGTGGCAACGTGCTGCGCGGGCAGCTCGAAGAGCTTCTTCTCATCGGACAGCGGAGGAACGTCGAGATCCAGGTCATGCCGCTGGCCAGTGAGGACAACGCAGGCCTGGAAGGCCCGTTCACCTTTATCACCCGTGACGACGGCAAGAGGTTCGTCTACGTTGAGGCCCAGGGCACCAGCACCCTGGAGACAGACCCCAAACAGGCCGTCCTCGCCGCAGCACGCTATGGGATCATCCGGTCACAGGCTTTCACGCCGCGAGAGTCGCTGCAGTTCATCGAGAAGTTGCTGGGAGAGCTATGAACAACACCGAATCCCTCGCCTGGTTCAAGAGCAGCTACAGCGGTGGTGACGGCGGCCAGTGCGTCGAGGTCGCGACCGGCGCGGGAGCCGTGCACGTCCGTGACTCCAAGGACGTGGCCCGTCCGGCCCTCCGGGTCTCGCGTGAGGCGTGGGCGGGATTCGTCGGGCTCGCCTCGGCGGAGTAGTACAGCCCACCGTTGTACGCGTGAGAGCCCTGCCTGTCCGAGTCGGACGGCAGGGCTCTTTCCCGCTGCGGCGGTACGCCACTGGAACCGCCTGCTGGTGGACTCTCCGGAGGCGGCGCGGCAGAGGATCGAGCGCATGCGCCGGCGGTGGCACGACGAACATCTGCACGCCCTGGTCCAGGGCGACATCTGATTCCGCGGGGCTCTCCGGCTACGCCGCCCAGGCCACGAGGGCACGTACTCAGACGGAGCGGCCCCGACCGGCCTGGCCCTCCTCGCCCTGGACAGGCAACGCCGACGTTGCCGATCGGTAGGCCTCGGCCATGGCGTGGAAGGAGCGTTTCGGTGCGAGGCCGCCGTCGGGCATGACCTTGCACACCCCGTAGGAGGCCATGTCGAGGTCGAAGCGCGGTTCGGCGTGGTGCGGGTACTCGTAGCCGGCGAAGGTGAACCAGAAGACGGTGTCCACGCCTTCCTCGTCGAAGACGGCGAGCATCTCGCGCAGGTGGAGGGCCTGTTCTTCCTCGTCGCGGACGTGATCGCCGTTGATGCGGGGCGGATCGGCGTCGTGATCGACGACATCCACCCAGCCCATGCCACCGCGCTCGGCCGCGCCCCGGTAGGTGCAGCAGCCGAATTCGGTCGTCGCGAGCGGCTTGCCGTGCCGGAAGTACTGCCGCAGGCCCTGTCGGAAGGCGTCCCCGGGATCGCCGTAGGCGTCCGCGCTGACGATGTCGAAGGGCGCCCAATCGACCTGCTCCCACGTGCCGGAGGCGTAGGTGATCTTTCCGTGGAACCGCGCGCGCACCGACTCCGCGATGTCGGCCAGCAAGGAGTTCAGCCGGGCGGGAAGCTCGGCGAGCCCGGCCAATGCCTCGGGGGCGCCGCTGGTCAGGGCTGCGATCCTGGCGAGGCTGTCGTCTCCGGGGAGCATGCCGGCGGCGAACAGGCTCAGCTCGCAGCCGGTGACGAAGACGTCCGCTCCCACCTCCTGGGCACGGTCGGCGCAGGTGGCGAAGTAGGGCAGCAGCTCTTCGGCGGACAGTTCGCAGGGGAAGGGGGAGAACCAGACCTCGAGCCCGGCATCGGCGGCGTGCCGGGCCGCGAGGGCCAGTCGCCCGGGGTCGCCGCCGGTGATCCGCACGGCATCGCAGTGCAGGTCGTCCGCGATGACGCGGATCTCGCGTCGCACCGCGTCGGCGTCGAAGACGGGCCGTGAACTCTTTCCGCCCGGGGTGAAGCCGGTGTCGTAGGTGATGCCTTTGGCTCGCACGGGGCCTCCTGACAATCGATCGGCACGCGTCTCTCCGGGAGACCACCTGACAGCCGTGTTCGGTGATCGGAGCCGAACGTTAGGCGCGAGTCGAAACACCGGTCAACGGCGATCTCCTCGGAACCGTGCTCTTTGCGCTGGTCAGCCGCGTAACTGGCGATTGCAATGACGGTGATGGTCAATGCACGGCGAAGGGGAGGGTGTTGCAACGACCGGCGCCCCGTGCACACACTGGGTGTCGAGACGACCGAAGCAGAGGAACCGACCCCGATGCCAGGACGCAGGCTGACCGGAGCCGACCGGCAACAGATCGCCGCAGGGCTGGCGCAGCGCCTGAGCTACGCCGACATCGCCAGACGCCTGAACCGTCCCGCCTCGACGGTGGGCCGCGAGGTCGCGCGCAACGGTGGACCTGCCCGGTACCGCGCGGATCTGGCACAGCTCGCGACCACCCACCGAGCCCAGCGCCGGCCGCGGCCCCCCGCCCCGGTGCGGCGGACCGTCGAGCGTCTGGGCCCCGACCCCGACGCGACGGCCGCGTTCGTCACCGACCTCACCACAGCACTCGTCGAGACCGGCCTCCCGCGCACCGCCGCCCGCGTGATGGCCTGCCTGTTCACCTCCGAGACCGGCAGTCGCACCGCCATCGAGATGGCGCAGCACCTGCGGGTCAGCGCGGCGACCATCTCGTACGCGGTCCGCCTGCTGGAACGGCAGGAACTGATCCGCCGCGGTCGCGACGACCGTGGCCGCCGACACCGGTACTTCCTCGACGACAAGGCGGGCCTGCGGACCGTCGCGGCCAGCGTGGCCGCCAACCAGCGGTTCGCCGCCACCGCGCTGCGCGGCGCCGAGCTCTTCGGAGCCGGGACCGCTGCCGGATCCCGGCTCGCCCTGGCAGGCCGATTCTTCGAGCGCCTCGGCGACGACCTCATCCGTTCCGCCGAGAGGCACTGGCGGGACATGGCCGGTGACCTGGCCGGTGACATGGCCGGTGACATGGCCGGTGACAGGGGCGACGCACCGGTTCACCACAGTTAGTCCTCCTCCTTCAGCTCCTTCAGGACCGGGAAGCGGCGCGGTGCCAGGGTGAGCAGGGCCAGGAGGGCCAGGGCCGCCGCGCCCGCCGCTCCCAGGTAGACGTAGTCGACGGCCGCGTCGACCGCCCGGCGCAGGTGGTCCATCGTCTCGGCGGTGAGGGACGCGGGGTCGTCCAGGGCGCGGGCCAGGGTGTCCAGGTCGGTGCCGCCGCCGAGGCGGGCCGCGAGGACGCCGTTCGCGACCGCGCCGAAGAGCGCCGCGCCGACGCTCTGGCCGACCTGGCGGCAGAAGAGGACCGAGGCCGTCGTCGTGCCCCTCTCCTCGTACGGGACGGTCGACTGGACCCCGACGATCAGCGGCAGTTGGAAGAGGCCCAGCGTGCCGCCGAGCAGCAGCATCAGCAGAGCCGGCTGCCACGGTTCGCCGGGGAACGGCAGGAACGGGAACGCGAGCAGCAGGAGCAGCGCGCCCGAGATGCCGAGGACGGCGGTCGAGCGGAAGCCGATGCGGTTGTAGACGCGGTTGGAGAGCGCTGCCGTGACCGGCCAGCTCAGCGTCCAGGAGGAGAGGACGAAGCCGGCGGCTATCGGGCCCAGGCCGAGGACGGATTGCGCGTACGTCGGGAGGAAGACCGTCGGGGCGACCATCAGGAGGCCCAGGGCACCCAGCGACAGGTTGACGGCGGCTATCGTGCGGCGGCGCCAGACCCAGCCGGGGATGATCGGTTCGGCCGCGCGGCGCTCGATGACGACGGTGAGCGCGCCGAGGGCGGCGGCCCCGCCGAGCAGGCCGAGGGACGGGGCGGAGAGCCAGGGCCAGGCGACGCCGCCCTGGACGAGCGCGGTGATGAGCAGGGCACCGGTGGCGAACACGGCGAGCGCGCCGGCCCAGTCGATGCGGGGGCGCTCCCGGGGTGCGGTGCGCTTCGGTTCCACCAGGTGGCGGCAGATGAGCCAGAGCGCGACGAGCCCGATCGGCAGGTTGATCAGGAAGATCCAGCGCCAGTCGGCGTATCCGGCGAGCAGGCCGCCGACCGCCGGGCCGGCGACCGAGGACGCGGCCCAGACGGAGGAGAGCCGCGCCTGGATCCTGGGGCGCTCCTTCAGCGGGTACAGGTCGGCGGCGATCGTCTGGATCGTGCCCTGGAGCGCGCCGCCGCCGAGGCCCTGGACGACGCGGAAGGCGATGAGGGAGGCCATGTTCCAGGCGGCCGCGCACAGCAGGGAGCCGATGAGGAAGAGGACGACTCCGGCGATGAGGACGGGCTTGCGGCCGAAGGTGTCGCTGAGCTTCCCGTACACCGGCAGGGTCACGGTGACGGCGAGCAGGTAGCCGGAGAACAGCCAGGAGAAGACGGCGAGCCCGCCGAGGTCGCCGACGATCTGGGGGACGGCGGTGGAGACGATCGTGCCGTCGATGGCGGCGAGCCCCATGCCGAGCATGAGGGCGGCCACGACGGGGCCTCGGCGTGCGGCCGTTCGGGGCTCGGGGGGTGCGGTGGCGGCCGGGGTCCCGGGCCCGCCTGCTCCCGCCGGTGTCGTGGACGGCTCGGTCACCGCGAGATTCCTTTCTTCGTACACCTAAATGTTCGTCGACAGGGTCTCACCAGTACCAGGGTCGGAGGAACCCCTAGGGGGATCTCCCCCATGAGAGCCAGGGATCGGTCGTCCCGGCGGAGGACGAGAAGTGCGGGTTTCGCTTCTTAACTTGGTCTTACAACCCACCCACTGCTCCTAGGAGAAGACCGTGACTTCGGCTGTGACCATCCCCAGGCACGGGGACACCGGAGGGCGTACGGCCGTCGCCGCGCGGGCGCGACAGGTCGTCAAGGCGTACGGCGCGGGGGAGACCCGGGTCGTCGCGCTGGACTCCGTCGACGTGGACATCGCCCGTGGTGCCTTCACCGCGATCATGGGGCCCTCGGGTTCCGGCAAGTCGACCCTGATGCACTGCCTCGCCGGGCTCGACACCGTCACCAGCGGCGAGATCTTCCTCGACGAGACCGAGATCACCGGGCTCAAGGACAAGAAGCTCACCCAGCTCCGCCGGGACCGGATCGGCTTCATCTTCCAGGCGTTCAACCTGCTGCCGACCCTGAGCGCCATCGAGAACATCACGCTCCCGATGGACATCGCCGGACGCAAGCCGGACGCCGAGTGGCTGCGGCGGGTCGTCGACACGGTGGGTCTCTCCGACCGCCTCAAGCACCGGCCGAACGAGCTCTCCGGCGGGCAGCAGCAGCGCGTCGCCGTGGCCCGCGCGCTCGCCGCCCGGCCCGAGATCATCTTCGGTGACGAGCCGACCGGCAACCTCGACTCCCGGGCCGGCGCCGAGGTCCTCGGCTTCCTGCGGCAGTCCGTCGACGAGCTGGGGCAGACGATCGTCATGGTCACCCACGACCCGGTCGCCGCCTCGTACGCCGACCGCGTCCTCTACCTCGCCGACGGGCGGATCGTCGACGAGATGGAGCGGCCCACCGCCGACGCCGTCCTCGACCGGATGAAGGACTTCGACGCGCGCGGGCGGACGTCATGACCGTCCTCAAGACCTCGCTGCGCAACTTCCTCGCGCACAAGGGACGCATGGCGCTCTCCGCCGTCGCCGTCCTCCTCTCCGTCGCCTTCGTCAGTGGGACGCTCGTCTTCACCGACACCATGAACACGACGTTCGACAAGCTCTTCGCGTCGACCGCCTCCGACGTCAGCGTCAGCCCGAGGGGCGCGGCGGCGGAGGACGAGAGCCCGCAGACCGGCCGCCCCGAGTCCCTCCCCGCCTCGCTCGTCGAGCAGGTCGGGAAGGCGGAGGGCGTCCAGGCCGCGCAGGGCGCGATCGCCTCCACCAGCGTCACCGTCGTCGACGCCGAGAACGAGAACGTCGGGCCCACCAGCGGCGCCCCGACCATCGCCCTCAACTGGACCCCCAACGAGCTCCGTTCGGTGGAGCTCGTCTCCGGCCACGAGCCGCGCGGCCCCACCGACGTGGTCGTCGACGGCGCCACCGCCGAGAAGCACGGCCTGAAGATCGGCGACGAGCTGCGGACCATCGCCGTCGACGGCGACTTCACGGCGAAGATCTCCGGCATCGTCGACTTCAAGGTCACCAACCCCGGCGCCACCCTCGTCTACTTCGACACGGCCACCGCGCAGCGCGAACTCCTCGGCAAGGAAGGCCTGTTCACGCAGATCCAGGCCGACGCGAAGCCCGGTGTCAGTGACGACGCGCTGAAGGCGAACATCGCCGCGGCCATCGGGGGCGACGGCTACAAGCTCCAGACCGCCGCCGAGGCCGCCGACGCGGGCCGCGAGGACGTCGCCGGGTTCCTCGACGTCATGAAGTACGCGATGCTCGGCTTCGCCGGGATCGCCTTCCTCGTCGGCATCTTCCTCATCGTCAACACCTTCTCCATGCTGGTCGCCCAGCGCACCCGCGAGATCGGCCTCATGCGGGCCATCGGCTCCAGCCGCAAGCAGATCAACCGCTCCGTCCTCGTCGAGGCGCTGCTCCTCGGCCTGGTCGGCTCGGTCGCCGGAGTCGCGGCGGGCGTCGGTCTCGCCGTCGGCCTCATGAAGCTCATGTCCTCGATGGGCATGGAGCTCTCCACCCGCGACCTCACCGTCGCGTGGACGACCCCCGCCATCGGCCTCGCCCTCGGCGTCGTCGTCACCGTCCTCTCCGCCTACATCCCGGCCCGCCGGGCCGGCAAGGTCTCCCCGATGGCCGCCCTCCGCGACGCCGGCACCCCCGCCGACGGGAAGGCCGGACGGGTCCGGGGCGGGCTCGGCCTCGCCCTCACCGCCGCCGGCGCCGCCGCGCTGTGGACCGCGACCCGCGCCGAGGAAGCCGGCCCCGGCTCGCTCTGGCTCGGCCTCGGCGTCGTCCTCTCCCTCCTCGGCTTCATCGTCATCGGCCCGCTCCTCGCCGGCGGGGTGGTCCGGGCCCTCGGCGTCGTCGTCCTGCGGGTCTTCGGCCCGGTCGGCCGGATGGCCGAGCGCAACGCCCTGCGCAACCCGCGCCGCACCGGCGCCACCGGCGCGGCCCTGATGATCGGCCTCGCCCTGGTCGCCTGCCTGTCGGTGGTCGGCTCCTCGATGGTCGCCTCGGCCACCGAGGAACTGGACCGCTCCGTCGGCGCCGACTACATCGTCCAGTCCGGCACCGGCCAGCCGATCGTGCCGCAGGCACAGGCAGCCCTGGAGAAGGTCCCGGGCCTCGACCACGTCACCGAGTACAGGTGGGTCGACGCCACGATCACCGACCCGGGCGGCCGCACCGCGAAGGCCGTCGAGCTGGCCGCCACCGACCCGACGTACATGAAGGACCTGCGCCGGGAGACCACGGCGGGCACGCTCGCCGACGCCTACGGTACGGACGCCATGTCCGTCGGCAGCGAGTACGCCGCCGAGCACGGCGTGAAGGTCGGCGACGTCCTGCCCGTCGAGTTCAAGGGCGGCGAGACGGCGAAGCTCAAGGTCATGGCGATCACCGAGGACACCGGCGGCGTCGACTCGGGCGTGATGTACACCAACATCACCACCCTCGCCCGGTACGTCCCCGCCGACCGGATGCCGCACAGCCTGCTCCTCCTCGCCAGCGCGAAGGAGGGCCAGGAGACCCAGGCCTACCAGGCCGTCAAGGACGCCCTCGCGCCCTACCCGCAGTACAAGGCGAGCAACCAGGCCGACTACAAGGAGGACCTGAAGGGCCAGGTCGGCCAGCTCCTCAACATCGTGTACGGGCTCCTCGCCCTCGCGATCGTCGTCGCGATCCTCGGCGTCGTGAACACCCTGGCCCTCTCGGTCGTCGAGCGGACCCGCGAGATCGGCCTCATGCGCGCCATCGGCCTCTCCCGCCGCCAGCTGCGCCGCATGATCCGTCTGGAATCGGTGGTCATCGCCCTCTTCGGCGCCCTCCTCGGCCTCGGCCTGGGCATGGGCTGGGGCACGGCCGCCCAGAAGCTCCTCGCCCTGGAGGGCCTCGGCGTCCTGGAGATCCCCTGGCCGACGATCCTCACCGTCTTCGTCGGCTCGGCCTTCGTGGGCCTCTTCGCCGCCCTGGTCCCGGCCTTCCGGGCGGGCCGGATGAACGTCCTGAACGCGATCGCGAGCGAGTAGACGTCCTGAACGCGATCGCGAGCGAGTAGCGGTCGCGGGACGGAACGGGGGAGCACGGCCCCGGTGGACCCTGCCAGGTCCACCGGGGCCGTTCGGCATGCTCAGACGGTGAGCACCGGCACGTCGTAGCGGGGGATGTGCTTGTCCCGGGTCACGAGGGTGAGCCCTTCGGTCTGTGCCTGGGCGATCAGTATCCGGTCGAAGGGGTCGCGGTGGTGGGGCGGGAGCTGTCCGGCGCGGACGCCGTGCTCCGCGACGATCGGCAGCGGGAGGAACTGCGTGGCCCGGGCCCGCTCCGCGACATCCACGGGGGCGTCGAGTTTGCCCGTGGCCTGCTTGACGGAGAGCTCCCAGGGGGTCACCGCGCTCATGTAGACCCAGCGCTCCCCGGCAAGCAGGTCGCGAGTCTTGTCCGGGAGCTCTCCGCTGAGCCACCACAGGACGACGTGCGTGTCGAGAAGGAGCTTCACTCGTCGGCTCCGAAGGCCTCGTCGAAGCCCTCGGGGAGGTCGTCGAAGTCGTCGGCCAGGGTGATCCGGCCCTTGAGGGAGCCGTAGTCGCTCCGGTGGACCTTGCCGGCCAGCGGGATCACCTTCGCGACCGGTTCGCCGGACTTGCTGATGATCACCTCCTCGCCGGTCGCGACCGCCTCCAGGATCTTGGAGAAGTGGGTCTTCGCCTCGTGGACGTTGTACTGCCGGGCTGCTTCCATCGCGGCCTCTCACAGCTAGGTGGACTAAGTGGGGGACTAAGTTTAGTCGTACGAGCGGTCCGGCTGCCAGCTCCGTCACTCCCCGGAGTGGCCCCTTTCCTTCGGGCGAGTGACAGTGGCACGTCGTAGGCTGGGGGCGCATCCGGGCCGTGGCAGGTCCGGGACCACCCCGGCCCGTTCGACGTGTCGGGCTGTTCGCGTTGTCCGCCCCCGCGCCACCGCGCCCGTACTCCGAACCCGGGATGGAAAGCTCCATGAGCCTGCACGGCCTGCTTGATGTAGTCGTCAAGGACGCGGCCCTCGCCGAAGCGGTGAAGGCCGCCGCCGACGGGAACCGCCCGCACGTCGACCTGGTCGGGCCGGCCGCCGCGCGCCCGTTCGCCGTCGCCGCGCTCGCCCGTGACTCGGGGCGCCCTGTCCTGGCCGTCACCGCGACCGGGCGGGAGGCCGAGGACCTGGCCGCCGCGCTCCGCTCGCTCCTCGACCCGGACAAGGTCGTCGAGTACCCCTCCTGGGAGACCCTGCCGCACGAGCGGCTCTCGCCCCGCTCCGACACCGTCGGCCGCCGTCTCGCCGTGCTGCGCCGCCTCGCGCACCCGCGCGACGACGACCCGGCCGCCGGCCCCGTCAGCGTCGTCGTCGCGCCGATCCGCTCCGTACTCCAGCCGCAGGTCAAGGGCCTCGGCGACCTGGAGCCCGTGGCCCTGCGCAGTGGCCAGAGCGCGGACCTGAACGAGATCGTCGAGGGCCTCGCGGCCGCCGCGTACTCCCGGGTCGAGCTCGTCGAGAAGCGCGGCGAGTTCGCCGTGCGCGGCGGCATCCTGGACGTCTTCCCGCCCACCGAGGAGCACCCGCTCCGCATCGAGTTCTGGGGCGACGACGTCGAGGAGATCCGCTACTTCAAGGTGGCGGACCAGCGATCCCTCGAAGTCGCCGAGCACGGTCTGTGGGCGCCGCCCTGCCGCGAACTGCTGCTGACCGAGGACGTACGGGAGCGGGCCCGGGCGCTGGCCGAGGCCCACCCGGAGCTGGGCGAGCTCCTGAACAAGATCGCGGAGGGCATCGCGGTCGAGGGCATGGAGTCCCTGGCCCCGGTCCTCGTCGACGACATGGAGCTGCTGCTCGACGTGCTGCCGAAGGGCGCCATGGCCGTGGTCTGCGACCCCGAGCGGGTCCGGACCCGGGCCTCGGACCTGGTGGCGACGTCGCAGGAGTTCCTCCAGGCCTCGTGGGCGGCGACGGCCGGCGGCGGCGAGGCCCCGATCGACGTCGGCGCCGCCTCCCTGTGGGGGATCGCGGACGTACGGGACCGGGCGCGCGAGCTGGACATCGCCTGGTGGTCGGTGGCGCCGTTCGCGGCGGACGAGGTCCTGTCGGGGGACACCCTGCTCCTCGGCATGCGCGCCCCGGAGTCGTACCGCGGGGACACCGCCCGGGCGCTCGCCGACACCAAGGGCTGGCTGGCCGACGGCTGGCGCACGGTGTACGTGACGGAGGCCCACGGCCCCGCGACCCGTACGGTCGAGGTCCTCGGCGGCGAGGGCATCGCCGCCCGCCTCACTGTGCTCGATTCGAAGACGGGGGACCTCGCGGAGATCTCGCCGTCCGTCGTGCACGTGTCGACCGGCTCCATCGACTTCGGCTTCGTCGACCCGGCGCTCAAGCTCGCCGTCCTCACCGAGACCGACCTGTCCGGCCAGAAGGCGGCCGGCAAGGACGGCCAGCGGATGCCGGCCAAGCGCCGCAAGACCATCGACCCGCTGACCCTGGAGGTCGGCGACTACATCGTGCACGAGCAGCACGGCGTCGGCCGGTACGTGGAGATGGTCCAGCGGACCGTGCAGGGCGCGACCCGCGAGTACCTCCTCGTCGAGTACGCCCCCGCCAAGCGCGGCCAGCCCGGCGACCGGCTGTACATCCCCACCGACCAGCTGGAGCAGGTCACCAAGTACGTGGGCGGCGAGGCGCCGACCCTGCACCGGCTCGGCGGCGCGGACTGGACGAAGACGAAGGCGCGCGCGAAGAAGGCCGTCAAGGAGATCGCCGCCGACCTGATCAAGCTGTACTCGGCCCGGATGGCGGCCCCCGGCCACGCCTTCGGCCAGGACACCCCGTGGCAGCGCGAGCTGGAGGACGCCTTCCCGTACGCGGAGACGCCCGACCAGCTGTCCACCATCGCCGAGGTGAAGGAGGACATGGAGAAGACGGTCCCCATGGACCGTCTGATCTGCGGCGACGTCGGCTACGGCAAGACGGAGATCGCGGTACGGGCGGCGTTCAAGGCGGTCCAGGACGGCAAGCAGGTCGCGGTCCTCGTCCCGACGACGCTCCTCGTGCAGCAGCACTTCGGCACGTTCGGCGAGCGGTACTCGCAGTTCCCGGTGAAGGTGCGGGCGCTGTCCCGCTTCCAGAGCGACACCGAGTCGAAGGCGACGCTGGAGGGGCTGCGGGAGGGCTCGGTCGACGTCGTCATCGGCACCCACCGCCTCTTCTCCTCCGAGACGAAGTTCAAGGACCTGGGCCTGGTCATCGTCGACGAGGAGCAGCGCTTCGGCGTCGAGCACAAGGAGCAGCTGAAGAAGCTCCGCGCCAACGTCGACGTGCTGACGATGTCGGCCACCCCGATTCCGCGCACCCTGGAGATGGCGGTGACGGGCATCCGCGAGATGTCGACGATCACCACCCCGCCGGAGGAGCGGCACCCGGTCCTCACCTTCGTCGGCCCGTACGAGGAGAAGCAGATCGGCGCCGCGATCCGGCGCGAACTCCTCCGCGAGGGACAGGTCTTCTACATCCACAACCGTGTCGACTCGATCGACCGGGCCGCGGCGCGACTGCGCGAGATCGTGCCCGAGGCGCGGATCGCGACCGCCCACGGCCAGATGAGCGAGAGCGCCCTGGAGCAGGTGGTCGTCGACTTCTGGGAGAAGAAGTTCGACGTCCTCGTCTCCACGACGATCGTCGAGTCCGGCATCGACATCTCCAACGCCAACACCCTCATCGTCGAGCGCGGCGACAACTTCGGCCTCTCACAGCTCCACCAGCTGCGCGGCCGCGTCGGCCGAGGCCGCGAGCGGGGTTACGCGTACTTCCTGTACCCGCCGGAGAAGCCGCTGACGGAGACCGCGCACGAGCGGCTCGCGACGATCGCCCAGCACACCGAGATGGGCGCCGGCATGTACGTGGCGATGAAGGACCTGGAGATCCGCGGCGCGGGCAACCTGCTCGGCGGCGAGCAGTCCGGTCACATCGCGGGCGTCGGCTTCGACCTGTACGTCCGGATGGTCGGCGAGGCGGTCGCGGACTACCGGGCGCAGATGGAGGGCGGCCCGGAGGAGGAGGCGCCGCTGGAGGTCAAGATCGAGCTCCCGGTCGACGCCCACATGCCGCACGACTACGCGCCGGGGGAGCGGCTGCGGCTCCAGGCCTACCGCTCGATCGCCTCCGCGAACTCGGAGGAGGACATCAGGGCCGTACGCGAGGAGCTCACCGACCGGTACGGCAAGCTGCCGGAGCCGGTCGAGAACCTGCTCCTGGTGGCGGGCCTGCGGATGCTGGCGCGCGCGTGCGGCGTCGGCGAGATCGTCCTCCAGGGCCCGAACATCCGCTTCGCGCCGGTGGAGTTGAGGGAGTCGCAGGAGCTGCGCCTGAAGCGCCTGTACCCGCGCACGGTGATCAAGCCGGCCGTCCACCAGATCCTGGTCCCGCGCCCCACGTCGGGCAAGATCGGCGGGAAGCCGGTGGTCGGGCGCGAACTCCTCGCGTGGACGGGCGAGTTCCTGACGACGATCCTGGGGTCGTGACGGCGGTTCCGGGGTCGTGACGGCGGTTTCGGGGTCGAGACGGCGATCTGAGGTCGTGACGGCGATCTGAGGTCGTGACGGTGATTCCGAGGTCGTGACGACGGATCCGGAGTGGTGAAGTGAAGCGTGCCCCGGGCGGTCCCTCCGGACCGGCCGGGGCACGCCTCTGTCACAGCTCGTCGAGGTCCACTGCCCCGGCCATCGCCGTGTAGCCCGCGTCGTTCGGGTGCAGGGCGTCGCCCGAGTCGTACGCCGTGAGCATGCGGTCCGGGTCCGCCGGGTCCGCGACCGCGCGGTCGAAGTCGACGACCGCGTCGTACGCGCCGGACGTGCGGATCCACTCGTTGACGGCGTCCCGCTTGGCCTCGTTCGCCGGGGAGTAGTAGAAGGAGCCCTTGATCGGGGTGAGGGTCGCGCCGACGGCCTTGAGGCCCTTCGCGTGGGCCTCGCGGATCAGGGTGCGGTGGCCCGCGATCAGCCGCTCGGCGGAGACGTCGGGGGTGGGCGCGGCGGGGAAGGTCGTCGTGCTGCCGCCGATGTCGTTGATGCCCTCGAGGATGATCACGGTCCGGACGCCGGGCTCCGTCAGGACGTCCTTACGGAAGCGCGAGAGGGCCTTGTCGCCCGCCCAGGTGGTGTCGTTGACGACCTGGTTGCCGGCGATGCCGTGGTTGACGACGGCGCGGGGCCGGCCGGCCTCGGCGAGGCGTTCCGCCAGCTGGTCGGGGTAGCGGTTGTCGGTGTCGAGCGTGGAGCCGACGCCGTCGGTGATGGAGTCCCCGAAGGTCACGACGCCGTTCCGGCGTCCGGTGTCCCGGCCGCCGGTGACCTCGACGCCGGAGAGGAAGTACCAGGATGCGCTGGTCTCGTCGAAGGCCGTGCCGGCCAGGTCGGCGCGGTGGTCGCCGTCGGCCCGGTAGCTGGTGGCCGAGGAGAAGTGGTGGAAGGTCGCGGGGCCGGTCGCGTCCGCCAGGTAGAGGGTGACGGTGAGCGAGCCGAAGGCCTCGACGGGGAGGTTCGCGGCGTCGCTGAGGAGCGTGCCGCCGGCGGGGATCGTGACGGACGCCCGGCCGTCGAAGCGGAGCTGGCGTATGGATCCGGGGCGTACCGCGCTGCCCTTGTCCGTACGGGCGACGGTCGCGCCCGTGATCCGCAGGGGCGTGGTGCCGTAACGGTTCGTCAGCTCGATCCGGGCCCGGGTGCCACCGGTGGTGACCCTGACGACCTGGCGGACCGTCTGGTCGGCGAAGCCCTGCAGCGACCAGTTGGCACTGAAGGGCGCGGTCGGCGACTGCGGCGACGCGGCCCAGGCGGCGCGCCAGGAGGGGCCCTGGTGGCCGGTGTCGGCGAGCGCGGTGGGGGCGATGCCGAGGGCGGCGACGGTGAGGAGGGCGGTGGCGGCGCGGCGGAGGGTGCTCGTTGATCGCATGCTTGCGTCAATTACGGGCTGGCGCGGGGTATTCCCGGCCGTGTGGCCTGATGGGGGCTCAGGCGGAGTTTGGTTGCTGCGTAGTTGAGCCCTGGCCGCGACCTAGGGGGCCTCCGTGGCGAGTCCGCCGGTGAAGAGCAGGCCCGTCAGCGAGCGGAAGTACTCCTCGGGGTCCCGGCCGTCCAGCGCCGCGTCGACGTTTCGCGTCAGGAGCAGCGTCGCGAAGCCGTGGGCGAGCGACCAGGCGGCGATGCCGGCCGCGCGGGCGTCCGGGGCGGTCCGGAGGCCGGCGACGCCCGCCCGGAGTTCGGCGGAGGCCCGCTCCTTGGCGGCGAGGAGTTCCGGGTCGTCGGTGCGGAGCAGCTCCGGCTGGAACATGACCTGGAAGTGGGCGGGGTGGTCCGTCGCGAACCGTACGTAGCGCACGCCGCGTTCGCGCAGCTCGGGCGCCGCGGCGAGGGCCGCGGCCAGGAGGTCGTACCCCTCGGTGGCGATCGCGGTGAGGAGTCCGGCGCGGTCCTTGAAGTGGTGGGCGGGGGCGGCGTGCGAGACGCCCGCGCGGCGCGCGAGGTCGCGCAGGCTCAGCGCTCCGGGGCCTTCGGCGGCGATCACGTCGAGGGCGGCGGCGAGGACGGACTGCCGCAGGTCGCCGTGGTGGTAGGTCTTCCGGCTCGTCATGGCAGCCAGCCTAGCCCCTATCTAGGCGTTGACAAGTTTGCGGGCCGGGTGCAATCTTGTCAGTGACAAGTCGATGAGTGAGTGAGTGAGTGAGTAGATCGCTCGATCGCGAGGGAGACCGCTGTGGAATCCGGCCGAGTACGTCAGATGTGGCACCTGCTCGAACCCCTGCACGCCCTGCTCTACTACGCCCCCGAGGCCTTCGACGAGGCCGCCGCCCTCGGCTACGAGACCGGCGAACGCTGGCCCTCCTACTTCGCCTGGCGCTCCGCCCCGCTCGGCGCGGCCGGCCCCGTCCGGGTCGCCTCGGCCTTCTACAGCTTCAGCCCCGAGATGGTCGCCCGCTACGTACCGGGCGCGACGTCCGCGGCCCCCGGTGACGTGCTCGCCGCCCGCCTCCGGGCCGTCGACCGCACCTACCGCGCCGTCCTCGGCGAGGGCACGGTCAAGAGCCCCGAGCTCGCCGAGGCCGCCGAACTCGCCCGCCGTGCCGCCGAGTCGGCCGTGGCTGCGGGACGGCCACTCGCCGCCGCCAACGCCGCCCTGCCCTGGCCCGAGGCCCCGCATCTCGTCCTCTGGCAGGCCGCGACGGTCCTGCGTGAGCACCGCGGCGACGGGCACCTCGCCGCGCTGCTCGCCGCCGACCTCGACCCGGTCGAGGCGCTCGTCTCCTTCGCGGCGGTCGGCGCCGCCCCCGAGGCCGTCTTCGGGAGTCGCGGCTGGTCCGCCGCCGAATGGTCCGCCGCCCGCGCGCGCCTCGCCGCCCGGGGGCTCGTCGACGAGGCCGGCGCGGCCACCGAGGCGGGCCGCGCCCTGCGCGCCGAGGTCGAGCTGCGTACGGACGAACTGGCCGCCGGCCCCTGGGACGCCCTCGGCCCCGAGGGCACCGGGCGACTCGCCGAACTCCTCGGCGGCCCCTGGCTGGCCGCGATCGGCTCCGGCCTGCTGCCGTCCGAGAACACGCTCGGGATCGGCAAGATCTGAGAACGCCCCGCCCGCCGACCGGCAGGCGGGGCCTTCGCGGGCCGGAGTGCGGCTCAGGCCCGAGTCCGCTCAGGCCTGCGCCCGCTCAGGCCTGCGCCCGCTCAGGCCCGAGTCGGCTCAGGCCCGAGTCGGCTCAAGTCGGCGCCCGCTCAAGCCGGGCGCCCCGCCCTCAGTCCAGGCAGAAGATGTTTCCCTCGGGGTCGTCCATCACGATGATGCCCTCGTTCTCACTGTCGGCGTCGAGCCGGTACAGCCGCTTCGCTCCCAGCCCCTCCAGCCTGGCGGCCTCCAGCTCCAGCACGGCCATCCGCTCGTCCCCAGTCAGGCCGGGTGCCGAACGCACGTCCAGGTGGAGGCGGTTCTTCGCCGCCGTCCTCCCCTCCGGGACCATCTGGAAGTACAGCCGAGGCCCCTTGCCGTCCGGATCCGAGATGGCCGCCCAGGTGTTCTCGGGCTCGGACGACGGCGGGAGGCGATAGCCCAGGGCCTCGGCCCAGAACGTCGCCTGCGCGAGCGGATCAGCGCAGTCGTACGCCACTTGGATTTCCTTGGCCATGTCGCCTCCGTGCCTCGAAACGTGTCTGAGTCCTCGCCCCGGTCGTCTCCCGGAACGCGGGCGCCATCCTCGCACCGCCGTTCGTCCGACGGTCGCACGGCCCTCAGGCCTAGGGGGCGTCTTGTCGATCAGGCCGGGCTCGCGGGGTCTGGCACCGCGCCTCGCCGCGTTGTCGTCACTCGTCATGACTCCGCCATGACTCCCTCCTCCGCCTTGCGATCCACGGCACCAGACCCCGCTCCCTGATCCGGCCTGATCGACAAGACGCCCCCTAGGATGCGGGGGTGTTCACACAACGGACGTTCCGCATATTTCGCAAGCCCCTGGCCGCCACGGCGCTCGCCGCCGCGCTCGTCACCACCGCCTGCACGCCCGGCGCCGACACCCCGGCGTCGGACGGCGGCACGGGCGGGAAGCCCGCCCCGCGCGGGTCCGCGCTCGCCGCCGTGGACACCCTCACCGTCAAGGGCCGCGCCCCGAAGACCGGTTACGAGCGGGAGAAGTTCGGCCACGGCTGGCTGGACGTCGACGGCAACGGCTGCGGAACCCGCGACGACATACTCAAGCGAGACCTGACCGGCGTCCGGTTCAAGGACGGTCACTGCAAGGTCGCCTCCGGCACCCTGACCGACGACCCGTACACCGGGACCACCGTCGACTACGTCCGGGGCCGCAGCGAGGTCGACATCGACCACGTCGTGGCGCTCTCCGACGCCTGGCAGAAGGGTGCGGGGAAGTGGGACGCGGACACCCGGCGCCGCTTCGCCAACGACCCGCTCAACCTCCTCGCCGTCGACGCGTCCACCAACCGCCGCAAGTCCGACGGCGACGCCGCCACCTGGCTCCCGCCGAACAAGGCGTACCGCTGCACCTACGTGGCCCGGCAGGTCGCGGTGAAGAAGAAGTACGGGGTGTGGGTGACCAGCGGAGAGCGGGACGCGATGAAGCGGGTGCTCCGTGGCTGCCCGCAGCAGAAACTTCCGTAGGGCGCCGACCCGCCCGTAAATTCGCTTGGGCTCCGGGGAAATGATCTTTATCCTGCCCGCATGGATCTGAACATATCGACCCTCGCCGAACGCCCCGAGCTGGAAGGGCCGATGTGGGGGATGCTCGACCTCTGGCCCGAGTTCATGATGTACGACCCGGTCGGCTGGGCGAACATCGGCCGGATCGTGCGCGAGCTCCCGGAGTACGTCCTCGTCGCCACCGACGCCGAGGGCAAGGTCGTCGCCCGGGGCTTCAGCGTCCCCTTCCGGATGGACGTCGAGGGCCGTCGCGCGCTCCCGCCCCGGGGCTGGGACGAGGTGCTGCTCTGGGCCTTCTCGGACCTGCGGGCCGGCCGTGAGGCGGACACCGTCAGCGCGATCGAGATCACGGTCGACACGAGCGCGCTGGGCAACGGCGTCTCGCACCGGATGCTCGCGGCCATGCGGGACAACGCGCGGCGGCTCGGCTTCACGGAGCTCGTCGCCCCGGTCCGCCCCAACGGCAAGCACCTGGAGGCCGAGTCCTCCATCCACGAGTACGCCTTCCGTACCCGCGAGTCCGACGGCCTGCCGGTCGACCCGTGGCTGCGCGTCCACGTCCGCGCGGGCGGTGTCGTCGAGGCGGTGGCCCCGGCGTCGATGACGGTCTCCGGCTCCGTCGAGCAGTGGCGCAAGTGGACCGGCCTGCCGTTCGACACGGACGGTCCGGTCGAGGTCGAGCGGGCCCTCGTCCCGGTCCACTGCGAGGTCTCGCGCGGCTACGCGGTGTACGTCGAGCCCAACGTGTGGGTACGCCACAGCCTCTGACGGCTCATTCGGTGACGAAGATGCTCTTGGCCGGCGGGGCCTTCGCCTCGACCGGCCTGTCGTACCGCGAGAACGCGATCGTCCCCGGCTCGTCGCCGCCCGTCGTGACGATCTTCAGGAGATGCGGCTTGCCCTCCGTGGCGACGTAGACGGTGGTCGTCTCGCCGTCGACGTCGCCCGCCTCCGTCAGCTTCAGCGCCTTCTGCCCGCCGACGGTGGTCTCGCCGCCCTTCGTGATGCCGCTCCCGCCCTGCTCGAACTCGGCGAGGAGCCCCTTCAGGTCGCAGAGCGCCAGCATGTCCCCGGTGTCGGGGTCGGTCGGGGACGTCTTCGTCCAGCGGCCCCTGAGCTGCTGGAGTATGGCCTCCTGGACCTCCGGGCTCTCGCCCTCTCCCTGCGCGCGCAGGAGCGACTCGTCGAAGCGCAGGTACGCGGTCTTGGCGTCGACCTTGATCAGCTCGGCCGTGCCCGTCGTGCCGATGGTCAGTGTGCCGGCGCACTTCTCCCGGGTGTCGACGGAGAGGTAGGCCTTCAGCGGCTCCCCGTCGGACGTGACGTCGACGCTCAGCGTCAGGGACTTCGCCGCCTTCGTCGCCCCGATCGCCTGGTCGAGGATCTGCGAGCCGGTCGCCCCTCCGAAGGGCCCCGTGGGCGTGGCCGTGCGCGTGGCGTCGGGCTTCGCGGACGCCGGGCCGTCCGCGGACGGGCCGCAGGCGACGGCGGAGAGCGCGACGGCCGCGCAGAGGAGGGTGGCGGCGAGCGGGCGGAGGGGCGAGGCGTGCATGGTGGCGGTGTCTCCGAGGGGATGTGCGGGGGAGCCGTACGGGGGAAGGGGGCCCCGCGGGGCCCCCGGTCCGGGTGGTGACCGCCTGGGGCGGTCGGCCGTTCTGTGTCAGCCGAGCTTCAGCTCCCACTGCGAGGCGTCGTAGGTGAAGCCGGGGTTGACCTCGACGGTCAGCGTCTTGGCGTCCTTGGGGGCGTCGAAGGCGACCGTGATGGTGGCCTTCTTGCCGGGCATGATCGTGCCCTCGAAGCCCATGGCGACCTTGTCGTCGAAGAGCTGCTCGGCCTTGACGCCGTTCGCTCCGGCCGTCGCGTTCAGCATGACGCCGGCGGCCTCGAACTTCTCCTTGCCGCCGTTCTCGATGACGACGGTGACCTGGTAGGCCTTGTTGCCCTTGTCGTGGCCCGAGTACTCGCCCGCGGCGTACGGCTTCGGGTCCGAGACCGTGACGCTCAGGTCGTCGTCGTAGACCGAACTGTCGCCGTCCGCCAGGCCCTTGCCCTTGTTGTCCTTGGTGGCGTCGGCCGCCGGGGCCTCGGTCGTCTTCGGGGCCTTCGGGGCCGCGCTCTGGACGGCCTTGTCGATCTCCTCCACCGCGTCGCTGACCGCCGTGACCGTGATGATCAGGCCGACCGTCGCGAGGATCAGGGAGACGAGGCCGAGGATCGCGCCGGTGAGCGTGACGCCCTTGTTGTTCGCCTCGCCGCGCTTCACGCGGCCCTTGCCGACGAGACCCAGGATCAGGGCGATGAGGCCGAGGGTGCCGGCCAGCCAGAAGAGCAGCGGGATGAGGCCGGAGATCGTACCGATGATGCCGAGGATCAGGGCCGCGGTGCCGAGTCCGTTGCGCATGACCTGCTGGGGGGCGGCGGGCGGAACCTGGGTGTCATACGACATGGGGTGTGTCCTCCTGGACAGAGAAGCTGTCTGAAGCGATGAGGTAATAACAACAGAAGCTGTGAACCGAGTCAACACGGTTCACGAAAAAGGGGTCAGCACACGCTGTGAAGTGGTTCCGCGCCCGTTCATCAGTAAGATCGATGTCACACGAGGATGAATCAGGGGAGATGAGTCAGGTGCCGGAGAGCGCAGCAGAGGCGGGCGCAACAGAGGTGACCGCCGCCGGGATCGCCCGGCTCGCCGGGGTCGGCCGGGCCGCCGTCAGCAACTGGCGCCGCCGGCACCCCGATTTCCCCAAGCCCGTGGGCGGTACGGAGACCAGCCCGTCCTTCTCGCTCGCCGAGGTCGAGCAGTGGCTCCGTGACCAGGGCAAACTGGCCGAGGTCCCGCTTCGCGAGCGCGTCTGGCAGCAGATCGCGGGCCACCCCGCGGGCGCGGTCACCGCCCTCGTGCACGCGGGCTGCGTCCTCCTTCTCGTACGGGACAGGTCGGCGGCCTGGCCGTCGCTCGCCGCGCTCCCCGACGAGCGGCTCACGGAGGTGCTGCCCGTCGCCCTGGAGGAGACGCTCACCGAGCGCCTCGGCCCCGAGCGGCCCGTCCTCACCCCCACCGCCTCCGCGCTGGGTGCCTCCCTCGCGCTCCTGCGCGGGGTCGCCGAGCTCGCGGCCGAGGCGGGCGGGGTCCGTCCGGCCTTCGAGTTCCTGCTCGGCCGTCACCTCGACGCCAACCCCCGGCAGTACACACTCACCCCTCCCGCCGCCGCCTCCCTGATGGCCGCCCTCGCGACCGGCCGGGCGTCGACCGGCGCCATGCCGACGGGTGCCGCCGCGACCGCCGGTGCCGCTGCGACTGCCAGGACCGCCGGATCCGCCGCGACCGCCACCGGCACCGCGACCGCCGGATCCGCCGCGACCGCCACCGGCACCGCGACCGCCGGATCCGCCGCGACCGCCACCGGCACGACCGCCCTCCCCGCCGCCCCGCTCACCGTCCTCGACCCCGCCTCCGGCACCGGCGGCCTCCTCTGTGCCGTCGACCGGCCCGGTGCGGTCTGCGGCCAGGACGCCGACCACGACCTCGCCGCGCTCACGGCCCTGCGCCTGGCCCTCGCCTCCGACGCCGACATTCGCGTCCGTACCGGCGACAGCCTGCGCGCCGACGCCTTCCCGTCGCTCGCCGCCGACGCCGTCCTCTGCCACCCGCCGTTCAACGAGCGCAACTGGGGCCACGACGAGCTGGCCTACGACCCGCGCTGGGAGTACGGCTTCCCGGCCCGTACGGAGTCCGAACTCGCCTGGGTGCAGCACGCCCTGGCCCGCCTCCGTCCCGGCGGCACCGCCGTCCTCCTCATGCCGCCCGCCGCCGCCTCCCGCCGCTCCGGCCGCCGCGTCCGCGCCGACCTGCTCCGCAGGGGCGCCCTGCGCGCGGTCGTCGCCCTCCCGGCCGGCGCCGCGCCCCCGTACGGCATCCCGCTCCACCTCTGGGTCCTGCGCAAGCCGGTCCCCGCCGAGCGCCCCGCCGCCGAACTGCTCCTCGTCGACACCGCGTCCGAGCACACGGGCCAGGGCAGGGACGGCCACGGCGGCCACAGCGGCCACGGCAGGGACAGCCGGGACCGGCTCGACTGGCCGGCCGTCCACGCCGCCGTCCTCGACGCCTGGACGGCCTTCGACCGGGACGGGACCGTCGCCGCGACCCCCGGGGAGAGCCGTGCCGTCCCCGTCATCGAGCTCCTCGACGACGACGTCGACCTCGCCCCCGCCCGTCACCTCCCGCCTCCGGCCGCCGCCGAGGGCGCGACCCAACTGGCCCTGGTCCGCGAGCGGCTGGCCGAGACCCTGCACCGGACCCGCGAGCTGACGCCGCCGCCCGTGACCGACCCGGCCACGACGGCCGGTGCCCAGGGCGGCGGCCGGCTCACGGCCACCGCGGGCACGACCACGGTCGGCGAGCTCGCGCGCGCCGGGGCCCTGGCCCTGCACGCGGGCGGCGTCGGCACGGCTCCCTCCGGCGCCCCGGTCGCGGTCCTCACCGACCACGACGTCCTCGCCGCCCAGCAGCCCTCCGGCACACTGCCCGACGGGCCGCCGGAGGAGCCGGTGCTCCTCGCCGCCGGTGACGTCGTGGTCCCGGTCGTGGGCGGCGCGGCCGTCCGGGTCGTCGACGCCGCGGCGGCGGGCGCCGCCCTCGGCCGCAACCTCCAGCTGCTGCGCCCGGACCCGGCGGCCCTCGACCCCTGGTTCCTGGCCGGATTCCTCCGGGCCACCGCCAACACCCGGCAGGCCAGCAGTTACGCCTCCACCGCGACCCGGCTCGACGTGCGGCGGCTCCAGCTCCCGCGCCTGCCCCTGTCCGAACAGCGCAGGTTCGGCGAGCGGTTCCGCGCTCTCGCGGAGTTCGAGGAGACGCTGCGGCTGGCCTCCCGGCTCGGCGAACAGCTCGTCCAGGGCCTGTACGACGGCCTGGCGGACGGCACGGTCGCGCCCTGAGGGCCGGCTGAGGGCGCCCGGGGAATCCCCGTCCCGTTCGACAACGGTTCCGTACAACCAGGAACCGTTGTCCGTGACGGTGTATACGCTCGTCTCCTACCCGATCCGTTCGAGCAGGAGCACAGGAGCAGCCGAGATGTACGGCCCCCCGCAGGCCCCGCAGTCGCCGCAGGTCCCGCAGTCTCCGTCAGGACCCGCCTCCGGCGGTCTGATCGCGCTGCGCGTCCTCTTCGTCGCGCTCGCGCTGCTCAGCTGCGGCTTCCTGGCCTGGGCGCCGCTGCTGCGTCTGGCGGTCCTCACGCGCACGGTGCGGGACTGGGTGGTCTTCGGTCTGACCTTCGTCGCGGCCACCGCCCTGTTCGTGTACATCGGCACCAGCCCCGATGAGGAGCCCAGCGACCTGGAGGCCTTCCTCGGGGTCGGCACGATCCTGGTCCTGGGTGCCGGTTCGGTCGCCTACTACCTGGTCGGGGAGATCCGGCACCACGACCGCCGTCGCGCGATGCCGATGCCCGTGCCGCCTCCGTACCGGCCGCTCGGATACGTGTACGGGCCGGACGGGAGCGCCGTCACGACGACCCCGAGCGGGGCCCCCGCCCCGTACATCTGCGCCCCTCCGCAGCCGATGCCCCCGGCCCAGCCGATCCACCCGGCTCAGCCGACGCCCCCGGCTCAACCGACCCACCCGACCCACCCGACCCACCCGGCCCATCAGCCGCCCACCGCACCCCGCATCGACCAGGTCCGCGCCGAGCTCGACGAGCTGAGCGACCTGCTGCGCAAGGACGGACGGGAAGGCGAAGACCGCAGGTGAACGGACGTGTCATCGGCGGGCGTTACGAGCTCGCCACCGTCATCGGGCAGGGCGGCATGGGCCAGGTCTGGACGGCGTACGACGGGCGGCTCGACCGCCGGGTCGCGGTGAAGCTCCTCCGGCCCGCCGGAATCGCCGGGCCCGCGACCGCCGCCGACGAGCTGCGGCGCCGGTTCGTGCGCGAGTGCCGGGTGACGGCGCAGGTCGACCACCCGGGCCTGGTGACCGTGCACGACGCGGGCAGCGACGGCGACGAGCTGTACCTCGTCATGCAGTACGTGGACGGCGCCGACCTCGCCGACCATCTGGCCGAGAACGACCCGTACCCCTGGGAGTGGGCCGTCTGCGTCGCCGCGCAGCTGTGCGCGGTCCTCGCCGCCGTCCACGCGGTGCCGATCGTGCACCGCGACCTCAAGCCGCGGAACGTGATGATCCGCCCCGACGGCACGGTCACCGTCCTCGACCTCGGCGTCGCCTCCGTCCTCGACACGGACACCACCCGCCTCACGCACACCGGTTCGCCCATCGGCAGCCCGGCGTACATGGCGCCGGAGCAGGCCATGGGCGGCGCCGTCGGCCCGTACACCGACCTGTACGCGCTCGGGGCCCTGCTCCACGAACTCCTCAGCGGTGACGTGCCCTTCTCCGGTTCGACCGCGCTCGGGGTGCTGCACCGGCACCTGTACGAGCCGCCGAAGCCGATCCGGCAGCTGAGGCCGGAGATCCCCGAGCCGCTCGAAGCGCTCGTGCTGCGGCTGCTCGCCAAGGACCCGCGCGACCGGCCGTCCGGCGCGCAGGAGGTGTACGAGCACCTGCTGCCGCTGCTGCCCGCGCGCGGCGCCCCGGCGGGGCCGATGGACCCGACCCGGCCGTTCCTGCGCCCGCACGCGCCCTGGCCGGACCGGAGCACGGCGACCGCCGCCCCGGCCCCGGCGGCCGCGCAGCCGGCGTCCCCGCCCGCGGACCCCCGGATGTACGGGACGCCCACGCCCCCACCCGTACCCGCGCACGCGCCCCGGCCCGATGTCGCCGCCGCCGTCGACGAGGTCAAGCGGCTGCTCGCGGAGGGTTCCCTGACGCAGGCGGTGGACATCCTCGGCGGCATCCTGCCCGCCGCCGCGGCCGAGCACGGGGAGCGGTCGCCGGTCGTCCGCATCCTGCGCAAGCAGTACGCGTCGACGCTGATGGACGACGGCCAGTACCGTCGCGCGCTGCCGGAGCTGCGCCGCCTCGCGGAGGACCGTGAGGCGGAGGCGGGCCCGGCGGATCCGGGGACCCTGCAGTTCCGGTACGACGCGGCGGTGTGCCGGGAGCAACTCGGCGAGACGGCGGCCGCGCTCGCGGAGTTCAGGTCGGTCCTGCCGTACTACGAGCAGGGGGCGGACCCGGCCCGCGCCTTCGACATCCGGCACCGGATCGGGCTGCTGCACCTGGCGACGGGGGAGCACGCGGCCGGACAGGCGGAGCTCCAGCGGCTGTTGTTCGACGCGGAGCGTGCCTACGGCCCGTATCACCCGCTTCCGGTGGAGTTGAGAAGGGCGCTGGAGCACCAGCGGCAGCTGGGGCGCCCTTCCTGACGGATCGGCAGGGTCACGACTCGGCATCTGATCGGGAAGTGGATCTTCCTGATCCTTTTTGCCGGTTTTGGTGCATGTAACGTTCGCGTCTGATCGTGTCCGCGCCTCCCAAGGAACCCTCATGACGACGCCCTCCGCGCCCCTCACCCCCGAGCAGCAGCCCGTCGCCCCCGAGGCGCCCTCGAAGGGGAAGAAGATCCTGAAGAAGGTCGGCGCCGTCCTCGTCGCGATCGTGGCCGTCCTCGCGTGGAAGCTCGGCGTCCCGTACCTCACGGGCGAGGCCCCGGTGCACGCGAAGGCCGGCGAGTGCGTCACCGTGACCGGCCCGGAGAACGACCCGAAGGTCGACACCGTCGACTGCGCGGCCGGCAAGGCCGACACGTTCAAGGTCGCCAAGGTCATCGACAACACCTTCGACCTGGACAAGTGCGGCGAGGAGTTCGCGGCGCTCGCGCAGCAGCTCGAGTCGGACAAGTTCGTGCTCTGCCTGGAGCCGGTCGCCGCGAAGTAACCGCGCCGACGCGCACACCGAGAAGGGCCGGAACCCCACGGAGGTTCCGGCCCTTCTTGCGTTCCGCCTGCCCGCCCGCCCCGCGTCCCGTGTCACACGAGGGACAGCAACTGCTTCGTGTGTCCGGGGAGCTCGGCCGCCGCGAGCCCCGCGACGAGGTCCCGCAGCGGCACCGGCCCGTCCACCATGAGCGTGTCGTGGGACACCAGCAGGGTCGGTACGGGGGTCCCGAGCTCGGCCTCGCTCAGCGCGGGCCCCACGCCGAGCACGCACAGGGCCTCGCCGTGGACCCGGATGCGCTCCCGGAGCCCCGCCGCGCCCCCGGCGAGCTCGACCACGTGGTCGAGGGTCCAGGGGTCGTGCGCGACGCGGTTGTCGTACGTCGCCCCCACGCCCGAGGCGACGGCGGAGACGGCGGCGAGGGTCGTGGCGGTGACGAGGGAGACGTGCGCCAGGATCCGCTCGGCGCCCCACTCGCCGTCCGGCGGTCCGGAGAGCGCGGACCCGGCGGCGGCCACGGTGTCGGCGGCGTCGAGCAGATCGCGATAGGCGCTCCGCAGAGCCTCGGCTTCGGTCATGGTCCTGGCCTCGATCTCGGTCCCGGTCTCAGGCATGGGAGGAGAACATCTCCCACGGCGCCGGCGACAGGACCTCGCCGGTTTCGAGCAGCGACTTGAGGTTGGACAGCACGGCCGGCCAGCCGGTCGAGATCCCCTGCAGCATCTCCCGGTTGGGGAGGTTCTCGTGGGTCACGGTGAGCCGGATGATCTCCTCGTGCGGCTCGACGAGGAAGGTCACGACCGACGGCCCGCCGGGCTTCTCCTCGCCCTCCGAGTCGTCGAAGGTGATGACGAGACGGTTCGGCGGCTCCGCCGCGACCACGCGGCCGACGACGTCGACGGTGCCCGAGCCGTCGATCCGCCGGTGCTCCCAGTCCGAACCGGGCTTCCAGTCCGAGACGTTGGCGTGGTCCCAGTAGCGGGCGGTCAGGTCGGCGTCGGTCAGCGCCCGCCACACCTGTTCGGCGCTCGCGCGGATGTAGGTGACGTAGACGTAGGTCGGTACGGACGTGGCCTGTTCGGTCGTCATGGCGTACTCCTCTGCCTGGTGCTTGATGGAGCTGAGGGCGAGCAGTCGGGGCTTGTCGAACCCGGAGATCCAGCGCTCCTCGATCTCGTGGATCGGCGCGGGGTTGAGGTAGTGGAGCCGTTCCCGTCCGCGTCGTACGACGGTCACGAGTCCGGCCTGGCCGAGGACGTCGAGATGCTGGGTGGCCGACTGGCGCGCCATGTCCAGGTGCTCGCACAGTTCGCGGAGCGTCTGGCCGTCGTACGCGCGCAGACGGTCGAGGAGGAGTCGTCGGGTGGGGTCGGCCAGCGCCTTGAAGACCGCGTCCACCGCTCTCGCTTCGAGGGCCATGATTCGATTATGCAGGTAGTTACCTGCATATCGTCAAGCGGAACGCGGAACGCGGGGCGCGGTCGCGGAGGGGATCGTCCGCACGCTGACGGCCTGCCTCCCGGCGAACCTCACCGGCCGGGCAGGCCTGCTCGGATTCCGCTTGAAGGAGTACCTGCCGCCGCCGCCCATGCCCGCACGCCCGCGCGACGCCCCACAAGGCCCGATCCAGACCTGCGTGACCTGCGACAAGGTGGCCTTCCGCGCCCCGGAACCGGGCGAGTGCCCGGGCTGCCTGGAGGAGAGAAGAGCCCGCGCGGCGTGACGTGCGCGCGGTCAGGCGACGCCCTCAAGGTGGAGGAGCAGCAGGGCGGAGTCGTCGTCGCCGCCACTGCCGGTGTGGATCTCGACGTCGGCGCGCAGTTGCTCCAGGGCCAGGTCGGGCTCGGGATGGCCGAGCGGGCCCTGGGCGCGGTCCAGGACCGGGTAGAACTCGCCCTCCGGGTCGCGGGCTTCACTGAGACCGTCGGTGTAGAAGAGCATGCGTTCCCCGGGGGCCAGGACGAGGTGGGTGGCGACGGGCGCGGCGGCGTCGAGGTCGCCGAACTCTCTGAGGCCGGTGAGGCCCAGGGGCGGTGCGGGCTCGGCGGGGTGGGCGAGCTCCAGGGTGCCGTCCGCTCGCCGCACGAGGGGGGCGGGGTGGCCGCAGTTCAACAGGTCGACCGTCCCGTCGTGGTGCACTTCGGCGATGATGCCGGTGACGAACCGGTCTCCTTCCGTACGGGAGCCCAGCGCCTCCTCGATGTGCGCCGGTACCTCCTCCAGGCTGTGCGGGCCTCGGGCGGCGTCACGGAAGGCGTTCAGGACGAGGGTGGCGGTGTGCAGCGCGTCGAGGCCCTTGCCCTGGACGTCGGCGACCATGATCCGTACACCGTCGGTGACGTGCACGGCCTGATACAGGTCACCGCCGACGCGCGCGGCCTTGGTGGCGGACAGGTACGAACCGGTGAGCCTGATCGGACCGTCCTGCGACGGCAGCGGCGGGACGAGGACGTCCTGGACCACCTCCGCGACCTCCCGTACGTCGACGAGGTCCTGTTCGGCCCGGCAGCGGACCCGGCTCACGTAACAGGCGGCCGCGGTGACGACGGCGTTCCCGCCCAGGGCGATCAGCAGTCGGGTCTGTCCGAGGTTGCCGTCCATCGTGGCGCTGAACAGGCAGAGCCCGGCAGCGACGGCGGCCATGCTCAGCACCGTGACCGTGGTGCCGCGCGCGGCCGCCAGGGCGGGACCGGCAGCGTAGAGCGGCAGCAGACCGAACCCGGGTCCCGCCGCGGTGGCGGCCACCACCACGATGCTCATCGCGGCGCTGGGCACTGCCCATGACCGGTGCGTCGCCAAGTGGTATGCGGGTGTCTTCATCTCCATCTGATCATCCTTCGCCGAGGGTTCGGACCCTCCCCGAGCAGCCGAGGCAGTGGCACATGGCCCCTGCTGACGCTTGCTGCCGGTCCGGCGCGACGCGGGGCCGCCCTGCGTCGGCGACCGCCGTCTGGTAGCCGAGCCTAGGGTGCCCGGCCTCCGCCGGAACCCTCCCTTCGCCCGTTCAGGGAGGGCCGTACGTCCTGAACGGACAGGGCCGAAAGGCCCGGGCCGCAGGCCGTCCCGGGACGGAAGCCGGGACGAGAACCGGGGCAAGAACCGGGGCAAGAACCGGGGCAAGGGCCGGAGCGCTCCCGGAGTGTGGATTCGTTACGGCATCTGACCGGCGGCCGGGCGTGTCACGGGGTGCGCGGGGCGGGGCCGCCCGACCGTCTCCGTATGACGAAGCCGACCAAGCCGCCCCTCGGGCTCACCGCCTGCGCCGCCGCCTGTGCCGTGGCCGCGCTGGCCCTCCCGGCGGGTGCGGTCGTGCCCCGCGCGGCGGCCGTCGCCGTGACCGTGGGGAACCCCGTCGCCGGGAACAACGGCTTCGGCGTCGTCACCGAGAAGAACGCCCTTCTGGGCAGTACGGAGTCCGAGGGCCCCGTCGCCGTCGGCGGCGACCTGGCCTACGGCGCCGGATACAACGTCTCCCTGCACACCGCCGGGACCTTCACCGCCCCCGGTGACGCCCGCCCGACCGCGCTCCTCGTCGGCGGCCGGATCGACTACGCGCACAGCAGCCCGGTGGGCGTCCTGAAGGTCCTCGCCGACGGGTACGTGAAGGTCGGCGACGCGACGGGGTCCGACGTGGTGACGAAGGACGGCAACGGGGCCACGGTCAAGACGCAGGTCACCGCGACCGGAGCCGGCCACGACGCCACACCCCGCATCGAACTCACCACCGAGCAGCCCGCGTCCTCCGTGGCCCCCGCCCCCGGCCTGATGGACTTCACGTCGCTCTTCTCCACCCACCGCGACCGCGCCGACGCGCTCGCCACCTGCGAGAGCACGGTCGAGATCGTCGACCCCGGCCGCATCACCCCGGACACGACCCGCACGAACGTCCTGCGCCTGACGGGCGCCGAGTTGAACCAGCTCGCGGAACTGACGTTCCTCGATCGCCCGACGGCGGCGGGTCCGCTGGTCATCGACGTCGACACGACGGCCACGGGAGGCGCGTACACCTGGGACGTCCCCAACCTCGCCGGGGTGAGCGGGCAGGACGCCCCGTACATCCTGTGGAACTTCGCCGACGCGACGGCGATCACGATCGCCACCGGCGACTCGATCGAGGGGACGATCTACGCGCCCCGCGCCCACCTCACGGACCTCGACCCCGCCGACATCGAGGGCGACGTCATCGTCCGCTCCCTCGCGGCGGGGCCCCTGGACGCCGGCACCCGGGCGAAGTCCCCGCGCAGGGGCGTCCAACGGGAGCTGCGGGCCCCGGTGAACGCGGGCGAGATCCACTCCTTCCCGTTCGCGGCGAAGCTGAGCTGCGGCGAGGAGCCGACGCCGCCCACCCCGACGCCCACGGACCCGACGCCCACGGACCCGACGCCCACGGACCCGACTCCGACGGATCCGACTCCGACTCCGACGGATCCGACTCCGACTCCGACGGACCCGACCCCGACGGATCCGACCCCGAGTCCGACGGACCCGGACCCGACCCCGACGGAATCCTCGTCCGAGCCCCCGACCACCCCCAGCGCCTCCCCGGGCCACCCGGGCCCGGACGGCGACCTCGCCGACAGCGGCACGAGCCCCCGCACCTACGCGGCCGCCGCCCTCGCCGTCCTGAGCATGCTGAGCGGCCTGCTGCTGGTCCGACGCTTCAGGAACTGAGCCCCCCGCGGTCGGGCGCGCCGCTCAGCCGACGTGGAGGATGCGGAAGCGATCCGGCGCCGCCGGGTCCCGGTCGGCGACGTGGATCGGCGGCCAGGTCCATTGCCGCACGGGGATGCCCGGCGTACGGGAGAACCGGATCGGCCCGCGCGTGCCCTCGACCTCCACGCTCGCCCAGGCCGCGGCGACGGCCGCCCGGTCCGTGCCGTGGGCGCGCAGGACCTCCGCGAGGGCCGTGACGGCGTCCCAGCCCTCGAAGGCGACGAAGGAGGGGGACTCGCCCAGGCGCGCGTGGAGCTCCTTCGCGACGCGTTCGCCCAGCGGGCCGAGGTGCTCGGGCAGGTAGCGCAGGAACGGGATCCCCGCGCCGTCCTCGCCCAGCGCCGCCGCCCATCCGGCGAACTCCGGCTGTCCGGCCGGAGCACCGATCAGGAGCTCCGAGAGCCGCGTGTCGCCCCGGACGGCCCTGACGATCGGCACCGCCGGTTCCGGATGGCCGACCAGCAGGAGCAGCGCGGTCGCGCCGTGGTCGACGAGCGCGTCGCACAGGGCCTCGGGCGTCAGCGCGTTCGCGTCGAGTTCGACGACGGTGCCGCCCCGGGCGGCGAGGTGGTCGCGGAGGACGCGGGTCCCGGACGCCCAGTAGACGCTCGGCTGGGTCGCCACGGCGACCCGGCTCCGGCCCGCGCCGAGGAGGAAGTCCGCGTAGATCCGCCAGCCCCGGGACTGGGCCGGGGCCAGGCGCGCGACCCACTCCGTCGGCTCCTCGGTGAGCGCGTCGAGTACGGCGGACGAGCAGAGGTACGGCAGGCCGAGCGCGTCGGCCCGGGCGGCGGCGGCCCGGGCGACGACGCTGTGGTACTCGCCCACCACGGCGGCCACGCCCAGTCCTGCCAGTTCGTCCACGGCCGCCGCGGCCCGCTCCGGATCGGCCGCGGTGTCCCGGACCACCAACTCCAGCGGCCTGCCGTGGATCCCGCCGGCCTCGTCGACCTCACGGGCGGCGAGGTCGAGCCCCGCGAGCAGATGCCGGCCGGCGTCGATCCAACCGGGCCGCGTCAGCGGGACGAGAGCGCCCACGAGGACGGGCGGCCTGTCCGTCCGCTCTGCTCTCTGCTCTGTTCCGGACGGCGAGGGGGACGTGGTCGTCGGGTTGCTCATGGCGGTCATTGAATCCATCGCCATCACCCCTGCACAACCGGTCACTTCGGGGCCGGACCCCCTTGTGCCGTCCGTCGGATCAGGGGGCCGGGTCCGCCCGGGCCGGCAGGCGCCACGCCGTCCGCGAAACCATGAGGGGTTCCCGTTCTCGCCGCTGCATTCTGGCCAGTGTCGTGTGGTGCGAGCCGGGAGAAGCGTGCGATGTGGTCGGTGGTGTCGTCGGGGGAACTCCCCGAGGGAGAGCGGTTCGAGTGGTTCGCGGACATGATCTCGCGGGAGGTGATGCCCACCGCGCTCAGCAGTGAGCTGCCCGGAACCTTCTCCGCGGAGGCGGCCCTGCTGGACCTGGGGGAGCTGCAGGTGTCCAACGTCGCCTACACGCCGCTGCGTTCGCGGCGGACACCCGCGCTCATCCGGCGGGGCGACCCCGAGCAGTACCAGCTCGGCCTGGTCACCAAGGGGGCCATGACCCTCGTCCAGAACGGCAACAGCTGTGAGGCGGAGGTCGGGGACCTCGTCTTCTGGGACACCTCGCGGCCGTCCGACGCCCGGTACGTCTCCGAGGGCGATCCGGGACAGCTCGTGATCCTCCAACTCCCGCGTGACGTCCTGCCCCTCCGGTCGAACCGGCTCGACGGACTGCTCGCGCGGCGGATGCCCGGCGGGCACGGCGTCGGGGCGGTCCTCGTCGACTTCCTGCGGTCCCTCGTCAGGCACGGCGGCGACTGCACGCCGGACGAGTTGCAGAGGATCGGCTCGACCGCCGTCGACCTCGCGGCGGCCTGCCTGGCGCAGAACCTCGACGCCGAGCAGCAACTCCCCGCCGAGGTGCGGGCGCGGGCCGTGCTCCGCCGGATCCACGCGTTCGTCGAGTACAACCTGGGCGACCCGGAGCTCACCCCGGTCGTCATCGCCGCCCACCACAACCTCTCCGTACGCACCCTCCACCAGCTCTTCAAGGGCGAGGGGGAAGGGGAGACCGTCCAGGCCCGCATCCGGCGGCGGCGCCTCGAACGGTGCCGGGCCGACCTCGAACGGCCCGAGTTCCTCACCCACCCCGTGCAGGCCATCGCGGCGCGGTGGGGGTTCAGCGGCCCGGCGGTGTTCAGCCGGTCCTTCCGGGAGGCGTACGGGGTGAGTCCGACCGAGTTCCGCGCGGGTGCGCTGAGCGTCAAGGAACGGCGCGCCGAGCGCACAGCCCGCTGACCTCGATCTTCCTAGGCTCGTAACCGTTCCATCAGGCGCGACGACGGGGGAGTCTTCATGAGGACGTGGAAGAGGACGAGGAAGAGGAACGGGCAAGGGGTCTGGGACCTGGACGGGGGTGCGGCCGTGGACGGGGGTCTCGGCCGCGCCACTCGTGCGAGCATTCCCCGGTGCGTGAACTGAGTGAACTGATCGAGGTCGAGGACCCGGCGTGGCCGGTCCTCGGCGAGGAGCTGCGGGCGGCGTCCGTCCCCGTCGAGGCGCTGGCCGCCGACGCGGAGCGGGGCGCCGCCGCGCTGCTGCAGACGCAGGTGACCGTGCGGTCGTTCCTGGGGGCGTTCGTGCTGCACAGCGGGGGCGCGTTCGTCGACGACGGCTGGTTGCGGGTGTACGGCAGTCCGGCCGCCGACAACGAGCGGCGGATGCCCGGGATCGCGCGGGTCAACAGCTATCCGCCGGTGACCGTCCCCGACTGGCGGCCCAGGGCCGGGCTCGTCGTGGCCCACGACGTGCTGGGCGGCGTGTTCGTCGTCCAGGGCGGGCCGGCGGACCAGGTCGGACTCCCGGGACAGCCCGGGGAGATCGTCTACTTCGCGCCGGACTCGCTGCGGTGGGACGCGCTGGGCGCCGGCTACGGGGCCTGGCTGTCGTGGATGCTGTCGGGCGGCACGGAGGAGTTCTACGAGGGGCTGCGCTGGCCCGGCTGGCGCGACGAGGTCCGTGAGCTGGACGGGGACCGGGGGCTCACGCTCTACCCGCCGCTGTGGTCCGCCGAGGCGCACCAGGACCTGGCGGCGACGAGCCGGAGTGTCGTGGCGATGGCCGAGCTGCTGGACCTCGAGCGGGACACGAGCATGCAGTTCGACGAGGCCGACCCCGGATTCCTGGGGGCGCTGTGAACGGGACGGTCCTGCGGACCCGGCGGCTCGACCTCGTGCCGCTCGCCGTCGCCCACGCGGAGGAGATGGCCGCCGTCCTGGCCGACCCCGCCCTGCACACGTTCATCGGCGGCGCCCCGCTGACCGCGCCCGAACTGCGCGCCCGGTACGAGCGGCTGACCGCCGGATCGCCCGACCCGGCCGTCGTCTGGGCCAACTGGGTCGTGCGGCTCCGCGACGAGGACCGGCTCGCCGGGACCGTCCAGGCGACCGTCACGGACGGCGGGCGGGTCGCGGAGATCGCGTGGGTCGTCGGCACCGAGTGGCAGGGCAGGGGCATCGCCCGCGAGGCGGCCCGGGGGCTCGTGGACCTGCTCACGACCCAGGGCGTACGAACGGTGCTCGCGCACGTCCACCCGGAGCACGCGGCCTCCGCCGCAGTCGCCCGCGCGGCGGGCCTCACGGCGACGGAGGAACGGGAGGACGGGGAGATCCGCTGGCGGCTGGGTCCTGTCCGACCCTGATCCGCCGGACGGGCCCTGGGGTCCGGTCTCAGCCGCCCCACACCGTGGCGATCAGGGCCTCCGCCGCGGCGGGGTCGTTCGCGAGGCGGCCGGCCTCGCGGACCTGGTTCTCGTCGACGCCTCCGGACTTCGCCAGTTCGATCGCCTCGTGGACGCCGTCCCCGTCGCCGTACGCCGACATGACGAAGAACCAGCGCACCGCCTGCACCGGATCCGGATCGGTGCCGAAGCCGTCGCGGTACCAGCAGGCGGCGGCGTTCATCGCGCCCGTGTGGCCGCGCTCGGCCGCCCAGAGGTACCAGGTCAGCGCCTCCTCGTCCCGGTCGAGCGAGGAGAGCTCGTCGGCGAGCAGGACGCCGGCCACGTCGACGCCCGCGCGCGCGGCCTCCTCGAGGAGGCGGCGGGACTCGTCGGGGTCGTCGACCAGCTGGGCGAGGTTGAGGCAGGCGTAGGCGTCCCCGGCCTCGGCGGCCGTCCTGAACAGTTCGGCGGCGCGGGCGTGGTCCTCCTCGACGCCGATCCCTTCGAGCAGCATGTAGCCGTAGGTGCGCTCTCCGGCCGGGAGCCCGGCCCCGGCCGCCGCGCGGGCGTACCGCACGGCGTCGGGCAGGGCCGACTCGTCGAAGTACTCCAGGTAGATCCCGGCGAGCAGCGCGGCCGCCTCCGCCGACCCGGCGTCCGCCAGCGGTACGAGTCCCACGGTCACCTGGGTAGCCAGTTCGGCGCCCTCCGCGCTGCCCTCCATGGCGGCCCGCACGAACGCGTGCCCCGCCGCCACCCAGTCCCCGGCCTCGGCGGCCCTTCGTCCCTCGTCCAGATGCATGCGACGACCTTAGACCGACCGGCAAATGGGGGGCGGCGCCGCGGCGGGGCGGGAACGCCTGCGGGCGGCCGCGCGCCACAGGAGCAGTATCGCCAGTGAGCCCACCCCCGCCGCCAGGCCCGCCCGCAGGCCGGGCGGGCGGAAGACGCAGTCGACCGTCCCGGTGCCGGTCGACGCCGTCGGGAGGGCGAGGAGGCCGCCGTACGAGGCCGTGGGGGTGTTCGCGCACCGCCAGCCCGCGATGTGGGGGGCCGCGACGACCACCGTGCCCGGGCCCCGGGGGACCGTCGCGCTGATGCCGTCCGCCGTGGGGCGGACCGACGTGGCGGCCTTGGCGCGGAGGGCCGTCACCGCCTCCCGCAGCCGGGCGTGGTCCAGGCAGCCGACCTCGCTCCTGCCGCCGCCCGGCACCTCCACCCTCGTGCCCGCCGTCCGCTGGACGCCCAGCGAGGTCATCGCCGCGCTGCGCTTCGGCCGGCCGCCCAGGAGGTCGGCCGTGCGGGTGCCCAGTCGGGCCCGGCCGCTCGCGTCGGGGGCCCAGAGGAAGACCTCGGTGCCGACCGGGCACGCGCCCGCGCGCGGAGCCTCGTACACCCGCGCGCCGAGGAGGAGTTCCTGGTTGCGGAAGGGGGACGGGCCGTAGACCGGGGGCGGGCCCGGCGGCCGTACCGTCACCAGGGGGAGGTACGTCTCCGTACGGTGGACGGCACCGTCCCGCCACCGCGCCCCCACCCCGAACACCGCGTCCGTCACCGGGTTGTCCGGGCTCAGCAGGTTCCGGCCCCGCGAGGTCCAGCCGCCGCCGAGCGCGGTCAGCGTCTTCGTGAGGACCGCCGGGGTGTGGCTGCTGTAGTACGCGGCGCCCTGGCCGCCCAGGAGGAGGGGATCGTTCCCGGCGAACCGGGGGAGGCCCGTGTCCACGCGGTACGCGGGCCAGCCGTCGGCCGCCGCCAGGGCCGCCGCCCGCCGCTCCTGCTCCACGCCCAGCGGCGGGTAGTCGTCGAGCCGGGCGATCCGCTCCCGGTCCGCGTACGCCGTCGTCGCCGCGGCCTGCCCGAGCAGCGTGCCCGTCACGAGGAGCGCGGCGACGGCCCCGTACCGGCCCCGGCGGGGCAGGAGGAGCGCGCCCGCCACCGCCGCGAGGCCCGCGCCCGCGAGCAGCAGCGCCCCGCGGGTGACGAGCGGGCTGGGCAGCGCGCCCGCCGCGAGGGCCAGGACGACGCCCGCCCCGCCGAGCAGCGCCCGGCGGTCCGGGAGGCCGTGCGAGACGGCCGTCCAGGCGGCGAGGACGAGGACGCCGGAGAGGACGAAGGTCTGGCGGTACGGGCTGCCGTTCGGGGTGGCGAAGACATGCCAGACGAGGTGCGTGGGGCCCCACTGCAGCGACATCGCGACGGCCGCGCACAGGCCCGCCCACAGCCACCGCTCACGGCCCGGGACGTCCCGGCGGAAGAGCAGCGTCCCCGCGAGCAGCGGCACCGCCGTGCAGACGAAGGCCGCCGGGGTGGCGAAGCTGTACGTCGCCGGGAGCAGCCGGGCCAGCACGTCGGTACCGGCCGCCGGGTCGAACGCGCGGACCAGGCCCGGGTGGGCGTGGCGGGAGCCGAGGAAGACGGGGACGAGGACGGGGGCCGTGAGGCCGATGCCGATGGTCGTGGTCACCGCCGCCCGGGCCAGTGTCCGCGCCCGGAGGGAGTCGGTCGTCGCCAGCCGTACCAGGAGCACGAGGGCCGCGCCGAGGGTCGCCATGTAGGCCGTGTAGAAGTTCGCGAGCCAGCAGACCGCGACCACCAGCGGTCCAAGGAGCGGCCGCCGGCCCTCCCGTACCCACTCGCCGACCAGGCAGAGCAGCGGGAAGGCGATCAGGCCGTCCAGCCACATGGGGTTGTACGTGCCCTCCGCGAGCGACCAGCCGCACAGCGCGTACGAGGCGCCCAGGACCGCCGCCCACCACCACGCGCCCGGTCCGAGGCGCCGCAGCAGGAACGTCATCGCGGCCGCCGAGACCGCCGTCTTCAGGACGGTGATCCCGTACACCGCGTACTCGATGTCCCCGCGCGGGAAGAGGGCGACGAGCGGGGCGAAGGGGCTCGACAGGTAGGTGCCGTAGTCGGGGAGGAAGCTCGTGCCCCAGCCCGCCTGCCAGTCGAGCAGCGGCCCGCCGTCCGCGCGGCCGTGCAGCAGGTCCCAGAGGTGCGCGTGGAACGGCACGAACTGGTTCGCGAGGTCGTTGACGGCCCGGTGGCGCGGCCCGAAGGGGAAGACGCGGGCGGCGGCGTCCCCAGCGCAGACGGCGGCCACGGAGAGGAGGGCGGCCGCCAGGCACGAGCGCGTGGTGTTCGGCATGACGGGTCGAATATGCCAGTGCCCCGACGGGAAGAGGCAGATACAGCAGGACAGTTCACCGCGTATTAGCCGGGGCGTTCCGGATTCAGGCCCGGGAGCAATCGCCTGCTGGCGTGAAGGTGTGGAGCGGTGGAGCTCCCTTCGGCGCACCCGGGGGCGAGTTGCTCTCCTATGACCGATCGTACTAGCGTGGTTTGCGTGAAAATTGTCGCGCAGGTGAAGTTGTTGCCTGCGTCCGCGTATGACGCGGATGCGCTGGCGGCGACCCTGCGTGCCTGCAACCGGGCCGCGAACCATGCTTCGGACGTGGCTTTCGCCAAGAACCTCAAGCGGCGGAACGTGTTGCAGCAGGAGGTGTACTTCACCCTCAAGGCGGATTACGACCTTGGGGCCCAGCCCGCTGTGCGGGTCGTGAAGAAGGTCTGCGACGCCTACGCCACCCTGAAAGGCAACATCAAGGCCGGGAACATCGGCCGGGAGGGCTCGAAGCGGCGCGTGCGGGCGGAGGCGAAGCCGATCCGGTTCCGTGAGGACGCGGCTCAGCCGTTCGACGACCGCATCCTGACGTGGAACCTCGACGCCCGTACGGTGTCGATCTGGACCGTGGCCGGGCGGATCAAGCACGTTCCGTTCGTCTGCTCTGATCAGGCATTCGAGCTCCTGGCCTCCCGCGAGGGAGAGTCGGATCTGGTGATGCGGGACGGCAGGTTCTTCCTGGTCGCCACCATCGACATCCCCGAGCCCGAGGTGTTCGAGCCGGACGGCTTCCTCGGCGTGGACCTCGGCATCGTCAACATCGCCACCACCTCGGACGGCGAGATCATGGCCGGCCGCAGGCTCAACCGCTACCGGCAGCGACACCGTGACCTGCGGCAGAAGTTGCAGAAGAAGCGCACCAAGTCCGCGAAGCGGGTCTTGAAGCGTGTCCGTCGCCGGGAGGCCCGGCACGCCGTCAACACCAACCACATCATCGCCAAACAGCTCGTCGCCACCGCTGAACGCACCTCGCGCGGGATCGCCCTGGAAGACCTCTCGGGCATTCGGCAGAGGGTTACGGCCAAGAAGGACCAGCGGGCACGACTGCACTCCTGGGCGTTCGCCCAGCTCGGCGGTTTCGTCGAGTACAAGGCGCGACGGGCGGGGGTGCCCGTGGTCTTCGTGGACCCGCGCAACACCTCCCGCCAGTGCTCCGAGTGCTGGCACACCCACCGGACCAACCGTGTGGATCAAGCACGGTTCGTCTGCCGGTCCTGCGGGACCGTCATGCACGCGGACCACAACGGCTCCCGCAACATCGCCCACCGAGGCGAAGCCGCGTGGAAGCGGGGCGCGGTCAACCGCCCCAGAATCAGCACACGCTGATTCCGGACGCAGGGGAACCACGCGGCAGCCAGCCGCGCTCCACTTGCAATCAACGCCCTCTGGGCAGAGAAGTTGACGCAATGGTCGTCTGTCCGCCATCCACGCGGACCGGCTGGGACACCGGGCTCCGTTGTCGTGGTCCGCGTGCTGCTCTCGATCGTGGTCCCGTGCTTCAACGAGGACGACGTCCTCACCCGCTTCCATGCCCGCGTGACCGACGAATTCTCCCGTCTCGAGGGGGACTTCGAGCTGGTCTACGTGGACGACGGCAGCCGGGACCGGACCCTCCCGCTCCTCCAGGAGCTCGCCGCCGCCGACCCCGGCCGCGTCCGCTACGTCTCCTTCAGCCGCAACTTCGGCAAGGAGGCCGCGATGCTCGCCGGCCTCCGCCACGCCGCCGGCGACGCCGTGGTGATCATGGACGCCGACCTCCAGCACCCGCCCGAGCTCGTGCACCGCATGGTCGCCCTGCACGCCGAGGGGTACGACCAGGTCGTCGCCCGCCGCACCCGCGAGGGAGACCGCGTCACCCGCACCCTGACCGCCCGGCTGTACTACCGGGCCATCAACCGGCTCGTGGACGTCGAGCTCGTCGACGGCGTCGGCGACTTCCGGCTGCTCTCCCGCCGTACCGTCGACGCCCTCCTCGGCCTCGGCGAGTACAACCGCTTCTCCAAGGGCCTCTTCGCCTGGGTCGGTTTCCGGACGACGACGTTCTCCTACGAGAACGCCGTCCGCGAACAGGGCCGCTCCAAGTGGACCTTCGGCAAGCTCCTCAACTACGGGCTCGACGGACTCCTCTCCTTCAACAACAAGCCCCTGCGGGCCGCCGTCTACCTCGGCCTGCTCCTCGTCTCCCTCGCCTTCCTCTACTCCGCCTGGATCGTCGGAGACGCCCTGGTCAACGGCGTCGACACACCCGGCTACGTCACCCTCCTCGTCGCCGTCACCGCACTCGCCGGCGTCCAGATGGTGATGGTCGGACTCATCGGCGAGTACGTCGGCCGCATCTACTACGAGGTGAAACGGCGCCCCCACTACCTGGTGCAGGAGACGGAGACGGGGCCCAAGGAGAGCGAGATGCGGGCCGACACCAGGCGGACCGGTGACTCGTTGTGGGAAACAGTCGCTCCGAAGTAGTGGCTACGGCCCCGGCGACTCCCTACCATCGATCACCGCAAGGTCGTTCAACTGACGCACGACCCGCCCGGGAGGCTCCTGTGCACCGCCGCGATCGCCGCATTGCTCTCTCCGTCTCCGCCGCGCTCCTCGCGGCGCCGTTGCTCACCGCCTGCGGGAGTGACGCCCATCCAGGAGCGGCGGCCGTCGTCGGCGGCGAGCGGATCGAGGTCTCCACCCTCCAGGCGCAGGTCAAGGACGCGCGGGCCGCGCAGGCCGCCTCCCCGCAGGCCGCCCAGCTGCTCGGCACCAGCGGTGACCTCAGCCGCCGCAAGCTCAACGGCCTGATCTTCGACCGGGTCGTGGCCGCCGTCGCGAAGGAGAACGGCGTCACCGCCACCCGCGCCGAGCTCCAGCAGACCCGCACCGCCTTCGTCCAGCAGAGCGGCGGCGAGGACCGGCTGGCCGCCGTCCTGCTCCAGGAGCAGGGCGTGGCACCCGACCAGATCGACGACGTCGTCCGCCGCAACGTCCTCATGAACAAGATCGCCGAGAAGCTGGGGATCACCGAGACCCCCGACGGCCAGAAGAAGCTCACGGACGTCTTCACCGCCGCCTCGAAGTCCCTCGACATCGACGTGAACCCGCGCTTCGGCGCCTGGGACGACTCCCAGGTCCAGCTCGCCGCCGCGACCAGCCCGTGGCTGCGGCAGATCAGCAGGGACCCCGGCGCGGCTCAGGCCGGTGCCTGAGTCCGGACCGGTGTCCGGCTCCCGGTAGGTTCGAGGGGTGACATCTGAGAGCCCCGGCCGCATCGTTCTGCTCACCGCCAGCCACCGCGTGGCGCCCGGACTGCTGTCCTGGCCCGCGTGGCAGGCGCTGCACGGCGCGGACCGGGTGCTCTGTTCCGACGAGCACCACCCCCAGCTGCCGTACCTGAAGGAGGCCGGGGTCGCCGTCGAGCACGTCCGGCCCACCGCGCAGGAGCTCGTCGAGGAGTGCGCCGGCGGCCGGACCGTCGTGCTGCTCCCCTCCGGCGAGGGCGACCGCGCGCTGACCGACGGGCTCGCCCGGCTCGCCGGCTCCGGCCGGGTCTCCATGCCCGACCTGGAGCTGCTCCCCGGCTCGTACGACCTGCCCGGCTCCCGCCTCCTGGACCTGGTGCAGGTCATGGACCGCATCCGGCGCGAGTGCCCGTGGTCCTCCCGGCAGACGCACGACGGCCTCGCCAAGTACGGCATCGAGGAGGCGTACGAACTCGTCGAGGCGATCGAGGTCGGCGACCGCGAGGAGCTGCGCGAGGAGCTCGGGGACGTCCTGCTCCAGGTGATCTTCCACGCCCGCGTCGCCGAGGACGACCCGGAGGAGCCGTTCTCCGTGGACGACGTCGCCGCGACGATCGTGGAGAAGCTGATCCACCGGCACCCGCACGTCTTCGGGGACGCGACCGCCGAGACGCCCGAGGAGGTCAAGGCCCTCTGGCTGCGGACCAAGGCCGTCGAGAAGCAGCGGGAGTCCGTGACCGACGGGGTGCCGCTCGGCCAGCCGGGACTCGCGCTCGCCGCGAAGCTCGCGGGCCGGGTGCGGACGGCGGGGCTCGACGTGCCCCTGCCGGAGGGCGAGGGCATCGGGTACGAGCTGCTCGGCCTCGCCGCACGGGCGGAGGCGGCGGGCGTGGACCCGGAGGCGGCCCTGCGCGCGGCGGCCCGTACGTACCGCGACGCGATCCGCGCGGTGGAAGGGCTGTGACGGAGCGGAAGGAGCTCCGACGGCCGGTTGCCGTCGGCGATCTGGGCGGGACGGTCATGCTTGCCCTGTTCGCCCTGTGGGAGGCGGCGGGCGACGACTCGGCCTGGTGGTGGCGGACCATGTTCGGGCTGCTCGCACTGTGGGCCGTGACAAGGCTGGTGCGGGTCGTCGTGTGGCGCCTGCGCACGCGCGCCCACGCCCGCGCCTGAGGCCCCGGCTCAGTCCTCGCGCGGTGCGCGGGCGTCCGGGTCGTGCCAGTGGAGCTGGGGCGGGCCGAGGAGGCGTTCGGCCGCGGAGCTCGGGCGGGCCGTGAAGCGGCCGACGGACGGCAGGGTGTCGTGGTGGATCCGGTCCGGGTCGGTGCCCAGGTCCTCCAGGGCCTCGACGACCTCCGTCAGGAAGCCGGGCGGCCCCGCGAGGTAGACGTCGTGCGCCGGCCACTGCTCGCAGGCCCGGAGTGCCTGGAGCAGCCGCTCGGTCGCCTGGTCGCGGCGGCGTCCGGGGGCCGCGGTGATGTAGGTGACGTTCAGTCCGGGGAGACGTTCCTTCAGGGCCTCGGCGTCCGGGCGTCCGTACAGGTGGTCCTTGGCGCGGGCCACGACGAACAGCCGGCCCTCCAGCTCCGGCTCGGACTCGGCGGCCGCCTCCAGGAGGGCCTTCACCGGGGCCCAGCCCGTACCCCCGCATATATACGTGCGGGGTCCGCCCGAGGGCGGACGCGCGGCGAGGCCGCCGCCCGGGGCGCTGAGCCGCAGGACCTCGCCGGGCCCCGTCTCGCCGACGAGCGCCGTGCTCATCGCGCCGCCGGGGATCCGGCTCACGTGGAGGTCGAGCGTGCCGTCCGGGCGGGGCGCGTTCGCGAGGGAGTAGGTGCGCCAGACGCGCGGGACCCGGAGCGAGCTGACGCTGACGTACTGGCCGGCGGCGTACGGGAAGGGCTGCCGGGGCCGCAGGGTCAGGACGGCCAGGCTGTCGCCGTACCGCTCGTGGCGGACGACGTCCGCGTCCCACCAGGCGGGCTCCCCGGTCCCGGAGGCCTCGTCGGCGCCCGCGAGCATCAGGTCGGCCACGAGCCCGTACGCCTCGGTCCAGGCCTTCTCCGCCTCGATCGTCCAGGCGGAGCCGGCCGCGTGCGCGAACGCGGCGATCAGGCTCTCCCCGACGGCGGCGTACAGCGCGGGTGAGGCCAGGAACTTGCGGTGGTCGCGGCCCAGGTGCCCCAGGTAGCCGGCGAGCGCGGGATCCTCCAGATGCGTCACCACATGGGTGAGCGCGGCGAAGAGCCGGTCCCGCTGCGGGACCATGTCCGGGGGGAAGAGCTCGCGTACGGCCGGGTTGTGCCAGAAGAGGTGCGAGTAGAAGAAGGTGACGGCATGCTCGGCCCGTCTCTCGACGATCGCGAACGTGCTTCTGATCAGCTGGGGATCCACTGGCAAGAATCTAAGGCACGGCGCACACCTCTTGATCACGGGTTCTCCATGATTGTTCCCCCGAGGCCGCCCTGTACCGTCGGAGGGTGAGCACTACCCCCGTCCCCGAGCTCTTCACCTGGGAGTTCGCCAGCGATCCGTACCCCTCCTACGCCTGGCTCCGGGAGCACGCGCCCGTGCACCGGACGAAGCTGCCCAGCGGGGTCGAGGCCTGGCTCGTGACCCGGTACGGGGACGCCCGGCAGGCCCTCGCGGACCAGCGGCTGTCCAAGAACCCCGCGCACCACGACGAGTCCCCGCACGCGAAGGGGAAGACGGGCATCCCGGGGGAGCGCAAGGCCGAGCTGATGACGCATCTGCTCAACATCGACCCGCCCGACCACACCCGGCTGCGGCGGCTCGTCTCGAAGGCCTTCACCCCGCGCCGGGTCGCGGAGTTCGCACCGCGCGTGCAGGAGCTGACCGACCGGCTCATCGACGGCTTCGTGGAGAAGGGGAGCGCGGACCTCATCCACGGCTTCGCCTTCCCGCTCCCCATCTACGCGATCTGTGACCTGCTCGGTGTCCCGCCGGAGGACCAGGACGACTTCCGGGACTGGGCCGGGATGATGATCCGGCACGGCGGCGGGCCGCGCGGCGGGGTCGCCCGGTCGGTGAAGAAGATGCGCGGCTATCTCGCGGAGCTCATCCACCGCAAGCGCGAGGAGCCCGGCGAGGACCTCATCTCGGGGCTCATCCGGGCCTCGGACCACGGCGAGCACCTCACGGAGAACGAGGCCGCCGCGATGGCCTTCATCATCCTCTTCGCCGGTTTCGAGACGACCGTGAACCTCATCGGGAACGGCGTCTACCAGCTGCTGGGCCACCCCGGGCAGCGGGAGCGGCTCCAGGCCTCGATCGCCGCCGGGGAGACGGGACTCCTGGAGACCGGGGTCGAGGAGCTGCTGCGGTACGACGGGCCGGTGGAGATGGCCACCTGGCGGTACGCGACGGAGCCGCTGACCATCGGCGGGCAGGAGATCCCGGCGGGCGACCCGGTGCTCGTGGTGCTCGCCGCCGCGAACCGGGACCCGGAGCGGTTCGCGGACGCGGACACGCTGGACCTGTCCCGGCGCGACAACCAGCACCTCGGGTACGGGCACGGCATCCACTACTGCCTGGGGGCGCCGCTCGCCCGGCTGGAGGGACAGGCCGCGCTCGCGACGCTGCTGACTCGGCTGCCGGACCTGCGACTTGCGGCCGATCCGGCCGAACTGCGGTGGCGCGGGGGGCTCATCATGCGGGGATTGCGAACGCTTCCGGTGGAATTCTCCCCTTCCGTACGACTGCAGTGAACTGACGGAGCGTCAGAACTGTGATCTTCGCGTGATCGGGGGTCCATCGACTTGTGATGAGCGTTCGAATGCCGCTACGTTTCCCGGCAGTCTCAGCCGCCACGCGAAAGGCGTTCCTATGCGCTCCGGGAACGGAAGACACCGTCGCCCCCGTCAGGCCCCCGCCATCGTCGTCGCCGCGGGCGTGACCGGTTCGGCGATGGCGCTGCCGCTGCTCGCCACCGGCTCCGCCTCCGCCGCCGACTCCGCCACCTGGGACCGGGTCGCCGAGTGCGAGTCCGGTGGCCAGTGGAGTGCGAACTTCGGCAACGGGATGTACGGCGGCCTGCAGTTCACGCAGGACAGCTGGGAGCGGAACGGCGGCCTCGCCTACGCGCCCAGCCCCGACCTCGCCAGCCGCGCCCAGCAGATCGCGGTCGCCGACAGGGCGCTCGCCGCCGGCAGCACCGACTGGGCCACCTGCGCGCCGATCGCCGGCCTGAGGAACGACGGCAAGGCCACGGGCGTGGACCCCGGCCCGGCCACCGCGACGAAGGCGCCCACCGGGCCCGTCGCGGAGTCGAACCGGACCGCGGGCGTCCCGGTCACCCCCGAGGAGGTCTCCGCCGCGGCCAGGGCCGCCGAGTCGGCCGTGACCACCGCGCCGACCGGATCCGCCGCGTCCCCCGGGACCGTCGGCTCCGTCGGGTCCGGCCAGGCGTCGAAGGACCCCGCCGCGACCGTCGTGCCCGTCACCCCCGCGACGCCGGTCAGCCCGACCGCTCCCGTGGTGCCGGTCACTCCCGGTACGCCGTCGGACCCGGGCTCGACGACGTCGCCGACCACCCCGGCGACGCCCGATGCGTCCCTTACGCCCGGAACGCCCGGAACGTCGACGGGTGACACCTCGTCGGCCACGCCCGGAACCGGCAAGCACCGGGGCGAGGCGGCTCCGGATGAAACCGGCGCAACGGGCGCAACGGGCACATCGCCCGAATCCGGACGACACGCTTCGGAGGCGGACAAGTCGGCGGAAAGCTCCGCCACGGCGTCCACGCCTGACGGGGTGACGAATGCGGGCGCAACGGACAGTCAGGACGCTTCGGGCGCTTACACGGTGCGGCCCGGTGACAACCTGTCCGAGATTGCACAGGAAAACGAACTCCCCGGGGGCTGGAACGCCCTCTATGACGCCAACCGCGGGACCGTGGGCGCCGATCCGAACCTCATCGTCCCTGGTCAGAGCCTTGACCTGACGAACGGTTCGGCCGAGCAGGCGGGGTAGTTCAGGGGCTTATGTCCAGTTCTGGGCAAGTGAGACATGGGTCTCTTCGCCCCAACTGGCGTGTCACGTCCGCGAACTTTGCTCCCGTCACCTCCCACCTGCGCAAACAGCCCCCACCGGAGGGCAAGTAGGGGCGATATTTCCGCAATACGCCTCTTTGAACTTCCGGTGGGTCTGTGTCTACGGTCGTAACCGCTCGCCACCGCGGGCCCCGTCGACCGAAACGCCGAATCCTGCCGTCGGTTGATGGGAACAGTCGTCGCGTAAGCGCCGAAGGCAGGAGCGGGGGACCCAAGGTAAGTGCCGACCCCGGCCGTTGAGACAGACGGCCGACGATCGGCTTGGGGTGAAGCCACGTGCAAGGACACGTGGCCGGGCAACTCATTGGCCCGAACCCGACAGCTCACCTCGTAGGCGTCGGTGAGGAGAATTCCATGCTGTTTTCCGCCAAGGGCAAACACCGTCGTCCCTCCAAGGCCACCCAGGTCGTCACGCTCGTCGGCGTCACCGGTGTCGCCGTCGCCGCCCCGCTGATGACCGCGGGCACCGCCTCGGCCGCGACGTCCTCCGAGTGGGACCGCGTCGCCCAGTGCGAGTCCGGTGGCAACTGGTCCATCAACACCGGCAACGGCTACTACGGCGGCCTGCAGTTCTCGAGCTCCACCTGGGCCGCGTACGGCGGTACCGCCTACGCCCCGAACGCCAACCAGGCGTCGAAGTCCCAGCAGATCACCATCGCCGAGAAGGTCCTCGCGGGCCAGGGCAAGGGTGCCTGGCCGAGCTGTGGCGTGGGCCTCTCCGGCACCTCGTACAGCGGCGAAGCCACCGAGAGCGCGCCGCAGCGGACCGTCAAGCAGCCGCGGCAGGAGCGCACGGCCGAGCAGCCGACCACCCGCAGCGAGCAGCGCCAGGCCCCGAAGAAGACCACGCAGCAGCACGCCGCGCCGAAGGCCGCCACCAAGAAGACCCTCACCACCCCGACCGGCAAGACGGTCAAGAAGGGTGACGGCGAGTACCGGGTCAAGGCCGGCGACACCCTCGGCAAGATCGCTCAGGCGCAGGGCGTCACGGGCGGCTGGGTCAAGCTCTTCGACCTGAACGAGGACGTCGTGGACAACGCCGACCTCATCTACGTGGGTCAGCAGCTCCACCTCAAGTGAGGCCGGCGGCCCGTGTGAGTCCGGCGGCTCACCCGGCCCCGACGACCCTCCCGCGGTGACCACCCCGGTCCGGCGCACTCTCCCCCGTGCGCGCCGGACCGGGGTTTCCGCGTTTCACGGGGAATTGACGGTTACTGTCCAGTAGATCCGGGGTCGTTCGTCCCGGGATGCATGCCCTTGGGTCCTTTTTCGTCCCAGGGGGCGGGCGCACGGCCGGCCGGACCCCCGGAGCCGGTTAGGCTCTTGTCGCAAGGCCAAGCGACCCTGCACCGACCTTGCGTCACATCCAGCGTCACATCCCAGAAGGAGATGCTCGTGCCGTCCATCGACGTCGTCGTAGCCCGGGAAATCCTGGACTCCCGAGGCAACCCCACGGTCGAGGTCGAGGTCGGCCTCGACGACGGCAGCACCGGCCGTGCTGCTGTTCCGTCCGGTGCCTCCACCGGTGCGTTCGAGGCCATCGAGCTTCGCGACGGTGACCCCAACCGCTACCTCGGCAAGGGTGTCGAGAAGGCCGTCCTCGCCGTCATCGAGCAGATCGGCCCGGAGCTCGTCGGCTACGACGCCACCGAGCAGCGCCTGATCGACCAGGCCATGTTCGACCTGGACGCCACCGAGAACAAGGGCTCCCTCGGCGCCAACGCCATCCTCGGCGTCTCCCTCGCCGTCGCGCACGCCGCGGCCGAGGCCTCGGACCTCCCGCTCTTCCGCTACCTCGGCGGCCCGAACGCGCACCTGCTGCCCGTTCCGATGATGAACATCCTCAACGGTGGGTCGCACGCCGACTCCAACGTGGACATCCAGGAGTTCATGATCGCCCCGATCGGCGCGGAGTCCTTCTCCGAGGCCCTTCGCTGGGGTGCGGAGATCTACCACACCCTCAAGGCCGTGCTGAAGCGCAAGGGCCTCTCCACCGGCCTCGGCGACGAGGGCGGCTTCGCGCCGAACCTCGAGTCGAACCGCGCCGCCCTGGACCTCATCGTCGAGGCCATCAAGGAGGCCGGCTACACCCCGGGCTCCGACGTCGCGCTCGCGCTCGACGTGGCCGCGTCCGAGTTCTACAAGGACGGCACGTACGAGTTCGAGGGCAAGTCCCGCTCGGCCGCCGAGATGACCGAGTACTACGAGGAGCTCGTCTCCGCGTACCCGATGGTCTCCATCGAGGACCCGCTGTACGAGGACGACTGGGCGGGCTGGAAGGTCCTCACCGACAAGCTGGGCTCCAAGGTCCAGATCGTCGGCGACGACCTCTTCGTCACCAACCCGGAGCGCCTCGCCCGCGGCATCGAGGAGGGCACCGCGAACGCCCTCCTGGTCAAGGTGAACCAGATCGGCTCGCTCACCGAGACCCTGGACGCCGTCGAGCTGGCCCAGCGCAACGGCTTCAAGTGCATGATGTCCCACCGCTCCGGCGAGACCGAGGACGTCACCATCGCCGACCTCGCGGTCGCCGTGAACTGCGGTCAGATCAAGACCGGCGCCCCGGCCCGCTCGGACCGCGTCGCCAAGTACAACCAGCTGCTGCGCATCGAGGAGATCCTCGACGACGCCGCGGTCTACGCCGGCCGCAGCGCCTTCCCGCGCTTCAAGGGCTGATCAGCTGATCAAAGGCCCTTCTCTCTGAAGCCGCCTCCGGACGTCCCCGCACTCGGTCCCGTACCGTGTGCGGGGACGTACGTATGAACAGGGGAGGCGACACGACATGGCCGCGAAGGACCGGGACCGGTTCTCGACCGCGACCCGGATCAGGCTGCTCGGCGAGCAGACCGCCGCCCGTGTCTACCGCTCCCAGACCCGCCGCCAGGCCCGCCGCTCCCGGCTCACCGGCCGTGCGGCCTTCCTCGCCCTCGTGGTCTGCTCCCTCGTCGTGGCGCTCGCCTACCCGATACGGAGCTACGTCTCCCAGCAGGGCGAGATCGCCGACCAGGAGCGCCGGGCCGCCGAGGCCGCCGAGCGGGTCGAGGGGCTGCGGGACGAGAAGGCCCGCCTCCAGGACCCGGCCTACGTCCGCCGCCTCGCCCGCGAGCACCTGCACTACGTGCTGCCCGGCGAGACCGGCTTCACCGTGAACGACCCCGACGCGGAGCAGCGGCCCCGCGCCGACCAGGGGACGGCGGAACGCCCCTGGTACGACAACCTCTGGGACGGCGTCGACCACGCCGACCGCCCCTGACCAGGCCCTCTTGGTGGCCCCGACACACGATCAAGGCAGACATGGAAACGCCCCCTCCGCAGACCGAACGCACCGAGCCCACCGAGGCGGACATCGCCGCCTTCGAGCAGCAGCTCGGCCGGCCGCCCCGCGGCCTGCGCGCCATCGCGCACCGCTGCCCGTGCGGGAACCCGGACGTCGTCGAGACCGCGCCCCGGCTCCCCGACGGCACGCCGTTCCCGACGACGTACTACCTGACCTGTCCCCGGGCGGCCTCGGCCATCGGCACCCTGGAGGCCAACGGGGTCATGAAGGAGATGCAGGCCCGGCTCGCCACCGACCCGGAGCTCGCCGCCGCCTACCGCGCCGCGCACGAGGACTACATCGCGCGCCGTGACGCGATCGAGGTCCTGGAGGGCTTCCCGAGCGCCGGCGGCATGCCGGACCGGGTCAAGTGCCTGCACGTCCTCGTCGGCCACTCGCTGGCCGCCGGCCCCGGGGTCAACCCGTTCGGTGACGAGGCGCTCGCGATGCTGCCGGAGTGGTGGGCGAAGGGCCCCTGCGTCTCCCCGTGCGCGGACAAGGAGAAGGACGGGGAGGAGAAGTGACCCGGGTCGCCGGAATCGACTGCGGTACGAACTCCATCCGCCTCCTCGTCGCCGACGTCACGGTGTCCGACAGCGCCTCCGGCGCGGGCTCGACGGGTGACCTCGTCGAGCTGGACCGGCGGATGACGATCGTCCGGCTCGGGCAGGGCGTCGACAGGACGGGCCGGCTCGCCCCCGAGGCGCTGGAGCGGACCTTCGCCGCCTGCCGCGAGTACGCGGAGGTCATCAAGGAGCTGGGCGCCGAGAGGCTCCGCTTCGTCGCCACCTCCGCCTCGCGCGACGCCGAGAACCGCGACGAGTTCGTGAACGGGGTCATGGAGATCCTGGGCGTCGAGCCCGAGGTGATCACCGGCGACCAGGAGGCCGCGTTCTCCTTCACCGGTGCCACCGGTGAGCTGCACGGCTCGGAGACGTACCTCGTCGTGGACATCGGCGGCGGCTCGACCGAGTTCGTCACCGGAAACAAGCACGTCGAGGCCGCCCGCTCCGTCGACATCGGCTGTGTCCGGCTGACCGAGCGGCACGTCCGGCACGACCCGCCGACCGCCGAGGAGGTCGCCGCGATCCGCGCCGACGTCCGGGCCGCGCTCGACCTGGCCGCCGAGACCGTGCCGATCGGCACGGCGGAGACCCTCGTCGGGCTCGCCGGCTCGGTCACCACGGTCGCCGCGATCGCGCTGGGGCTCCCGGAGTACGACTCCGAGAAGATCCACCACGCCCGGATCTCCGCCGCCCAGGTCGCCGAGGTCACCGACCGGCTCCTCGCCTCCACCCACGACGAGCGGGCCGCGATCCCCGTCATCCACCCGGGCCGGGTCGACGTGATCATCGCCGGGGCGCTCGTCCTGAGGGAGATCGTGGAGCGCGTCGGAGCGAGCGAGGTGGTCGTCAGCGAGCACGACATCCTCGATGGGATCGCCCTATCCGTGGCATAGCGGGCAGCTATCGAGCCATCCGGCGACATACCGTCGGGAAAGTTCGTGAAGTTCTTCACAAGGAAAAGGGCCCTGATGGCGTCCGAGAGAGGTTCGAGGAGGGTCTTTGGGCCCTCCGGGGGGCGTCTCAGGGCCCTTTCGCAGGCGCGGAGGCCTCTTCGCTCGTTGTTTCCATCGTGTGAACGCACCCGGTGGTTCAGCGTTAACGAGGCCTCTCCAGGCCAGTTCACAAGGGGTGAACAACGTTCGCCGTTGCACCCCGGTTCCTTTGCAGTGCCATGACATGGATCACGTGGGCGGCGGAGTGTAGCAGAGGTGCGCCAGGACCTTGTGAAGGGGCGCACGAGCAACCCCCCCGGACGGGGTGGATACTCGATCTCATGAGCACCACGGAGCGTCCCAGGATCCTCGTAGTAGGCGGCGGGTACGTAGGCCTGTACGCAGCTCGGCGCATCCTCAAGAAGATGCGCTACGCGGAGGCGACCGTCACGGTCGTCGACCCGCGGTCGTACATGACCTACCAGCCCTTCCTGCCCGAAGCCGCCGCCGGCAGCATCTCGCCGAGGCACGTCGTCGTCCCGCTGCGACGCGTCCTCCCCAAGGCCGAGGTGCTCACCGGTCGGGTCACCACCATCGACCAGGACCGCAAGGTCGCCACCGTCGCGCCGCTCGTCGGCGAGGCGTACGAGCTGCCCTTCGACTACCTGGTCATCGCGATGGGCGCGGTCTCCCGCACCTTCCCGATCCCCGGCCTCGCCGAGCAGGGCATCGGCATGAAGGGCATCGAGGAGGCCATCGGCCTGCGCAACCACGTCCTCGAGCAGCTGGACAAGGCCGACTCGACCACCGACGAGGAGGTCCGCCGCAAGGCGCTGACCTTCGTCTTCGTGGGCGGCGGCTTCGCCGGCGCGGAGACCATCGGTGAGGTCGAGGACCTGGCCCGTGACGCGTCGAAGTACTACCAGAACGTCAAGCGCGAGGACATGCGCTTCGTCCTGGTCGACGCGGCCGACAAGATCCTCCCCGAGGTGGGCCCGAAGCTCGGCCAGTACGGCAAGGAGCACCTCGAGGGCCGCGGTATCGAGATCTACCTCGAGACCTCGATGGACTCCTGCGTCGACGGCCACGTCGTGCTGAAGAACGGCCTCGAGGTCGACTCCAACACGATCGTGTGGACCGCCGGTGTGAAGCCGAACCCGGCGCTCTCCCGCTTCGGTCTGCCGCTCGGCCCCCGCGGCCACGTGGACTGCAACGAGAAGCTCCAGATCAACGGCCTCGACTACGCGTGGGCCGCGGGCGACAACGCCCAGGTGCCGGACATGGTCGGCCGCAAGGCCGGCAACCCGAACGCCTGGTGCCCGCCGAACGCCCAGCACGCGCTGCGTCAGGCGAAGATCCTCGGTGACAACGTGGTGGCCGGCATGCGCGGCTTCCCGCAGGCCGAGTACAGCCACGCCAACAAGGGCGCCGTGGCCGGCCTCGGCCTCCACAAGGGCGTCGCGATGATCGTCATGGGCAAGGTGAAGATCAAGCTCAAGGGCCGTCTCGCCTGGTACATGCACCGTGGCTACCACGGCATGGCGATGCCGACCTGGAACCGCAAGATCCGCGTCTTCGCCGACTGGACCCTCGCGATGTTCCTCAAGCGTGAGGTCGTCTCCCTCGGCGCCATCGAGACGCCGCGCGAGGAGTTCTACGAGGCCGCCAAGCCCGCCCCCGCCCCGGCCGCGCCGGCTCAGGAGAAGGCCAAGGCCTCCTAAGGCACCGCAGTACCCGCAGTACCCCGCAAGGGCCGTCCGCCATCCGTGGTGCGGACGGCCCTTCGCGTGTTTTGCCGACTCGTTGCGCTGCGCCGGGATGGGAAAAGCCTACGGAGGGTGTTCCCTTGGTGACGAGCATTTCTGGGGCACGAGATCACGGAGGTGTGCACCATGGCCGACGCCGCGTCGCGGCTGACGACTCTCGCAGAGGAACTCCTCGGCGGACCGCTCCCGGTCCGTCTGCGAGCCTGGGACGGCAGCGAGGCCGGCCCCGCAGGCGCCCCCGTCCTGATCGTCCGCGACCGCCGGGCCCTGCGGAGGATGATCTGGAAGCCCGGCGAACTGGGCCTGGCCCGTGCCTGGGTGGCCGGGGAGCTCGACGTCGAAGGGGACCTGTACGACGTCCTGGACCGGATCTCGGGTCTCCTCTGGGAGCGCCCCGAGGACACCAGGAGCCGCCTCGCCGCCGTACGCGACTCGGTGAAGGACCCCCGGCTCCGCTCCGCCGCCCGCGCCCTGATGCGGCTCGCCGGCCCCCTGCCGCCCCCGCCCCCGCCCGTCGAGGAGATGCGCGGCCGCAGCGGCAGCCGGCACACCAGGCGCCGCGACAAACAGGCGATCAGTCACCACTACGACGTGGGCAACGACTTCTACACGATCGTCCTCGGCCCCTCCATGGTCTACTCCTGCGCGTACTGGACCGAGGGCGGCACCCTGGAGGACGCCCAGCGCGACAAGCTGGACCTCGTCGCCCGCAAGCTGAACCTCAAGGAGGGCGACCGGCTCCTCGACGTGGGCTGCGGCTGGGGCTCCATGGCCCTGCACGCCGCCCGCGAGTACGGCGCCCGGGTCGTCGGCATCACCCTCTCCCGCGAGCAGGCCGCCTACGCCCGCAAGCGCGTCGCCGACGAGGGCCTCACCGACCTCGTCGAGATCCGCGTCCAGGACTACCGGGACGTCCCGGACGGCCCGTACGACGCGATCTCCTCGATCGGCATGGCCGAGCACGTCGGGGCCGTGAAGTACCGGGAGTACGCCGACACCCTGTACGGGCTCCTCAAGCCGGGCGGACGGCTCCTGAACCACCAGATCTCCCGCCGCCCCGAGCCCGACGAGCAGGCCTACGAGGTCGACCCCTTCATCGACGCGTACGTCTTCCCCGACGGCGAACTCGCCCCCATGGGACGGACGCTGTCCACCCTGGAGGACGCCGGCTTCGAGGTCCGCGACGTCGAGGCGCTCCGCGAGCACTACGCGCTGACGCTCCGCCGGTGGGTGGCCAACCTGGAGCGGGAGTGGGGCCGCGCGGTCCGGCTCACCTCACCCGGCCGGGCCCGGATCTGGCGGCTCTACATGGCGGCGTCCGCCGTCTCCTTCGAGCGCAACCGGATCGGCGTGAACCAGTTCCTCGCCGTGAAGACCCCGGTCGCGGGGACCGGCGGGACGGCGCTGCGGCCGCGGGTCTGGAACGAGAAGACGGACTGACGCGCGTACGGCGAAGGGCCGGCCTCCCGGGTGGGAGGCCGGCCCTTCAGTCGTATCCGTGCCTACTCGGCCTTGATGGCGGAGAGCATGTTCAGCTTCGCCGCGCTCCGGGCCGGCCACAGGGAGGCGAGGACGCCGACCAGGGCGGCCAGGACCAGGAAGACACCGATCCGGTCCCAGGGCAGGACCAGGGTGTAGCCCGGCAGGCTGTTCTTGAACGTCTGGCCGATCGCCCAGCCGAGGAACGAGCCGAGACCGATGCCGACGACCGCTCCGAACACCGAGATGACCACGGCCTCCAGACGGACCATCCGCTTCACACGGCGCCGGTCGAGACCGATCGCCCGCAGCATCCCGATCTCCTGCTGGCGCTCGAAGACGGACATCGCGAGGGTGTTGACGACGCCCAGGACCGCGATGATCAGGGCCATGCCGAGCAGGCCGTACATGATGTTGAGCATCAGGTTGATCTGGCCGCCGAACTCGTCGCGGATGTCCTTCTTGTCCAGGACGGTGATCGCCGGGTTGTCGCCCATCGCCTTGGCCAGGGCCTGCTCGTTGGCGTCGGTGGGTCCGCCGTCCGTCGAGACGAAGATCTGGCCGATGTACGCCTGCTGCTCGTGCGCGTCGAGGAGCTTCTTGTCGATGAGCACCGGCGAGACGAACTCGCTCTGCTCGTAGATCGCGCCGACGGTCAGGGTGCTCTTCTGCTTGTCCATGTAGGCGACGGGGACCGCGGTGCCGACCTTCAGACCGCGCTTCGCGGCGGTCTTGTCGTCGACGGCGATCATGCCCTCGCCGAGGGAGGCCAGGGAGCCGTTCACGACGTTCAGGTTGAGGACCTTCTCGACGTCGCCGGGGGTGACGCCGGAGGCCGAGGCGTAGTCGCCCTTGATCTCCAGGGCACCGGCCTGCTGCGGGGAGACCGCGGTGACGCCCGGGGCCTTCTCCAGGGCGGCGAGCGCCTCGTTGCTGAGGCCCTGGCCGCCGCCGGCCATGGTGACCATGTAGTCGGCCTTGATCTGGTCGACCGTCATCTTGTCGAGGGCCGTGCCCGCGCTCACACCGAGCACCGAGAGGCCGGTGACCAGGGTGAGGCCGATGGCGAGTGCGGAGGCGGTGGCGCCGGTGCGGCGCGGGTTGCGGACCGCGTTCAGGCCGGCGAGCCTGCCGGAGACGCCGAAGGCCGTCACGAAGAACGGGCGGATCACGGCGATCACGGGCCGGGACAGGAACGGGATCAGGACGATCACGCCGATGAGGGTGACGAAGGCTCCGCCCGCGATGAGCATCCGGCCGTCGTCGCCGCCCTGCCCCGCGCCGAGCACGATGAGCACGGCGCCGAGCGCGGTGAGGGCCGCGCCGATCGCGTTCCGTACGACGAGGGACTTGGTGTTGGGGGTCGCGTGCACGCTGTTCATGGCGGCGACCGGCGGGATCTTCGCGGCGCGGCGGCCGGGCAGCCAGGCGGCGAGCATGGTGATCAGGATGCCGACGCCGAAGGCCGAGAGGACCGGGGTGGCTTCGAGGACCAGCGGGCCGTCCGGCACCTTCAGTTCGAAGGCGGCCATCGCGGAGCGGAGACCGACCGCGAGGCCGATGCCGAGGACGTAGCCGACGGCGGAGGCGACCAGGCCGACCAGACCCGCCTCGGCGAGGACGGACCGGGTGATCTGCTTGCGCGAGGCGCCGACGGCGCGCATCAGCGCGAGTTCCTTCGTGCGCTGGGCGACCAGCATCGTGAAGGTGTTGGAGATCAGGAAGACGCCGACGAAGAGCGCGATGCCGGCGAAGCCGAGCAGCATCTGGTTGAAGGCGCCGAGCCCGCTCTCGATGTCCTTGGCCTGCTGGTCGGCGAGGGCCTGGCCGGTCTGGGCGGTGGCCGCCTTCGGGACGACCTTCAGGACCTGGTCGAGGAGCTTGTCCGCGTCGGCGCCGGGGGCGGTGACGGTCAGGTTCTTGAAGTACCCGGGCTTCAGGTAGAGCTTCTGGGCGACGGGGGTGTCGAAGAGGACGAGGCTGCCGCCCGCGTTGACGGCGCCGTCGTCGGTCGTGAAGACACCGGAGAGGGTGTACTCCTGTACCGGGCCGTTGGTGGCCACGCGGACGGTGTCGCCGACCTTGTAGCCACCCTTGTCCGCGGTGTCCTTGTCCAGGGCGACCTGGCGGGCTTCGGCCGGTCCGGTGCCCGTGGTGAAGGCGTACGCGCCGTCCTTGCCGTCCTTGCCGGGGGCGAAGTTGGTGCCCTTGTTGGCCCAGCCGAGGCCGATCAGCTTGCCGTTCTCGTCGGGCACGCCGGCGAAGCCGTCGACGCGGGCGGAGACGGAGGTGACCCCGTCGAGCGCGGCGACCTTGTCGACGACGGCCTCGGAGAGACCGGGGGTCTTCCGGGCCTCCTCGGGGCTCGGGTACATCTCGACGGCGACGGCGACATCGTCGTAGCTCTTGGCCGACTGGCCGCGCAGGGCCTGGGAGAGGGTGTCGGTGAAGACGAGGGTGCCGGAGACGAAGGCCACGCCGAGCATCACGGCGAGGACGGTCATCAGCAGTCTCGCCTTGTGCGCGAGGACGTTGCGCAGGGCGGTACGGAACATGGGTGTGTCCTGAAGGAAAGGGGGAGGACGGCGGGCAGGGGTGCGGCGGTGTCGCCGTCTCAGCTCGTACGGCCCTTGGCGTCGAAGGCCTTCATGCGGTCGAGCACCCCGTCGGCCGTCGGGTTCGGCATCTCGTCGACGATCCGGCCGTCGGCGAGGAAGATCACGCGGTCCGCGTAGGAGGCGGCCACCGGGTCGTGGGTGACCATGACGACGGTCTGGCCCAGCTCGCGGACCGAGTTGCGCAGGAAGCCCAGGACCTCGGCGCCGGAGCGCGAGTCCAGGTTTCCGGTCGGCTCGTCGCCGAAGATGATCTCGGGGCGGGAGGCCAGGGCGCGGGCCACGGCCACGCGCTGCTGCTGGCCGCCGGAGAGCTCGGTGGGCCGGTGGCTGAGCCGGGCGGAGAGACCGAGCATGTCGATGACCTGCTGGACCCACTGCTTGTCGGGCTTGCGGCCCGCGATGTCCATCGGCAGCGTGATGTTCTCCAGGGCCGTCAGCGTCGGCAGCAGGTTGAAGGCCTGGAAGATGAAGCCGATCTTGTCCCGGCGCAGCTGGGTGAGCTGCTTGTCCTTGAGGGTGGAGAGCTCCGTCTCGCCGATCCGTACCGAGCCGGAGGAGAAGGAGTCCAGGCCGGCGACGCAGTGCATCAGCGTCGACTTGCCGGAGCCGGAGGGGCCCATGATCGCGGTGAACTCGCCCTGCCGGAAGTCGACGGTGACGTGGTCGAGCGCGACCACCTGGGTCTCGCCGTGGCCGTAGACCTTCGACAGATCCATGGCGCGGGCGGCCACCGCGGTGGCACGGGACACGGTGGGGGTGGTGGTCACGAGGAGGACTCCTGTCACTGCGGGGCTGCTGCGGGAACCCCTCCATCGTGTCGAGCGTTCCGGCCCGAAGCGTCCGTCCACGTGCCCGTTCCGGGGGCAGCCTCGAGTCGGACCGGAGCCCCCGGCCGTCCTCCTGAGGTATGACGGCGACCCTGAGAGTCGCCTCTCGGCCGAGGTGACAGACGTGCGACGACTTTCCGTCATTCCCTCGCCCGTGGCTTTGCGCCTGCGACCCCCGTCACAGTTCGGGGAAAAGGCCCCCACCTGCACTGACGCACCCTCAGGCGTCAATAAAATAAGACAACATCGGGCCGCTGCTCCGCTGAACGGGGGAAGTGCGTCCGAGGGGCCCCCGATAGGCTCCTGTGCCAACGCGGGGCATCGCGCCACGCCCGGATGGTGGAATACGCAGACACGGCGAGCTTAAACCTCGCTGGCCTTCGGGCCGTACCGGTTCAAGTCCGGTTCCGGGCACCAACCGGGCCGCAGGCGAGTGCCTGGGGCCCGGCGCAGTCCCTACCCGGTCAGCTCGGCAGACGCTCCAGCAGCCAGGTGCCGAGCTCCTTGGAGAGCAGGGCGGAGCCGGGGTCGGTCGAGTCGCTCTTCGAGTCGTCGAACGCCTCGACGTCGATCTCGCTCGTGGCGCCGCCGCCGATCAGGCCGAGCTTGAGGGGCCGCATCGGCCAGTTGCCCATCCGGTCCAGCAGGTCGACCTCCGCCTCGCCGGCGGGAGCGGTGCCGTTGTGGGAGAAGTGGACCGAGGTCTGGAGGTCCACTGCCTGGTTCTCCGACCTGGCGAGCGCGTAGCGGGTGACCAGGGCGCCGCGGCCGGTGCCGCCGACGGCCAGCGGGACGCTGCCCACGCGCTCCCCGATCGTGCGCATGATGACCTCCTGGACGGTCTCGCCCTGACCGCCCAGGGCGCCGTCGGCGGTGAGGCCGACGAGGACCAGGTCGCGGCCGCTCGCGTGCAGCTCCGCGAGAAGTGCGTACGAGCCGTCCTCCAGGCTCGTGGTCAGCGTGTCGAGGTCCGTGCCGGCGTCCCCGACGAGGATCACCGGCCTCTGGATGCCCCGGCGGCCCGGCGCCAGGAAGACCCGGGCCTTGCCGTCGCGCAGGTGCCATTCGGTGGTCGGTGCAGTGGTCATCAGCTCTCCTGTGGAGGGGGGTGGTTCCGACAGGGCGAGCGTCGCGGAGCGGTGGGCCGTGGCGTGGGGGAAGATCGAAATCTTCCGGGAAAAGATCCTCCCCGAGCACTAGGGAGTTTCTTTTGCCTACGCATTACCCTTGACGCAAGGCCGCGCCGTGCGGTCTGCCATGGAGGAGTGAGATGAGGAGCAGCAACCCGGTCTTCTCGCGACGGGGGTTCAGCCGCGACAACGGCTACGCGGTGAACGCGCAGCAGCCGCAGGCCGGGGGCCCCGCCGTCGGAACCAACCCGTACGCCACCGGCAACCCGTATGCCGCCGAGGGTGCGACGAATCCGTACGCCACCAACCCGTACGCCCCGCAGGACGCGCAGCTCGGCGCCCCGCAGCAGGTCCGCGGCAACGTGATGACGATCGACGACGTCGTGAGCCGTACGGCCATGACGCTCGGCACGGTCGTGCTCACCGCCGTCCTGTCCTGGTTCCTGCTGCCGGTCGACTCGGCCAACCTGGGCAAGTCCTACGGCATCGCCATCGGCGCCGCGCTGGTCGCGTTCGTCCTGGCGATGGTGCAGTCCTTCAAGCGCAAGCCGTCTCCCGCGCTGATCCTGGGCTACGCGGCCTTCGAGGGCGTCTTCCTCGGCGTGATCTCGGCCGCCGTCTCGACGTACATCGCCGACGGCGTGGTCATCCAGGCGGTCCTGGGCACGATGGCGGTCTTCGCCGGTGTCCTGATCGCCTACAAGATGGGCTGGATCCGCGTCAACCGACGCTTCTACGGCTTCGTGATGGCCGCGGCCATGGGCTTCATGCTGCTCATGGTGGTCAACATGCTGTTCGCCGTCTTCGCCGGCGGTGACGGCCTGGGCTTCCGCAGCGGTGGCCTCGGCATCCTCTTCGGCGTCATCGGCGTCATCCTGGGCGCCTGCTTCCTCGCCCTCGACTTCAAGCAGGTCGAGGACGGCGTGAACTACGGCGCGCCGCGCGAGGAGGCCTGGCTGGCCGCCTTCGGTCTCACCATGACCCTGGTGTGGATCTACCTGGAGATGCTGCGTCTGCTGTCGATCCTGCAGGGCGACGACTGACGCCTCCGAGCTCGGGGGAAGGGCCCGTCCGGCTTCGTGCCGGGCGGGCCCTTTCCGCGTTCCCGGACCCCGCTACCGTGCCGCGTCGATCAGGACGCGGGCCGCGGCCTTCGCCTGCGCGGCGGGCTCGGGGGAGCCGGTGATGCCCGCGACGGCCATGGCCCCGTTGGCGAGGAGGGCGAGCTGGTCGGCGAGGAGGGCAGGTGCGTCCAGGGCGTCCGTCTGCTCGGCGAAGTACGCCCGCAGGGCCTCCTTGTGGTCGCGGGCGAGGGCGGCGACGTTCGGGGAGACCCCGCCGAGCTCGCCGAAGGCGTTGATGAACGCGCACCCCCGGAACGCGGGCTCGGCGAACCAGCCGGCGAGCCAGTCGAAGACCGCGAGCGCCCGCTCGTACGGCCCGTCGGCGACCCGTGCGCCGTGGGCCGCCAGGGCCTCCCGTACGGCGCTGTCGCGGCGCCGCAGGACCGCCTCGACGAGGAGGTCCTTGGAGGGGAAGACCTGGTAGAGCCGCTTGAGCGAGACCCCGGAAGCGGTGCGGATCGCGTCCATGCCGACCGCCTGCACCCCGCGCTCGTCGAAGAGCCGTTCGGCGGTGTCGAGCAGCTTCAGTTCGGCGGTTTCCGCGTCCATCGACCGATCACCCCTTGCGTAGAGAACCATCGTTCTCGTAGTCTACAAGGCATCGGGGGAACGATCGTTCTCCCGGTCGGAAACCTGACACCGGAAACGGGGAGTTCCCATGTCCGCCTTCGCCCTGCGCGCCCGCACCGTCACCGTCGACGGACTCGACGTCTTCTACCGGGAGGCCGGTGACCCGGCGAACCCCACCCTCGTCCTGCTGCACGGCTTCCCGTCCAGCTCGCACATGTACCGCGGGCTCATGGCCGAGCTGGCCGACTCGTACCACCTCGTCGCCCCCGACCACATCGGCTTCGGCGCCTCGGCCGCGCCGGCCGTCGAGGACTTCCCCTACGGCTTCGAGAAGCTCACCGAGGTCACCCTGGGGCTGCTCGACGAGCTCGGCGTCGAGCGGTTCGCGCTCTACATCCAGGACTACGGGGCGCCCATCGGACTGCGGATCGCCTCCCGCCACCCCGAGCGGGTCACCGCGATCGTCAGCCAGAGCGGCAACGCCTACCTGGAGGGCTTCACGCCCTTCTGGGACGTGCTCTTCGCCCATGCCAAGGACCGCGAGACCCACGAGGCCGGGGTACGCGAGCTGCTGACCGCCGAGGCCACCCGCTGGCAGTACACCCACGGCGTGCCGGCGGACCGGCTCGACCGGATCGGCCCGGAGGCCTGGACCCTGGACCAGGCGGGCCTGGACCGGCCCGGCAACAAGGAGATCCAGCTCCAGCTCTTCTGGGACTACCAGTTCAACCTGGACGGCTACCCGGCCTTCCAGGAGTACTTCCGGACCCACCGGCCGCCGCTCCTCGCGGCCTGGGGCCGCGGTGACGAGATCTTCGGGCCCGCGGGCGCGGAGGCCTTCGCGCGGGACCTGCCGGACGCCGAGATCCACCTCCTGGACGCGGGCCACTTCGCCCTGGAGACGCACGGCGAGGAGATCGCCGCGCTCGTCCGCGACTTCCTCGGGCGGAACGCGACGTGAGGCGGGGGCCGGGGCGGGACGGCTCGTTGGTCAGGGCCGCCGGGCGGCGCGTAGGGTCGCGGGGTGCTTGATACGAGTGACCTGACCGCCGCCGTCGAGCGGTTCGCCGACCGGCTGCGGGCCGCCCCGCAGAGCCGCCTCCAGCGCGGGGCCGCGACCGAGGGGCTCGCGCTCGCCCGGGAGCTCGCGGTGCGCGCCCAGCGCGCCGAGAACCCGGAGCGGGAGCCGCTGACCATCCCGGACGCGGGCGTCTTCACCGTCGCCGACCAGCTCGTCGTCGCCGGGAACGACCTGGCGGAGATTCTGCGAACGGCCCCGGCCGATTCCCGCGAGGGGGAACTGGGCGAGGCCGTGAGACTGGTACGGGAGGCGGCGGAGCGCTCGGGGCTCTGAGGCCTCTGGGCTGTGGCGCTCCAGTGGCCTACGCCGCCTTGCTGTGGGGGTCGCACGCCCCCGCTGTGCGGTGTGGGTTACAGCGAGGCGATGACGCGGTCCGCCAGGATGTAGACGTTCTCCTCGTCCGTGTCGCCGTACGAGAAGGTGAGCGCGAAGGCGCCCGAGACGCCCGAGCCGCCGAGCAGCACCGGGGTGCGGCCGGAGCGCAGGGCCTCCGCGAGGCGCTCCGCGGTCTCGCGGTGACCGGGGGTCATGCAGAGCGTCGTACCGTCCGCGAAGACGTACACGTCCAGGGTGCCGAGCGGGCCGGGGCGCACGTCGGTCAGTGCCGTACGGGTGTCCGCGAGCTCCTCCAGGCGGGCCACCGTCCGCTCGTGGTCGGTGACGACCGGGGTCTGCACCGGCACGAAGTCCGGGTGCGAGGGGTGGCGGCGACGGGCCGCGGCCAGCTCCGCCGAGTCCTCCGGGTACTCGTCCAGCGCGTCGGCCAGGTCACCGAGGTCGGCGACGCCGTCGAGCGCGGCCGCCTCCGCCTCCATGGCCTCCAGGGCCATCGCCTCCAGGCCGGCGAAGTCGGCCTGGCGCGGGACGAAGAACGTGCCGTCCTCGACCGGGGAGCCGAGCCCGCCGAGCAGGGACGGGGCGTCGGCCGCGTCACGGGCCTCCTGCGCGGCCCAGAAGGCACGGGCCTCCGCGAGCTCGCGCTCGCGCTCCTCGGCCAGCGCCTCGGCGACCGCGGCTCGTATCTCCGCGGCCGGAGTGGCGCGGGCCGCGGGGACCGTGACGCCGCGGGCGGCCGCCAGCTCGCCGCGGAGGGACGTGACCTCCTTGCGAAGACCGTGGACGGCGTGCAGGGCAGCAGCGCCCACGGCCGTGGCAGCGGCCGTGGTCAGCAGCAGGGCAAGAGACATGGCGCTCACTGACGTACTCCCGATTCCGAGTCGATCCCCCGACTTCCTACATCAGCTTGTCCTGGGGTGGTGCTCGCTGTCAGTGCATTACGTCACGAATTGGACAGGTATTTCGGCCGGGTGTTTAGTCCCAAGGCGGCCCTGACCTGCGAAAACGAACTCCCCCGGGACGTAGGTCACATCCTGGGGGAGATTCGGTCACGGCTCGGACGCGGTGGGGTTAGCCAGGGCCTGTCAGGACAGGCGCCGCATCAGCTCAGCCGCTCGCTCTTTTGGTCGCGCTGAGCCTCGCCACCGCTGCGGGCAGGTGCCGCCTTCGTTCCTCAGGCGACCCCTACCCTCCGCTACGGCTCAGCTCAGCCGCTCGATCACCATGGCCATGCCCTGGCCGCCGCCGACGCACATGGTCTCCAGGCCGAACTGCTTGTCGTGGAACTGGAGGCCGTTGATCAGGGTGCCGGTGATCCGGGCGCCCGTCATGCCGAAGGGGTGGCCGACGGCGATGGCGCCACCGTTGACGTTCACCTTGTCCAGGTCCAGGCCGAGGTCCTGGTAGGAGGGGATGACCTGGGCGGCGAAGGCCTCGTTGATCTCGGCCAGGTCGATGTCGCCGATGGTCAGGCCGGCGCGCTTGAGGGCCTGCTTCGACGCCTCGACCGGGCCGAGGCCCATGATCTCGGGCGAGAGGCCGGAGACGCCGGTGGAGACGATGCGGGCGAGCGGGGTCAGGCCGAGCTCGCGGGCCTTCGTGTCCGACATGATCACGAGGGCGGCGGCGCCGTCGTTCAGCGGGCAGCAGTTGGCGGCGGTGACCAGACCGTCGGGGCGGAAGACCGGCTTGAGGCCCTGCACGCCCTCCAGGGTGACGCCGGCGCGCGGGCCGTCGTCGGTGGAGACGACGGTGCCGTCCGGCAGCGTCACCGGGGTGATCTCGCGCTCCCAGAAGCCGTTCTTGATGGCCTGCTCGGCGAGGTTCTGCGAGCGTACGCCGAACTCGTCCATCTCCTGGCGGCTGATGCCCTTCCAGCGGGCCAGGTTCTCGGCGGTCTGGCCCATCGCGATGTACGCGTCCGGGACGATGCCGTCCTCGCGCGGGTCGTGCCACGTCGAGCCCTCGGAGGCGGCGACCTCGGCGGTACGGGCCTCGGCCTCGGCGAAGAACGGGTTGTGCGTGTCGGGCCAGGAGTCCGAGTTGCCCTTCGCGAAGCTGGAGACCATCTCGACACCGGCCGAGATGAAGACGTCGCCCTCGCCGGCCTTGATGGCGTGCAGCGCCATGCGGGAGGTCTGGAGCGAGGAGGAGCAGTAGCGGGTGACCGTGCAGCCCGGCAGGTGGTCCATGCCCATCTGCACGGCGACGATCCGGCCCAGGTTGTTGCCCTGCTCGCCGCCGGGCAGACCACAGCCCAGCATCAGGTCGTCGATGTCCCGGGGGTCGAGCTCGGGCACCTTGGCCAGGGCGGCCTGGATGATGGTCGCGGTGAGGTCGTCCGGCCGCAGGTCCTTGAGGGAGCCCTTGAAGGCCCGGCCGATGGGCGAGCGGGCGGTCGAGACGATCACGGCTTCGGGCATCACGGCTCCATGAGGGTGCGGAGTGAGCGGACTGAAAGGGAAGTTACCCGTACGTACCGCAGGGGTCACCGCCCTGACGGTGTGACGCGGACCTCTTTTCTAAGCGTACGCTCAGTCGGCACCCCTCCCGTGTGGGCAATCGTCCCGCAGAGGGGGACCCTCAGCCCAGCGGAACGAATGCCCACACCGGGGTGGGTCACGCCTGGGCGTCCTCCGGGGCCGGGGTCTCCGCGTCGACCGGCAGCCGCCGTCTCCGCCGGTACTTGAGCAGCGCCCACGGCGCCCGCGCGCCCGTCACCTCCGTGCCCGCCTCCTTCACCGCCTCGGCCGCCGCCTTCGCCACCGGCAGGATGTTCTCCCGTCCCGAGGGCTCCAGCCGGTCCGTTTCCGGCCACACGCCCAGCGACACGCACAGCGTCGGCAGGACCGCCATCGCCGCCGTCGCGTACCCCTCCGCCGACGGGTGGAAGTTGTCCACCCCGAACATCTCGCGCGGATTCGCCGCGAACTCCGGGCCGAGCAGGTCGCCGAGCGACACCGTCCGCCCGCCCTGCTCCACCGCCACGATCGTCTGCGCCGCCGCCAGCTGCCGCGAGGCCCGCCGGGCCAGCCAGCGCAGCGGCTGGTAGACCGGCTCGATCGTGCCCAGGTCCGGGCAGGTCCCGACGACCACCTCCGCGCCCGCCGTCCGCAGTCGGCGCACCGCCGCCGCCAGGAGCCGTACCGACTCCGTGGGCGACATCCGGTGCGTCACGTCGTTCGCCCCGATCATGATCACGCACACGTCCGGCGGCCCCACCGGCTGGGCGAGCAGGAGCGACACCTGGCGCTCCAGGTCGTCCGAGCGCGCCCCCGACAGCGCCACGTTCCGCAGGACCACCGGCCGCTCCGCCACCGCCGCGAGCCCCGAGGCGAGCAGCGCGCCCGGCGTCTGACCCGCACGGCGCACCCCCTGGCCCGCCGCCGTGGAATCACCCAGAAGGGCCAGCCGCAGCGGGGCCTCCGTACCGAAGGACCGGCCGTAGAGGCCGTCCGTCACCGGTGGCAGGGGCGCCGTCCCGTTCCCCACCGTCCTCTTCGCCAACTGCATCTCGGTCAGCAGGAGCCCGACCGCCGCCACGCCCAGCAGCCCGATGCTCCCGCCGCCGTACGCCGCGCCCGCCGCGATCCGCCGCGCCACCCTCGCCCTCGACATGAGGCCGTCACCTCCTTCAAGCCGTTCAGGGTCTAACTGCCCCGTAAGCCGCTCCGACTACGCATACGCTGGCCACACCATTACGGAGACCCCGGAGATTACGGTGCAATTCCACGACTCGATGATCAGCCTCGTCGGCAACACCCCGCTGGTGAAGCTCAACAGCGTCACGGCGGGAATCCAGGCAACCGTCCTGGCCAAGGTCGAGTACTTCAACCCGGGGGGCTCGGTCAAGGACCGCATCGCCCTCCGCATGATCGAGGCGGCCGAGCAGAGCGGCGAGCTCAAGCCCGGCGGCACCATCGTCGAGCCCACGTCCGGCAACACCGGCGTCGGCCTCGCGATCGTGGCCCAGACGAAGGGCTACAAGTGCATCTTCGTCTGCCCCGACAAGGTGTCCCTCGACAAGATCAACGTGCTGCGGGCGTACGGCGCGGAGGTCGTCGTCTGCCCCACCGCCGTGGATCCCGAGCACCCGGACTCGTACTACAACGTCTCGGACCGGCTCGTGCGGGAGACGCCCGGAGCCTGGAAGCCCGACCAGTACTCCAACCCGAACAACCCGCGCTCCCACTACGAGACCACCGGTCCCGAGCTCTGGGAGCAGACGGACGGGAAGATCACCCACTTCGTGGCGGGCGTCGGCACCGGCGGCACCATCTCCGGCACCGGCAACTACCTCAAGGAGGTCAGCGGCGGCTCCGTGAAGGTCGTCGGCGCCGACCCCGAGGGCTCCGTCTACTCCGGCGGCTCCGGCCGCCCGTACCTGGTCGAGGGCGTCGGCGAGGACTTCTGGCCGACCGCTTACGACCAGAACGTCACGGACCGGATCGTCGCCGTGTCCGACAAGGACTCGTTCCAGATGACCCGCCGCCTCGCCAAGGAGGAGGGCCTCCTCGTCGGCGGTTCCTGCGGCATGGCGGTCGTGGCCGCCCTGGAGGTCGCCAAGGACCTCGGCCCCGAGGACGTCGTGGTCGTGCTGCTTCCGGACTCCGGACGCGGCTACATGTCCAAGATCTTCAGCGACGAGTGGATGGCCGGCCACGGCTTCCTGGAGGACACCTCCACGGCCACCGTCGCCGACGTCCTGCGCCACAAGGAGGGCGTCATGCCCTCGCTCGTCCACATGCACCCGGACGAGACCGTCGGCCAGGCCATCGAGGTGCTGCGCGAGTACGGCGTCTCCCAGATGCCCATCGTCAAGCCCGGCGCCGGCCACCCCGACGTCATGGCCGCCGAGGTCGTCGGCTCGGTCGTCGAGCGCGAGCTCCTCGACGCGCTCTTCACGAAGCGCGCCTCCCTGGAGGACTCGCTGGAGCACCACATGAGCACGCCGCTTCCGCAGGTCGGATCCGGCGAGCCCGTCGCCGACCTGATGTCCGTCCTCGGCGAGGCCTCCGACGCGGCGATCGTGCTGGTCGAGGGCAAGCCGACCGGTGTCGTCAGCCGCCAGGACCTGCTGGCCTTCCTGGCCAACGGCGGCACCAAGTAGGACGCGGCCGGGCGCGTGGAGTCGTTCGTGCAACTGGTACGAGGGCGACACGTTCGCGCAGCACCGACTTAACACGCGTCCGGCACATTGGTGGTTGTCGGCGTCACGGACTTCCGGAGCGGCTCCCGGGCCTCCACAGACGTCGCGGACGCGGAGACCGGTCCTGACCCGGGCCCGTGTCCCTCGCGGGGACCGCCGTCGTCCCGCCCCCCTTCACCGGGGGTGCGGCGGTCCCCGCGCTACTCTTCCCGGCCTCCCCCGTTCCCTCGCTCCACCCGGCTGCATATCCTTATGCAGAGATAGTCATGGGTGAATAAGTGGAAGGGGGACGGCATGAGCGACAGCCCGGCCGGTCGGCTGCAGGCGCTCTTCGAGGGGCACCGGCTGACGCCGACGCAGCGGCGGATCGCGCACTGCATGGTGCGGCGCGCCGCCGACGTGCCGTTCCTGTCCAGTGTCGAGCTCGCCGAGCTCGCCGGGGTCAGCCAGCCCTCCGTCACCCGCTTCGCCGTCGCCCTCGGCTTCGACGGGTACCCGGCGCTGCGCCGGCACCTGCGGGAGGTCGCGCCCCCGGAGCCCGGCGGTGCCGAGGGCGAGAGCGAGGGGCACAACGAGTACCAGCAGGCCGTGCTCGCCGAGATCGAGAACCTCCGGCACCTCGCAGGGCTGCTCGCCGACCCGAAGCCCGTCGAACGGGCGGGCCGCCTCCTCGCCTCCTCGCGTCCACTCCTCGTGCTCGGCCTGCGGGCCGCCTCCTCGCAGGCGCGCGGCTTCGCCTACTTCGCCGCGAAGGTGCACCCCGACGTCCGGCTCCTCGACGAGGGCGGCTCGATGCTCACGGACCGCGTCGACGCGGCCGTACGGGCCGGGGCCACGGCGCTGCTCTGCTTCGCCCTGCCCCGGCACCCCCGGGAGGTCGTCGAGGCCCTGGAGTACGCGCGGGCGGCCGGGCTCACGGTCGTGGCCGTCGCCGACTCGGCGTTCGCGCCCGTCGCCGCCCACAGCGACCTGCTGATCCCGGCCGCCGTCGGCACCGGGCTCGCCTTCGACACCGCCTGCGCGCCGATGATGCTCGGCCGGGTCCTCCTGGAGGCCATGGCGGACGAACTCCCGGACGCGCAGGCGCGCCTGGAGGAGTTCGACGCGAAGGCGGTCGCGCGGGGGCTGTTCGTCGGGTAGGGCCTGTCCGGCCTTGATCCGCCGGACGGGCCCTGGGGGGTGTCTTGCCGATCAGGCCGGGCTCGCGGGGCCTGGGTCAGACCTGGAGGTCGGTCGCGATCTTCTTGAGCTGGTGGCGGGCCATCGCCAGGTTCGCGCGTTCCTTGTCCAGGGCCAGGTACATGAACAGGCCGTTCGTGCCCTGGGCCCTGAGTAGCCGGATCAGGTGGTACTGCCGGCCGAGGGTGATCAGGATGTCCTCGATCTCGTCGCCGAGGCCGAGCATCTCCATCGCCCGGACCTTGGCCCGGACCACGTCGGTGTTGCCCGCCGCGGCCACGTTCAGGTCGAGCTCCTTGCCACCGCCGACGGTGCCGAGGGCCATGCCGCTCGTGTAGTCGACGAGTGCCGCGCCGATGGCGCCTTCGATCGAGGCGGCTTCCTTGAGGGAGGTCTCGGTGTTCGCCATGGGTGTCGCACTTCCTTTTCGTGTTCTGCGTGCTCTTCGTGATCTTCTTTACGGACTTCGGTTCAGGTCAGTTCAGGTCCTTGCGCTCCAGCGCCCCGTCGACGAGCTCGCCTATCCGGGCGCTGGACCTGCGGGCCTCCAGGTGGAGCCGGCCCACGTTGATCCGGGGCTCCGCGAGCAGCGTCAGGACAGCAGCGCCGCCCGCCGCGTACGTGGCCACGTAACCGCTCTCGCCGCGGACGAGCAGCTCGCGGAAGCGGCCCTGGCCCGTGCAGTCGGTGAGCCGCTGGCCGACGCCGAGTGCCGCCGCCGTCAGCGCGGCCACGCTCTCCGCCTCGCCGTCCACGGTGTCGTGGGCGAGGACGAGGCCGTCGGCGCTGGCCGCGAGGGCTCCGGTCAGCTGGGGCAACCGGGCTCGCAGCCGTCTGAGTTCGCCGAGCACCTCGGTTTCTGCGGTCATGAGCTGTTTCCTTTCGGCGCGCAGGCGCAGGGCACGCCTCATCACAGATGTGCCTCCAGGGCGTCACGGAGCCGGCGCAGCAGGGCGATGTCGGGGTCGGCCACCTCGGGGGCCGCGAGCAGCGGCAGCGGTGGCGGGGAGGGCGGTACGGAGTCGGGGTGGGGCTCCGGTGGGGTCTCGACGAGTCCCGCGGCCGCGAGCCGCCGGATGTCGAGGAGCGTGTGGAAGGCGGGGCGGCCGAGCAGCCGGGCGAGCTCCGCCGGGGTCCGCTCCCCGTCGGCGGCGCCGAGCAGGGCGCGCTGCCGGGCCCCGACGGTCTGGCCGGGTGCGGCGGGCCGGGGCACGACGGGGGCGGTGTCGACGGAGGCGTACGGCCAGACGGCGTCGAGGAGTTCGCGGCGGCGGACGGTCTCGCGCTCGACGGCCTCGGCGGAGACCGGCCGCACCGTGCCGAACCAGTGGCCGACCCCGTACCGGAAGCGGGTCGGCCCGCTGGTGGGGGAGAGGGCGAAGAAGGCCGCGTCGAAGACGGCGCCGAGGTGGCAGATCTCCAGCTCGCCGTCGTGCAGCCGGCCGCTGTCGACGAGGAAGCGGCCGACCGCGCGGTGGGCACCGGCCCGGTCGACGGCCTCGTCCCAGCCCTCGCGGGGCAGTCGTCCGCCGGTGGTCAGGAGGACGTCGACGCCCGGGGCGGCGGGGCTCTCGGCGTGGACGACCCGGCCGTCGACCAGGTAGAGCGTGCCGTGGTCGCGCAGCAGTGCGCCGGTCGCCTTCTCGGCGGCGAGCCGGACCAGCATCGGGGAGACCGGTGCGTTGGCGGTGGCGGGAGCGGTGGCGGTGGGGCTCATCCCAGGATCAGCCTCTCGGCGAGGTCGCGGAGGCGGATGCGGGCGAGGGCGAGGTTTCCGGTGTCGCGGTCGAGCCAGAGATGGAGGAAGACGCTGCTGTCGAAGGAGGTCTCGACGAAGCGGAGGACGTGGTAGCCGGCGCGGGTGGTGACGATCAGGTCCTCGACGGGCGGGCCCTCCGGGGATTCCGGTTCCCCCGCCGCCGCGAAGGAGTCGAACTCCGCTGCGGCGCGGGCGAGTTCGGCGGTCTCGGCGGCCGTCGTCTCGTGGTCGCCGGTCGGGGACTCGCCCGCCGTCCCGAGGGCGAGCCCACTGGTCCAGTCGACCAGGGAGGCTCCGCGAGCGCCTGGCAGGGCCATGGCCTCCAGTAGGCACTCGTCGATTCCGGGCACGCGGGTTCCCCTCCCGATACGGTGCGCGAGCGAACGGCAGTGACGGTGACGCTACTGAACGTTCCGGCTCTGGGGAGGCGTTCTGGCATTTTCCATCGGAACATGCCAGAGGGTGGCGGGAATTGACCGATCCGTTGCCCTCAGGCGCGTGACTCCACGGCGGTCGCGATCTCGGCCAGGTCCTTCGCGAGCGCCCTGGCGACGGCCTTCGCGCCGAAGCGGGCGAGCAGCCGGGTGACGAAGCCGGGGGTGCGGCCGCTCGCGGGGGTGGCGGAGAAGGTCATCCGCAGGGTCGTGCCTCCCTCGCCGTAGGCCGTCAGGGTGAGCTCGGAGACGTAGTGCATGCCGTGCGAGTCGGCGACCGTGACGTACCGGTCGGGCGGCTCGCACTCGGTCACGGTCATCTCCTCCGTGGCCTCCTTGCCCAGCATCCGGCGCGTCTCGCGCCAGCGCGTGCCGACCGCGAAGCCGCCCTCGGTGAGCACCTCGACCTTCTCGACGCCCGAGAGGACGCGGGGCATGTCCCGCAGGTCGGTGATCGCCTCCCAGACGCGCCCGGGGGAGGCGGCGACCCGGCGCTCGACGACGACGGAGGTGGTGTCCGTACCCGTTCCAGTCATGTCCTCATCGAAGCCGGGCCGCCGCTCCCGCGCTACCCAGAGGGCCCGCACGCGCTACCCGGCCGCCGCTCCCGCGCTACCCGGCCGCCGCTCCCGCGCTGACCGGCGGGCGCTCCCGCGCTGACCGGCCGCCGCTCCCGCGCTACCCGACGAGCGCGTTCGCCTGTGCCCCGCCCGCCTCCGCGACGATCTCGGCGAGCGTCTGCGCCTTCCGTACCGTCGAGAACGTCACCGCGCCGTCCTCGGCCACCGTGAAGCCGTGGATCCCGGGCCGGGGCAGGCTGTTGTACCCGTAGTGGTGGGCGAAGTAGTACGCGCCGGTGTCCGGGACGGCCACGACGTCGCCCGGGTGCAGCAGTGGCAGCGCCCGGCCGGTGGCGAGCAGGTCCCCGGCGAAGCAGGCGGGCCCGGCCACGTCCTGGACGGTGACGTCCCCGGCGCGGGGGCGGCCCTCGGCGTCGTACGCGAGGATCCGCAGCGGCCAGGAGTCGGGGGCGTAGACCGTACGGGTGGCGAGCTGGACGCCCGCGTGGGTGACGGCGATCGGGCGGCCCCCGGAGGTCTTCGTGTACTCCACCCGGGCGAGGACCGTGCCGTGCTTGGCGAGCAGGGAGCGGCCGAACTCGGTGACGAGGCGGTAGCGGCCGTCGAGGAGCCCGGGGGCGGTGTCGGCGAGCAGCCGGGCGTACTCGGCGTACGTCGGCGTCTCCTCGTCGGAGGTGAAGTTGACCGGCAGGCCGCCGCCGATGTCGACGGTGTCGATCTGCTGCCGGCCCGCCTTGTGGTTGATCTCCTCGGCGAGCGCGTAGGTCTCTCCGACGCCGTCCGCCATCAGGGCGAGGGGGACGCCCTGGGAGCCGGTGTGGGTGTGCAGCCGGGTGAGCCAGGGGCGGTCCAGGTAGGCCTGGACGACGCTCTCGCGGGCGCCCTCGTCGCGGAGTGCCACGCCGAACTTGGAGGTGGCGGTCGCGGTCGAGAGGGCGCCGATGGAACCGGCTCCGACCTGCGGGTTCACCCGGATCCCGAGGGGGGAGGCGGTGGGCGCGGAGGCGACGAGCGCGTCGAGGCGGTCCAGTTCCTGGAGGTTGTCGGCGTTGACGGCGATGCCCAGCGCGAGGGCCTGGCGGAGTTCGGCCGGGGTCTTGGCGGGGGAGTCGAGCACGGTGTGGGTGGGCGGGATTCCGGCGGCGCGGGCGAGGGCGAGCTCGCCGGGGCTGGCGACCTCGACGCCGAGCCCCGCGTCGTGGAGGAGGCGCAGGACGGGGACGAGCGGGGCGGCCTTGACGGCGAAGGCGTGGAGGACGTGGGCATCGGTGACGGCGGCGAAAGCGCTGGTCAGAGCGGCGGCGGAGGCGCGGATGCCGGTGGTGTCGAGGAGTGCGACGACCGGCTCGGCGGGCGAGAGGAGTCCTTGGTCGACGGAGGCTCGGACGGCGAGATCACGACGGTAGGAGGCCATACGGCCCATCCCACCATTCCGGCTCACTTGGACGGGGGACACCCGCCCTGTTGACTACAACTATTCAGCGCGCCAAGATGTGAATATCTGATCGACATTCGAGGAGGCACCCCCATGTCAGGACCCCGCCCCGTCCGAGCAGCACGCGGTACGGAACTGAGCGCCCTGGGATGGCAGCAGGAAGCCGCCCTCCGGATGCTCCAGAACAACCTCGACCCCGAGGTCGCCGAGCACCCCGACAAGCTCGTCGTCTACGGCGGCACCGGCAAGGCCGCCCGCGACTGGCGCTCGTACGACGCCATGGTCCGCACGCTGCGGACCCTGAAGCAGGACGAGACGATGCTCGTCCAGTCCGGCCGCCCCGTCGGCGTCATGCAGACCCACGAGTGGGCCCCGCGCGTCCTCATCGCCAACTCCAACCTGGTCGGCGACTGGGCGAACTGGGAGGAGTTCCGGCGCCTGGAGCAGCTCGGCCTCACCATGTACGGCCAGATGACCGCCGGCTCCTGGATCTACATCGGCACCCAGGGCATCCTCCAGGGCACGTACGAGACCTTCGCCGCCGTCGCCGCCAAGAAGTTCGGCGGCACCCTGGCCGGCACCATCACCCTCACCGCCGGCCTCGGCGGCATGGGCGGCGCCCAGCCGCTCGCCGTGACGATGAACGACGGCGTCGCGATCTGCATCGACGTCGACCCGCGCGCCATCGAGCGCCGCATCGAGCACCGCTACCTGGACGTGAAGGCCGACAACCTCGCCCACGCCCTCGCCCTGGCGACCGAGGCCCGCGACGCCCGCCGCCCGCTCTCCATCGGCCTCCTCGGCAACGCGGCCGAACTGCTCCCGCAGATGCTCGCCGAGGGCGCCCCGATCGACATCGTGACCGACCAGACCTCGGCCCACGACCCGCTCGCCTACCTGCCCGTCGGTGTCGCCTTCGAGGACATGGCCGACGCCGCCGCCAAGGACCCGGCCGGCTTCACCACCCGCGCCCGCGAGTCGATGGCGAAGCACGTCGAGGCCATGGTCGGCTTCATGGACGCCGGCGCCGAGGTCTTCGACTACGGCAACTCGATCCGCGGCGAGGCGCAGCTCGCCGGCTACGACCGCGCCTTCGCCTTCCCCGGCTTCGTCCCCGCCTACATCCGCCCGCTCTTCTGCGAGGGCAAGGGCCCCTTCCGCTGGGCCGCGCTCTCCGGCGAGGCGAGCGACATCCACAAGACGGACAAGGCGCTCCTCGACCTCTTCCCGGAGAACGAGTCCCTGCACCGCTGGATCAAGATGGCGGGCGAGCGCGTCCACTTCCAGGGCCTCCCGGCGCGCATCTGCTGGCTCGGCCAGGGCGAGCGCGACAAGGCCGGCGACATGTTCAACGACATGGTCGGCAACGGCACCCTCGCCGCGCCGCTCGCGATCGGCCGCGACCACCTCGACTGCGGCTCGGTGGCCTCCCCGTACCGCGAGACCGAGGCCATGCTCGACGGCTCCGACGCCATCGCCGACTGGCCGCTCCTCAACGCCATGGTCAACGTCGCCTCCGGCGCCTCCTGGGTCTCGATCCACCACGGTGGCGGCGTCGGCATGGGCCGCTCCATCCACGCGGGCCAGGTCACGGTCGCCGACGGCACCCCGCTCGCCGGCGAGAAGATCCGCCGCGTGCTCACGAACGACCCGGGCATGGGCGTCATCCGCCACGTCGACGCGGGCTACGACATCGCGGAGCGGGTCGCGGACGAGAAGGGCGTCCGCGTCCCGATGCGCGAGGGCGACGACGCGAGCCAGGGCGACTCCGCGTGAGTGCCCGCTTCCACGCCATGTGGCAGTCGCTGCGGCCCATCGGCCGCAGCGACGCCTCGGGCGGCTACCGCCGCTACGCCTGGACCGACGCCGACGCGGACTGCCGCCTCTGGTTCCGGATGCAGGCCGAGGCCCGCCGCCTCGACGTCGAGACCGACCGGAACGGCAACCAGTGGGCCTGGCTCGGCGACCCGACCGCCGGTGACGCGGTCGTCACCGGCTCGCACCTGGACTCCGTCCCGGACGGCGGCGCCTTCGACGGCCCCCTCGGCGTCGTCTCGGCCTTCGCCGCGCTCGACGAACTGCGCTCCCGTGGCGTGGTGTTCAAGAAGCCGCTCGCCATCGTCAACTTCGGCGACGAGGAGGGAGCCCGCTTCGGCCTGGCCTGCGTCGGCTCCCGCCTCACCGCGGGCCGGCTGACGAAGGAGCAGGCGTACGAGCTCCGCGACGCCGACGGCATCAGCCTCCCGCAGGCCATGGAGGCCGCCGGCTACGACCCGGACGCCATCGGTCCGGACCCGGAGCGGCTCTCCCGGATCGGCGCCTTCGTCGAGCTCCACGTCGAGCAGGGCCGCGCCCTGGACCTGTCCGGGGACGCCGTCGGCCTCGCCTCCGCGATCTGGCCGCACGGCCGCTGGCGGTACGACTTCGCCGGCGAGGCCAACCACGCCGGCACCACCCGGCTGGTCGACCGCCGCGACCCGATGCTCACCTACGCGGAGACGGTGCTCGCGGCTCGCCGCGAGGCCGAACTCGCGGGCGCAGTCGCCACCTTCGGCAAGATCGCGGTCGAGCCGAACGGCGTCAACGCCATCCCGTCCCTCGTCCGCGGCTGGCTCGACGCCCGCGCCGCCGACCAGGGCGCCCTGGACAAGGTCGTCACCGGCATCGAGGCGGAGGCCCGCGCCTACGCCGACCGCCACGGCATCGACCTCACCGTCGTCCAGGAGTCCTTCACCCCGATCGTGGACTTCTCGCACGCCCTGCGCGACGAGCTGTCCCGGCTCCTGGGCCCGTCGGGGAAGGTGCCGGTCCTCGGCACGGGCGCGGGACACGACGCCGGAATCCTCTCCGAGTCGATCCCGACCGCCATGCTGTTCGTGCGGAACCCCACCGGTGTCTCGCACTCCCCGGCCGAGTTCGCGGCCGAGGACGACTGCGCTGCCGGTGTCCTCGCACTCGCCGACGTACTGGAGGGCCTGGCGTGTCGCTGACGACGTACTGGCTGGAGCACGCCTGGCTCGACACGAACGTCGAGCCGGGCGTGGCCCTGGAGGTGAGCGACGGCCGCATCACCGCCGTCCGCACCGGGGTCGACACCCCGCCCCCGGGCGCGGTCGTCCTGCGCGGCCTGACGATCCCCGGCCTCTCCAACGCCCACTCGCACGCCTTCCACCGCGCCCTGCGCGGCACGGTCCAGGTCGGCTCGGGCACCTTCTGGACCTGGCGCGAGGTGATGTACACCGTCGCCCAACGCCTGACCCCCGACAGCTACTTCACGCTCGCCCGTGCCGTGTACGCGGAGATGGCGCTCGCCGGCATCACCTCCGTGGGCGAGTTCCACTACCTCCACCACGCACCCGGCGGCACGCCGTACGCCGACCCCAACGCGATGGGCGAGGCGCTCATCGCGGCGGCGGCCGAGGCGGGCATCCGCATCACCCTCCTCGACACCGCCTACCTCTCCGCCGGTTTCGGCGCGGCCCCCGAGCAGCACCAGCTCCGCTTCACCGACGGCACCGCCGAGCGGTGGGCCGAGCGGGTGTCGGCGCTCAAGGAGCGGGACGGCGTACGCGTCGGAGCGGCGATCCACTCCGTACGGGCCGTCCCGGCGGACCAGCTCGCCACGGTCGCCCGGTGGGCGCAGGACAGGGAGGCCCCCCTCCACGTCCACCTCTCGGAGCAGACCGCCGAGAACGACGCCTGCCTCGCGGCGCACGGCCTCACCCCGACGCAGCTCCTCGCCGAGCACGGCGTCCTGGGCCCCCGCACGACGGGCGTCCACAACACCCATCTGACGGCCGGCGACATCACGCTCCTCGGCTCCTCGACCACCGGCACCTGCATGTGCCCGACGACCGAACGCGACCTCGCGGACGGCATCGGCCCGGCCGTCGCCCTCCAGGGCGCGGGCTCGCCGCTCTCCCTGGGCAGCGACAGCCACGCGGTCATCGACCTCCTGGAGGAGGCGCGGGCCATGGAGCTGAACGAGCGCCTGCGCACCCGCACCCGCGGCCACTGGACGGCCGCCGCGCTGCTCCGGGCCGCCACCGCCGACGGCCACGCGGCCCTCGGCTGGGCGGACGCGGGCACCCTGGAGACGGGCGCCCTCGCCGACTTCACGACGATCGCCCTGGACACCGTCAGGACAGCGGGACCGGTACCGCGTCTGGCAGTCGAGACGGCGGTATTCGCCGCGTCGGCCGCGGACGTGCGTCATACGGTCGTGGCCGGCCGCCATGTCGTACGGGACGGGGTCCACCACTCCGTACCGGACGTGGCCGGCGCCCTCGCGGACTCGATCGCCGCCCTGCGCGGCTGAAGGAGACACCCCTCATCATGAACACCGGCCCCGCGGCGACGAACAACCCGGCGGCGACCTCGGCCCCCACGAGCGCGAACAGCGCCGTGGCGACGGCCGCCACCGCCATCGTCAACATCGCCAGTCTCGTCACCAATGACCCCTCTCTCGGTGATGGAACCCCCCTGGGCCTGATCCAGGACGCGGCCGTCGTCATCGAAGGCGACCGTGTCGTCTGGGTCGGTGAATCCAGCAAAACACCCGCCACTGACAACCGGGTCGACGCGGCCGGCCGGGCGGTCGTCCCCGGCTTCGTCGACTCCCACTCGCACCTCGTCTTCGCCGGCGACCGCACCGCCGAGTTCAACGCCCGCATGTCGGGCCAGGCGTACGCGGCGGGCGGCATCCGCACCACGGTCGCGGCGACCCGCGCCGCCTCCGACGAGGCGCTGTCCGCGAACGTGGCCCGTTTCATGGCGGAGGCCCTCCGCCAGGGCACGACCACCTTCGAGACGAAGTCCGGCTACGGCCTGACGGTCGAGGACGAGGCCCGCGCCCTGCGGATCGCGGCCGAGCACACCGACGAGGTGACGTACCTCGGCGCGCACATCGTCTCCCCGGACTACGCGGACGACCCGGCGGCGTACGTGGAGCTGGTGACCGGCGAGATGCTGGACGCCTGCGCCCCGTACGCCCGTTGGGTCGACGTCTTCTGCGAGAAGGGCGCCTTCGACGGCGACCAGGCCCGCGCGATCCTCACCGCCGGCAAGGCGAAGGGCCTGCACCCCCGGGTGCACGCCAACCAGCTCACGTACGGCCCCGGCGTCCAGCTGGCGGTCGAGCTCGACGCGGCGAGCGCCGACCACTGCACGCACCTCACGGACGCGGACGTCGACGCCCTGGCCTCCGGCAACACGGTCGCCACGCTCCTTCCCGGCGCCGAGTTCTCCACCCGCGCCCAGTGGCCGAACGCCCGCCGCCTCCTGGACGCGGGCGTGACCGTCGCCCTCTCCACGGACTGCAACCCGGGCTCGTCCTTCACGTCCTCCGTCCCGTTCTGCATCGCCCTCGCGGTACGGGACATGGGCATGACCCCCGACGAAGCCGTCTGGTCCGCCACGGCCGGCGGTGCCGCGGCCCTCCGCCGCACGGACGTCGGCCGCCTGACGGTCGGCGCCCGCGCGGACCTGACCTTCCTGGACGCCCCGTCCCACGTCCACCTGGCGTACCGCCCGGGCGTCCCGCTGGTGACGGAGGTCTGGCGCAAGGGTGTCCGCGTGGCCTGAGCGTGCGCACCACGCCCGAAGGCCGGTCCGCCGAGGTTCAGGCGGACCGGCCTTCGGGCCGTCCGGAGCAGGGTCGGACGCGGAGGACCGTCAGAGCGTCAGCATCCAGCCGCTGATCGAGCCCGTGCTCTCCGCCGCCGTGTCCTGGACGCGGAGCTTCCAGGTGCCCCTCGCGAGCGAGGCGCTCGCGTCCACCACGTAGCTCTCGTGGATGGTGTCGCCCGAGTCCTTGGGCGCCGCCGCGCGCAGCGGGTACACCCGGCCGTCCGGGGCGACCAGGTCCAGCTTCAGGTCACCGCGCCAGGCGTGGTGGATGTCGGCGTAGACCCGGGTCAGCCTCGGGGCGTTGCCGGGGAGGTCGCTGCCGACGACGACCGGCGACTCGACCGTTCCCAGGTCGGGGATCTGCGTCTCGGTCCAGTTGTCGAACCAGGGGAAGCGCAGGTCCCAGCCGACGATCTCGCCGTCCGAACCGGGCGAGGTGTCGTTGACGCGGAGCTTCCACACGCCCAGCGCGTGCTTGGCGCTCGCGTCCACCTCGTACAGCTGGCGGATGTTCGTGACGTTGTCGGACCCGGGGACCCGTCGCAGCGGGGTCGAGGTGCCGTCGGGGAAGACGAGGTCGATCTCCAGGTCGCCGGTCCACTCGTGGTAGACGGAGATGTACACCTGGACCCGGGAGGGTGCGGGCCGGTTCTGGTTGATGTCGATCGACGACTCGGCGATGCCGGAGTCGGGGATGGGGACGTTGGTCCAGTTGTTCCACTCGACCAGCTCCGGGTCGGGCTCCGTGCCGCCCCCGCCGCCGCCGAGCGCCGCCGTGTCGAGCTGGATCCGCGGGGTGGTGGTCGTGACGGTCGTGCCGTACGAGACGGGCTTGCCGGTGGACTTCAGGAGCGCTTCGAGCTCCGTCACCGACTTCTCCGGGAACGTCTGACGGAGGACCGCCAGCGCGCCGGTCACGTGCGGGGCGGCCATCGAGGTGCCGTTCTTCGAGGCGAAGCCGCCGCCGGGCACGGAGGACACGATGCCGGTGCCGGGGGCGAGGACGTCGAGCAGCGCGCCGCGGTTGGAGAAGGTGGACAGCTGGTCGTCGTCGGTCGTGGAGCCCACCGTGAGGGCCGAGGGTATGCAGCCGGGGGTGCTGACCGAGTCGGCGAAGCCGCTGTTGCCGGCCGCGACGACCGTGGCGACGCCCTCGGCGAGCAGGCTGTCGATGATCGGCTTGCGGAGGTCGCCGGCGCAGGCGGTGTAGTAACGGCCCGCGCCCAGGCTCATGTTGGCGGCGACGATGTTGGTGCCGGCCTTCTTCAGCGCGTGGACCTTCTCCAGTGCCTTGATCTGGGAGCTGGTGAAGCTGAGCACGCACGGGGTGTTCGCGGCCGACCCGCAGTAGGTCTCCGAGTCGACGCGGGAGAACACCTGGAGGGCGATGACGTTCGCCCCGGGGGCGACGCCCCGGGTGGGTGCGCCGCTGACGCCGGCTCCGTTGCCGGCGGCGATGCCGGCGACGTGCGTTCCGTGGGAGCACGCGGCGCCCAGGGTGGCGCAGGGGCCGGATCCGGCGTCGGCGCTGCCGGTGCCTTCCTGCTGGGGGGTGCCGTTGGGGCAGAGGCTGGTGGCCTCGTAGGTCTCGTCGTTGACGGAGAAGCACGCCTCGGTCGTGACGCGGCCCGCGAGGAAGGGGTGCTGGGTGGCGACGCCGGTGTCGAGGATCGCCACGGAGGTGCCGGCGCCGGTCTTCCCGGCGACCGCGGTCTTGTCGCTGCCGATCGTGACGGTGGACTCGTTCAGGGTGGGGGGCACCGGAACGTCCTCGGTGACGCTGACGACGCCCGGCGTGGAGTTGAGTTCCTGGAGGCCCGCGCTGTCCACGCGGAGGGTGACCAGGGGCAGGGTGTCGTAGGAGACGAGGGTCGAGCCCGCTTCGGACGCGGAGGCCAGGTCGGCGCGCTGGTCGGTGAGGACGTTGACGCGGAGGGTGGTGCCGGTGCCGGCCGGGACCTCGTCGAACAGGGCCGGTGCGACGGGGCCGGGCTCCGCCGCTGACGCCTCGGCGGTGCCGGGGAGCAGGCCGCCGGGTGTCGGCAGGGCGGTGATCACCAGGGCTGCCGCGGCAGCGATCACCGCACCCCATACGGGTCTCTTCACTTCATGCTCCAAGAAGAATCAGGCAGGAATCAGCCAGGAATCGAACGGGAAATCAAGCGGAATTAAGCAGAATGGGGGCGGGTGGCGGTGCATTACCGCCACCTGCCCCCGTATTTCATGGGCGGCCCGGTGGATTAACCGATCAGGTCGCGTTGGCGCCGTTCTTGGCGCGGCCCACTATCGCCACGGCCCCGTAGTAGACATTCGCGAGCTTGCGGCAGGTGCCCTTGAACCAATAGGCGGTGCAGGTCTTGTTGTAGAGCATGTTCCAGAACTCGGCGTCGGACTGCCAGCCCTTGTACTTGTCCAGGTAGTAGCGGTAGCCCTTGTAGGCGTTGCCGATCGTCCCGTAGCTGTAGTCGTGCGAGTCGCAGGCCGCGCGGAAGTCGAAGCCCGCGGGCTTGTCGGGCGCGGTGGTGCAGTGGTCGTAGTAGATGCCCCGCACCCACGAGCCGTTCGGCGTCTTCGTCCAGAACGGGTTGCGCCAGCCGTAGTGCGCGACCTTCGTCGAGCAGCCCGAGTACGTGTAGTACATCCACGTGCCGGCGTTGCTGCAGTAACTCGGGTAGGCGTACGGGTCGTTGATCTCGGAACCCGTGAAGTCCTCGGCCGCCGGGGCCACGCCCTCGGGGTCGTTCTGGCTCGGGGCGCCCGTGACCGAGCTGCCCGGCTCGGGCACCGTGCCGGTGGTCTCGCTCGCCTGCGGCGCGACCTCGTCACCGGCGTAGGACAGCTCCCAGCGGGCGCCTTCGTCGGTGGTGGCCGCGGACACGCGGTCGGCGGCGTCGTAGGCGTACGTGTTCAGGTCGGCGCCGGCGGCCGGGTTGGCCACCTTCCGCAGCAGGCCCGAAGCGTCGTACGAGTAGCGGGCCAGCGTCTCCACCGTCGCCCCGGAGGTGACGCTGATCTCCTTGACCTGGCCGGCCACGTCGCCGAGCGTGCTGCCGGCGGCGGTGGTGGCCGACGCGTAGGCGACCTTCACCGTCTGCGCCGCGTTCTCGCCCCGCGCCGGCTCGTTGATCTGCTTGACGCGGCCCTGGGCGTCGTAGTTGACCGTGGTCACCTTGAACGCCGTGGTGCCCACGCCGGTCACGCGCCAGTCGTCGCTGCCGGTGCCGACCTGCTTCCAGGTGAACTTCGGCTTCAGGTCGGCGGCGGAGTAGGCCGCACCGAGCGCGTTCACGGGGACGTCGTCCCCCGCGGGCGCCGTGGTGAGGTCGACGTTGGCCGTCTCGGTGATCGTGGTGGTCAGCTGGCCCGTGAGGTCGTCCCAGACGCTGTTCGCCACCACGGTGGAGCCGTCGGCGGCGGTGTACGTGCTGACGCTGCCGCCGTCGGGACGCTCCAGCGAGTCGGTCAGGTCGTAGCGCACGGACTCGTTGACCGCGAGGTCCTTGGTGCTGATGAAGCCGGAGCCCTGGGTCAGCTCACGGTTGAGCTGACCGCCGAGGAACTCGGCCGTCCAACTCGGCCCGAACACGGCGAGGTCGCTGCGGTCGGCGGGCGCGTCCAGTGCCTGCGCCACCCCGGCGCCCTGCCCCGTGACGGCGTGGCTGCGGGTCATCAGGCTGATCGGAACGTCGTTCTCGGTGATCTGATACCGGTCGTACTCCGACTGGTAGGTGCCGGGGCCGATGGCGTTGAATTCACCGGCGGACAAAGGCTGTTCCGGCGGCGCCTCGTCGGCCGAGGCCTGCTGCGGAAGAAGCAGCGCCATGGAAACGGCGGCGACGATGGGGAAGACGGTTCTTCGCACGGTTTTCTCTCCCGTTCGGGTCAGTCCGAGGTGCTTGATGGTCACGGACTTTATGGACGCCCGAGATCGGTGGGCAATGGCCTCGCCGACCACTCAAGGGCCCCTAGTCGCAGGGGTGTTGACCCCGTAGGGGGGTAGGTGAGTACGCGTACTCATGTGGGCCCGCCCGGGCGCCGGACAGGATGAGGCCATGCGAATCTCACGTATCTCCGCCGCGCTGATCGCGGCCGGCCTCAGCTCGCTCGTCCTCGTCGGATGCGGCACGGAGAAGTCCGGCGCCGGCGCCGCCCCCGCCTCCGCGGGCAGCAGCGTCCGTCCGGTGAGCGCCCCGACCGCCGCGGACGACAGCGCGTCCACGAAGCGGTTCTCGAAGCTCGTGCGCACCGTCAACGCGGAGTGCCGGAAGGTGCTGCCGGCGCCGACCGACGCGAACGGCAAGCCGATTCCCCGCCCGGAGGACCTTCCCGGGTACGAGGAGCAGCCGGTGGAGGGGTACGGGCCGGACAACCCGCCGCCGACGAAGGACGGCATCGGCCCGGACCCGAACTCGTCCGAGGGCCCTCCGCAGGACTTCGTCCGCGAGCTCGAGCCCCGGGACTTCGGCGCGGTCCCGCTGGACGCGGAGGACCGGTGCATCGCCGACAAGCACGCGGAGCGCATCCGCGAGGGCTTCGGCGGCAAGGGCGCCACCAGCGCCGAGGTCCTGCGCGAGGCGCTGCTGAAGCTGGACTACCCGGCGTCGCGCGTCCACGCCATGCCCGACCGGGGCGGCTCGCCGCGCGTCCGCCTGGACCTGCGGATCGACTCCCAGGCGGCGCTGGAGATCGTCGGTACCTCCGGCGCCCTGGCCATCGAGCCGTTCGCGGCGGTGGCGCACCCGAACCTGAAGATCACGGACGTCAAGCGCTAGGACCTGTCCGGCCGATCAGGCCGATCAGGCCGGTCCCGACGTCCCGACGTCCCGACGTCCCGACGTCCCGACGTCCCGACGTCCCGACCGTCAGGTGACGGCCAGGGACCTCACGAGGGACTCCGCCGCACCCAGGGTCGCCACCTCGCCGGGAGTCAGGTTCGGGTCGGCGGCCCGGCGCGTGCGGGCCGCCGGGAGGTGGGGGAGCAGCGGGGCGTGGACGGCCGACAGGAGCGCGGCGAGACCCGTGCGGGCGCCGGGGGCGTACGGGGCCGGGGAGACCGCGACCTCCGCGAGGATCAGCGCCGACATGGCGTGGTCCAGGCCCGGCGGGCCCTCCTCGGCCGTCTGCCAGTCGATGACGACCGGGCCCCGGGGCGTGAGCACCACGTTCCCCGGATGCAGGTCCAGGTGCAGGAGGCGCGGGCCGTGCGGGCGGATGGGGCGCGTCTCCGGCAGCGCGTGCAGGCGGTCGAGGAGCCCCGCGATCAGCTCGCCGGCCGGTTCCGGCTCGTACGTACCGTCCAGGAGCGCGTCCAGGAGCGACGGCCCCGTGAGGCGCTCCATCACCAGGTCGGCGCCCTCGGCGTGCAGCACCGCCGGCACCGGATAGCCGTGGTCCGCCAGCCGTGTCATCACCCCGGCCTCGCGGGTCGCGTCGGAGCCGTCCCGGTACCTCCGCAGGACCCGCTCCCCGACCTCGTCCAGCGCGTAGACGTCCGCCGTCCTGCCCTGCCCGATGATCTTCAACTCGACTGCACCGTCCGCCTCTTGTTCATCTTCGTCCCCGTGTGACCGCGGCTTCGCGGAGAGGTCGCGGAATGGTCGAGTATGCCTGCCGGGGAGGGGTTCGGACCGGTACCGTCCTGTCCAGGCAGTACTGGGGGCAGACCGGGGGGTCGGCAGGGTGAGCGCTTTTCGTGTGCGGATCGTGAAGCCTGGGGAGCTGAGCGAGCGCGAGATCGAGGTGTGGCGGGAGCTCCGGGCCAAGTCCGGCTCGCCCGCGAACCCCTTCATGGAACCGGAGTTCACGCGGGCGGTCGCCGAGGTGCGACCCCGCTCGCGGGTCGCCGTGTGGTCGGAGGACGGCGAGCCCGTCGGCTTCTTCCCGTACGAGAAGGGGCTGTTGGGGCAGGGCCGGGCGATCGGCTTCGGCGTCTCGGACAGTCAGGGCGCCGTTCTGCGCGCCGGGCTGCGGCCCCGCGCCCGCGCCGTGCTGCGGGCCTGCGGGATCACGATGTGGGAGTTCGACAACCTGGAGGACGGCCAGCCCGTCTTCGAGGGCGCCGCCACCGAGTCCTTCGCCTCGCCCGTCATCGACGTCGGCGAGGGGTACGCGGCGTACGAGGCGCTTCTGCGCGTCCAGTCGCCCAAGTTCCTCAGGACCACCCTGGCCAAGGAGCGCAAGCTCGGCCGCCAGGCCGACGGCGAGGTGCGGTTCGTCTTCGACGAGCGCGACCCGGCGGCCCTGCGCACCCTCATGGAGTGGAAGTCCGCCCAGTACCGCAGGACCGGCCGCGGCGACCGCTTCGCCAAGGAGTGGATCACCACCCTCGTCCGGCGCCTCCACGAGCAGCGCACGCCCGGCTGCTCCGGAGTGCTGTCCGTGCTGTACGTGGGCGAGCGGCCGATCGCCGCGCACTTCGGGCTGCGGTCCGGAACCGTGCTGTCCTGCTGGTTCCCTTCGTACGACCCCGAGTTCGCCAAGTACTCGCCCGGTCTCGTCCTCCACCTCCGGATGGCCGAGGCCGCGACCGCCGCCGGCATCGGGATGCTCGACCTGGGGCGCGGCGACGCCGAGTACAAGGACGCCCTGAAGACGGGGGAGCTGACGGTGCACGAGGGGGCCGTCTTCGTCCCCGGCGCACGGGCCGCCCTCCACTGGCTGCGCCGCGAGCCCGTGCGGATGGCCCACGCCTACGTCCGCGGCCGCCCGGCACTGGCGGCCCGCGCCCGCGAGGCCCTGAACACGGTCGCCCGACTGCGGGGCAACCGCTAGCCGCGGATTTCCGTGGGCAGCCGATCCGCAAGGGCGGAACGCGGGTGGGCGCGAACCCCACCGGACCGCACCCGTACGACTCCGGGGGGATCCCGATGAACCAGCAGCAGTCCGGTGCACCGTCACGCGCCATGTCCGTGGCCGAGCTGGAGCTCGACCCGTCCGGCGCCGCCGTCGGCCTCCACCCCGCACCCGGCGCCCCGGCGATCGCCCGCGGCGAGGTCTACGCGCTCGTGCGCGTCGACGGGCGCCCCGCCGCCACCGTCATCGGGACCGTCGCGGAAGGCGAGGACGCGATCCGGGTGCTCGCCGGCCTCGCCCGGGAGCGGCTCGCCGCCGCCGCGGCCGCGCCCCGCACCGAGGCCGAACACCTGGCCGCCGGAAGGCCGTTGCCGCCGACCGGGGCAGCCCCCGCCCCGCCCCGTACCTCCGTGATCGTCGCCACCCGCGAGCGCCCCGCATCCCTCGCCCGCGCCCTCGACTCGCTGCTCGTCCAGGACCACCCCGACCACGAGCTCGTCGTCGTCGACAACGCGCCCCGCACCACCGACACCCACGACCTGGTCACCCGGAAGTACGCGGGCCGCGTGCGGTACGTCCGCGAGGACACCCCCGGGCTCGCCGTCGCCCACAACACCGGCGCGGCCGCCGCCGACGGGGAGGTCCTCGCCTTCACCGACGACGACGTCATCGCCGACCCGCACTGGCTGACCGCCCTCACCGAGCCCTTCGCCACCGACCCCGGGCTCGGCTGCGTCACCGGACTGATCCTGCCCGCGCGACTCGGCACCTCCGCGCAGATCCTCCTCGAATCGCACGGCGGCTTCGCCAAGGGCTTCGCGCCCCGCCTGTACGACCCGGCGCAGCCGCCCGCGGACGAACCGCTCTTCCCGTTCACCGCGGGCAGCTTCGGCTCCGGCGCCAACATGGCCTTCCGGGCCGCCGCCCTCCGGCAGGCCGGCGGCTTCGACCCGGCGACCGGCACCGGGACCCCGGCCAGGGGCGGCGACGACCTGTACGCCTTCGTCGCCGTCCTCTCCGCCGGCTTCCGGCTCCGCTACACCGCCGAGGCGCTCGTCTGGCACCACCACCGCGACACCTGGCAGGACCTGCGGAACCAGGCGTACGGCTACGGCGCCGGCCTCACCGCCTACCTCACCGCGACCCTGGTGCGCCATCCCCGGCTGCTGCCCGCGCTGCTCACCCGGCTGCCGCGCGGCCTCGCCCACGCCAGGACCATGACCGCCCGACGCGGCGAGGGCGACGACGGCGTCCCCGGCGACGGGCACGACGGCGTCCCCGGCGAGCACGGCGCCCAGCACCATCCCTGGCCTCGCAACCTCTCCCGACTGGAGCGACGCGGCATGTTGTACGGACCCATCGGCTACGCCAGAGCGCGGGCGCGCGGCGCCTTCCGGAAGGCGGGCGCCCGATGAGCAGCGCCCCCGCGCACACCCGGATCCCCGTCCTCCTCTACCACGCCGTGATGGAGGATCCCCCGGACTGGATCGCCGAATTCACCGTCACTCCCACGGAGTTCGCCGCCCAGCTCGACGCGATCGTCGCCAGCGGCCGCACCCCGGTCACCGTCGGCACCCTGGCCGCGCACCTCGCCTCCGGGGCCCCGCTGCCGGACCGGCCCGTCGCCGTCACCTTCGACGACGGCTTCGCCGACCTCGTCGGTCCGACGGCGGAGGCGCTCGCCGCCCGGGACCTGCCGGCCACGGCGTACCTCACCACCGGGGCCATCACCCGGGGCCGGCCCTGTCTGCTGCCGCCCGCGCCGATGATGACCCTCGGGCAGGCCCCGCGCCTGGAGGAGTACGGGATGGAGGTCGGCGCCCACACCGCCACCCACGCACAGCTCGACACGCTCGCCCCGGCCGTCCTCCGGCGCGAACTGCGCGAGTCTAAGGCGGTCCTGGAGGACACCCTCGGCCACGAGGTACGCCACCTCGCCTACCCGCACGGCTACAACAGCCCCGCCGTGCGCCGGGCCGCCGAGGCCGCCGGCTACACCTCGGCCGTCGCCGTCCGGCACGCGCTGAGCTCCGCGAGCGACGAGGTCTACCGCATCGCCCGGCTCATCGTGCGCCGCACCCACACCGTCGCCGACGTGGCGCGGTGGATGGAGGGGCGGGGCGCGAAGACCGCTCCGTACCCGGACTCGCTGCCCACGGTCGGGTGGCGCATGTACCGGCGGACGCGCGCGCTGGTGCGCGGAGCGGAGTTCGCGGGATGACGGAGAACGTGTTCACACCGACGCCGGCGAGCGGCACCGGGACGGTCCCCGCCCCGGACCACGGCGGCACCGCCGCGCCGCCCGCGCGACGCACCGCCGTGCCCGACCTGACCTGGCTGCCGCCCGCCCTCCTGGTCCTCGGCCTCGGCCTGTGGGGGCTCTCCCTGCCCCTGATCGACATCCGCACCATGGACGACTACGGCCTCCTGGACCGGCTGCCCGCCGTGTTCTACGGGTCCCTGCTGGTGCTGACCGCCGGGTTCCTGGTGTCGCTGCGGCGCGCCGGGACCTCGCCGGGCTGGCCGCTCGCCCACTGCGTCGCGCTGCTGTTCGCGCTCAAGGCACCGCCGGCCGTGCTGTACGACTCCGTGCGCTACCCCTGGGCCTCCAAGCACGACGCCGTCGTCAACACCATCCTCGGCGCCGGCGAACTCCGCCCGAACGCCGCCCTGTCCGGGAACATGTCCGCGTACGACCAGTGGCCGGGCTTCTTCACCCTGAACGCGGCGCTCGTCCGGACCTTCGGCGTCGAGAGCACCGCCGTCTACCTCAACTGGGCGCCGATCGTCCTGGGCCTGATCACCCTGCCCGTGCTCGTGCTGATCTACCGCACCTTCACCGAGGACTGGCGGCTGGTGTGGACCGCCGTCTGGATCTTCCAGCTCGCCAACTGGGTCGGCCAGGACTACCTGGCGCCGCAGGGCTTCGCGTACGTCCTGCATCTGACCGTACTCGCCGTCGTCCTGCGGCACTTCGTGCGGCCCGGCTCGGCCGGGCGGCTGCGCGACCGGGCGTATCTCGATCCGGCGGCGTCCGCCGTGCCGCCGCCCACGACCCCGCGCCAGCGCGCGGTCTGCGTGCTGATCCTGGCCCCGCTGATCGTCGCGATCAACGCCGCCCACCAGCTCACCCCGGTCATGCTCTGCGCCGCCCTCTTCGCCCTCACCCTCACCCGCCGCTACCGCAACTACGGTCTGCTGGTCGTCGCCGGGCTGCTGATGCTGGCCTGGGACCTCACCATGGGCAGGCCCCTGTTCCTGGAGACGCTCGGCACGCTGCGCGAGTCGATCGGCCAGCTCACCGAGAACTCCCGCGCCGGGTACGCGGGACAGCTCACCGGCCCCGGGCCCGAGCTGGCCGGCCGGGCCGGCATCCTCATGGCCCTCGCCGCCGTCGTGCTCGCCGGGATCGCCGTACTCGTCCGCCGCCGGCTGACCCGCAGCGCACTCCCGCTGCTCCTCGTCTCGATCGCCCCGGTCCCCCTGTTCGCCGTCAACGACTACGGCGGCGAAATGCTGTTCCGGGTCTACCTGTTCGGGCTGCCCGGCGCCGCGTTCTTCGCCGCTGCGGCGCTGGTGCCCACCGCCGCGGGCGCCCGCCGGAGCCGCGGCGGTGTCGCCCGGCGCCGTACCGCGGCCGTCGCCCTGCCGCTCGTCCTCGTCGTCCTGACGGCCGGGTTCCTGCCCGCGTACTACGGCAAGGAGACGATGTACTACACGCCGCCCGCCGAGACGGAGCTGGTCACCCGGGCCATCGACCAGCTGCCCGAGGGCGGTCTGATCCTCGCCACCTCCGGTTCCTTCCCGCAGGCGCTGCACCGCTACGACCAGGTCGAGCACTGGTTCTTCGCCGAGCAGGAGCTGCCCGAGAACGAGAAGATGCTCGTCGACCCGGCCCGCTACCTCGCCGACCGGATCCCGCCCGGCACCACGGCCCGTGTCGTCCTCACCCGCACCCAGGACGTCTACACGGCGGGCGAGGGCCTGCTGCCGCCCGGTGGCTTCGCGGTCCTGCGTACCCGGCTGAAGGCCTCCCCGCTCTTCACGACCGTCGAGGAACATCCGTACGGAATCGTCCTCTCCTACACCTCGGCTCCCGCAAGGACCCCGGCCAGCTCAGGCGGTACACCGTGAACACGCCCCAGAACCGGATCAGAGCAGCCCTCGCCGCCTCCGGGTGGGTGGCCCTCGCGGCCACCCTGCTGCCCGGCGGCTCGCCCCTGCGCTGGGTGCCCGTACTGCTCTTCGTCTGCTGCGGCCCCGGCCTCGCCCTGCTCCATCCGCAGCCGCACGGGCTGCGGCCCGGCGCCCGCCTGGAGGCGTTCGCGCTGGCCGCGCCCATCAGCCTCTCCCTCGCCTCGCTCACCGCCACCCTCCTCTTCCTGATCGAAGGGTTCTCCGTGACCGCGTTCCTCGCCCCGCTCGCCGTGTTCACCACCGTCGTCGCCCTCCTCCCAGGCCTGCCACTGCCCGCCGCCACCCGCGGCGCGGTCGAACCCGAGGGCGCCGGATCCTTCCGCTTCCGCAAACGAGGGCCCGGTGGAGGCCGATGACCGGACGGCACTCCAAGGCCGACCCCTGGACGCGGCTCGTGATCGCGCTCGCCGCCGTCGGCGCGCTGACCGCCGGCATAGGCGTGTGGGCGACCGTCGCCGAGGGCGACGACCCGTGCGCCCCCGACACCCGGCTCGTCGCCCCCTGCGGGGCGTGGTGGGGCGCGTACATCCCGTACGACGGCGACAGTTCGCTCACCCGGCCGGTGCACGCCTTCGAGAAGAAGATCGGCCGCCGCCTCGATCTCGTCTACACGTACCACGACATGTCGGGCAACGAGCTCGACGGAACCCTCCTCACCCCCGACGAACAGGCCCTCGGCCGGGACCGGTTGCTGATGCTCGCCTGGGAGTCCACGGTGTGGAAGGAGCCGCACCACGCCGGATACACCGAGACCCAGCTCGGCTGGAAGAACATCGCCTCCGGGCAGTACGACGCCGAGATCCTCGACCCGCAGATCCGCCGTATCAAGGCCTACGGCAAGCGGGTCTTCCTCTCCTTCGACCAGGAGGCCGACGCCCGGATCAAGGAGGGCGCCGGCACCCCCGCCGAGTACGTCGCCGCCTATCGCCACCTGCACGACCGGTTCAGGCGGCTCGGGGTGGACAACGTGGTCTGGGTGTGGACGGTCTCCGGCTATCTGGGCAGCGCGGACTCGATGAAACAGCTCTACCCCGGCGACGCCTACGTCGACTGGATCGGCATGGACCAGTACAACTACTACCTCTGCCACCGGACGCCGAACTGGCTCGACTTCGACGAGAGCCAGCGCCCCAGCTACGACTGGCTCCGGAAGAACATCTCCGCCGACAAGCCGATCATGCTCTCCGAGTTCTCCACCGCTCCCGATCCGAAGCGGCCCGAGCGGCAGCGTGACTGGTACACCGCGATCCCGGAGGTGGCGCCGACGCTGCCGAAGGCGAAGGCGTACGTGCACTGGAACCGTGCCGTGCCCGGGCCGGGCTGCGACCTCACGATCGACTCCGGTCCGGGGCTGGAGGGATACCGGATCGCCGGGCGGGACCCGTACTTCCGGCAGGACGTACGGGACGTCCCGGGGCGCTGAACCGGGGCTCCGGGCCGCCTGGGTCGTGTCCGGCGGATCATGACCGGGGCCGCGGCGCCGGACAGGCCCCAGACCGCCCGGAGGTCTCAGCGGCGGCCCGCCGTCAGTCCGCGGTAGGCGCAGGCCGCCATCGTCGCCCCGGCCAGGCCGAGGAAGAGCGGGAGCGGGGCGGCGGCGAAGGCCTGCTGCCCCGCCCAACCGGCCCAGACCAGCACCCACACCACCCCGGCCGTGACCCGGTCGCCCGTGCCGAGCACCCGCAGCAGCAGGGCCACGAGCAGCAGGCACACCGCCTGGAGCGCGATCGGGACCACCACCGCCGCCGGGCCGTCGGGCGCGCCGAGGAGCTCCGCACCGGGGCCGCCCGCCGTCGCCGGCCGCAGGCCCAGCAGGGGCGGCGCGGTGTGCAGGGCGAGGAAGGTGGCGAGCAGGACCGTTCCGGCGAACGCCCGTCGGAAGCGCCGGAGTCCGACGGCTGCGCCCTGGAGGGCGACGAGCAGCAGCCCGGCGAGGAGCGTGACGGGCGGCAGCGCGGTCAGCAGACCGGTGCCGGAGAGCCGCTCCACGTCGAGCGCGCCGGAGCGGGCGAGCGGCAGCCAGAAGAGCCCGGCGGAGAGGCCGAGGGCCGACCAGAGCAGGATCACCGACCGCTCGGCCCCCTTCGGCGCCGAGCCCGCCTCGACCGCCTCGGCCGCCCTCTTGTCGGCCGCGCCCGCGCCGCGTGACCCCGTCCCAGGCCCCGACTCCCACCCCGGCTCCGACTCCCACCCCGGCCCCGACTCCCACCCCGGCCTCGGCCCCGGCCCCGGCGTCCCGAGGGAGCCCGCGGGCTCGTCGTCACGCTGCCGGGGTACGTACACGGGGATCCCGAACGCGGGCGTCACCGAGTCGTGCGTGCCGCGCAGATAGGCACTCTCCCGCGCCCAGTTCGTGCCGTAGCCGTCCTCCGCGCGCTCCTTCACCCGCGCCGCCGCCCGGTCCCCCTCGGGCGGTACCCGGCCCTTGAGGGTGGCCCGCAGGCCCGGCACGGACACCACCGCCATCAGGGTCATGGAGCCGAGGACGGCGTATCCGGCGCCGGCGATGCCGAAGGGCCCGAGGAGGAAGACCGCGCTGCCGAGCACCAGGACGCACATCACGCCCTGGAGGGCGGCGAGCATCCCCGTACGGCCCTGGACGCGCAGCACCCCGATGTACAGCTCGACGGCGACGCGGGGGAGCGCGGCGGCGGCGAGCAGCCGCAGGACGGTCGTGCCGTTCCGGGCGTAGTCCCCGCCGAAGGGCGCGAGGATCAGTGGTGCGAACACGACGAGGACGAGGACGACCGGGACGAGCAGCAGCGTCATGCGGCGCAGCGCGCCCCTGACCCCCTCGGCGAGGGACTCGGGGCTGTGCGAGGCGTGCGCGGTGAGCGAGGAGGCCATGTTGATGGCCATGAACTCCATCGTGCCGCCGACGGTGTAGGCCGTGTAGAAGAAGGCGTTGTGGGCGGCGTCGAAGCGGACGGCGACCATCATCGGCAGCAGGCTGATCATGAGGAGGCTGAAGACCGAGCCGACGGAGTCCCCGGCGAGGAAGCGGCCGATCTCGCGCAGGGTGGGCGGCTCACGGTCCCGGTCGGCGTGCGCCTGCCGGGGGATCAGGCGCCGGAAGACGAGCCAGCCGACCGGCAGCACGGAGAGCGCGATGGCCGCCGCCCAGGAGACGAAGACGCCGAGCACCGGCAGGCCGACGGCGAGGACGACGAGCAGGACGAGCTTGCCGAGCGAGAAGACGGCGTTGCCGACGGGCACCCAGACGGCCCGTCTGAGCCCGGTGAGGACCGCGTCCTGGAGGGTGAGCAGGGCCCAGCCGATGCTGGCGGCGGTGAAGAAGATCCCGGCGGACACGGTGCCGAGCGGGGCGTACGAGGGTCCCCACCAGTCCAGCGTGAGCAGGAAGACGCCGCAGGCGACGGCCACGACCACGGTGCTGACCACGTAGAGGCGCACCACGAGCGGCCCGGTCGCGCGGCCGGCCCGGGGCACGTACCGGACGACCGCGCCGGTCAGCGTCGTCGCGGTCAGGGAGGCGAGCATCCGCTGGGCGGCGATGGCGGCGGAGCCCTGACCGACCGCCTCCTCCGTGTAGTAGCGGGCGGCGACCAGCCAGAAGCCGAGGCCGAGGGCGGCGGAGACGCCGGTGGAGAGCATCAGCGCGTAGGCGTTGCGGAACATGGAGCTGTCGCCGGAGTCGCCCTTCTCGCCGACGGGTTCCGGCACGGCGGCCGAGGGCTCCTCGGCCGCCGGGTGGTCCGCCGCCCGCAGCCGTACGGTCTCGGTCACCGGGCGCCGCCGGGAGCCTCCGACAGGCGCGCGGGCCGGGCCCCGGCCGCCCGCAGCACAGCGAGGACCTCCTCCGCGCGGCGCGGGTCCACGGGCAGGGCGTGCCGGGCGAACCGGGCGGCCGGCTCCGGCGTGGGCGAGAGGTCGGTGAAGCGCTCGCCCGCGTAGCTGTCGAGCGGCGGGTCGTACAGATAGCCGGTGGTGATCCGGTGCCGGGCGAGGGCGGCGATCGCGGCGTCCCGGTCCTCGACGAGCAGCGGCACCCGGAACAGCGGCTGCGCCTGCTGCGCGGGGCCCGCCTGTTCCGTGGGCGCCCCGGGCGTGCCGTACTCGCTGGCCAGGAGCCGGGCCGTGCCCTCACGGTGGGCGGCGAGGACGTCGTCGAGCCGGGCCAGCTTGTGGGTGGTGCGGCGGAGCCGGCCGGGTCCCGGCCGGAGCCGGTAGTCGTGCATGTCGACGCGGATCCAGGAGTGGAAGGGCGCGAGCGCGGGCGCGGCCGGCAGGGCCCGCGCCAGCTCCTCGGCGCGGAGCGGCATCCGGATCTCCTCCCGCTCCTCCGCGCCGATCCGCCGCGCGAGCGCGTGCGCGGCCCGCGTCAGGCGCATCCCGCGCACGGCGGCCTCCGCGTACGGCCGTACGCGATAGGCGAGTTCGGCGGCCGTCCGGGTCGGCAGGAGCAGCGCGTCGCGCGCGGCGGCGAGTTCCTCGCGCAGCGCCGGGTCGGCGAGGGCGAGGAAGCCGCCGGTCTTGGCGGCGGTGTGCTTCGACAGGCTGAAGACGGAGGCCTCGCCGTACGTGCCGACCGGGCGCCCGCCGACGGTGGAGCCGATCGCGTGGGCCGCGTCCTCGATCAGCGGGATGCCGAGCCGGTCGCAGTGGGCCCGCAGCTCGGGGGCCGGGTCGGGGTTCCCGTACAGATTGGTCGTGAGGACGGCGGACAGGCCGCGCCAGACGGACTCGGGGACGGCCGCGGTGTCGATCGAGCCGTCCCGGGGGTCGAGCGGCGCCTGTACGGGGCGGAGCCCGGCGGCGAGCACGACGAAGAAGATGACGTCGTCGTTGACCGGCGACATCAGTACCCGGCCGCCCGGCGCGCACCAGTGGCGCAGTGCGAGGTAGAGGCCGAGGCGGCACGACGGCACGTAGAGGCACTCTCTGCCCCCGAGCCGGTCACGCATGCGCCCTTCCAGTTCCGCGTACGCAGAAACCATGTGATTCCCCCCTGAATCCCCGGGCTCAATGTGGCCCAATCCGGACGGCGCGTCAACAAGGCCTTCCGGCTGCGCGGTCGGTGGTCCGCCCGCTCGTGCGGAAGGGCCCGTTCCAGGTCGTGAGACCGTGAACGGGCCCTTTCCGCAGCCATCTTGGCGGCTCGGGGAAGCCTGCGGAGGTCATTCCTCCAGAGTGAGGCCCCGGCGCAGCCTGGCGAGGGTGCGGGAGAGCAGCCGGGACACGTGCATCTGCGAGAGGCCGAGCTCCGCGCCGATCTCCGACTGGGTCATGCCGCAGACGAAGCGGAGGGAGAGGATGTGCCGCTCGCGGGCGGGCAGTGAGGCGATCATCGGCTTGAGGGAGGCGACGTACTCGATCCCGGTGAGGCCGTCGTCCTCGTAGCCGAGCCGGTCGGCGAGTGTGCTCTCGCCGCTGCCGGCGTCGTCCTCGTCGGTCCTGGCGTCGAGCGAACTCGCGGTGTACGCGTTGCTCGCGGCCATGCCCTCGACGACCTCCTCCGCGGAGATCCCGAGCTCCTCCGCGAGTTCGGCGACGGTGGGGGAGCGGTCGAGGCGCTGGGCGAGCGCGTCGCCGGCCTTGGCGAGGTCGAGCCGGAGCTCCTGGAGCCTGCGGGGCACGTGCACGGACCACGAGGTGTCCCGGAAGAACCGCTTGATCTCGCCGATGATCGTCGGCATCGCGAAGGTGGGGAACTCGACGCCGCGGGAGAGCTCGAAGCGGTCGATCGCCTTGATGAGGCCGATGGTGCCGACCTGGACGATGTCCTCCATCGGCTCGCTGCGGCTGCCGAACCGGGCGGCGGCGAACCTCACCAGGGCCAGGTTGAGTTCGACGAGGGTGTTGCGGACGTAGGCGTGGTCGTGGGTGCCCTCCTCCAGTACGGCGAGCCGGGCGAAGAGCTGCTTCGACAGGGCGCGCGCGTCGACCGGTCCAGCCCGGTGCGGTTGGTCGAGGGGGTGGGCGGGCAGGCGGTCGAGGGGGACTGCTGCCGACGGCGCGTCGGGGGTACGCGGGGCGTCGAGCCGGGGTGACATGGGTCTCCTTCGTCGTTCTTCTGCTGCGGTTTGCGGCGCCTCCAAGCCGGTCGTGTCGGGTGTTCCCTTCTAGCCCTACCTGGTCGACGGCGATGGTTGCAAGTGCCAATATTCCGCTTTGCACCTATTTATGAGGGCCCGTGTGTGCGTCGGAGGGTGCCCCGCTTGTAGGGTTCGACGCACGTCAGTCGGCATCCGCGAGAGCGAGAAGAGGCACGGCCATGGACCGCCAGCACATCGGCAGCGCGCCGCCCGCGCGGCTGCGGGTCGGGGTCCGGACCGTGGACGCGGGAAGCGAACTCCTCACTCTGGCGGGTGAGCTCGATCACCACACCGCCGAACTGTTGCGTACGCCACTGGAGGCCGCGCTCGACGCGGGCCGGGCACGGCTCGTCGTCGACTGCTCGGCGCTCGACTTCTGCGACTCGACCGGGCTCAACGTGCTGCTGGGTGCCCGGCTGGGCGCGGACGCCGCCGGCGGCGGGGTCCATCTCGTCGGGATGCGGCCCGCGGTCGCCCGGGTCTTCCGGATCACCGGGGCGGACGCCGTCTTCACGCTGCACGACACGCTCGGTACGGCCCTCCCGGGTTGAGTCCGGCCGGACCCGGCGTCGAAGCCGGCCGTCCGGCATCCGCCCGGGCCCGCCCCGCCCGCCCCGTAACGCCCCGCCCCGCGCGGACCGCACGTCCCGCCCCTCTGTCCCGTCGATCGGTGAGGTGAAGCGCTGATGGACCAAGCTTCCGACGTCCGTACGCTCGCCCTCGGCGAGACCAGCGGCACCGTCCCGCTCGCCCGTGACTTCACACGGTCGGCGCTCCACGAGTGGGGCTGGCTGCCGGCCGCCACCGCCGACCGCAGGGCCGCCGCCGAGGACGTCCTGCTCGTCGTGTCCGAACTCGTCACCAACGCCTGCCTGCACGCCGAGGGCCCCGAGCGCCTGCGCGTCCTGCGGATGCCCCACGTCCTGCGCCTCGAAGTCACCGACCGCGGCGCCGGACAGCCCGCGCCCCGCACCCCGCACCGGTCCGGCCGCCCGGGCGGCCACGGCATGTTCATCGTGCAGCGGCTCTGCCTGGACTGGGGCATCGACCGCACCCCCGGCGCCCCCGGAAAGACGGTCTGGGCCGAACTCGCCGCAGCGCCTTAGGACTTTCACAAGTTCACCCGTTCCCCTGCCTTCCCTCCGTAAGGCCCCGGGCGTACCTTGACGGCCAATCTGAAAGACCGTCAGTTACGTTGCGGTGAGGGGTGCTCGCGGTGTCCAAGGTGCCGAACCGAAGGAGAACGGCCGCCGGTCTCACGGCTGCCGTCGCGGTGGCGGGCGCGGCCGTACTGGCCGCCGCACCGGCCGCCCAGGCGACCGTCGTCGATGTGAACTACGCCTGCGTGACGAAGATCGGGCCAAAGGACGCCGTCTCGCCCGTCGACATCAAGGCCGTCAAGAGCGGCAGCGGCTACACGATCACCATGTCCTTCGAGAAGGGCGTCTCCGACAGCCCGATCGAGCTCGGCAAGGGCGTCATGACCCCGCGCGCCGAACTCGTCCTCGGCGGCGTCGCCGAAGGCACGGTGAAGGTCAAGGGGGTGCCGAACGCGGCCGCCATCCCGCCGGACACCCCGATCAGCATCGGCACGCTGACGGGCACGTACACCCCGACGAAGAACGGCAAGGTCACCTTCACGGCCGGCAAGCTCATCGTGCACGCCCTCGGGATGGACGCGGCCGAGTGCACCCCGAAGAACAACCCCAAGCCCTCACTCGAACTGGAGGTCACGGGGGTCTCCGGCGGCGACGACACCCCGCCCGCCGACGACGGCGACGACGAGGGCTCCGGGACCGAACTGCCCAAGACCGGCCCGCTCGACTCCGCCGTGGCGCTCGGGACCCTCGGCGGCACCGTCCTGCTGACCGGCGCCGCCGGAGTCCTCTGGCTCACGCGGCGCACGGCACGCTGATGCGGGCGGCCGCGCGCTCCGGGCTCGTGGCCGCCGCGACCGCCCTCGTCGGCGCGGTCGCGGCGGCTCCCCCCGGAGCGCAGGCCTGGACGGCGGCGCCCGCCGCCGGACGGCCGTACGCCTACCTGGAGGGCCCCGCCGGCAGCGTCCTCCAGGACACCCTGTCGTTGACCAACCCGGGCACGGGGCCGCTCACCGTACGGCTCACCGGGCAGGGCGCGCCGGTCGCCTTCGCCGCGCGGACCGTCACCGTGCCCGCCAGGACCCGGGCGGACGTGCCCTTCACCGTGACCGTCACCGCGGACACCCCGCCCGGCGACCACCGGGGCACCGTGCGCGCCACCGCCGCCGGACGGGAGCTGAGCGTGCGGCTGCACCTGCGGGTGAGCGGCCCCCGCCTCGCGGCGCTCACCGTCGAGGACGTCCGCGTCGACGAGGCCGCCGGCACCCTCGGCTACACCCTGGTCAACCGCGGCACCACGGTCCTCGCCCCGACCCTCGCGGTCCGTGCCGAGGGTCTCCTCGGCACGGTCCTCGACCGACCGGAGCGCGCCCTGCCGCTCACCCTGCGCCCCGGCGAGCGCGTCGCCCGCACCGAACCCTGGCCCGACCCGCCCGCCCTCGACTCCGTCACCGTCCTGCTGACCGCCGGCGCCCCCGGCGCGGCCCCCGCCACCGCCCGCGCGGAGGCCGCCTTCGCCTCGGTCCCCGCGCTCGCGGGGTCGGCCGGGCTGCTCCTCGCGGCGGCGGGCGGCGGATACGCGGTGTGGCGGCGCGGAAGGCCCCGTACCCAGCGAGCCCCGGAGGGAGCGACACCATGAGGACGATCCGTACGGCTGCCGCCCTCCTCGCGGCCCTCGCCCTCGCACTGCTGCCCGTGGGGCCCGCGACCGCGGCCCCCGGGCCCGTGGTCGCGCTCTCGGTGACCGAGGGAGGCAAGGGCGGCGAGATCACCGTCAGCGGCAGCGGCTGGAAGCCGGGCGCGCTGCTCATGCTCCTGATCTGCGGCCAGTCCGCGCCCGGCAAGGGCGTCATCGGCGGCACCAACTCCTGCGCCAACAGCGAGGGCCGGGCGGCCACCGTCGACGCCAGGGGCGGGTTCAGCGCGAAACTCCCGGTCGCCGAACCGCCCAAGCCCTGCCCGTGCGTGGTGCACGTGGCCGGTGTCACGGGCCAACAGGACGCCGTCGACAAGGAGTTCACGGTCGCCGGGCACCCCACGGCCCCGCTCCCCGAGGCCTCGGGCAACGGGCGGCTCGCCGTCCTCGCGTCCGTACGCCTCGACGGCTCCAGCGGCCTCCTCGTCTGGTTCGGGGCACCCCCGCGCCGGGAGGTCGTCTTCACCGTCGGCAACCTCGGCTCGGCCGCCGTCGAGGACCCGGTCTTCGAGGTCGGCACGAGCCACGGCGTCTTCGCGCCGCAGTACGAGGAACGCCAGTGGCGCGGCACGATCGCCCCCGGCAAGAAGGCCCTCGTCCGGCTCCCCGCCGAACTCGTCGCGGGCGCGCACGGCGACTACCAGATCTCCGTCCGGTACGCCGGCAAGGTCCTGGTCGAGCAGCCGTGGGGGGTGGGCCGCCCCTGGGGCGTGACGCTCTTCTGGCTGTTGCTCGCCGTCGTCGTACCGGCGGCTCTGTTCCGGATCGGGATGGCCGTGGTGGACCGCGCCCGGCCCGGATCGGGACGCCCGGCCGGCCGCCTCCCCCGTACGACGGCACCGCGCCGCCGTACCCGCCGCACGTCCGTCCCCGCCGCCGCCCCCGCGAACGGGGACGGGAACGCGAGGGACGACGAACCGACCACGGTCCTGCCGTGGTTCAGCCCTGACTCCGCACCGTCAGCGCCAGAGAGCAGTCCGACGACGAAGGGACATGCGTGAGTACGCAACGGAGGATGAGCGCGGCCGGTGTCGCGCTGATGCTCGGCGGCGCGGGGATCCTGATTTCCGCCGGCCCCGCACAGGCCGCCGAGGTCTCGTACAAGACGGAGTGCATCCCGCCGTCCATCTCCGGCCTCCCGCCCGTGCAGGGCACCACGAAGGTGCTCGTCACCGCACCGGCGGAGGCCAAGGTCGGCGACGAGGTCGAGATCGTCTGGAAGACGGTCCAGGCCGCCTCGAAGAACCCGGACGTGCTGGACCTCGGCGCGGACACGGTGAAGCCGAGCGGCGTCCTGAAGGTGGGCGGCGCGGCGAGCGGCACCGTCGCGATGGAGGGACCGCGGCAGAACCCGCCGATCCCCAAGAACAGCGCGATGGTGCTGCCCGAGATGAAGGGGAAGCTGAAGCTGACCGCGGCGGGCGACATCACGCTGACGCCCGACAAGTACACGATCAACGTGTCCAAGCCGCTGTCGACGGACACGAAGTGCACGCCGAAGGAGGCGGTGCCGGTCGGCGCGACGATCAAGGTGACGGCGGCCGGTGGCGGCTCCGGCTCGGGTTCGGGCGGCGGCGCGAGCACGACGACCTCGGGCGGCGGCGCGAGCACGACGACGTCCGGCGGCGCGAGCACGACGACCTCCGGCGGCAGCAGTACGACCACGTCCGGCGGCGCGAGCACGACCACCACCAGCGGCGGCACGAGCACCAACGGTGGGCACACGGGCGGCGCCGCGGCCAGCTCCAGCGGGGGCACGGGCGGCTCGACGACCACCTCCGGCGGCGGCTCGGCGTCCGGCGGGTCCGGCGGCGGGCAGACCGACTTCCCGGGCAAGGAAGTCACCGTCGCCTTCACCTGCACGTCCCCCGGCCCGCCGAACATCAACTCCAAGGTGACGATCAGCGCGAAGAAGAACGGCGCCGTCTACGACCTCACCGTCAAGACGGCCAAGGGCGTCATGGACAGCCCGGCTCCCCTCCCCAAGGGGGCTCTCGTCCCGACCATGGCGGTCAAGATCGGCGGAGCCGACAGCGGCACGGTGCTGGTCACCGGCGCCCCCAACCCCACGGCGGTCGAGGCGGGCGCCCCGGTGAGCCTGGAGGACATGAAGGGCACGTACAAGCCCGGCGCGACCGGGAAGTCCACGCTCAGCCCGGGCGCGCTGACCATCAAGGTCACGCTCGGCTCCGCCAAGATGGACATCCCGTGCCAGGTCAAGGGCGCGGTCCAGGCCTCCCTGGAGCTCGACACGAGCAAGCAGGCGGGCGGCGCGAGCGGCGGCTCCGGCTCGGGTTCGGGCTCCGGCTCGGGCGGCGGTAGCACGTCCTCCGGCGGCTCCTCCGGTGAGAACCTCGCCGAGACCGGCGCCGAGAGCGACGGCGCCCTGCGCGCCCTCGCCCTGGTCGCGGGCACGGTCATCCTCATCGGCGGCGCGGTGTTCACGTTCACCCCGTGGGCACGCCTGAGGCGCTGAGAACGGCGAAGGCCGCCGCACCGGAACCGGTGCGGCGGCCTTCGTGTGTTCGCGGGGGGAACGGGGTCAGTGGACGCTGCCCATGAGCCCCTGGACCTTCTTGCGGTACATGAAGATCGCGAAACCGGCCGCGACGGCGAGCGTCGCCTGCATCGCGATGATCCCGGTTCCGTTCAGGTCCACGCCCGCGATGGAGAGCAGACCCGTGGTGCAGTCACCGGCGGTGACGGCGAGGAACCAGACACCCATCATCTGGGAGGCGTACTTCTTCGGCGCCATCTTCGTGGTGACGGAGAGGCCGACGGGGGAGAGGCACAGCTCACCTATGGTCTGGATCATGTAGATCGTGACCAGCCACATCGGGGAGACCTTGGTGCCGTCGCCCGCCATGTTCATCGGGACGATGAAGACGAAGAAGGACGCGCCGACCAGGACGAGACCCATCGCGAACTTCACGATGGTGTTCGGCTCCTGGTTCTTGCGGGCCAGCCACAGCCACAGCCAGGCGAAGACCGGGGCCAGCGCCATGACGAACAGCGGGTTCAGCGACTGGTACCAGGTGGCGGGGAAGCCGAGGCCGAAGATGGTGTCGGCGGTCTTGCTGTCCGCGAAGAGGGACAGCGTCGAGCCACCCTGGTCGTAGATCATCCAGAAGATCGCGGCGGCGACGAAGAACCAGATGTAGCCGGTCACCCGGGACTTCTCACCGGCGTCCAGGTCCTTGTCCCGCTTGATGCGGGCCAGGACGGCGACCGGGATGATCAGACCGGCGAGGGTGATCGGGACCATCGCCCAGTTCAGGGTGTACATGCCCAGGGCGACGACCGCACCGTAGAAGACCGCGATCACGACGGCGATGACGGCGACCTTGGTGATGACAGCCTTGCGCTCCGTGGCGGACAGCGGGTTCGGGACCTCGCTGCTCTTCGGGTTCAGCGTCTTGCCGAAGGCCAGGAAGACGGCGAGGCCCAGGCCCATGCCGACGGCGGCGAGGGCGAAGCCCAGGTGCCAGTTGACCTTCTCGCCGACGGTGCCGATGACCAGGGGAGCGAAGAACGCGCCCAGGTTGATGCCGATGTAGAAGAGCGTGAAGCCACCGTCACGGCGCGGGTCGTCCGCGCCCTTGTAGAGGTGGCCGACCATCGTCGAGATGTTGGCCTTCAGCAGACCGGAGCCGACTGCGACGAGCGCGAGGCCGACGAAGAACATCGCCTGGCCGGGGATGGCCAGCGAGACATGGCCGAGCATGATCACGGAGGCCGCGATCGCCACCGTCTTGCGGGCGCCCCAGACGCGGTCGCCGAACCAACCGCCGGGCATGGCCATGAGGTAGACCATCGAGACGTAGACGGAGTAGATCGCCGTTGCCGTCGCCGCGGTCATCGCGAGGCCGCCGCCCTGGCTTCCCGTAGCGGCGTCCACGCCGCCGGAGACCAGGTACAGGACCAGAAGAGCCCTCATGCCGTAGTAGGAGAAACGCTCCCACATCTCGGTCATGAAGAGGGTGGCCAGGCCGCGGGGGTGGCCGAGGAAGGTCTTCTCGTAGCCGAGGGGTTCGGCCGATTCCTTCGTCAGGCTGGACGCCATGTCGATCCTTGCTCTGTCGGGACGCTCGCTTGGTGAGCGGGGTGCGCCCGGTGGGGGAGGCCGGCACCGACGGAGCCGTTGGACTCCACCGGGATCCACGCCCCGGGAGTCGCGTCGTCGCGTCCCGGAACCCGGCCCACAGGTCGTTCACCGTCTTCGAGGATCGGCTGAGCCGACCTCACGCAGAAAGAGGACCTTGGCGCATGAAGCTGGCCAAAGGTCCCCGTTTACCGCTACAGACGTCGAGACACCATACGACACGACAGTGCCGGATATGGAAGGACTTGAGAGATGGATCACAGGCCGCAGCGCAACCGCGGGGCGCCATTCGAAGGTCATGAGCAGGATGCCCACACGATACCCAGGGGCCACCGGGGGTGAACGCATCCCGCCCCGGTCCGGTGGCCGTGCGGACTACCATCACCCCATGACCCGTGTACTGCTCGCCGAGGACGACGCCTCCATCTCGGAACCGCTGGCCCGCGCCCTGCGGAGAGAGGGGTACGAGGTCGAGGTCCGCGAGGACGGTCCCACCGCTCTCGACGCCGGACTCCAGGGCGGAGTCGACCTCGTCGTACTCGACCTGGGGCTGCCCGGCATGGACGGCCTGGAGGTCGCCCGGCGACTGCGCGCCGAAGGTCACGCGGTCCCGATCCTGGTCCTCACCGCGCGGGCGGACGAGGTCGACACGGTCGTCGGACTCGACGCGGGCGCCGACGACTACGTCACCAAGCCCTTCCGGCTCGCCGAACTCCTCGCCCGGGTCCGGGCCCTCCTCCGGCGCGGCTCCAGCGAGCCCGTCGTCGCCCCCTCCACCCACGGCGTACGGATCGACGTCGAGTCGCACCGCGCCTGGATGGGCGACGAGGAGCTCCAGCTCACGGCCAAGGAATTCGACCTGCTCCGGGTCCTGGTCCGGGACGCCGGCCGGGTCGTCACCCGCGACCAGCTGATGCGCGAGGTCTGGGACACCACCTGGTGGTCCTCCACCAAGACCCTCGACATGCACATCTCCTGGCTCCGCAAGAAGCTCGGCGACGACGCCGCCAACCCGCGCTACATCGCCACCGTGCGCGGAGTCGGCTTCCGCTTCGAGAAGAGCTGACACCCCACCGCTTCGAAGAGAGCTCCGTGCGCCGCCGTCTGATCAACTCCACGCTCGCCGTGGTGCTCGTCGTCATCGCCGTCTTCGGCGTCTCCCTCGTCATCGTCGAGACCCGCACGATCTCCAGCAGCGCGCAGGAGAGCGTGGACTCGGAGGCGCTGCGGATCGTCTCCATCGTCGACAGCCGGCTCATCGGCGGCGAGCCGGTCAACCCGGACATCCTCGCCGAGCAGAGCGGCGCCAAGCGGTACGCGCAGATCCGTATCCCCGGCCGCGCCTCCATCGAGATCGGCACCCGCCCCGACGGCGACGTCATCCGCGGTCTCGCCGAGGGCGAGCGCGGCGAGACCGTGATCGTCGAGGAGTCCCGCTCCACGGTCACCGCCGAGGTCGGCCGCACGCTCCTGATCATCGGCGCCGTGGCGCTGCTCGCCGTCATCGCCGCCGTCCTCCTCGCCGTACGCCAGGCCGACAAGCTGGCGTCGCCGCTCACCGACCTCGCGGAGACCGCCGAGCGCCTCGGCTCCGGCGACCCGCGCCCCCGGCACAAGCGGTACGGGGTGCCCGAGCTCGACCGGGTCGCGGACGTCCTCGACGCCTCCGCCGAACGCATCGCCCGGATGCTCACCGCCGAGCGCCGGCTCGCCGCCGACGCCTCGCACCAGCTCCGTACGCCCCTGACCGCCCTCTCCATGCGACTGGAGGAGGTCGCCCTCGCCGACGACCTGGACACGGTCAAGGAGGAGGCGACGATCGCGCTCACCCAGGTCGAGCGGCTCACCGACGTCGTCGAACGGCTCCTGACCAACTCCCGGGACCCCCGTACGGGCTCCGCCGTCGCCTTCGACCTCGACGAGGTCGTCAAGCAGCAGCTGGAGGAGTGGCGGCCGGCCTACCGCAGCGGCGGGCGGGCCATCGTCCACTCCGGCAAGCAGGGGATGCGGGCCGTCGGCACCCCGGGCGCGGTCGCCCAGGTGCTCGCGGCCCTGATCGAGAACTCGCTCATGCACGGTGGCGGCACCGTCGCCGTACGGACCCGGGTCACCGGCAACCAGTCGGTGATCGAGGTCACGGACGAGGGCCCGGGCGTCCCCGCAGACCTCGGCGCGCGGATCTTCGAGCGGGCGGTGAGCGGCCGCAGCTCCACCGGCATCGGCCTGGCCGTCGCCCGCGATCTGGCGGAGGCGGACGGCGGGCGCCTGGAGCTGCTCAAGGAGCACCCGCCGGTCTTCGCGCTGTTCCTGAGCCGGGAGGTCAGGAGCGTCGAGAAGGAGACACGGGAGCGGCCCGTACGGTAAAAGGGCAGGTCAGACGCGGTCGGGCTGGCGCCGTTCCGCCTGGCGCGGAGTCGCCTGGCGGGGAGCCTGCTCAAGGAACGATTCGGCGGTCTGCACGGCTTCCTTCGCGGGCAGCGCGCGGAACACCCACGTGCGGTACGACCAGAAGCGGAACAGGGTCCCGATCCCGATCCCGAAGAACTTGAAGAAGTTGCTCGCCAGCGGTCCGTCCCAGCCGAAGCCGTACGTCGCCGCGTAGAGCACGCCGTTCTCGATGACCATGCCGACCAGGCTGAACAGCAGGAACAGCGACAGTTCCTTCGTCCGTCCCGACTTGTCCCGGTCGCGGTACGTGAAGTAGCGGAACCCCACGTAGTTGAAGCCGATCGCGACCACGGTGGCGACCAGGCTGGCGCGGACCACCTGGAGGTCCGAGAAGTGGCGCACCAGATTGAAGACGCCGAGGTTGACCAGGACGCCGAGACCGCCGACCACCCCGAACTTGGCGACCTCACGGAAGAGCCCGTTGAGTCGCATGCGCAGCGCGCCGGGTTCACTCATGGTGATGGCTGTGTCCCGTCCGTCCGGGTGACGTCCGGGCGACGTCAACCCAACCATGCTAACCAGCCCCCCTGTCACCCGCCCGGGTACCTCGTAAACCATGGGGAAACCCGGGCTTCACCTGCGCTGTCCTTGTGACAAACCACAGGCGGACGAGTGTTCCCCGATGGTGCGGATACCCTAAGAGGGTGACGTTCCCGGTAGTCGGCATGGTCGGTGGCGGTCAGCTCGCCCGTATGACCCACGAGGCGGGTATCCCCCTCGGCATCAAGTTCAAGCTCCTCAGTGACACCCCGCAGGACTCTGCGGCGCAGGTGGTGAGCGAGGTCGTCATAGGCGACTATCGCGACCTGGCTACGCTGCGTGACTTCGCGCGCGGATGTGACGTGATCACCTTCGATCACGAGCACGTCCCCACGGAGCACCTGCGGGCCCTTGAGGCGGACGGCATCCCCGTCCGCCCGGGGCCCGACGCGTTGGTGCACGCCCAGGACAAGGGGGTGATGCGCGCCAGGCTCGACGAGATCGGCGCGCCGAGCCCACGCCACCGCATCGTCGCGGACGCGGCGGACGCGGTGGCCTTCGCGGCCGAGGTCGGGGGCTTCCCGATCATCCTCAAGACCGTGCGCGGCGGCTACGACGGCAAGGGCGTCTGGTTCGTCCGCACGCCGGAGGACGCCCGCGACCCGTTCCTGGCGGGTGTCCCGGTCCTCGCCGAGGAGAAGGTCGACTTCGTACGCGAGCTCGCGGCGAACATCGTCCGCTCCCCGCACGGCCAGGCCGTGGCCTACCCGGTCGTCGAGTCCCGTCAGGTCGACGGCGTCTGCGACACCGTGATCGCGCCCGCGCCCGACCTCGACGAGGAGCTCGCCGGGCAGGCGCAGGAGCTGGCGCTGCGGATCGCCAAGGAGCTGGGCGTCGTCGGCCACCTCGCCGTCGAGCTCTTCCAGGCCACGGACGGCCGCATCCTCGTCAACGAACTGGCGATGCGCCCGCACAACTCCGGCCACTGGACCCAGGACGGGGCGATCACCTCGCAGTTCGCCAACCACGTCCGGGCGGTTCTGGACCTCCCGCTCGGCGATCCGCGGCCGCGCGCACGGTGGACCGTGATGTGCAATGTCCTGGGCGGCGACTACCCGGACATGTACTCCGCGTACCTGCACTGCATGGCCAGGGACCCGCAGCTCAAGATCCACATGTATGGCAAGGACGTGAAGCCCGGCCGCAAGGTGGGGCACGTCAACACCTACGGCGACGACCTGGACGAGGTGCTGGAGCGCGCCCGTCACGCCGCCGGCTATCTGCGAGGAACGATCACCGAGTGAGCAGCATCAGCACCGCCCCCGTCGTCGGCATCGCCATGGGATCCGACTCCGACTGGTCCGTCATGGAAGCCGCCGCCCAGGCCCTGGACGAGTTCGAGATCGCGTACGAGGTGAACGTCCTCTCCGCGCACCGCATGCCGCGCGAGATGATCGCGTACGGCGAGGAGGCCGCGGGCCGCGGACTCAAGGCGATCATCGCGGGCGCGGGCGGCGCCGCCCACCTGCCCGGCATGCTCGCCTCCGTCACCCCGCTCCCGGTCATCGGCGTGCCGGTGCCGCTGAAGTACCTCGACGGCATGGACTCGCTGCTCTCCATCGTGCAGATGCCGGCCGGCATCCCCGTCGCCACGGTCTCCGTCGCCGGCGCCCGCAACGCGGGCCTGCTCGCGGCCCGGATCCTCGCCGCGCACGACCCCGAACTGCAGACCCGGATGAACGAGTTCCTCCAGGAGCTCAACGACCAGGCCACGGAGAAGGGCAAGCGCCTGCGGGCCAAGGTCGAGGGCGCGGACTCGTTCGGCTTCGGCAAGTGAGCGCGGCGGACCGTCTGGCGGAGGCGCGCGAGCTGCTCGCTACCCACCCCGTCGTCGACGGTCACAACGACCTGCCGTGGGCGCTGCGCCAGAACGCGCGGTACGACCTCGACAAGCTCGACATCGCGGCCGACCAGAGCGCCTCGCTCCACACCGACCTGGCCCGCCTCCGGGCGGGCGCGGTGGGCGCGCAGTTCTGGTCGGTCTACGTCCCGGGCCGGCTGGCCGGGGACGACGCGGTCAGCGCGACCCTGGAGCAGATCGACATCGTCGACCAGCTCCTGGAGCGGTACGCGGCGGAGCTCGTCCCGGCCCTGACCGCGGACGACATGGAGGCGGCCCGCAAGCAGGGCCGTATCGCCTCGCTCAAGGGCGCCGAGGGCGGCCACTCGATCAACAACTCCCTCGCCACCCTGCGCGCGCTGCACACCCTGGGCGTGCGGTACATGACGCTCACGCACAACGACAACAACGACTGGGCGGACTCGGCGACCGACGAGCCCGGCGTCGGCGGGCTCTCCGACTTCGGCCGGCAGGTCGTCCGCGAGATGAACCGCTCCGGCATGCTCGTCGACCTCTCGCACGTCGCCGCCACCACCATGCGGGCGGCGCTCGACACCTCGGCCGCGCCGGTGATCTTCTCGCACTCCTCGGCGCGGGCGGTCTGCGACCACCCGAGGAACATCCCGGACGACGTCCTGGAGCGGCTGCCCGCCAACGGCGGCGTCGCGATGGCCACGTTCGTGCCGAAGTTCATCCTCCCCGCGGCCGTCGACTGGACCGCGCGGGCGGACGAGAACCTCCGCGAGCACGGCTTCGACCACCTCGACACCACCGCCGAGGCGATGAAGCTGCACCGCGCCTTCGAGGCGGACAACCCGCGCCCGATCGCCACCGTCGCCACGGTCGCCGACCACCTCGACCACATGCGCGAGGCCGCCGGCATCGACCACATCGGCATCGGCGGCGACTACGACGGGACGGCCTTCACCCCGGCCGGCCTCGACGACGTCGCCGGCTACCCGAACCTGATCGCGGAGCTCCTGCACCGCGGCTGGTCGCACCCGGACCTCGCCAAGCTGACGTGGTCCAACGCCGTCCGCGCCCTCCGCGACGCGGAGGCGGTCTCCCGCGACCTGCGCGCCCGTACGTCCCCGTCGAACGCGACGATCGACACGGCGGACGCTCCTTAGGGGGTGTCCCGGAGGCTGATGGTGCCCCGCTCGCGGTGCGACCCCCCGTCGAACCGCGAGCGGTCCACCACCGGCCTCGGCGCCGGCTGCGCGGCCAGCAGCTTGATGGTGTCCCGGCCGGCCAGCGCGGTACGCCATTGCCCCAGGTCGGGCCGCGTGCCGTACGCCCCGTCCGCGAGCCCCCACAGCCGCTGCACGGCCGCCGTCCGGCGTTCGTCCAGCACCCCCGCGAGCGGCGTCAGGGACTGCTCGGGCGTGGCGTACGCGTCCTGCGCGAGGACCCGGCCGATCATCAGCGCCGCCTTGTAGCGGTCGCTGTCGACGCTCACCACCCCGGGCGGGGCCTTCGGGTCCAGCCAGTCCGGGGTGTCGGCCTGCGCGAGGACCGGGGGCCTGCCGGTGATCCGTACGCCGTCGCAGTCGAGCAGGTGCACCGCGGGATCCGGATCGAGCGACCACAGGACGTTGGCCTGCGAGAGGTCACCGACGACGAGCCCCATCGTGTGCAGCCACTGGAACAGCTCCACCAGCGCCACCACCAGCGCGTACCGCTCGTCCGGCGTGGGCTGCGGCACCGCCTGCCAGGCCGCCTTCGGCGGGCGCAGCAGGTAGGACAGCTCGATCAGCCGCGTATCGCCCTTGCCCGTCCGCCAGGACATGGCGTCGGGCGCCCTGCGCATGAGGAAGCCCACGACCCGGCCGCCGTCCAGCACCCGGCACAGCGGCCACGCGGTGTCCCGGTCCAGCCGTCGGACCTCGGCGGGGGCAAGTCCCTGACGCAGCGTCACCAGGGCGGCGAGGGCCGCCCCGTCGGCCTTCTGCGGTTCCAGGTACCGCTTGAAGAGCAGCTCCCCGGGGCCGCCCACCTCGTGCACCTCGCCCTGTCCGCCGGTCGCGAGCTTCCGTACGAGCGTGAGCAGGGACTGCTCGATGTCGGCCCCGTCCTGTGCCGTCACGGCAGTGCCTCCCAGAGCACGGCGCCCGTGCGGTCGTCGTCGTACGACTTCACCCGGTACTGGAACTGCCAGAGGAAGTCCGCGGGCTCGGGCACGGAACCGCCGCCGCCCCAGGCGGAGCCGAAGAACTCCCGCATCTCGGACTCGCCCGCCAGCGGGGTGGAAAGGCCGTCGGTGGAGAGGACGAGGACGTCGCCGGGGCGGGTGGTCAGGAGCCGGGTCTCGGCGGTACGGGACAGGGGGAGCGCGGCGGTCCGGGTGTCGATGACCCCGTCCCCTGCCCCCTTCTCCTCGGCGGTCCCGCCGGGATCCAGGTCCCAGCGCCCGTCCCGGAGCAGCGCGATGCCGCCGTCGCCCACGGTGAGCAGACCTCGGGTACGGACGGACGGATCGCGCGGGACGAGGAGGACGCGCAGCGTGGTGGCGTAACTCGCCGGTTCGTGCGACCGGTTCTTCGCGCTGAGGGTCAGCCGGTCCGCGAGCCGCTCGACCACGAAGGTCGCCAGTTCGGCGAAGTGGGCCGCCGCACCGGCGGCCAGTGCCTCGTACAACTCCTGGGCGTGGTGGGCGAGGGCCCAGGCGGCCCAGCGGCACACGCTGCTCGACCCCACGTGCGAGAGGGAGGCGGAGCCGACCCCGTCGGCCACGGCGAGCATGAGGAGTTCGCCGGGGCCGGGCTCGCCGAGCAGGCTCACACCGAGCGAGTCCTGGCGGGGCTCACCGTGGTAGCGGTGGGAGTCACCCCGGACGGAGGCGGCCCGCACCGTCAGCGGCGGGTACGCGGCGCCGTCCAGGACGATGTCGGGCAGGACGGCGGCGGTGGGATCGTCCGACACCCGGGGCCGCCCCTGCGGCACCGGCGGATAACTCGGCGGCCTGCGCCCGCTGTGGGCCGGGACACCGAGAGCCGGCGGCCCGGGGCGCGGGGCCTGCGCTGCGGAGATCTCCGGGCCGGGGTTCTCCGATCCAGGGCTCTCCGTCCCTGTTGCTTCCGCCCCGGGGGCCTCCGGCCCTGAGCTCTCGGCCCCGGGGGTCACCCCAGCGGCGGACTCCTCCGCGGTGTCCTCCTCCGGAGGAGCGAGGGGTGAGCCGCCGCCGAGAACGGCGGAGGAGGCCGATACGACCCTGGGGTCCCTGGGGTCCCTGGGGTCCGTGGGGTCCGTGGGGTCCGTGGGGTCCGAGGCGGCGGAGGGGTCCGAGGCGTCAGCGGGGGCGGCCGAAGGGGCCGGTGGCGTCAGCGGGGGCGGGGGCAGCGGCGGCTGCGGAGGCAAAGGGATCTCCTGCTCCATGTCCACCCTCAGAGCTTGTCGAGCGAGACGGTCGCGAAGCCGGGCACGGTCTCCTCCACGCTGAGCGTGAAGTCGGACCCGCCGTCGGCGGCGATGCTGCTGGCCGAGCGGACGATGGACCGGGTCAGGCTGGAGGCGAACTCGCGCAGCGCCGCCGCGGGCGAGACGTTGCTGTCCTGCTGGATGAAGGCGCGGAAGTTCGCCACCTGGGCGATCGTCGACTCCTCCGCGTCACCGACCCCGAAGGCGATGATCTTCGGGCAGTAGCGGGACTCCGTCAGCTCCTTGTACGCCTGCGGCCAGTCGTCGTCCGTGGGGATGCCGTCCGACATGAAGAACGCGACCGGCCGGTACACCTCGTGCCCCTCCGCCTTCAGCGCGGCGACGTCGGTCTCGATGCACCGCAGCAGCGTACGGAAGGCGTTGCCGAAGGAGGTGAGGCCGCCGGCCGCCAGCGCCGGGACCTCCTCGATGTCGCTGAGGTCGACCAGCGGCTGGAGCACGTTGGCGTCCGTGGAGAAGCCGATGAGGCAGAACCGGGTCTTGTCGGCCACCGTCGGATTGGTGCTGATCTCGTGGTGCAGCTCGGGCAGCGTCGTGTTGAGGGCGTCGACGTTGTCACCCGCCATCGAACCCGACTCGTCGCACAGCAGGTAGAACGGAAGTATCTGCATGGGTTCTCTTCCCTCCGGTGAGGCGGTCGGTGGCCGCTCAGTACGTGTAGAAGTAGATCTCGATGTCGGCGTGGCCTCCCGAGGCCCCGCCCTTCCAGAAGTCGCGGGTCGTGGCACCCTTGAACATGTCCGGACGGGCCTTAGCCAGCAGGGAGTTGACCTCGCTCGCGTAGGCGCCGCCGGCACCGGGGTCGGAGTGCCGCCCGAAGGTGAGGACGAAGGCCGCCTGGCGTCCCTCGTACCGCGCGGTCGCGCTCTTCAACCGCGCCAGGATCCCGTCGCGGTCCCCCGGGCTCGCGTCGATGGACACCTTCACCGGGGTACGGGTCACCGCACGCGGCCCCTTGGGCTTCTGGCTCTTCGGGGGGCCGGGCTTCGGCGTCGCGGAGCTCCCCGGCCGGGCGGCGGCGGCCTGCGGGTCGCCCTGGTCGCCCATCGCGACCAGCGCCAGGACGAGCAGCATGTCCGCGAAGAGCCAGCCCGCCAGGTGCAGGGGGTTGAACCGAGGAGCCCTCACCGGACGTCGGCCCGGTCCGTCGGCGCGGGCCGCCGGGGCACGGGCGGCATGTCCCGCCCCGAGTCCCGACCCGAGTCCCGCCCCGAGTCCCGACCCGAGTCCCGCCCCGAGTCCCGAACCGAATCCCGAACCGAATCCCGCACGGCGGTGTCCGCGAGCGCGGAGTGCAGCGCCTCGACGGCCTTCCCGAGCCGCTCGGCCACCAGCCCGAGGGCGTCGGCCTGGTCGGCGAACCGGCCGACGAGGGCCTGGGCGTCGGCGCTGCCGCGCGCCGAGGCCTCCACCACCTCGGTGAGCCTGCCGAGCACCTGCGCGGAGAGGTCTCCCGTCACCTCGATGCCGGTGGTGAACGAGCGCTGCGCCGCGGCCAGCGCCGTCACGGAGTCCTCCACCCGCTCCCCGGCCTTCTCCAGGACGTCCTTGACCTCGCCGTTCGTGCCCCGTACGTCCTCCAGAGCCTTGCGGATCATGACCCCGCTGCCGCTCACCGCGGCCTCGACGTCCTTCCCGCCGCCCCGTACCGCTTCCTCGATCCGGGTCGCGGCGGACTCCAGCGGGCGGACCGAGGTGTCGACCCCGGCGAGCCGCTGCTCCGCCTTGTCCAGCGAGTCGCCGACGAGCCGGGCCGCCTCGGCGAGCTCCTCCGTGGTCGAGGCCGCGCGGTCGCCGAGCCGGTTCAGGGTCTCGGCCGACTGTGTCAACTCCGCGGTGAAACGGCGGGGAGAGGACAGCCGGTAGGAGTTGAGCAGGAGCTGCGCCCGGGTCAGCGAGGGCACGAGCCGGCGCAGCAGCTCGTCGGTGAGCCGTTCGGCCTCCGCCTCGCGGCGGGAGGTCTCGGCACGACGCCAGCCGTGCAGCAGGACGAGGGCGAAGAGGACGAGGATCGCGATGGTCGCGGTGCCGGCGACGTGGCCGAAGGTGAAGAAGCCCGTCAGATGACCTTCGAAGCCGGACTGCCACAGCTGGAGGAAGGGCCGGGCGGCGGCCTTCGGGTCGGCGCCGGTCAGCGCCCCGTAGGCGCTGGACGCCTGGGTGAGTCCCAGCCAGGTCAGGGCGAGCGGGATGAAGACCAGACCGCCGAGGAACGCCTCCAGCCAGCCCCACGCCGGGTGTTCGGGCTTCGAGGCGCCGTGGGTGATGCTCTCGGGGCGGGCGTAGGACTGGAGCAGATCGAGCTCGGTCCACGGGTCCAGCGGTCGGGTGTCACTGTCCGCCGCCCTCAAGGCCCGGCAGAGCTCCAGGAGTTCCTCGCTCCGGGACGCGAGGGCTGTCTCGCGCGAGAAGGCCTCGATCTCCCGGGCTATCTGATGACGACTCGCCGAAGCCCCTACGGGCATGCCCACCCCCACACGAAGGAACAGGGGTCGCAGCTGGCGGTGCCGCGCGCTCCCCAGCGCTGGTGCGGCACCCTCGATCCCCCGGATGGGAACGCATCGTAGCCCACGGGAGGTTAGTGTGCGCACAGGTGAAGTGCGCACTCAGGGAGGGTGGTTGTGGGCGATGATCGCCGTCGCGGAGTCATCCGTCTGAAGCCGGTGACCGGCGACCGCGCGGTGCCCCCGCCGGCCGAGGAGCGAACGAAGCGCCCACCGGAGAGGACCCCTGCGCGTCCGCCGGAGAGGACCCCCGCGCGCCCGCCGGAGAGGACCCCCGCGCGCCCGCCGGAGAGGACCCCCGCGCGTCCCCTGGAGAAGAGCCCCGCGCGCCCACCGGAGGCGACCCCCGCCCGCCGCACCGACACCCTCCTGACCAAGGCGGCCCCCCAGGGCCTGGTGGCCGGGCGCGGAGTGCTCCAGGCCAACCTCAACTGGTCGGCTTCGACCGGCGCGGACCTCGACCTCGGCTGTCTGGTCGAACTCACCGACGGCACCCGCGACGTCGTGCAGGCGCTCGGCAACTCCTTCGGCGCGCTCACCGCACCTCCGTACGTCCAGCTCGACCAGGACGACCGCAGCGGCGCGTCCTCGGACGGCGAGACCCTCCGGACGCACCTGGAGTACCGGTCCCGCATCCGGCGGCTCCTCGTCTACACCTACGTCTACGAGGGAGCGGTGGACTTCCGGAGCCTCGGCGCGGCCGTGACGGTCACGGCCCCGTCCGCGAGCCTCCGGATCCTGCTCGACGACGCCCCGCAGGGAGCGACCGCCTGCGCGATCGCGCTGATCGGCGCGGGCGAGGGCGGTCTGTCGGTGCGGCGCGAGGTCCGCTGGTTCACCCCGGTCCACGGGCTCAGCAACCAGCAGCTGATCGACCAGGCATACGGCTTCGGGCTCGAATGGGTATGGGCCACCAAGGACTGACCGAGGACTGACCGAGGACTGGCCGAGAGCGCCGGAACGGGCTCCCGCGCCTCACCCGGACGGCCCACTCCGCCGCGCCCCGCCCAGGGCCCGGTGGCACGGTGGACGGTACTGCCCCGCCGCGTTCGGCGGGGCGGTACTGCATCACCGAGTTCGGAGTAGCACCATGGCAGATCTCGACGATCATTCCCCCTTCTCTGCCGCCCCCGCCGCCGTCGGCGCGCTCGATCCCCCGGAAACCCCGCCCCCGCTCGACGAGACGGCCCGCGCCCGCGCCATCCTGGCCGCCCAGCCGGTCGTCGAGGGCCATACGGACCTGCCCCGGTCCCTCGACCCGGAGGACCTCCCGCCCGACCGCGCGGGGGAGGCCGGGGCCCAGTTCTGGTCCCTGCACGTGGAGGCCGACGAGGGCATCATCGGCACGCTGCGGCGGATCGACGCGATCCGCGCCCTCGTCGCCGACTGTCCCGAGGACCTGCGCCTCGTGTACACCACGTCCGAGATGGCCCACGCGGGCAACTGCGGTCGGGTCGCCGCCCTGCTCGGTCCGGTCAGCTGGCCCGCGCTCGGCGGCTCGGCGGCCACCCTGCGGGCGTACCACGCCCTGGGCGTACGGGTCGTGAACCTCACCCGCTTCGACCGCTTCGCCCGTGAGGCCGTACGGGAGATGAACCGGATCGGCCTGGCCGTGGACCTCTCAGGCGCCGACCAGGACACGGTCCGCCGCGCGCTCGCGGTCACCCGGGCCCCGGCCCTGCTGACCAGGGCCGACCCGGAGAAGCTGCCGGACGACGTCCTGCGCCTCCTCGGCGAGAACGGCGCCGTCTGCATGGTCACGGTCACGGACGACCCGGCCGCCGACGCCGACGTCCTGGACCGGGTGCGTACGGAGGCGGGGCCGGGCTCCACGGGCCTCTCCCACACCACCGCCCCGGCCCGCGGCTACGTACCGCTCTTCGCGGAGCTGCTCCGCCGGGGCTGGCCCGCCCAGGACCTGGTCGGCCTCGCCCACGCCAACGCCACCCGGGTGCTGCGCGAGACGGAGTTCCTGTCCCGGACGAACCGCATCCGCCCGGCCGCGGCCTGACCGCACGTAGAGCACGTAGAGCACGAAGAGAAGGAGGGGGCGCACTCGCGCCCCCTCCTTCTCGCTGCCTTCTCCCTGCGTCACATCAGGCGCGCGGGCGGCCCATCGCCCGGTACGTCCAGCCCGCCGCCCGCCAGCGCTCCGAGTCCAGCGCGTTGCGGCCGTCGAGGATCACCGGCGACGAGACGACCCCGGCGAGCTCCGCCGGGTCGAGCTCGCGGAACTCCCGCCACTCCGTCAGGTGCAGCACCACGTCCGCGCCGCGCACCGCGTCCAGGGCCGTGTCCGCGTACCCCAGGGTCGGGAAGAGACGGCGGGCGTTCTCCATGCCCTTCGGGTCGTAGACCGTGACCTGGCCGCCCTGGAGGTGTATCTGCCCGGCCACGTTCAGCGCGGGGGAGTCGCGGACGTCGTCCGAGTCCGGCTTGAAGGTCGCGCCGAGCACGGCGACCCGGCGGCCCAGGAAGGTGCTTCCGCCGAGGGCCTCCCGCGCCATCTCCACCATCTGTCCGCGCCGCCGCATGTTGATCGAGTCGATCTCGCGCAGGAAGGTCAGCGCCTGGTCGGCGCCCAGCTCGCCGGCCCGGGCCATGAACGCCCGGATGTCCTTCGGCAGACAGCCGCCGCCGAAGCCGATCCCGGCCCGCAGGAACTTGGCCCCGATCCGGTCGTCGTGGCCGATGGCCTCCGCCAGCTTGGCGACGTCGCCGCCGGCGGCCTCGCAGACCTCCGCCATCGCGTTGATGAAGGAGATCTTGGTGGCGAGGAAGGAGTTCGCGGCCGTCTTCACGAGCTCGGCCGTCGGGAAGTCGGTCACCACGAAGGGCGAGCCGTCGCCGACCGGTCCCGCGTACACCTCGCGCAGCGTCTTCTCGGCGCGCTCGCCGCGCACGCCGACGACGATCCGGTCGGGGTGCAGGGTGTCCTGCACGGCGAAGCCCTCCCGCAGGAACTCCGGGTTCCAGGCGAGGTCGACGCCCTCGGGCAGCAGGGCGGCGAGCCGCTCCGCCGAGCCGACCGGCACGGTCGACTTGCCGACGACGAGGGCGCCCTCGCGGACGACCTCGGAGAGGGAGGTGAAGGCGGCGTCGACGTAGCTCATGTCGCAGGCGTACTCGCCGTGCTTCTGCGGAGTGTTCACACAGACGAAGTGCACGTCGCCGAAGGCGCCGACCTCCTCCCAGGAGGTGGTGAACCGGAGCCGCCCGCTCGACCCCTCGATCCCGGCCACGTGCTTGGCCAGCAGTTCTTCGAGCCCCGGCTCGTACATCGGGACGCGCCCGGTGGCCAGCAGCTCGATCTTCTCGGGGACGACGTCGAGGCCGAGCACCTCGAAGCCGAGCTCCGCCATGGCCGCGGCATGGGTGGCGCCGAGGTAGCCGGTGCCGATCACGGTGATCTTCAGGGCCATGCGGTACTCCAGTGACGTCGGGCGGAATGCCTGCCCGAGCATAGTCGTGCCCTGGTCCGGGGCCCGGCCACGCCCTACCCTTCGAGTTACTTAACGGTAGTTAGCAAGCGTGGGAGTGTGTGAGCGTTGGCGCCGAAGAAGAACGACACAGCCACCGGTTTCGACCTGTACCGGCCGTCCGAGGAGCACGACATGCTCCGGGAGTCGGTGCGTGCGCTGGCGGAGGCGAAGATCGCGCCGTTCGCGGCGGCGGTGGACGAGGAGGGCCGGTTCCCGCGGGAGGCGCTGGACGCGCTGGTCGCGGCGGACCTGCACGCGGTGCACGTTCCGGAGGTGTACGGGGGTGCGGGCGCGGACGCGCTGGCGACGGTGATCGTGATCGAGGAGGTCGCGCGTGTCTGTGGTTCGTCCTCGCTGATCCCGGCGGTCAACAAGCTGGGTTCGCTGCCGGTGATCCTGTCCGGTTCGGAGGAGCTGAAGGCGAAGTACCTGGGCCCGCTGGCCAAGGGTGACGCGATGTTCTCCTACGCGCTGTCGGAGCCGGACGCGGGTTCGGACGCGGCGGGGATGAAGACCCGCGCGGTGCGCGACGGCGACTTCTGGGTCCTCGACGGCGTGAAGCGGTGGATCACCAACGCCGGCGAGTCCGAGTACTACACGGTGATGGCCGTCACCGACCCGGAGAAGCGTTCCAAGGGCATCAGCGCCTTCGTCGTGGAGAAGTCCGACGAGGGCGTCTCCTTCGGCGCGCCGGAGAAGAAGCTCGGCATCAAGGGCTCCCCGACCCGTGAGGTCTACCTCGACAACGTCCGGATCCCCGCGGACCGCATGATCGGCGCCGAGGGCACCGGCTTCGCCACCGCGATGAAGACCCTCGACCACACCCGCGTCACCATCGCCGCCCAGGCCATCGGCATCGCCCAGGGCGCCCTCGACTACGCCAAGGGCTACGTCAAGGAGCGCAAGCAGTTCGGCAAGCCCATCGCCGACTTCCAGGGCGTCCAGTTCATGCTCGCCGACATGGCCATGAAGCTCGAGGCCGCCCGCCAGCTCACCTACGCCGCCGCGGCCAAGTCCGAGCGCGTCTCCGCCGGAGCCGAGAAGGAGGACCTCACGTTCTTCGGCGCCGCGGCCAAGTGCTTCGCCTCCGACGTCGCCATGGAGGTCACCATCGACGCCGTCCAGCTCCTCGGCGGCTACGGCTACACCCGCGACTACCCCGTCGAGCGCATGATGCGCGACGCCAAGATCACCCAGATCTACGAGGGCACCAACCAGGTCCAGCGCATCGTCATGGCCCGCAACCTCCCGTAACCCCCGGGGCAGCGAGGAGCGGCGCCACCCCCGGGGGGGTGACGCCGCTCCAGGTCAACTCACGTTCACGCTCACGGGTCGACGACCACCGTGCAGGTGTACGTGCCGGGCTCCAGGTCCTCGAACGTCTCCGAGGTGTCGTCGAAGGCGCCCGGGGTGGCGTCCGCCGGGGTGGCGGCCAGGCCGGTGCAGCTGATCTTGGCCAGGGTTCCGCCCTGTACCTGCGACGCGAACGAGACGGTGATGTTCGAGAGCGGGACGTTGACGAACTGCGCCGTCTCGCCGACGAACGGGCTGTCGGAGCAGCTGGCCTTGTTGTTCACCGTGACCGTCTGGTCGTCCTGGGGCTTGTAGCCGGCGGGCGTCACCTCGTGGACGGTGTGCGAGCCGAACTCCAGGTTGTCGAAGCAGACCTGGCCCAAGGCGTTGGTCTCCTTGGTCGCGCCGCCGTCGACCGAGAACTCCACACCCGCGTGAGCGGTGTTGCCCGCACCCGCCGCGGCGTGCTTGCGCAGCTTGGTGATCAGGATCGCGCCGCGCTGCCGGGGGTCGACGAAGGAGACCGTCTCCTCCTCGTCGGCGTCCACGGTGATGGCCTTGTCGGGCGCCGCGTCGTGACCCGCCGGGACGACGGTCTCGTGGACGATGTACTCCCCGGTGGGCACGTTGAGGATGGTGCACTCGCCGTTCGCGTCGGTCGTGCACTTCAGCGTCGTGACGATGTCCTCCGCGCCCAGCGGCGGGGTGAGCGGTGCGAAGTTGCGGTAGAGCGTGAACTCGGCGCCCTCCAGCTCCACGTCCCGGTCGTCGGTCTTGAGGATCTTGACGCTGCCGCAGTTGGAGATGTCGACGTTCGCCGGCGGGATGAAGTCCTTCAGGGCCGCGTTGAACGAGCCACCCGACGCGCGGCTCTTGAGGTAGGCCGAGCCGAGCGTCCTGCACGTGCCGTTGCCGTCGCCGAAGATCGCGCTCAGACGGATCGAGGCCTCACCGAAGGTGTTGAAGGTGAGCGGACCGAGCGGGCCGCCTTCGGTGGCGCTGATCTCGTTGAGCTTGTTGATCGAGCCGGACGCGTCGCCCGCGTCGTCCAGGTCCTCCTCGGCGCTCCAGACGCCGTCGCTCGTCCACCGACGCAGGTTGAGGTCCGGGGTGACGCCGCCCTGTTCGAGGTCGTAGGTGATCAGCAGGTCGCCGACCGTGCGCATCGGGGTGACACCGTTGGCGCTCTTGGTCCGGCTCTGGTTGAGCTCGAAGTCCATGTTCGTGGAGCCGCTGGGGTCCTGTACGCGGGTCCAGTACAGGTGCAGGAAGCCGTCGGAGGTGCTGCCCTCCTGGTGGAGGCCGAAGAACCTCAGGTCGCTCTTGTTCGGCGGAATTCCGCCGGTCACGATGGTGGGGACGGCCGTGTTCTCCTTCGTGCCCCCACCGAACGAGGTGTCCGCGCCGCCGATCGCGTTGTCGGGGGTGCGGATCTCCGTGACGTTGTTCCAGTCGAGATTGCCGTTGGTGTCGACCCGAAGGTTGGCGTCGGGGTCGATCTCGAAGTCGCTGCCGGTGAGGCTGGGCGGCGGCGCGTCGGCGACGGCGAAGGTGGCCGGCAGGAATCCGGCGACGAGCAGGGCGGCGATGGCGGCCGTTCGGGCGGTGGCGGACCTTCTGCGTGGCTTGGTCGAAGACGACACGGCGGAGTTCTCCTCGCTGGAAACGAAGGACGGTGGCGGTGTGTCAGAGGTAACACGCCGCCGTGGCCCCTTGCGAGCAAGGCGTTCCGAAAGGCGTTCCGATAATGACCGTTCGCGGTAATCGTGTGAAACGGGAATGAAATGCATAAACGAGAAAAGCCCCCTCCGATGGCGGGCGCACGGAGGGAGCTCTTCTCTTACCTATTCAGGTGTCCTACGTTCATCGATTCGATTCGACGGTGACCTTCTCGTCGTTCCGGATCTGCTCGACCAGCTGCTTCACCTTCGGCATGTCCCACTTGAGGGAGCCCTGCGGCGCGCTGCCCGAGATCGGCATGTTCATGGACTTGCCGTCACCGCTGTTGATGCCCTTCATCGCGAAGAACATCTTCCCGAGGTCGTACAGCGACATGTCCTTGTCCACGATCAGCGTGTCCAGACCGGCGCCCAGCGTCGGGTACAGCGCGAGCGGGTTGAGGATCGTGCCCGGCGTCGCCGCCTGGTTGGCCAGCGCGGAGAGGAACTTCTGCTGGTTCTTCGTCCGCTGGAGGTCCGAGTCGGCGAAGGCGTACCGGGTCCGGACGAAGGCCAGGGCCTGCTCGCCGTTGAGGGTCTGCTCGCCCGCCTGGAAGTCGGCGCCGGACTTCTTGTCCTTGAAGCCCTTGTCGATGTTCAGCTCGACACCGCCGAGCGCGTCCACGATGTTCGCGAAGCCGGCGAAGCCGATCTCCGCGTAGTGGTCGATGCGCAGGCCGGTGTTGAACTCGACGGTCCGCACGAGCAGCTCGGGGCCGTCCATCGCGTAGGCCGCGTTCAGCTTGGAGCCGCCGCGGGCCGCGTACTGCTTGCCCGACTCGGAGCCGACGAAGGACGGGATCGTCACCCAGGAGTCGCGGGGGAGCGACACCATCGTGTTCCCGCTGGAGCAGGCGGCGAGGATCATCATCGAGTCGGTCCGCTTGCCCTCGGCGGAGCCGGTGTGCAGCTTCTTCTTCTCCTCGGCGGTCATGCCCTCACGGCTGTCCGAGCCGACGATCAGGTACGTCGTGCAGTCGCCCTCCGACGGCCGCTCGATGACCTTGGAGAGGTCGACCTCGTTGCGCATCTGCGAGCTGGCCCAGGCGTAGGTGCCGATGCCCCAGGCGAGGACGCCGACGACCAGCACGATCGAGCCGATCTTGGCGCGCTTGCGCCAGTCCGGGGCGGGCCCGCCGCCGGGCCGCGGCGCGTACTGCGGGGGTACGGGCCCCTGGCCGCCGCCCTGGCCGCCGCCGCCCTGCTGCGGGCCGCCGTAGACCTGGCCGGTGTTGTAACCGGAGTCGTACCCCGAACCCTGGGCCTGCGTGTAGTTCGGGTTGTAGCCCTGGCCGTCATGGGACTGCTGCTGCCCGTACGGCTGCTGCTGCCGGCCGTAGGGGGGCTGCTGCGGCGGGACCTGCGGACGCTGCACATGGCTCATCCGGCGAGGTCCCTCGGGCTGGGAGTTCGCGTTGCCACGGCCGTGTCCGCCGTCATGGGGCCAGTCATTCATGCGGACCAGTGTGCCGGGCGGGGGAATCCCCTGGACAGGCCGGGTGGAAAATCGGACCGGCCCTGTTGCCAAGCTGATGCAAAACGGACCCCGCGGGGACGGCGCCGGGACCCCGCATAAGGTGGAGGGCATGACAGATCAGGGCGATATCCCCGGCAAGCCCACCTCGGCCTCCCGCACCACCCTCAGCCACATCATGACCAGCCACGACACCAACCTCCTCGGTACGGTGCACGGCGGCGTGATCATGAAGCTGGTGGACGACGCGGCGGGCGCCGTCGCGGGCCGGCACTCGGGCGGTCCGGCGGTCACGGCCTCGATGGACGAGATGGTCTTCCTGGAGCCGGTGCGGGTCGGGGACCTGCTCCATGTGAAGGCCCAGGTCAACTGGACCGGCCGGTCCTCCATGGAGGTCGGCGTACGGGTCATGGCCGAGCGCTGGAACGAGTCCACGCCCGCCACCCAGGTCGGCTCCGCCTATCTGGTCTTCGCGGCCGTCGACGCGGACGGCAAGCCGCGGCGCGTCCCGCAGGTCGTCCCGGAGACGGAGCAGGACAAGCGCCGCCACCAGGAGGCCCAGATCCGCCGCACCCACCGCCTGGCCCGCCGCCAGGCCATCAAGGAGCTCCGCGAGCGCCGGGCCGCCGAGGGCTACGAGGACTGACGGCCAGGGGGCCGCCCGCTCGCGAGCCGCGCCCTGGACCGTGCCCGGGAAGCCCCGTCTACGGGCAGACCACCTGGTCCCCGGTCACCGCCTCGAACGGCCCGGCCCGCCCCGTGTCCTCCGCCCGAACCCCCGTGACCCCCCGGTAGTCCGCCCCCACCGTCACCCGCAGCGTCCCTCCCCGCCCCGCCACCGCCCGCAGCTCCGCCCCCGGCAGCGCCGCCGCGAGCGACTTCGCGGAGCGGTCCCAGCGCGGGTCGTACTCCACGAGCGTCCGCGCCCGCATCCGCCCGGTCCCGGTCATCGGCGTCCGGGTCGTGTCGAAACCGGTGCCGCGCAGCGCGTCGTCCACCTTTCGGCCGAGCCCGTCGGTCCGGGTCCCGTTGTAGACCTGCACCCGGATGGTGCGCGGCGGCACATCCACGACCACGGTCTTCGAGGCGGCGCCCTTCCCGGAGGAGCCCGCCTTCTGCGAGGCCGGCGTCGGGGCCGCCAGCGGCCGGTCCTCCCGCAGCGCCTGGAACAGCTTCTGTGCCTTGGCCGCGTCCCACTTCACCGTCGACCCGATCCCCTTCACGGGGAAGCTCATGTCGCCGATCGGCACGGACACGAACTCCGACGACGCCGGCGTGAAGCCCCGCATCGCCTTGGCGAGGGCCAGCATCTGATCCGTACCGAAGTCCTCGTCGGCCCGGACCGAGCTCAGCATCGTCGTGGCCATCTCACGGAAGCGCACCGGGTTCAGCAGCACCCCACCGCTCGTGGCCCGTTCGATGAGCGCCGCCAGGAACCGCTGCTGCCGCTGCATCCGCCCGATGTCGGCGGCCCCGTCGATGTGCCGGGAGCGTACGTACTGGAGGGCCTGGCCGCCGTCGAGCTCGTGCGTGCCGGCCGGGAGGTCAAGCCCGGTGTACGGGTCCTTGACCGCCCGCGTCGTACAGATCTGCACCCCGCCGACCGCGTCCACCGTCCGCATGAAGCTGGTGAAGTCGACCTCCAGGTAGTGGTCGATCTTGACGCCGGTCATCGACTCGACGGTCCGTACGGTGAGCCCGGGCCCGCCCTCCGCGTAGGCCGCGTTCAGCTTCACCGGGTGCGAGTGGTGCTTCCTGCCGGTGGTGAGGTCGGTGTGCTCGGGCATCTCGGCGTACGAGTCCCGGGGCAGGCTGACGACGCTCGCCCGCTCCCGGTCCTCCGAGATGTGCACGAGCATCACGGTGTCGGTGCAGTGGCAGGGGGCGCCGCCGAGCCGGTACTTCTCCTTCTCCTCCGGGGTGATCCGGTCCCGGCCGTCGGTGCCGACGACCAGGACGTTCATCCCGTGCCCGGCCTGCGGCCGGTTCTTCATGTCCTTGAAGGGGTCGACCCGGGTGATCCCGGTGTCGAGGCCGGTCACCACCGCGTGCCCGATACCGCCCGCCGCGAGAACCCCCACGGACAGCGCGGTCGCCATCCGCATCCCCCACCGGGGCCGCCGCCGTGGCCGCCGGCGGACCGGTACGGGCGGTCGGGGGACGGGCCGGCGACGGGGCGTGCGGGGCGGTGTGGGCACGGACGGACACCTCCGCGGGTGTGACAAGGGGAACCGTGAGCACGGTAGGCCCATACGATCAGCGCAAGGGTGCACCACCCATGCGGCACGCACCGGTGTCCCCCGTTCGCGGTAACGTGGCGGGCGATACCGCTGTCTCCCGGGGACGACCCCCGTACCCCCGTACCCCCGAGGAACCATGCTGCCCCCCGTCTCCGTGATCATGCCGGTCCTCAACGAGGAGCGGCATCTGCGCAACTCGGTCCGCCACATCCTGGAGCAGGAGTACGACGGCGAGATGGAGGTGGTGATCGCCCTCGGCCCGTCCACGGACCGCACGGACGAGATCGCCGCCGAGCTCGTACGAGAAGACCCTCGCGTCCACACCGTGCCGAACCCGACCGGCCGCACCCCCGCCGCGCTCAACGCCGCGATCCAGGCCTCCCGTCACCCGATCGTGGTGCGCGTCGACGGCCACGGCATGCTCTCGCCGAACTACATCGCGACCGCCGTCCGTCTCCTGGAGGAGACCGGCGCGCAGAACGTCGGCGGCATCATGCACGCCGAGGGCGAGAACGCCTGGGAGGACGCGGTCGCCGCCGCGATGACCTCGAAGATCGGCGTGGGCAACGCGGCCTTCCACACGGGCGGCGAGGCCGGCCCCGCGGAGACCGTGTACCTCGGCGTCTTCCGGCGCGAGGCCCTGGAGCAGCAGGGCGGCTACAACGTGGAGTTCATCCGCGCCCAGGACTGGGAGCTGAACTTCCGCATCCGCGAGGCCGGCGGCCTGATCTGGTTCTCGCCGGAGCTCCGCGTCCAGTACCGCCCGAGGCCCTCCGTGAAGGCCCTCGCCAAGCAGTACAAGGACTACGGCCGCTGGCGCCACGTGGTGGCCCGCTACCACCAGGGCTCCATCAACCTCCGCTACCTGGCCCCGCCGACCGCCGTCTGCGCCATCGCCGCGGGCCTCGTGGTGGGCGCCACGCTCACCCCGCTCGGCTTCGTGATCCCGGCGGGTTACGTCGCCGCGATCGCGGCCGGCTCGGTCCCGGCCGGCAAGGGCCTCCCGCTCAAGGCCCGTCTGCAGATCCCGGTGGCACTGGCGACGATGCACATGTCCTGGGGCTACGGCTTCCTCACCAGCCCCCGCGCCCTCGCGAAGAAGGTCATCGCGAGCCGCCGCCCGGCGGTGCAGGCCGGTACCGAGAAGGTCTGACCCCCACACACACACACGACCGACGGCCGGGCCCCGTGAGGGACCCGGCCGTCGGTCGTGTGAGGGGGGAGCGGGGATCAGCTCTTCCCGTCCCACTGGTACGGCGGGAAGATGTACATGCAGTCCTTGTCGTTGCCGCGGAGGATCTCCGTGCCGTCCTCCGGCACGTCGCCGGCCTCGGCGGCCGGCTTCTTGTAGACCGTGCCCTCGCGCCAGTCGGAGCCGATGACGAGCGTGATGCCCTCGGCCTTCGCGTCGGTCCGGACGGCCGAGTCGGGCAGTCCGAGCGACTTGGCCACGGACTGGGCGTTCGCCTTGCCCTGGTCGGCGTCGGCCTTGGGGTAGGTGACCACGGTGTCCTTGCGGCTTGCGCCCTCCTTGGAGGACTCGGCCTGCGTGAAGCCCTTGCCCTGGAGGATCTCGGTGATCGCGCGGGCGCGGCCCTCGACGGCGGGTTCGGCGTCGCTGCCGGTGCCGTTGACCACCGTCACGGCGAGCGTGCCGGGCGCCTCGGCGGTGGCCTTCGGCTTGGCCGGGGCGGCCGGCTTCGCGGGGGCCTGATCGCCGTTCTTGTCGAAGGCGACGTCGTCGCGGAGCATCCGGAACATCTTCTCGGCCGACTGCTCGACGAGGACGTTCTTGTTCTTGTCCTGCGACCACTGGGCCGTCGGGATGTTCGCCGTGGTGAGGCGGTCCAGCTTCACGTTCTTGAGCTGCATCGACAGGTCGAAGAGCTTCTTGACCGTGTCGAGGTCCTGGGAGACCTGGAGGGACTTGGTGGCGGTCTCGGCCAGGCCCATGAGGCGGCCGGTGTCGGTCCAGGCGTTCTGGTTCTGGAGCTTCTCGATCATGCCGTTCATGTACATGCGCTGGGCCTTGGCCCGGTTCTGGTCGCTGCCGAAGGCATGCCGGGTGCGCAGCCACTGGAGCGCCTGCTTGCCCTTGACCTCGTGCGTCCCCTTGGGCAACTTCAGCCCGGAGCCGCCCGGCTGCAGCCGTGTCGGGTGGTCGCTGACGCCGGTCTTCACGCAGACCGGGACGCCGCCGACCTCGTCGGCCATGGCCACCACGCCCGCGAAGTCGACCATGATCCAGTGGTCGACGTAGACCCCGGTGAGGCTTTCCCAGGTGGTCAGCGTGCAGCCGGGACCGCCGCGCCCCAGCGTCTCGTTGATCGGCTGGTTGGTGGTGGCCGGGAAGGTCTCGCTGCCGTCCTCGGACTTGCATTCGGGGATGGGGACGACCGTGTCGCGCGGGATGGAGACGACCGAGGCGTTCTTGCGGTCCGCCGAGACGTGGAACAGCATCTGCACGTCGGCGAGCGGCTTGTTGTCCCGGAGGTTCTTCCCGCCGCCCAGGGCCACGTTCTTCGCGTCCGCCCGGCTGTCGGAGCCGATGAGCAGGATGTTGAGCGGGGTGTCGCCGAGCGCGTTCGGCGCGGCCTTCTTCACGCCGCTGCTGCCGCCCGCGCGGTCGCCGCTGCGGATGTTGCCGTTCAGGTGCTCGTAGTACAGGTATCCGGCGCCGGCCGTGCCGAGTATCAGCACGGCCAGGGTGATCGCCACCCAGCGCAGCGCCTTGCGCTTGCCGGGCTTCTTGGCCCGTCGGCGCGAACCGCCGCGACGGTGGCTCGCCCTGCCGTCGGCCCCGGCGTCACCGGCTCCGCCGCCGCCACGCCGCCGCTCGGCCCGGGTCGACGCCGCCGTACCGGCGGACGCGGTCTCCTCGGAGCCCCCGCCCGCGGACCCGGCCCCTGCCCCGGTCGCCTCCCCGGCGCCGTACAGGTCGTCGTCCCAGCCCAGTTCACGGGCGCGCGGAACGCGGCCCCGCGTTCCCTCCCCACGCACGCTGTTCTGTCCCACCCCAGGTCCCCTCGTGAATCAGCAGTGCGCCGAGTCCTGGTGTTTCCAGGTCATTCGGCACACACCTTCTTGTCGGCTTCTACCTTGTCGACGTCCGGCGCCTTCGTCGGACCCTTGATGGGCACCCCCGCGCCCTTGAAGTCGGCGCCGAGGACGAGCGTCATGGGCTCGCGCTCCCCGGCGTTCTGCGTGCCCGGCTTGAGTGCCGTGGCGGGCAGACCCATCATGTCCGCGAGCTTGCGGGCCTGATCGGCCTGGTTCGGTGCGTAGGTGAGCGTGGTCTTCGCCGCCTTCTCAGGGGCGTTGCTCTTGTTGGTGGAGCGGCTCACACCCATGTCGTTCTGCAGCCAGTTGATCGTCGACTGCGCGGCGCCCGTGATGCCGCTGCCGTTGTAGACGTCGACGCGTACGTCGACGGCCTTCGCGCGCGCGCCCTGGAGGAGCTTCGCCTGGGCCTGCGCCTTGGCGTCCTTGGCGTCCTTCTCCTTCTTCTTGACCTCGGTGAAGGAGACGTCGTTCTCGATCATGCTGAAGACCTGGGGGGCCTTGGTCTGGTCGAGGACGACGGTTGCCCGCGCGTTCGGCGGCTCGTCGGGGTTGTCGACCACCGGCACGGTCATGAAGCTGATGTTCTTGAGGTCGACCTTGCCGATCTCCTGGGCAAGTGTGGTCAGCTTCAGGGCACTTCCTATGCCGTTGTCCACGGTCAGCGCCTCGGTCGCGGCGTTCGCGACGGAGAGCAGCTGCGTGGGGCTGTCCAGCGTGTCTTCCTTCAGCTGCCGCATCATCGAGGCGAGGAACTGCTGCTGCATCTTGATGCGGTCCAGGTCGCTCTCGTTGCCGAGACCATGGCGGTTGCGGAGGAACGCGAGCGCGTCCTCGCCCTGGATGCGGTGCTCGCCCTCGTCGAGGTTGAGCTTGGAGTACTTGGTGTCGCGGATGGGCTTGGTCAGGCAGACCTTCACCCCGCCCACGGCGGTCGACAGGGTCTTGACCGCGTTGAAGTCGACCATCATGAAGTGATTGATGCCGATGCCGGACATCTTCGTGATGGTGCGCATGGTGCAGCCCGGGTCCCGGCCGTTCACGCCGAAGGACTCGTTGAACCGGGTCTTCCCGACGGATCCGGGGATGACCTTGATCGACTTGTCGGGCTGCTTCGTGGGGCAGTCCGGGATCTCGGTCTTCAGGTCCCGGGGAATGCTGAGGGCCGTCGCGTTGGTGCGGTCCTCGGAGATGTGGATGAGGAAGGTCGTGTCGGCGTGGCCGGTGACGTTGCTCTTGTTCCCGTAGCTCTCGTTACCCTCGCCGACCCGGACGTCGTTGCCGAGGATCAGGATGTTGAGCGGCCCGTCCATCGTCTCGGTCTTGACCGCCGCGCTGCCGACGTCGACCGAGCCGATGTTGCCGTCGAGCTTCTGGTAGATCATGTACGCGCCGGTGGCGCCGCCCACGAGGACGAAGGCCATCGTGCCGCCGGTCCACAGGAGGACCTTCTTCTTGCGGGACGCGCCCTGCTTGCGCTTGCGGCGGCTCGCGGGCGGCTGCTGTCCGCCGCCGCCCTGCTCGGAGAGGCGGCGGCGGCGCTGGCCGGGGACGGGCGCCTCGGTGGCGGTGGCGGTGGCGGTGTCGGCGCCGTAGCCGGTGTCGGCCGCGGTGGCCGTGCTCGATCCACGGGGCCGGGACGGTGCCTGCGATGCCTGCGGCTGCCCAGCGGAGTGGTCCAGTCGCAGTTCGTAGTTGCCGGTCTGCGGGTTGAGGACCCACTGGTCGGCGGGGTCGATCTCGTCCGCCCGTCCACGGCTGTGCGCGTCCACGGTTACTCGAATCCTCCGTCGGTGCCACGCGAGGCGCCTCCCCCACAGGGCGCCGCTCTCTCGGTCGTTCGATCCTTGGTGAGTGCGACGACCACGCGGTCGGGGTGCACCGGATCGCGTCACACTATCCGCCCAGTTCAGCGTGGGGCGACGTCAGTGACAAATTCCACGCCCCTTACAACCGGGCAATTTGCCCAAACCTCATCCGACTCTGCCCTCCCCTTGGTGTGCCCTTTACCCACCGCCTCCGGACGGCTCCTAGGAGCACACTCCCTCCGCCGCGTTCCGCCCCGTGAAGGTCGGCGTCGCCGAGGGTGTCGGGGCCTCCGCGTCGTCGGGCTTCCCGTCCTCCTCCGTGTGCGGCGTCACGAGGACGGGTCTGTCCTCCCGTAGCTGCCTGAAGAGTTGACTCGCCGCCGGCTGTACCAGTTCGTCCCGATTCGCGTTGTACGAGTACGGGCGGCGCGGCACCGTGAGGAACTGCACCTTCTCCGTCGGGATGGCCCGCATCGCGCGCGCCAGGTCGTACAGGTCCTTCAGCGAGTCGAGCCCGGGGTCGGTCGTGATCGCCTTCGTGGCCGCGTCGAGGACCGGGTACAGCTTGGTGGGGTTCAGCAGGACCCCGTCGCTCTGCACCTTGTTGACGAGGGCGCCGAGGAACTGCTGCTGCCGGTCCATGCGTTCCGTGTCGCTGCCGTTGCCGATCGACTTGCGGGCCCGTACGAAACCGAGCGCCTGCTCGCCGTGGAGCGTCTGGCGCCCCGCCGGCAGCTTCAGCTTGGCGTCGGGGTCGTCGACCGGTTCCTTGAGGCAGACCTCCACCCCGTCCACGGCGTCGACCATCTTCTTGAAGCCCCGGAAGTCGATGACCATGTGGTTGTCGACGCGGATCCCGGTCAGCTTCTCGACGGTACGGATCGTGCACGCCGTACCGCCGAACTCGAAGGCCCAGTTGAACTGCGCGAACTGCTCGCGGGTGCGGGTCCCGTCGGTCTTGCGGCAGCTCGGGATCGTCACCATGAGGTCGCGGGGGAGGGAGACGGCCGTCGCGCTCGACTTCTCCGCCGAGAGGTGCAGCAGGATCGTCGTGTCGGAGCGCTGGGTGCCCTTGTCCTTGCCGTACTTGCGGTTCCCCTCGCCGGTCCGGGTGTCCGAGCCGATGAGCAGGATGTTCCGGGCGGCCGTGGCGCCCGCCGTCGGCCGCTCCTTCTCGTACCTCCGGAGCTCGTCGGCGGCGGTCGTGTCCGTGGTGATGTTGCCGTCGAGTTTCCGGTAGAACCACCAGCCGACCCCGGCCGCGATCAGCACCACGACCGAGATCCCGAGGGCCGTCCAGCGCAGCCAGTGGCGTTTGTGCGGCTCCTCCGGAACGCCGGGCGCCGCGTCCTCCGCAGCCGGGGGGTCCGGTTCAGGGGGCGTGCCTGCACGGTCCGTCACGTCTGGGTCCGTCCTTCGAGGCGTCGGCGGCGCGCCAGGCGGCCACCGGTCGTGGAAGGAGACGGCCGAACCCGACGCATGGTTGTGCGGAAGGAGGCGAGTCCCCCCGGCCGATCATGTACCGGAGACGGCGCGGGGACCCGGGGACTCGGCGCGGTGCTAGGCCGAATGGGGTTTCATCGGGTCAGGCGGCGCCGGGCGAGGGTCCGGGTGGCTCAGGCGGCCGAGTGGGTCACTCGCTCGCTCTCCATCCGCTTCTCCAGGGCCTCGGGCGCGAGCCGGTCCAGGTTCCGGCAGAGCACCACCGAGCCGCCGGTCGCCAGCGGCGCGTACAGACCGGCCGAGAGCCCCTGCCAGGTGTCGTAGCCGAGGCCGGAGAGCAGCCGGGAGCCGGGGGCGAGGCCGAGCTCCGCCGCGTCCACGCGGGCCTGCTCGACGAGTTGCGCGCCGCTGCGTTCCGTACCGTCGACGACGAGGGCGGGAGCCTCCGGGTCCACCGGTACGAACGGGGCGAACCGGTCGCCCTGGCTCGGCACCTCGACCGCGTAGTCCGCGTATCCGGCGGGCGGGGCGGGGAAGCGGCGGCCCAGCGGCGCCAGGGAGAGCGCGATCCGCTCACCGGAGCAGGCGAGACCCGCCTCCAGCGTCTCGGGACCCGCGACCACGAGGTCGGCGTCCGCGGGATCGCCACCGAGCTCGACGGTCACCCCCACGGAGGAGCAGGCGAGCAGCCAGACGGCCGTCTGCCAGTGCGCGGGCAGCAGCAGCGCGAGTCGGTCTCCCGGGGCGGCGGACAGTTCGCCCTGGAGCAGGTTCGCCGTCTTGGCCACCCAATTGGCGAAGGTGGCGACGGACAATTCCACGCGCTCACCGGTGGCGTCGTCGTAGAAAGTGACCAAGGGGCGGGCGGGGTCCGCGGCGAGCGCGGATCGCAGCAGGTCGGCGGGGGTGCGGTCGCTGGCGTTCACGCCGGACAGCGTACGCGGGCGGCCGCGTGGGGTCCTCCGTACCGGTGACGTCGTCCACCGGTCGGCCCGACGGTCCGTCAACTTCCGCGCGGATTCCCGACGCGCGGAACGCTCGGCGGATACGCACGATCGGCCTATGCGTGCCTCACTCGCCTCCTCGATCGCCGTCACCTGCGCGGCGGCGCTCGCCCTGCCGGTCTCCCTTGCCGCACCTGTGGCGGCCGTGGCGCCGACGGCGCTGCCACCGGCGGTCTCCGCGCTGCCACCGGAGCCCGGGCAGCTGCCCGGCTCCACCCAGTCGCTGCCGCTCGTGCCCCTGGACGGTTCCGTACGCGGCTTCGGCGCCGGGGGCGACTCCGGCGACCAGGGCCTGGCCCGGCGCGACGTCAGACCCTTCTCCCTCGTCGGCGTCGTCTGGGACGATCCGGCGGCCGCGCTGCACGGCACCGTCCAGGTCCGCACCCGTTCCACCGGTGACGGGACCTGGTCGGAGTGGCAGGACGTGGAGACCCACAACGACGAGCACGGCGCCGACCCGGCGACCGCCGAGGGCACCGGCCGGGCGCTCAAGGGCGCGACCGCGCCGCTCTGGGTGGGCGACTCGGACGGCGTCGAGATCCGCGTACGAGGGGAGGAGCAGCTCCCGGAGGGCCTGAGCCTCGAACTGGTGGACCCGGGCACGGTTCCCGTCGGCGACGCCCCGGACGCCGCGGATGCCCCGGACGCCCCGGCGCCCCGGACCCGCACCGCGGCGGCCGCGGCGGTCCCGGAGGCCGCAACAGCCCCGGCGGCCCCGGCGGCCCCGGCGGCCCCCGCGGTCCCCGCCGGTCTGTCGGCGGCGGAGGCGGCGGCCAGCGCGGCCAACTCCCAGCTGGCGTCGTACGGCGCGGCCTGGATCCCGGCGCTGTCGAAGGTGGCGACGGAAGCGACGGTCCGCCTGCCGGAGACGACGACAGCGGTGAAGAAGGCCCCCGCGGTGAAGCCCTTCATCGGCCCGCGCCCGAAGATCATCACCCGCAAGGGCTGGGGAGCCGACGAGAGCATCCGCGAGAAGGGCTTCGTGTACACGAAGACCATCAAGGCGGCCTTCGTCCACCACAGCGCGACCGGCAACAACTACACCTGCCGCCAAGCCCCCTCCGTCCTGCGCAGTATCTACCGCTACCACGTCAAGAGCAGTGGATGGCGGGACTTCGGCTACAACTTCGCCGTCGACAAGTGCGGAAACATCTACGAAGGGCGTGCGGGGGGCGTGGCCAAGCCCGTCCTCGGGGCGCACACGCTCGGTTTCAACACCAACAGCATGGGCATCGCCGTCCTCGGCACGTTCAGCAAGAGCGCTCCGCCGGCTGCCGCCGTCACCGCCGTCGCCCGTCTGACGGCCTGGAAGCTCGGTCTGCACGGGGTGAACCCGAACAGCACGACGTATCTGACGTCAGGGGGCGGAAACCTGTACAAGAAGGGCACGAAGGTCAAGCTCCGTACGATCGCCGGACACCGTGACGGATTCGCCACGGAGTGCCCCGGCGCCCGCCTGTACGGCAAGCTCGCGACGGCCAGGACGACCTCGGCGAAGTACCAGGGAAGGCTCTGATGGGGTCAGCCGGGCAACCATCCGCCTAAACTGACCGGTCATATCGCACGAACGACCGAGGCAGGCGAGCGGACCGGCCCCGAACAGGAAGCAGAGACGACAAGGTGACAGAAGCGATCCTCCTGGTCGGTGGCAAGGGCACAAGGCTGCGACCCCTCACGGTCAACACGCCCAAGCCCATGGTCCCGGCGGCGGGCGTCCCCTTCCTGACGCATCAGCTGGCCCGCGCCCGCGCCGCCGGCGTCGAGCACATCGTGCTCGCCACCTCCTACCTCGCCGAGGTCTTCGAGCCGCACTTCGGTGACGGCTCCGACCTCGGTCTGAGCCTGGAGTACGTCACCGAGGAGGAGCCGCTCGGGACCGGCGGCGCGATCCGCAACGTGGCCTCCCGGCTGCACTCCGGCCCCGACGACCCGGTCCTGATCTTCAACGGGGACATCCTCACGGGCCTCGACATCCGGGCCCTCGTCGACACCCACGCCACCTCCGGCGCGGACGTCTCGCTCCACCTCACCCGGGTCGAGGACCCGCGCGCCTTCGGTCTGGTCCCCACGGACGAGACGGGCAGGGTCACCGCCTTCCTGGAGAAGCCGCAGACCCCCGAAGAGATCGTCACGGACCAGATCAACGCCGGCGCGTACGTCTTCCGCCGCTCGGTCATCGACACCATCCCCGCGGGCCGCCCGGTCTCGGTCGAGCGCGAGACCTTCCCGGAGCTGCTCTCCTCCGGCGCCCACCTCCAGGGCATGGTCGACTCCACGTACTGGCTGGACCTCGGCACCCCGCAGGCCTTCGTCCGCGGCTCCGCCGACCTGGTCCTCGGCCGCGCCCCGTCCCCGGCCGTCCCGGGCCGCTGCGGCGACCGCCTGGTCCTCCCGTCGGCCCGGGTCGCCCCGGACGCCAAGCTGACCGGCGGCACGGTCGTCGGCGCGGACGCGGTGGTCGGCGAGGGCGCCCGCATCACGGGCTCCACGATCCTGGCGGGCGCGGTGGTGGAACCCGGCGCGGTGATCACCGACTCCCTCGTCGGCGCGGGCGCCCGCATCGGAGCCCGCTCGGTCCTCACGGGCGCGGTCATAGGCGACGGCGCCCAGGTGGGCCCGGACAACGAACTCCGGGACGGCATCCGCATCTGGTGCGACACCACCCTCCCCGCGAACGCGGTCCGCTTCTCCTCGGACCAGTAACGCCGCAACTCTCCTCGGACCAGTAACGCCGCAACCCGGCTCGCGGCGCCCCGCCGCGAGCCGCCGCCCCCCGTTGTGGGCATGCGTTCCGCCCGGGCTGAGGCTGAGGGTCCCCCTCCGGGGGGAGGGTGGGCACAACGCCCCCAGGTCCCGCACGGCCCCCGGCTACGCTCGTAGCCATGGCCGGCCGCTACCCACCCCGCACCCCCACCACCCCCACCACCCGCACCACAGTGCGCGGCGGCCACGTCCCCGTACCGCTCACGGTCGACGCCCCCGTAGACCTGGGTCTCACCCTCGGCCCCCTCCGCCGGGGCCCGGCGGACCCCACCTTCCGGGTGACCCCCGACGGCTCGGTCTGGCGGGCGAGCCGCACGCCCGACGGCCCGGGCACGATCCGGGTGGCCGTCCGCGACGGCGCGGCGGAGGCCGAAGCCTGGGGCCCCGGCGCCCCCTGGCTCCTGACCCGCCTCCCCGCACTCCTCGGCGCCGAGGACGACCCCACCGCCTTCGTCCCCCGCCACAGGCTCCTCGCCGCCACCCACCGCCGCCGCCCCGGCCTCCGCCTCACCCGCACGGGCCTGGTCCTGGAGTCGCTGATCCCGTCGGTCCTGGAGCAGAAGGTCACGACGGACGAGGCCTACCGCGCCTGGCGGCTGCTCGTACGGAAGTACGGCGAGCCCGCCCCGGGCCCGGCCCCCGAGGGCATGTACGTCATGCCGGACGCCCGCGCGTGGACCCTGATCCCGTCCTGGGAGTGGCACCTCGCGGGCGTCGAGGACAAGCGCGCCGCCACGATCGTGCGGGCGGCGAGGGCGGCCCGCCGCATGGAGGAGGCCGCGGGCATGGCCCCCTCCGAGGCCCGCGCCCGCCTCGAACTGATCCCGGGCGTCGGCCCCTGGACCTCCGCGGAGACGGTCCAGCGCAGCAACGGCGCCCCCGACGAGGTCACCATGGGCGACCTCCACCTCCCGGGCATCGTCGGCTGGGCCCTCGCGGGCGACCGCGCGGCGGACGACGCGGCGATGCTCGACCTGCTCGCCCCGTACGCGGGCCAGCGCCACCGGGCGGCCCGCCTGATCCTCCTCAGCGGCCGCGTCCCGCCCCGCCGGGCGCCCCGTATGACGCCGGGCGACATCGCGCGCTTCTGAAAGAGGCTCAGCGCACCTCGACGAACTCCGTCGCGTGCCGCGCCGGACGCTCCTTCGGTGCCGCCGCCGCATGCCCGATCGCGACCGCGCCCATCGGGTCCCAGCCCTCCGGCAGCCCGAGGACCTCCCGTACGACGTCCCGGCAGAACATCGTCGACGACACCCACGCCGACCCCAGCCGCTCACCCGCGAGCGCCACCAGGAAGTTCTGCACGCCCGCGCCCGCCGCGACCACGAACATCTCGCGCTCGGCGGCGTCCCGGCGCGGATCGCCGTAGTGGTGGGCGCCGTCCATGACGAGGCAGGGCACGGCCAGATAGGGCGCGTTGCGCAGGACGTCCCCGCGGCGTACGCGCTTGGCGACGGACTCCTCGGACTTCCCGTCCCGCCGCAGGTCCGCGATCCACGCGTCCCGCATCGCGTCGAGCAGCCGCGTCCGCGACTCCTGCGACTCCAGGAGGACGAACCGCCAGGGCGTCGTGTGGTGCGGGGCCGGCGCCGTGACGGCCGCGGCGACCGCGCGCCGTACCGCCCCCGGATCGACCGGCTCCTCCGTGAACTCCCGTACGGTCCGCCGCAGCGTCACCGCCTCCCGTACGGCCTCCGACGTCCCGAGCCGGAACATGTCGTCGGCGGCGCCGCGCACGAGCGCCCGCGCCCCCGGCTCCTCGTCCCCGGCCACCACGTGCGGCAGGCCCCGGACGACGGCGACCGGAAGCCCGCTCGCCTTGCCCTTCACCAGGTCGCCGGCGGCGGCGAGTTCGTCGGCCGTGGCGACCACGGTCGCGCTCAGCGGATTGCCGTACGCGTCGGTCCCGCCGCGCAGGTCGTCGAGGACCCGCACCCCGGCCGCGCCGATCGCGACATCGGTGAGGCCACTGCGCCAGGGCCGCCCGAAGGTGTCCGTGACGACGACGCCCACGTCCACGCCGAGCGCCTCACGCAGCCCCGAACGGATGCGCCGCGCCGAGGCGTCGGGGTCCTCCGGCAGCAACAGCACCGTCCCGGAAGGGGTGTTGGAGGCATCGACCCCGGCGGCGGCCATGACGAGCCCCTGCCGGTTCTCGACGATCCGCAGCAGGCCGCGGCGCGCCACCACCCGTACCGTCTCGGCGTCTATCGCCTCCTCGCGGTCGTCGGCGGCGATCACCCGCCCCTCGGCCTTGCTCACGATCTTGGAGGTGACGAGGAGGACGTCCCCGTCGACGAGCTCGGGCGAGGGCGAGGCGGAGGCGATGAGCTTGGCCAGATCGTCCCCGGCCGCCACCTCGGGCAGCCCGGGCAGCGCCCAGACCCGGTACGAGGGGGGACCGGCGGTCACCCGCGTACCTCCTCGGCGAGCGCCAGCGCCTCACGCGCCATCGCGGCCGTGGCCTCCACGTCCGTCATCATCAGCGGCACCGCACGGCAGCGGATGCCCGCCGCCTCGACGTCCGCCACGGCGCCCGCGTCCACGGTGTCCACCAGCCAGCCGCCGACGAGCTCGGAGCCGTAGTGCAGGGCCACCGCGGTCGCCGTGGACTCCACGCCGACCGCCGCGAGCACCTTGTCGGCCATGCCCCGCACGGGCGCGTCGCCGACGATGGGGGAGAGGCCCACGACCGGCGTCCCGGCGGCCGCGGCCGCGACGATCGCCTCACGGATCCCGGGCACGGCCAGGATCGTCCCGACGCTCACCACGGGGTTGGACGGCGGGAAGAGGACGACGTCCGCCTCGGCGATCGCCTCCAGGACGCCCGGCGCGGGCTTCGCCGCCTCCGCGCCGACCGGTACGACGGCCTTCGCGTCCACGGAGGCGCGCAGCTTCACCCAGTACTCCTGGAAGTGCACGGCCCGCTGCTCGCCGTCGACGTCGATCGCCACATGCGTCTCGACGCGGTCGTCGGACATGGGGATCAGCCGCACGCCCGGCTTCCAGCGGGCGCAGAGCGCCTCGGTGACGGCGCTCAGCGGGTAGCCGGCGCCGAGCATCTGCGTACGGACGATGTGGGTCGCGAAGTCCCGGTCGCCGAGGCCGAACCACTCGGGTCCGACGCCGTACGCCGCGAGCTCCTCCTTGACGGTGAAGGACTCGTCGAGGCGGCCCCAGCCCTGTTCCTCGTTGATGCCACCGCCGAGGGTGTACATCACCGTGTCCAGGTCGGGGCAGACCTTCAGCCCGAAGAGATGGATGTCGTCACCGGTGTTGCCGACGACCGTGATCTCCGCGTCCGGCGCGGCCTGCTTGAGGCCGCGAAGGAAACGGGCACCACCGATGCCACCGGCCAGAACCACAATGCGCATACGCAGCAGTCTGTCAGGCGAGGACGACACCCGTGGAGGCCGGGGCGCACTGACCCTGGACCGACTCGTGCATCGGCATCTCGGTGAGGCCGGGGAAGTAGACGTGCAGGCTGACGGCCGGTTCGAGGGAGTCGTTGACGACCTCGTGGACGTACCCCGGCGCGAACACGCGCTGCGCGCCGCCGTCGAGCGTCCGCGCGCCCCGTTCCGTACGTTCCGTCAGTTCGCCCTGCAGGACGGTCAGGACGCCGGAGGAGAGCCCGTGGTCGTGGAGCCCGCTGCCCTGACCGGGCACCCAGGAGAGCAGCCACACCTCGTAGCCGGGGCCGGTGCGCAGCCGGTGGTACCAGCGGGTGGTGGCGTCGTACTCGACGTACGGGGCCCACTGGGCGCGGTCGTCGGCGATGGCGCGCGCGAGTCCGGCGAACTCGGCCACGGTGACGGGGTGGGCGCGCTCGGGCTGGAGGAGGTGCGGGACCTCGAGGATGTCGCCGGCGATCTGAAGGTCGCTGTCCATGTTCATGGGTGGGGAGGTTCCTCAGCAGAAACAGAAGCGGTGGGGGTCACGGAACAAGGTGACGCGAGTGACGCAGGGTGACGCTGGGGGGAAGAAGCTGGAGCTCTACGGCATCAACAGCTGGAACAACAACAGCAACAGCGCGCCTGGACAGCGCGGCGGAACCCACGGGCGTGGGTCGCGGCGGTCGCTGCGGTCGCTGGCATGCCACCAAAGGTGGCGGGAAGGGCACCCGACTGTCAACCCAATGCCCGATTTGGCGGTAATGTTTCACCTCATCCGGTTACAGTGCCCGGAGAAAGGTTTGTTCAGGCGCGGACCAGGAGAGATGCCGCTTCAACCGTGCCCGTAAACATGGCGGCACCTATGCGGCGGACCCTAGGCCCGTTCGTCACTCTCCGTGATCGCAGTGTGATCCGGATCGCTTCCATGGCTGGATCGCAACAAGATCCAAGTCTCGGACGTCCTTCCTTGTGGAGGGTCTGCACGGTGCGGCCGGGGTGGTGGCATGTGTCACGTTTTTTGGTGATTTGAACACTTTCCGCATAGGCTTGGTTCCGCAGAGTGAATACGGGGCCCAATAGCAGATCCCGGCTTGACTCGCACAGAGCACGAACTTGTAATTTCACTCGTGTCGTTCGGCCGGGTTCGGTAACGGCAACATCACGGGGACGCACAGAACAGACGAGGGGCGCACATGACCGAGTTGTTCCAGGAACTGCTGGTCGAGGACGCGGACGAGGAACTCGGCTGGCAGGAGCGCGCGCTGTGCGCCCAGACCGATCCCGAGTCCTTCTTCCCCGAGAAGGGCGGCTCGACCCGCGAGGCCAAGAAGGTCTGCCTCGCCTGCGAGGTCCGCTCCGAGTGCCTCGAATACGCACTGCAGAACGACGAGCGGTTCGGCATCTGGGGCGGTCTCTCCGAGCGCGAGCGACGCCGCCTGAAGAAGGCAGCGGTCTGAGCCGCACTCCGCAGCGCCGAGGCCCCCGGCCACCGGCCCGCGACCCTTCGGCCCCGCGGCCTCCGGGCCCCCCGCGCGAGCGCGCACACCAGGACATGACGAACGGTCCGCCCCCTGTGCTCTGTCCACAGGCGGCGGACCGTTCTGCGTGTTCTGTCCACAGGGCGCTGTCCACAGGGCTCCGTCCACAGGGGCGAACCGCCCGCGCGCAGCCGTTAGTGTGGGCCTCCGTCCGAGACGCACCCCACGCCCCCCGCGGGCGACCCCGGCCGGAGGGCCCGTAGCTCGATGTCCTCAACTCCTGAGTTTCCGCGACACGTCGTCACCGCCGTGCTCGTCACCCACGACGGTGCCCGCTGGCTGCCGGACGCCCTCGCCGGGCTGCTCGCCCAGGAGCGCCCCGTGCAGAACGTGGTCGCCGCCGACACCGGCAGCGCCGACGACTCCGCGCGGCTCGTCGCCGAGGCCGTCGGCGCCGACCGCGTCCTGCACCTCGCGCGCCGTACCGGCTTCGGCACCGCCGTCGAGGAGGCCGCCCGCACGGCGCCCGTCCTGGGACCCGAGGACCTCCCGTACCTGAAGCGCCCCAGCGGCTGGGACCCCGTCAGCCGGACCTGGAACGACGACGCCTACGACCTCCCCGAGCTCCCGCACGGCGAACCCGTCCAGTGGCTCTGGCTCCTCCACGACGACTGCGCCCCCGAGCCCGGCGCCCTCGCCGAACTCCTCCGCGTCGCCGACTCCGACGCGTACGCCGCAGTCGTCGGCCCCAAGCTGCGCGGCTGGTACGACCGGAAGCAGCTCCTCGAAGTCGGCGTCTCCATCGCCCACAGCGGCCGCCGCTGGACCGGACTCGACCGGCGCGAGCAGGACCAGGGCCAGCACGACCAGGTCCGCTCCGTCCTCTCCGTCTCCACCGCCGGCATGCTCGTCCGGCGCGACGTCTTCGAGGAGCTCGGCGGCTTCGACCGCCGCCTGCCCCTCATGCGCGACGACGTCGACCTGTGCTGGCGCGCGCACGCCGCGGGCCACCGCGTCCTCGTCGCCCCCGACGCCGTCCTCCGGCACGCCGAGGCGTCGGCCCGCGAGCGCCGCACCGTCGACTGCGCCGGCCGGACGGCCGCCAGCCCGCACCGCGTCGACAAGGCCGGCGCCGTCTACACGCTCCTCGCCAACACCCGCGGCGCCGCCCTCCCGTACGTCCTCGTACGGCTCGTCCTCAGCACCCTGATCCGCACCCTCGCCTCCCTCGTGGGCAAGGTCCCCGGCCAGGCCGTCGACGAGGTCACGGGTCTCCTCGCCACCCTCCTGCGGCCGGAGAAGATCCTCGCCGCCCGCAAGCGGCGCAAGAACCCCGCCGTCGCCGCGGGCGAGCTCCGCCCGCTCTTCCCGCCGCCCGGCGCCACCGTCCGCGCCGCCGTCGAACAGCTCACCGCCAACGTCGGCGGCTCCGAGGCCGACTCCGGCGGCTCCCGCCACGGCGTCGTCGAGTCGGGACCCGGCGGCGACGACGGCGACTACCTGGAGATCGAGCAGTTCGCCCGGCTCAAGAAGATCGCCCGCAAGCCCGGACCGGTCCTCTTCGGCCTCCTGCTCCTCATCGCCCTCGTCGCCTGCCGCAACCTCTTCGCCGGCGGCTCGCTGGCCGGCGGCGCCCTGCTGCCCGCCCCCGACACCGTCTCCGGCCTCTGGTCGCGGTACGCCGACGCCTGGCACGCCATCGGCACCGGCGGCACCCAGACCGCCCCGCCCTACCTCGCCGTCCTGGCCGCGCTCTCCGCTCTCTTCCTCGGCTCCACCTCCACCGCGCTGACCCTGCTGCTCGTCTGCTCGGTCCCGCTGGCCGGCTTCACCGCCTACTTCGCCGCCCGCTCGATCGTCGAGTCCCGGCTCCTGCGCGCGTGGGGCGCCATCGCGTACGCCTTCCTGCCCGCCGCCACCGGGGCCCTCGCCACCGGCCGCCTCGGCACCGCCGTCCTCGCGATCCTGCTCCCGCTGATCGCCCGCGCCGCCGTCTCCGCCCACGGCTTCAACCGGCCCGACCGGGGCAGCTGGCGCGCCACCTGGGCCTACGCCTTCCTGCTCACCTTCGCGATGGCGTTCACCCCGATCGTGTGGCCGCTCGCCGTCCTCCTCGGCCTCGGCGGCATCGGCTACTTCGTAGTACGCCGCTCCGACATCACCGCGTACGGGCTCCGCTTCCTCGCCGCCGTCGGCACCCCGGTCCTCGTCCTCGCGCCCTGGTCGCTCTCCCTGCTCACCGACCCCGCCGCGTTCCTGCGCGAGGCCGGCCTCGACATCCGTACGGGCACGGCGACCCCGCTCGACCTGCTCGGGACGAGCCCCGGCGGCCCCGGCACCACCGGCGGCCTCCTCCTGATCGGTCTCGTCCTCGCGGCCCTCGCCGGGCTGCTGCGCGAGGAGCGCCTGCTCGCCGTCCGGGCCGCCTGGGCCGCCGCCCTCGCCGGCCTCCTCGCCGCCGTCGCCTCCAACGGCGCGGGCGGCACCGGCTGGGCCGGCCCCGCCACCCTCGTCTACGGCGCCGCCCTCATCGCCGCCGGCATGATCGGCGCCGAGGGCGGCCGCACCCGCGTCGCCGCCCACGGCTTCGGCTGGCGCCAGCCCGTCGCCGCGCTCATCGCCCTCGCCTGCGCCATCGGCCCCGCCGTCGCAGCGATCGGCTGGATGATCGGCGGCGCCGACGGCCCGCTGACCCGGCGCGACCCCGTCCAGGTCCCGGCCTTCGTCGCCGAGGAGAGCGGCACCCGCGACCAGGCCCGCACCCTCGTCCTCGGCGGCGGCTCGCCCGGCGAGGTCGCCTACACCCTGGTCCGCGGCTCAGGCGCCCGCCTCGGCGACGCCGAACTCTCCGCGGCCGCCGATACCGACCCCCGCCTCGACGACGTCGTCGCCCACCTCGTCGCCGGCTCCGGCGCCGACCAGACCCAGGAGCTCAGCGGCTACGCGATCCGCTACGTCCTCGTACGGGACGGGGCACCGCGCCAGATGAGCCGCGTCCTCGACGCGACCCCCGGCCTCAGCCGCCTCAGCCAGCTCGACGGCAGCGCGCTCTGGCGCGTGGACCGCGAGATCGCCCGGATCATGATCGTCCCGCCGGCCGCCACGACCGGGGACGCGGCGAAGGCAGCCGACCAGGCCGAGGCGGAGGGGGCCGCGAAGCCGGTCGCCGTCGCCGCCGGCCCCGTCGAGGCGCACACCGAGATCCCGGCCGGCCCCACGGGCCGCGTCCTGCGGGTCGCCGACCGCGCCGACGAGAACTGGACCGCCACCCTCGACGGCAAGGAACTGACGAGGACCACCGTCGACGGCTGGGCCCAGGGCTTCGAACTCCCCGCCCAGGGCGGCCGCCTCGACCTCACGTACGACCAGCCGCTCAGCCACACCGCGTGGACCTGGGCCCAGGTCGGCGCCGTCGTCGTCCTGCTCGTCCTCGCCCTGCCGGGCCGCCGCCGAGAGATCGACGACGACCTGCCCGAGGAGGAGCTCGCCATCCCCGCCCAGGCGACCGACGGAGACGGCCGCCGCGCGCGCCGCCTCCGCGCCGCCGCGGAGGCGGAGGCGGAGACCGCCGAGGCCGACACCCCGGAGCCGGAGCAGACACCGCATCCGATCCCGATCCCGGAACAGCAGGCGTACGAGCCCCAGGAATGGGACGGCGGGTACGACCCGGCCTACGCCCAGGCCGTCCAGGCCGACCAGGACCAGGCCCAGGACCGGACACAGGCCCAGCCCTACGCGGACCAGGGCTACTACCAGGAGTACGCGGCGGACCCGTACCAGCAGCAGCCGTACACGTACCCCCAGCAGGGTTACGAGCAGCAGCCGCAGCAGCAGTCGTACGCGGACCAGGGCTACGCCCAGCAGTACGACCAGCAGCAGTACGACCCACAGCAGCAGCAGTACGAGCAGCAGCAGTACGACCCGAACGGCTACGGCTACGAGTACCCCCAGGGTCACGAGACCGAGCAGCGTCCCGACGGGAGCAGCAACCAGTGAAGCGCACGACCCTCTCCCTGATCACGGTCGTCACGGCCCTCGGCGCCGTCACCGGCTTCGCCGCCCTCACGGCCCCGGACGGCACCGCCGCCCCCACGGCCAAGGCCTCCACCCGCCTCCCGGTGGAGCGCGCCGGCCTGCTCTGCCCGGCACCGAGCACGTCCGAGGTGGCCGAGACCCTCTACACCTCGTACACCCCGACAGGCACGACCGCCGCCACCGGCACGACGGGCGCGGGGACGGCCGCCACCGGTACCGCCGCCGCCCAGGCCGAGAAGCCGACGGCCCGGCTGAGGCCGGCGGCGAGCGGGGCGACCCGCGGCGGCTCCTCCGGCGGCGGCAAGAAGGCCAAGCCGCCCCAGGCCCCCGCCACCGTCACCGCCCCCGGCAAGCCCGTCACCGCCGAGGCGAACGGCGGCTCCGCGCCCGCCCTCACCGGCTCGGCCACCGGCACCCTGGCCCCCGGCTGGACCGTCCAGCAGACCACCGTCGTCCCGGCCGGCGGCGCGCGCGGCCTCCTCGGCCTCACCTGCGGCGCCCCCGACACCGACTTCTGGTTCCCGGCGGCCTCCACCGCCAAGGAGCGCCAGGACTACGTCCACCTCACCAACCCGGACGACACCGCCGCCGTCGCCGACATCGAGCTGTACGGCCCCGAGGGCCCCCTCAAGTCCCAGTTCACCGAGGGCATCCCCGTCCCGCCCCGCTCCACGGTCCCGGTCCTCCTCTCCACCCTCACCGGCGAGACCGCCCAGCGGGACGTCACCGTCCACGTCACCACCCGCAGCGGGCGCGTCGGCGCGGCGATCGGCGCCGCCGACGACAAGCTCGGCAGCGACTGGCTCGCGGCCGCCGCCGACCCGGCGAGCAGCGCCGTACTCCCCGGCATCCCCGGCGACGCCACCTCCGTCCGGCTCGTGGCCTTCGTCCCCGGCGACGACGACGCCGACCTGAAGGTCCAGCTGGCCACCACGACCGGCACGATCGTCCCGGCCGGCGCGGGCACCCTCCACGTGAAGTCCGGGATGACGGCCTCCGTCGACCTGCCGCAGCTCACCCGGGGCCAGGTGGGCTCCCTGCTGCTCACCCCGAGCGACCCGAAGAAGCCGGCCCCGTTCGTGGCCGCCCTCCAGGTCGTCCGCGGCAAGGGCGAGAACACCGAGATCGCCTTCATCCCGGCGACCTCGGCGATCTCCGCCCGCGCGACGGTCGCCGACAACCGCGCCAAGGTCTCCGTGCTCGCCCTCACCGCGCCGGGCGCCGCCGCCCAGGTCAAGGTCACGGCCTCGGCGGGCTCCGGCGGCGGGACGCCGGTGTCGAGGACGGTGACCGTGAAGGCGGGGACGACCGCGACCCTCACCGACCTGGTACCCCAAGGCCTCAAGGGCACCTACGCGCTGACGGTGGAACCGGTCTCGGGCGGCAAGGTGTACGCGGCGCGCACGCTGGCCGTACCGGACGACGGCATCCCGATGTTCACGGTCCAGACGCTCGTCGACGACCGGGGCACGGTCGAGGTCCCCTCCGCGCGCCAGGACCTCAAGGTGCTCGACGACTGAGCCCGCGGGGCCGCCCGTACGAGTGGAAGACCACCCCGTACGGGTTACCGCGAGGCCCTGCGGGACGGACCCGGGTCAGTCCTGCCCGTACCGGGGATCGACCGACTCGGGGGAGAGCCCGAGGAGCTCCGCGACCTGCTCCACGACCACCTCGTGGACGAGGAGCGCGCGCTCGTCGCGGGTCTTGGAACGGATCTCGACCGGCCGCCGGTAGACGACGACCCGGGCGGGCTCGCCCTTCTCCGCGGGCACGGAACCACCGAGCGGCACCGTCTCGCCCGGCACGGGCGGCGGCACCTCCATGACCAGGAACTCGATGTCGGCCAGCTGCGGCCAGTGCCGCTCCAGGCGCTCCACCGAGTCGAGGACCAGATCGCGGAAGGTGTCGCCCCGGCTCGTGGAGAGCGGCACCTGCGGCGGGGCGACCGGCCCGCGCATCCCGCGGCCGTGACGGTCGCGGCGGCGGACCCGAGGCTCCGCCGGGGGCTCCGTGGAGGGCTGCGAGATGTTCGGCGGCACAGGACTGTCCATCACTGACGCAGCGTAACCCTCATCGGTGATTCCGCACCGTGGCGGATCCTCGCCACCCCCACCGGTGCCCCCACCCCATGTGTCGAAACCTGAGCGTTCCAGCCGACGGCGCGCCCGGTTCGACGACGTGTCACGATCGGCCATCCGGCCGTGGTTGACCGGATGTGTATCCCCGACTGTCCGAATCGCCCCCCGCCCCCGTCGCCCCATGTCCCCTCCCGCCCAGGTCAGCGCCGCCACCGGACGCCGGGGGGTGGCGGAGGTCACAGCGCGACACGGGGGAGTGACCTGAGGGAGAGTCGTCGCGGCCCGGTCAAGAGTGCGGTACCGTCCAACGTCGTGAGCCCTGTACGTCGCTGTTCGCGCACCGCGTGCGGCCGCCCTGCCGTCGCGACACTGACGTACGTCTATGCCGACTCGACTGCGGTCCTCGGCCCGCTCGCCACTTATGCCGAGCCCCACTGTTACGACCTGTGCGCCCAGCACAGTGAACGCCTCACCGCGCCGCGCGGCTGGGAGGTCGTGCGGCTCACCGACGGTTCCGCACCGGCCCGCCCCAGCGGCGACGACCTCGAAGCGCTGGCCAACGCGGTACGGGAGGCGGCCCGCCCCCAGGAACGCGCTGCCGGCGGCAAGGGCGGCGGAGGCCGCGGCGGCGACCCCATGGAGGTCGGGCGCCGCGGGCACCTCAGGGTGCTCCGTTCCCCCGACAACTGACGCGAAAGCGGCCACCGTCCGCGTAGCCCCCACCCGCTCCGGGTAGTTTTGGCGTTCCTACACGCGCCGCACACGCGTGCCGAAACTCAGGAGGGTGATCCGTGACTGCCGATCTGTCGCAGATCGTGAAGGCGTACGACGTCCGCGGAGTGGTACCGGACCAGTGGGACGAGGAGCTCGCCGAGCTCTTCGGCGCCGCCTTCGTACGGGTGACGGACGCGGACGCGATCGTCGTGGGCCACGACATGCGGCCCTCGTCGCCCGGCCTCTCGGCCGCCTTCGCGCGTGGCGCCGCCCGCCTCGGGGCCGACGTCACCCTCATCGGGCTCTGCTCCACGGACCAGCTGTACTTCGCCTCGGGCAGCTTCGGCCTGCCGGGCGCGATGTTCACCGCGTCCCACAACCCGGCCCAGTACAACGGCATCAAGATGTGCCGCGCGGGCGCCGCCCCGGTCGGCCAGGACACCGGTCTCGCGGACATCCGCACGCTCGTCGAGCAGTGGTCGGAACAGGGCGCCCCCGAAGCGGCGGCCACCCCCGGCACCGTCACCGAGCGCGAGACCCTCGACGACTACGCGGCCCACCTCAAGGGCCTGGTCGACCTCTCGGGCATCCGCTCGCTGAAGGTCGTCGTGGACGCGGGCAACGGCATGGGCGGCCACACGGTCCCCACGGTCTTCGACGGCCTGCCGCTCGACACCGTCCCCATGTACTTCGAGCTCGACGGCACGTTCCCGAACCACGAGGCCAACCCGCTCGACCCGAAGAACATCGTCGACCTCCAGGCCCGGGTCCTCGCCGAGGGCGCCGACCTCGGCCTCGCCTTCGACGGCGACGCCGACCGCTGCTTCGTCGTCGACGAGCGCGGCGAGCCGGTCTCCCCCTCCGCGATCACGGCCCTCGTCGCCGCCCGCGAACTGGCGAAGAACCCCGGCGGAACGATCATCCACAACCTGATCACCTCCTGGTCCGTGCCGGAGGTCGTCCGCGAGAACGGCGGCGCCCCCGTCCGTACCCGCGTCGGCCACTCCTTCATCAAGGAGGAGATGGCCAAGACCGGCGCCATCTTCGGCGGCGAGCACTCGGCGCACTACTACTTCAAGGACTTCTGGAACGCGGACACGGGCATGCTCGCCGCGCTCCACGTCCTGGCGGCCCTCGGCGGCCAGGAGGGACCCCTCTCCGGCCTCGTCTCCGCCTACGACCGCTACGCCTCCTCGGGCGAGATCAACTCCACGGTCGCCGACCAGACGGCCAGCACGGCGAAGGTCAGGGCGGTGTACGCCGACCAGGACGACACCACCCTCGACACCCTGGACGGCCTCACCGTCACCAGCACCGACTGGTGGTTCAACCTCCGCGCCTCGAACACCGAGCCGCTGCTCCGCCTCAACGTCGAGGCCCGCGACGAGGCCACCATGGCCAAGATCCGCGACGAGGTCCTCGACCTGGTCCGCGCGACCGGCTGACACCACCCCGCCGGGGGTACGGAAGGACCGGCCGCCGAGCCGCGTCCTCCGTCCCCCGGCGGTAGGCTGACCTGGCCCGAAGGGCAGCACCACCACCGTTTGTTCGAAGGGACACCCCATGCCGCTCGAAGCCGGCCTCCTGGAGATCCTGGCCTGCCCCGCGTGCCACGCTCCGCTGAACGACCGCACGGCGGACGAGACCCCCGAACTGGTCTGCACGGGCACCGACTGCGGCCTCGCCTACCCCGTCCGCGACGGCATCCCGGTCCTCCTCACCGACGAGGCCCGCCGCCCGGCCTGACCCCCGGTGCCCCCCAACCCGAGCCCCCACCCGCCGCTGGACCCGAACGCCACGCCGCCCCGTACCGCACACCACGGCACGGCACCGGCGGAGGCGCACCACGGACCGGCCGCGGGTGTGAGCGACGGCGTGGCGCCCACGGGCGCGAGCCACGGCACGGTCCTGCCGGCCGCGAACCACACGACGGCGCTGCCCGCCACGACCCCCGTCGGCAGGCCGCTCACCGCGGCCCGCCTCGCCGTGCCGCCGACCGCAGGTCACCTCGCGGAGTCGCGCGCCGGGGTTCACCGTGCGGCGGTCGCCGCCCCCGGCAGAGGCAGCCGTCCCACGGCGCCGCCCGCCAGGAACCGCTGCGCGGCGCCGCCCCGCGCGGATCTCCCCACGACGCCGCCGCCGAGCGCGGCCCACCTCGCGGTGCCGGCTGTCGTACGTCACGCTCCGACCCGCTCCGAGGCCCCGAGCGGCGGCCTGGCGCACAGCGCGGTGACGCCTGGCGTCGCGAGGCACCCCATCGCGTCGGCTGGACGCCCGCTGGACGCCCCCGACCTCACACCCCCGACCCCCTCCGCCCACGGCAGGGGGCCGACCCGTTCGTCACACGGACGATCCGCAGCCGACGAGCGCCCCGACGGAGGCACGCCCGCAACGACCCGCGCCGTTCCTCCCCGGGAGGGCCCGCCGTCAACGGCGTGCAGCACCCACCGGAGCACCCGCACATCCCTCTCCCCACCCGAGCGGTTGGTGCGGGCGGGAACGGAAAACGCCCTGCCGCAGGCAGAGCGCACCCCCCGCCGCACCACCCCGCACCCTCCGACCACCCCACCCCGCACCCACCCGGGAGGCACCGCCACATGCTCGACGAGACCCTCCTCGACGCACCGGACGCCCTCGCCCTGGCCGACCGCCGCGGCCTCCTCCGCGGCGCCGCCGAAGCCGGCGCCCGGGTACGGACCGCCGCACGCCACGCCAGCGAGGCCGGCATCGCGGACCTCCACCCGGAGGGCCGCCCCCGCGCCGTCCTCGTCGCCGGCCCCGGCACCGCCGCGGTCGGCGTCGCGGACCTGATCGGCGCCCTCGCAGGCGCCGCCGCCCCCGTCGTACGGCTCCAGGCGACCGGCGTCGCCCCCGCCGCGGGCGCCCTGCGCTGGGCCCTGCCCGGCTGGGCCGGCTCGGTGGACCTGCTCCTGCTGCCCACCACCGACGGCTCGGAACCCGGCCTCGCGCTCCTCGCCGAGCAGGCGTACCGCCGCGGCATCACGGTCGTGGCCGTCGCCCCCAAGGCCTCCCCGCTCGCCGAGGCGGTGGGCGGCTCGCACGGACTGTTCGTCCCGCTGGCCACCGCCCCGAACGAGTCGCCCGACGAGTACGCGGAGAGCCTCGCGGCGAGCCCCGGCGAACTGTGGGCCCTGTTCACCCCGCTCCTTGCCCTCCTCGACCGGGTCGGCCTGATCGACGCGCCGCCGGAGGCCCTGGAGAAGGTCGCCGACCGCCTCGACCGGACGGCGGAGCGCTGCGGCCCGGCCATCGCCACGTACAGCAACCCGGCGAAGACGCTCGCCGCCGAACTCGCCGACTCGCTCCCGCTGATCTGGACCGAGGGCAACGCGGCGGGCGCGGCGGGGCGCCGCTTCGCCACGGTCCTGGCGGAACTCGCCGGCCTGCCGGCCCTCGCCGCGGAACTCCCGGAGGCACTGCCCGCGCACGGAGTGCTGCTCGCCGGCGATTTCGCGGCCGGGGCCGACCCGGACGACTTCTTCCGGGACCGGGTGGAGGAGCAGCAGGCGCTGCGCGCCAGGGTGGTCCTGTTGCGCGACCGCCCGGCCGGAGGCCTGACGGCTGCTCCGGCCGCCCGCGAACTGGCGCTCAGCCACGAGACGGCGATCAGCGAACTGGAACCGGAGGAGGGCGGCGACCTGGAGACCCTGGCGGAACTGCTCGCCGTGACCGACTTCGCCGCGGTCTACCTGGCCCTGGCGACCCCAGGCCACCCGGACCACAGCCACTGACGCACAGCACCCCCACCTCACTCCCGCCCCACCCATTCCCCCACCTCGTCACCACGGCGACACCCACCCCGTCACCACCCCGAAACCCACCCGTCACCCACCCCCTGTCACCTATCCCCTGTCACCCGACCCCCTCACCATCCGTCACCACCCCGAGGAGCTGGCAGGCATCATGGACCGCCTCGTCAACACCGTCCGCCCCTACGCCTGGGGATCCACGACGGCCATCCCGGAGCTCCTCGGCACCGCCCCGACCGGTGAGCCCCAGGCCGAGCTGTGGATGGGCGCCCACCCCGGCGCCCCCTCCCGCACCGACCGCGGCCCGCTCAACGAGCTCATCGCCGCCGACCCCGTACGCGAACTGGGGGAGCGGGCCGTCACCACCTTCGGCCCCCGCCTCCCCTTCCTCTTCAAGGTGCTCGCCGCCGGCGCCCCGCTCTCCCTCCAGGTCCACCCCGACCTGGCCCAGGCCCGCGCGGGCTTCGCCGCGGAGGAAGCGGCGGGCATCCCCATCGACGCCCCGCAGCGCACCTACAAGGACGCGAACCACAAGCCCGAACTGATCTGCGCCCTCACGCCCTTCGAGGGACTGTGCGGCTTCCGCGTGCCCGCCGAGTCCGCCGACCTCATCGCCGCGCTGGGCGTCGACTCCCTCAAGCCGTACGTGGACCTGCTCCACGCCCACCCCGAAGAGGCCGCTCTCCGCGAGGTCCTGACGGCCCTGCTCACCGCCGATCCCACGGAGATGGCCCACACCGTCGCCGAGGCCGCGGCCGCCGCCGACCGCCTCGGCGGTGCCCACGCCCCGTTCGCGAGCCTCGCCCACCACTACCCGAGCGACCCCGGCGTCATCGCCGCCATGCTCCTCAACCACGTCGTCCTCCAGCCGGGGGAGGCGCTCTACCTGGGGGCCGGCGTCCCGCACGCCTACGTCGACGGCATGGGCGTCGAGATCATGGCCAACTCCGACAACGTGCTGCGCTGCGGCCTCACCCCCAAGCACGTCGACGTCCCCGAACTCCTGCGCGTCGTCCGCTTCGAACCGAACGACGCCGGCGTCCTGCGTCCCGAGGCGTCCCCGTCGGGGGAGGAGGTCTACGACACCCCGATCGACGAGTTCCGCCTCTCCCGCTTCGTACGGGCGGAGGGCGCCGCCCCGACCGACGTCACCACCCCCGCCCCGCAGATCCTGCTCGCCGTCTCGGGCCGCCCGAAGGCGGGCGAGATCACCCTCGCCCCCGGTGAGTCCGTCTTCGTCCCGGCGGGCGAGAGCACCGAACTCTCCGGTACGGGTACGGTCTTTCGCGCGACCGTCGTGGCCTGATGCGACAATGACCGGCCGAACCGCGGCAGCAGAGCCGGAGCACCGACGAAGGGACCACGTACACCCATGAGCGCGTCAGGCGGAACCAAGGCGATCGTGGCGGCACTCGCCGCCAACCTCGCGATCGCCGTAGCCAAGTTCGTGGCGTTCCTCTTCAGTGGGTCGTCCTCGATGCTCGCGGAGAGCGTCCACTCGCTCGCCGACTCCGGCAACCAGGGGCTGCTGCTCCTCGGCGGCAAGAAGGCCCAGCGCGAGGCGACCCCGCAGCACCCCTTCGGCTACGGCCGCGAGCGCTACATCTACGCCTTCCTCGTCTCCATCGTGCTCTTCTCCGTCGGTGGCATGTTCGCCATCTACGAGGGCTACGAGAAGATCAAGGACCCGCACCCCATCGAGGCCTGGTACTGGCCGGTCGGCGTCCTCGTCTTCGCGATCATCGCCGAGTCCTTCTCCTTCCGTACCGCCATCAAGGAGTCGAACGAGGTCCGCGGCGGTCTCTCCTGGAAGGAGTTCGTCCGCCGGTCGAAGGCCCCCGAGCTCCCCGTCGTCCTCCTGGAGGACCTCGGCGCGCTCGTCGGTCTGGTGCTGGCCCTCGCCGGCGTCGGCCTCGCCCTCGGCACCGGCGACGGCGTCTGGGACGGCATCGGCACCCTCTGCATCGGCATCCTGCTCATCGTGATCGCGATCGTGCTCGCCGCCGAGACCAAGTCGCTCCTCCTCGGCGAGTCCGCCGGCGTGGACGAGGTCAGGAAGATCGAGGCGGCCGTCGTCGACGGAGACACCGTCACGCGCCTCATCCACATGCGTACGCTGCACCTCGGCCCCGAGGAGCTGCTCGTCGCCGCCAAGGTCGCCGTCCGGCACGACGACACGGCGACCGAGGTGGCGAACGCCATCAACGCCGCCGAGGAGCGCATCCGCGCCGCCGTCCCGATCGCCCGGGTGATCTACCTGGAGCCGGACGTCTACAGCGAGACCGCAGCGGCGACCGGCGAGAACCCGGCCAAGACGCCGGGCGGTTCGGCTCACTGAGCCCACCCCGGCGAGGCCACCGAGCCCCACCACCGTCACCACCACGAGGCCCCCGCGACCCCCCGGTCCCGGGGGCCTTCGCGCACCAGCCAGAACCGGCCACCACGGACCGGCGCAGGCCGGGAAGTGGCCGGGAACCGTCCTGAACCCTCCCGTACGACCCTGAACGACCCCGAACCACCCCCCATGCGGACTGTGGCCCGCCGCACCCTCCGGTGTAGATTCGAGATCAGCCAGACGTCGCTGCTGATGGCGGTCGGGCGGTCCGGAAGGACCGGCCGAGGGAGAGAGGGCCTCCGACGACGGCACCGTGGAACACCCGGGCATTCGTGTGCCCAGGGCCCTGCCGTGGTGCCAGGCGCCTCAACCGACCCTCGCACCCCGAACACATGAGGAGCAGCACAGTCATGACGACTGCCGCCCATCAGGACTTCAAGGTCGCCGACCTCTCCCTGGCCGTCTTCGGCCGCAAGGAGATCACCCTCGCCGAGCACGAGATGCCCGGCCTGATGTCGATCCGCCGCGAGTACGCCGAGCAGCAGCCCCTGGCCGGCGCCCGCGTCACCGGCTCCCTGCACATGACCGTGCAGACCGCCGTCCTCATCGAGACGCTGGTCGCGCTCGGTGCCGAGGTCCGCTGGGCCTCCTGCAACATCTTCTCCACCCAGGACCACGCCGCCGCGGCCATCGCCGTCGGCCCGACCGGCACCCCGGAGAACCCCCAGGGCGTCCCGGTCTTCGCCTGGAAGGGCGAGACCCTGGAGGAGTACTGGTGGTGCACGGAGCAGGCCCTCACCTGGCCGAACACGCCCACCGGCGGCCCGAACATGATCCTGGACGACGGCGGTGACGCCACCCTCCTCGTCCACAAGGGCGTCGAGTTCGAGAAGGCCGGCTCCGCCCCGGACCCTGCCACCGCGGACAGCGAGGAGTACGGCTACATCCTCCGTCTCCTCAACCGCACCCTCACCGAGAACCCGCAGAAGTGGACCCAGCTGGCGTCCGAGATCCGCGGCGTGACCGAGGAGACCACGACGGGCGTCCACCGCCTGTACGAGATGCACCAGGCCGGCGCGCTCCTCTTCCCCGCGATCAACGTGAACGACGCGGTGACGAAGTCGAAGTTCGACAACAAGTACGGCTGCCGCCACTCCCTCATCGACGGCATCAACCGCGCCACCGACGTCCTCATCGGCGGCAAGACCGCCGTCGTCTGCGGCTACGGCGACGTCGGCAAGGGCTCGGCGGAGTCGCTGCGCGGCCAGGGCGCCCGCGTGATCATCACCGAGATCGACCCGATCTGCGCGCTCCAGGCGGCCATGGACGGCTACCAGGTGGCCACCCTTGAGGACGTCGTCGAGACCGCCGACATCTTCATCACCACGACCGGCAACAAGGACATCATCATGGCCGCCGACATGGCCAAGATGAAGCACCAGGCGATCGTCGGCAACATCGGCCACTTCGACAACGAGATCGACATGGCCGGCCTCGCCAAGACCCCGGGTGTCGTCAAGGACGAGGTCAAGCCGCAGGTCCACACCTGGACCTACCCCGATGGCAAGGTCCTGATCGTCCTCTCCGAGGGCCGCCTGCTGAACCTCGGCAACGCGACCGGCCACCCCTCCTTCGTCATGTCGAACTCCTTCGCGGACCAGACCCTGGCCCAGATCGAGCTCTTCACGAAGCCGGAGGAGTACCCGACCGACGTCTACACGCTGCCGAAGCACCTGGACGAGAAGGTCGCCCGTCTCCACCTCGACGCCCTCGGCGTCAAGCTGACGACCCTCCGCCCCGAGCAGGCCGCCTACATCGGCGTCCCGGTCGAGGGCCCGTTCAAGCCGGACCACTACCGCTACTGATGCCCCGGACGGCGGCGCCCGCGCACTGACGCGCAACCGCAACCGCCCCGGACACCCGTAGAGGAATCAGGCAGGCCCCCGCACCCCCGTGCCGGGGGCCTGCCCCGTCTCGTACCACCGCTCCTGGAAGCGCCCCCTCCCGAGGACTGACCCATGCCCCGCGGCCGATATTCGCTCCATGACCCGCACGACCACACCCCCCTCGGTGAAGAGCACTTCCACTGCGCCCCCGGCCCCTCCGGCTGGCGCTACGTCTCCCAGACCGTCACGCCCTCCGGCGACCACCAGGGCTCCGTCGACCTGGCCGTCGACGAACTCGGCCGCCCCATCCGCCTCGAACTCCACGCCGCGAGCTGGCAGGTCCGCGGCGCGGCCATCGACGGCGTGACCTGGGTCCGCACCGACCCCACCGGAACCCACGCCACCGAAGGCAATGTGCGCGCCCACGCCTTCACCGGCACGTCCCCGGCGTTCCTCGTCGCGATCACGCGACTCCTGCGGCTCACCCCCGATTCCCCCGAGACCCGTCTCAGGCTCGTCGCCTTCACGGATCCGGTGCTCGCCCCCCTCACGGTCGACCAGTCCTGGGCCCTGCTGAAGAGTGAAGCGCACGCCACTGACAACGGACCCCTGACGGTCGACGAGTACCAGGTCAGCACCCTGGACACAGGCGAACGGCACACCGTCCACATCGCCGGCGACGTGGTCCTGTCCGCCCCCGGCATCGAACTCGAAGACCTCGAAACCCCGCCCTCGGTCTTCCCCTGACCGTCAGCCGGGCGGAGCGAACCCGGTCCCCCGTCCCCGGCTCTCCTCCGCGACCACAGCCGGCACCACAGTCGGCACGACATGCGGCACAACCGGAGCGACACCTCCGGCCGACACCTCGGCCCCGGCCCCCGCCGCCGACTCCACCGACGAGAAGGCCCGCCGCGCATCCCGAGCCTGCCGCTCCGCGACCACCCCCGCCAGATACGCGTCGGCAGGCACTCCCGGCGGCGGAGGCGTCCCGGTCCGCGCCACCAGCTCGTCGGCCAGCCGCTCCGCGAGCCGCCGACCCACGAACGGGTCCAGCTCACGCGCCCGCGTCAAGTACTGACGTATCTCCAGCCACAGCCGCTCCGGCACGGCCGACAG